>NZ_AFPB01000001.1 GCF_000218485.1 Aquimarina agarivorans | reverse complement strand
TTGCTTTTATCAATCAATTGAAATTGATGTTCCCGCAGGGCAATTCGAATACAGATTGTCCTGAATTAGTATGGGGTAAAAAGGTAAGTTGTGAATTTAGAAAACGTGTAGTACAAATCTCTAAACGACTAGAATGTGACCCTAACCATTTAATGACGATTATGGCGCTAGAAACGACTG
This sequence comes from Aquimarina agarivorans, assembly GCF_000218485.1. GTDB lineage: Bacteria > Bacteroidota > Bacteroidia > Flavobacteriales > Flavobacteriaceae > Aquimarina > Aquimarina agarivorans. The sequence continues at coordinate 3,923 of NZ_AFPB01000001.1, read as the reverse complement.
AGAAACATTTGTTTAGCCCTAATGTTGATAATAAAAAAGACCCTGACGCAGATGGTAATGGCTATGTTGGTTTAATTCAGTTTGGTAATAGTGCGATTAAAGACTTGAATAAAAATTATTTTATACATAGAGCTAAAATAAAAAAATCGCATTTAAAGAATATGACTGCTGAAGAACAGTTGTGTTATGTAGAATATTATTTAGCTGAACATAGAGGGAAATTAAATACGCTTACTGATTTTTATTTAGCCGTATTATGGCCTAAAGCTGTAGGGCAAGGAGGAAATGATAATTTTATTGTTTTTGATGATGAAGCGGTTGGTCGAAAAAAGACTAGTTATTGGAGTAATGCAACTTTTCATAGTGAAGAAGGAGAATATAAGAAGAATAGTAAGGGGGTTGTATATGAGCAGAAAGGTAAAGCTGGAGGTAAAACTTATGTTTGGGAGATTCGAAAGAAGATAGAAGAAGTTTATAAGAAAGGAGAATCTTTTAGGAATACTGTTAGTGATTGTACTTGTCATGAAAATTGTTCCTGTGATCAAAAATGCATTGATCTTACCGATAAAGTTGCTTGGATGTCGCAGTTTAATAAAAGTGAGCGTAAGAGTGGAGTTATGAAAACGGATGGATGTTGGAGAACATCTCAAAAATTATTGATCAGTGCAGGACTGGGTAAAATGTCGGGTTATAAAACAGGAATGATTGTAACCGCTTTGGAAGATGAAGATCACACTAAATTAACATTAACGGCTAAAGCAAAAGATGGGGTTAGTTATATTAATTCTGAACTAGAAAAAGGAAACCCTGTATTAGTTGGTTTAGATCATACTGTTAATTATAGACATAATGGTAAAATAATTAATGCGGATTCTGATTATGATGATCCAGGAACTACAGATCATTATGTTGTAATAGTTGGAAGAGGTTGTGAGGAAGATAAAATATTCTATAGGTTTTATGAAGTAGGAACTAGTTGGGCTCATCATGGTCAAAGTCACACAAATAAATTATTTTTAGATAAAAATGATCATTCTTTAAAAGGAATTCCTGCACATAATAAAGGAAAAAGCTATACAGTTACCCAAGTTCGTAAAAACAATTAAAGATGAAGCTACTACAAATAGTTTGTTTAACATTGTTGCTTTTAAGCGCTTGCTCTAAAACAAAACAAACGGATAATAAAAAACAACAAACTAGTGTTCTTACTTCTAATAAACAGTTTAGTAAAATAGCTGAAAATAAAAAGTATTTCACTAGTGTAGAAGACTTTAAGAGGTTTATTCTAGGGAAAAAATGGGTTGATATAAAAAATAGAATTCCGTGTGATCCGCATGGTCAACACATTACTATTGAAGATGGATTTATTGATGAATATAACACAATTGAACCTTCAAAATATAAAGTAGATGTAATTAGTCTAATTGATTCAAAAACCCTAGGTATAAAAATTATCAGTAAATCAAATCGTGATGTTGTGTTTAAAGTAAAGGTTATTGATAAAGACAAACAATTAGTAAAATGGATATATAATTATAACGAATACGAAGCTAAACCTTATGATATTGTTTGTGAAGATTGGGATAAAGTAGCTGAAGAAAAAAAATCCTATTATTTAGATTTATATAAAGTTGATAATGCTGTTTTAGAGGTGCCTAATGAATGGAAAGGTCTTTATTATTATGAATCTGAAGAGGCGGGAGAAGAGTTTATTTTGGACACAAGAAATAATATATTCCAATTGGAAGGTTATCATTTTATTGATCAATTAAAGGCTATTCAAGTAGGTGATACTTTAGGTTTGTATCATCATAAGAATATTTCAGGATCAAATTATGATGATACGAGGTCTTATGATTTTTTAAAGTTTTATAAGTCATTAGATGGTAAATATTATTTTGAAGGTAAGTTACCTTATTTGCCTGAAGGCGCTATCGAGTTTGAAAAGGTAAAATAGACTATACAATGGGCTACCACGTAATCAACATAAGCAACGGCGTTTTACAACATGATTATGTAGAGGATTATGTGGAGTTGAGTTATATCGATTTTATTACCAAAGATTCTATCATTTACCAAGGCGAGTCGCATTGGAAGCCCTTCAAAGTATCAGAATCTGCAAAGTACAAACAGTTTTCAGAGGGTTGGTATCGTGCAGGGATTCAAGCACAAGAAGTTTTTAAAGAACAAGCCATGTCTAGCGGCTTAATACTAGAAGAACTGAACCAAGACCAAAAAAGCTTTAAGCTTTATACCCGAAACGCTGAAAAAACTATTAAGCGCGGAGATTTTCTAATCCGTAATTATGCTAATATCGAAGTCGATGTGAAGTGCCGTGGTTTTTACAAAAGAAAAGATGGGCAATACTATTTCGATTTTACCTGCGAAGATGTAGAGAAGCATTTAAATATGCAGTCTTTTACCAACACTCCAATTATTATAGCGGTCTATCAAAATGCAGGCAATAAACCAGTAGAAAATCAAGTATATTTTTTTTCTATTGACGATCTAAAAGCTAGTAGTGTATCAACCTATTACCGTAAAGGAATAGACAAACAATGTTATGAAATCCCATTAAGTTTCACACACGAAGGCTTTTCTTATATCGATAAAATTTACAAATCTCACATAGGTGTAAAAGACAAATCCTATACACTAGAGGAAAAACGTCTCGTACATAAAAGAGCTTATGCCAAATGGGAAGCCAAAGATGATGAGAAATTAGAAGTACTGTATTGTGAAGGTAAATCAGTAAAAGAGTTATCCGTCATCTTTGAGCGTAATGGCGGTGCTATTCGTTCACGTATTCGCAAATTAGAATTGGATATTAAGTACGATCGTTAAGCTTATGAAGCCATATTTTCTTTAAAGAATTCTTTAAACTTCTTTTTAGTAAGAAAAGCATCAATCATTTTAAAGACTACATTTTTTTCATCTTCATCTAGTTGTGCTATAAGTTTTACCTGTTCTAAGACTCCTTTATCTTCAATAACCACTTCTTTAGGAGTACCACCTTCATAAGAAACTAATTCGTCAATAGTCAAGGTGAAATAATCAGCTACTTTTTTTATCGACTCTATAGACAAGTCTCGCTCACCTTTTTCTACTCTAGAATAATTAGAACGATGCATATGCACAAGATCAGCTATTTGCTGTTGTGTCATGTTATTCTTTGTTCTCAATTCTTTGATAATAAAACCAATATGCTCCATAAACTAATAATTCCAGATATGTAAATTTATCAAAAAGTCACATATAATCATATTTTGAATTAATTAAGCACATTTAATGTTGTCGAATAGATACTTTTTAAATACTTTTGGAGCGTATCAAATAAACACAAATGTTTTAAAGACAACAAAATCAATGAACATCCACGAAATCAAAAACAAACTATCTACCCAAATGGTACTGCAGCATTACGGATTAGAAATCAAAAACAACCATGTGCATTGTCCTTTTCATGCGGATAAAACGCCAAGCATGCGCGTGTATACAGATACTAATATGGTATTTTGTTTTAGTGGCAAGTGCGATCATGGCAATAAAGTGATCGATGTGATTGATTTTGTGATGCTGAAAGAAAGCTGCAGTAAACATCAAGCCATTTTAAAATGTAAAGAATTACTAGGGGTAAAAACCACACAAAGCACTTCTGAAATCTTCCATTTATTAAAAGCACAACTCAAAAGAAGTAAGAAAGCATTGCACTATTTAGAAAGTAGAGGCTTAGAAGAACTAGTCGAAGTGGGCAGTAACCATCGAAACGGAGGAAACCAAGTCGCCTATTTGTTACCTCATTTGAAAAACTGTGTCGTGTTCCCATTAAAAAATACTGAAAACGAAATCGTCAGTTTATACGGAAGAAGTTTTTCCAGCACCGTAAAAGGCTGTCATTATTACCTAACCGATCGTAAAGGTTT
>NZ_AFPB01000002.1 GCF_000218485.1 Aquimarina agarivorans | reverse complement strand
ATTTTTCTCCATAAATTTTGTAATGTATAATAGGACATTTGCACATGTAAAAAGGGAAATAGGTAAACCTATTACAAACAGAAAAGTCCTTAGATTGTTAAATCCAAAGACATTCACTGTATCTTTTTTCGACAAAAATATGTGTATGTAAGGAGCAATAACACTAGTAAATATTATGATCCTTATTAAAGATATCATTACTTTATTTCTTCTTTTTCTTCCCTCGGTCATCTGGGCTTTGGACTTCATCTTTGTCAATATATTCAGCTTTAAATTCAATGTTACTTTTTTCAGCTTGTGACTGCACTAATTCTTCAGAAGAATCTGTACAACTAGTTAACACTAACAAACTCATTACCATTATTGTAATTACTTTTTTCATTTTACTCTATATTTAAAATTAAACGTGAGTAAAATAGACAAAATTAACATATACAAGTAGTTATGCGGAATTACAAACACCCTGAATTTGATCTAAGGGTTTACCCTGAAAGCCTAAGGGTTTTCCCTTAGAAAAAGTTAATAATTGATAGAAGATTTTCAGCTATATTACTACACTTTTGAGTACCATTTTTTGAAGAATCACATATTAACCGCATGTTTTATAAACTGATTGACACTGATTTTCACTATCTAATGAACCTTCAAATTATAAAAAACAGTTCCTATTGCTATTTTGTTTTAGTCAATTTTTCCTGTTAATTTAAATTTAAAAGCAGAATTAAGGAGGTGAAAAGATGTTTTTTACCGTTTAAAAACAAAGTTAAATAACAAAAGATACTATTTATATATATAA
>NZ_AFPB01000003.1 GCF_000218485.1 Aquimarina agarivorans | reverse complement strand
TATTATAAACAGTAGTCTAGCGTTCATTGAAATACTTTTCGATTTGAAATCATTTTTTGGATAAAGTGTTGAGTTTTGCAAAATGAACACAGGCAGGACTATTTTATCGCAGTTATTGGATTTTGTTCCACGCTACGAATTCAACAAATATGTTGACAAGTATAAAGGCAATTATCGTGTAAAATCATTTACCTGTTGGGAACAATTTATAGTCATGGCATTTGCTCAGTTGACTGGTTGGGAGAGTTTACGGGATATAGTATCTTGTTTGAATGCTATTCCAACACGGCTTTATCATTCGGGTGTAAAGAGTAAGGTAAAGCGTTCGACCTTATCTGAGGCAAATACGAAAAGAGACTGGAGAATTTATGCCGAATTTGCACAAGTTCTTATACAGCAAGCAAGACGGCTCTATAAAGAAGAACATTCATTTTCGGTCGATATAGAAGAGATTGCTTATGCTTTGGATAGTAGTACCATAGATTTATGCTTATCCCTATTTCCTTGGGCAAAGTTCAGAAAGGAAAAGGGGGCGGTCAAGATGCATACCCAATTAGATTTACGAGGTTCTATTCCAACCTTTATAGAAATTACAGATGGGAAAGTGCATGATGTTAATATCTTGGACAATTTGCTTTTAGAACCCAGTGCTTTTTATATCATGGATAGGGCATATCTAGATTTTGAGAGTCTTTATAAAATACATGAACACCAATGCTATTTTGTTCTCAGGGAAAAGCGCAACTTTAAATTTCGGCGCTTATACTCAAGGAAAGTAGATAAATCAAAAGGCTTCAAATGTGACCAAACCATAAAGTTGACAGGGTTCTATTCATCAAAGAATTATCCTGAAAACTTAGGCGTATCAAGTTCTATGATAAAGAAAGGGATAAAACAATCGTGTTTTTGACCAACAATTTTCATTATGATGCTCAGATAATAGCGGATCTCTATAAGGAAAGATGGAAAATCGAATTATTTTTTAAGTGGATAAAGCAACACTTGCGAATCAAGAAATTTTTTGGAACAAGTCTAAATGCTGTTTATACACAAATATGGGTAGCAGTATGTGTTTACTTACTGGTAGCCATCATGAAGAAAAAACTAAAATTGAAACAAGAACTTTACACAATTCTACAGATTTTAAGTGTTTGTATTTTTGAAAAAGTCTCTGTAAATCAGTTATTTGAAAACAAAAATTACA
>NZ_AFPB01000004.1 GCF_000218485.1 Aquimarina agarivorans | reverse complement strand
ATTTTGTTGAAAAGTTTTTTATTGTCAAACTTATTTGACAAATATACAATTAGCTTTTCATTTAGTAAGAAACATTACTAGTCTTTTGTCAAAAATAATTACCTAAATTTGTATAAATACAGTATTTATCATTGATATGCGCCAATTATGTTAGACATAGGAAGTAAAATAATACAGCTCAGAAAGAAGAAAAATTGGTCGCAAACTGATTTATCTAAGGAAATTAAAGTTTCCAGAACGATTATAGGAAACTATGAACGTAATGAGAACATGCCATCTGTAGAAATTCTTTTAAAAATGGCTAAAGCTTTCGATGTATCTGTAGATTTCTTAATAGGAGAAGCAGAAGTATCTAATTTAGATAAAGCTGTATTACAACGTATTTATGATATTGAAAAACTAGATGAAGACACTAAAAGTAAACTCTTCTTTTTGATTGATAACGTAGTCCAAAACTTTAAAACCAAACAAGCTTTTTCTGCTTAAAAACAAAAAATCCACAACCTAAAACAAGCTGTGGATTTCTATATATTTTATTCGCTTTGTAAGAACGGAATGCAATTCCGCTCTATCATATCAGAGCCATC
>NZ_AFPB01000005.1 GCF_000218485.1 Aquimarina agarivorans | reverse complement strand
TTTAAGTCGGTTCGAAAAGTCTGTGTTTTTTTGTTAGGTCGCCAAATCTTTTGATTTGGCTTTATTTAAAAAAGATAAATCAAAATGCAAAAGTTTGGCTTAGTGCAAAACCGAAATTAATCGCTTGTCCTCTGCCCTAAATGCCATATATTTAACGTTAGCTGTAATCTGACCAAACAATCGAAAATGGGATTATTTGATTTTTTTAAAAGAAACAAAAAAGAACCTGAAAATACCACCGAAGAAATCCAAGTTTTGGAAAAACCAGATTTTACGGAAATTGACTTGGGAAAACTTGAGGATTATTACGATTGGACTTTAAAGTTTGGAAATAGAAAAATTAATTTGGATTTAAATTTTGAGACGGAATCAACAAATCAATCTGAATTAAATCAAATACTTGAATTCGTGAACAGAATACCTGAATTTGATAATCAAAATCGGAGGTATATAAAAGCTGACTTTGAACAAGAAGTAAGTATGACATCGGACTATTTGAATTTCTATCTTGACGAACTTGACGAAAGTGAATTAGATGGAGTAATCGACTTGAAAAATCGTAAAAAATCAAGAAATAGTCTTTTAATGGAGCAACTGAAATTAATAAGAGTTGGAATTTATCCGCAAGCTTCTTATTTAGCAACTTTCGACTACTCAATTGATATAGATGGAGAACCTTGTAATCAGCTTTTAGTATTAAATATTAATCAAGATGGAACTTTGGATTATATAACGTGGGAAAGTTAAAAAAGACTACAGCTAA
>NZ_AFPB01000006.1 GCF_000218485.1 Aquimarina agarivorans | reverse complement strand
AATCCAAACCTTCTGGACTTTGATTAAAATGCAAAGCCATGTGTGCAAGGCAACGGATATAATTGTTAAAGGTACTCTTGGCTTTACCTTGAATGGTAAAATCTCGAAGTAATCTATCGTGTAATTCTTTAAAATGAGGTACTTTAGCTAAAGCTTCATCAACTAGCGTTGCTTTTTTTTGAAATCATAATAACAAATTTTAATATTTGACCTTTCAAGGTAGTAAAAAGCTCACGACTGGTAAGGAGGGTTAGTTCAACACTGTGTATGATTCATTTGGCAAATAGTTTGTCTTCGCTATCGCTTCGCAAACGATTATCACCAAACAAATCATACACCTAACGTTAGCACCAATTTGAAAATATGAAATGGAAAGAATATGTAGTTGAAAACTATTTACAGGAAAAAGGAGGCAAATATGAGCTTTTAAAACCTGCTATTCGTGAGAAGATATATAGAGAACTGACATCTAATGATGAATCTAAAATATTAAATGCTTCTAAAATCCTAATAGGATTGGATAATTTGAATTTCACTCAAAAAGAAATTTCTGATATTGAAAAAAAGTGTGAAAATCTACCAAAATCAAAAAGCAGTTCTATGCGCGACTATCGTCAAGATGTTAATGCTGGAATTATGTTAATTAAACACTTTGATGATGGAGCAAAATGTAAATGTGGAGTTTATGAGAAGTGGATTCAATTCCCACCAGAAAGAGAAGTTGAAATTGGATATTTAAGTATTCAAAAAGAGCCATATACGAATCTTGAAAAATATCAAATTGAATATGATTTAAAATGTATGATTTGTAAAACTGAATGGCAAGCAAATCAAAACGATGGATACCACTATCCAATTTATGAATGGGTAAAAAAAGGTGCTAACATTGTATAAAAAACATAGGGATTTTAGGCTTAAACCAAAAGATCTGTGCTTGTTTGCAAAGTCGTCAAATATAAAATTTGGCGTTTACAAAAAATGATAAAAGCAAAATATTTATATTTGGCTTAGTGCCAATTCCAAACGTATCGCATATTAATGCCCTACGTTTCTTATACTCACCGTTAGCAAATATTAAAAACTTAAAATCAAGAAATGGAACAGATCAATGAATTTCAAACAATGTGGATGTCTTATCCAGATGAATCATCTGTATTAGAAAAAGCTTTTAGTAAAATTAATAGTCCCCAAACAAGTGAAGCTACTAGAAATTGGATTCACAGTTCTTTTCATAATACTTGCTGTGTACGATTATGCTATGCTTTAAATCACACTATATCTCATAGAATTTCGCAAAGTGATGTTAGAGGAGCAGGTTTATCTATTAGAGATTATGTAACAGGTAAAAATGGTAAATATATATTTAATGTTCCTAA
>NZ_AFPB01000007.1 GCF_000218485.1 Aquimarina agarivorans | reverse complement strand
GCCCTTTTGTTTTCATTTGAAGAAAAATAACCTATTTAACAGGTGATTTTTAAAAGCAATATTATACTATTAGCAATATCGCAACTCGTGTTAAAATGCTATTTTTATTGCTCTAGGAGTCTATTTGACTAAAAACTAACGCCTTTCAGTTGTTGTATTTTAAAAATCGAACGATTTAAAAACATGGCTTTTTCGATTCAGCTTTTAGTTTGTCAATCGTTCGTTTTTTAAAATAGTAGCCCAGCGGCTTAGAGCGACACAAAATGCTTCAAGCCTTTACGGCGTTTGAGTAATCTGCGAAGCTCCACCATAAAGCGGAAAGGTGGGGCGTGCCGTGCAATTTTTGCCTGCCGAATAAGGCAGCAATTGCGCGTGAGTAAAAAAACAAGAATCTTGATTCAATAAAATAGCATTGAATTGTTTTTTTATGCTACGCACCACCAAGCGGTGGAGCCCATAAAGTGTGGAGGGATGTTGCTGTGGCGAACTTTTTTGACTCAAAAAGTATGACAGGGCAATAGACTGGGAACACGACGAGCCAGACCAAGGTGGCTGGGGCAATGGCTTTTTTGTAGTCCTGCAACGCAAGTGGAAGTGAATACTAAAAAGTATTGGCATAGGGTGGGGGCTGGTGAGACCTTTGACAGCGAATAAGCACTCGAAGCGGTAGCGAAGTAGCCTATGTGTATTAAATTCCGACCGATAGGTAGTCCTGATTATTTTTCATAAATGTTTTTGGATATATCCATTTTGTATCCAATTTTACCCAATTAAAAAATCCCAAGCATTTAACTTGGGATTTCTCTATAAAACTCTATTCTTCATTGTAATATTTTTTAGCAGCATCTAGCATTTTTTGAAGTAATATTTCATCCTCGCAATTTGATATAAAATCACAAATGTAAGCTCTTAATTTTTCAGTCTCTTGATCCATAGGTTAGTTCTTGTTTTTCTTCTTCTTTTAATGATTTCCACCACTCAGGTTGCTGCATCTTTTTATGATAGATTAGTAAATTCTTAATCGCTAGAATAAAATTAGGATCTCTAATCTCTTTTATTTCTTCAATTATTGAATCTATTTCTTGTTGAATATCCATATCCAATGTCTACTTAATATATTTCTCTAAATGAGCTGCAATCTCTTCAGAAGAAGGTAATAATTTTTGCATATCCTCTGGAAGCTGTTCTGTGATAGTGTAATCAGCAACACCCATCGGAGCATTTACACGCTTTAAAGCATATTCAACAACAGTTCTATTTTTACCTTTACAAATAATAATTCCAATAGAAGGGTTTTCGTCTATCTCCTTTTCTTGTTCATCTAATGCTGTGAGATAAAATTGCATTTGACCTGCATGCTCTGGTTTAAACTTAGTAGTTTTTAACTCTACGACTACTAAACACTTTAATCTTCTATGATAAAGTAATAGGTCAATATAAAAATCATCTTCACCAACACTAACTTTATATTGGTTTGCTATAAAAGCAAAGTCACTACCCATTTCCATTAAAAAAGAACGGATATTTTTTATAAGTGATAACTCCATTTCTCGCTCTCCATAATTTTCACTCATTCCTAAAAAGTCGAAGCTATAACTATCTTTTACTGCTAATTTCGCTTGATGGCGATATTTTTCTTCTAAAGAACTATCAAAATTCGTTTGATTTAATAAAAAGCGTTCATATGATTTCCCCTCTATTTGATGTATTAAAACACTTTTTGTCCAACCATACTTTCTAGTCATTCGAATGTAAAACTCTCGTTCTAAATCATCTTTGCACTTATCTAAGATTAGGATATTATGACTCCAACCTATTTCTGCAACTAATGGTTGCAGTTTTTTATTTGCATTGTAATGATTATAAAAATTACGCATATACCATAGATTTCTACTAGAAAAACCTTTAACTCCAACAAACTCTTTTTGTAAATCAGCAGACAAGGTTTCTACTACAGATTTACCCCACCCAAATTCTTCTTGACGTTTTACTATTGCACTTCCAACATCCCAATACAATGCAATCAGCTCTTTGTTCACTTGCTTTAAAGCCTTGTATTGTGATTGATATACGTGTTCTTTTATTTCTGCAAAAAAACTTAGATACTCTTTATTTTCTGTAATACTCATAACACAAAGTTATTATTTATTGATAGAGTTTATCCAAGATCATTCAAAGGATGATGCAATTGCAATTGTCCTCTAAGTTGTTCTAGGTTACTTTTTTGGTAACGCTCGGTGCTTAAAATACTGCGATGTCCTGCAAAAAGTTGTACACTACGTAAGTTTTCGCCTTGTTGTAATAATTGGTAAATCACACTTTGACGAATAACTCTAGGTTTATATTTTCTTGTAAATCCTTTATTGGTCATACTATTAATATGCTCCTTATCTAACTGCCTTCCTGTTCTAGAGAGTAAAAATAAGGTTTCATCATTGTGTTTTACTAGCTTAGGGTATAACTCTTGCTGATACTTATAAATCGTAATGGTTTGTTGGGATTTTAATTTTAGGGATCGATCGTTTAAAATAACACTTCCCTTTTCTAAATCTATGTGTTGCACTTCTATATTTACGATTTCACTAACGCTTAAGCCTTGGTAAACTAATAACTGTCGGATCACTTGATTACGTAATTTAAACATACATTGATCTTGACGATGAACAAAGTTTTCTAGTTCTTCTTTGGTGTAGAGGGTGTCTACAAAAACACGCTGATCTACACGATCTTTTAACACCAAATGAGGGCAAGGATGTTGCTTAATGATTTCTAAATCT
>NZ_AFPB01000008.1 GCF_000218485.1 Aquimarina agarivorans | reverse complement strand
CGTTAGGTGTATGATTTGTTTGGTGATAATCGTTTGCGAAGCGATAGCGAAGACAAACTATTTGCCAAATGAATCATACACAGTGTTGTGTGCTTTATACTTTTTAATTTAGTTTTCCCCAAATTAAAAAAATAAAGGGACAGTAGTTCAGTTTCGGCAAAAATTAAAACCCAACTTTTTCGAAGCGACCCCCATCGCTTATGGAATATACACCGGTGTATGGTCCGTCAGCGAAGGGAACTTAAACTCTGATTATATTACGATTAACAACTTCACAAGATCGCTTCAAATTTGACTTTGTAAAAATTTTTCACGACCTTGGTCAAGTACTTTTTAACGTGCTAACGTTTGGATAGTGCAACTCTCCACGATACCATCGCAAACGTACTTGGACCTAATCCTTTTCGCAAAGGCTTTGTCCGCAATGTTAATCGTAATATAACACCATAAATCTTCCAAACCAGCCTTCGAAAAAATTGTCCTCTCGAAATGAACTATTGCATAC
>NZ_AFPB01000009.1 GCF_000218485.1 Aquimarina agarivorans | reverse complement strand
ATATCCAAGTTACCCAGCTTTAACAGCCCAGCACCTTGTGCTGACGGAAAGTATTATCGATGCAGCGACCTTACAGCAGTACGCTAATTTACCCCAAAGTACCAGCGTACTTGCTTGCTATGGTACTAACGGATTTACCCAAGAACATGCGGAGGCCGCAAGCCAATTACCCGAAATTCGGGAAATAATTATCTTCTTCGACGGAGATACAGCAGGGAGAAAAGCAGCTAAAAAATTAGCCGATCAACTAAAACAGCAGCTCCCAAAAGTAATTATTCGTGTCATTGACACCCCTGAAGGTGAGGATATCAATAGCTTGTGGACAAATAACGAAGATGCTTCAATCTTCGAAACCCTACTAAAAGAAGCCCGTCCAACTATTGAAAGTATCAACATCCCCGAACTTAATATTATAGCCTCCAAAGTGGTTACGCCAATACAAAAGTCAATTACTAAAACTTCAAATGAAGAAAAAGAGTCTTTCCCCCAGTTGGGGGAAACGGAAAAGGGGGCATCACAACTCCTATTAAAAGTAAAAGGACAAGTAAAAAACACTGGAGACACCTTAAAAGTAACCTTGCAAACCACTGCCCCACTCACCAAAGAAATGCTGATCCAAAAACTAGATTTATACGATTATACCAACTTAGAAAAACACGCCAAAGTAGCATCAAAAACCCTAGATATTGATACAGGCGAGATTTTAAAAGAGTGGCAAATCTTTGCGTTAAGTTTAGAAAAACAAACCGCTAGTAAAAAAGAAGAAAAACAATACATCTTAGATCAAGCTACTAAAAATAGGTGTTTAGAGTTTTTAAGGTCTGATAATCTGCTGCAAAGAATCAACGAAGCTATCGGGCAAACAGGGATAGTTGGAGAATCTGATAATCGGCTTTTGATATTTTTAATAGCTACCAGTTATTACAGTGATAGTCCGTTACATGGTCTGATACAAGGATCTTCGGGAAGCGGAAAAACCAAGCTATTACAAAGCATTTACAAGCTACTACCCAAAGAAACCTTTAAAAGTTTTACCAGAGTCACCGAAAGCAGTTTTTACAATTATGCTGAATATGCGCTGTGTCATAAACTCTTATGTTTTGAAGATTTAGACGGCTTAGAAGAAAAGGCCTTATTGGCCTTACGAGAATTACAAAGCAGCGGAAAACTAGATAGCTCTACTGCGCAAAAGTTAGAAAGCGGACGCATTACCAGTGGAGAAAATAGCGTAAAAGGTCCAATAGCTTCACTAGCCTGCACCACTAAAGCCGATGTATACGAGGATAATATTAGCCGATGTTTTGTTATTGCTGTTGATGAATCTGCAAGGCAGACAGCTGATATTATAAATTACCAAAACCAAGTAGCTGCAGGATTAATTGATCTCAACCAAATCCAAAAAACCAGAGTATTTATACAGAATTGTACTCGTGTATTACTGCCGTTACAAGTCGTAAATCCTTTTGCCACTAAAATCCAATTACCGCAAAATATCCATAAACTAAGGA
>NZ_AFPB01000010.1 GCF_000218485.1 Aquimarina agarivorans | reverse complement strand
TTGATAGTACCACTACGTAATGAAGTTCTAGAATTGCACGATTTACATTGGTAACTCCACTTATTGATTAACCAATAATGGTCTGTACTTTGGCAACGCTTGCAAATAAAACCTTGCTTATCTCGTTGTTCCTTAAAATGAAGACGACAACTTTTTTCATCTGTGAATTCTGCCCCAAAAGAAAATATATTCATGATTTAACCATCTTTAATTCAATACAATATACAAAAATTATTTCAATTTAGGAGCTTTTACGGATATACATTTAACTTTTTATTCCTGCGAAAAAGATACTGAGGAGCAAAATAACGACCACACTACTATCAACAAAACTAATTTAATTATAAGGAATATTGATGAAAAAAGAATAAATACGACTTCTTGTAATATTGAAACTATAAATGACTTATCAGGAAAACCAACCACATTAAGATATACGTCTAACTTAACAAATTTAAATCGTATAGAGTGGAAAATAGAACAAGGTAATTTTTCAATAACAAGTGGACAAGGTACCGAGCGTGTAAGACTAAATTTCTCAAACACTTTTAGTGGAGGTACGATTATTGCGGACGGATTCAGTGAAAATGGACTGAGCTGTTCGGAACGACTTACGATTGCTAATTTTCAACAAACAGTATGTTTACCTCCAAAACTAACTATTGAACAAATAGGCACCGCATGTCCTGGTAATGTATTCCGATTTAGAGTTAAAGAAAATGGGAGATTAATAAATAGCTCTAATTATAGATGGACTTCTAATGGAGGAAGAATTATCCTTCCTAACAATAAAAATGAAGTGCGAGTGGAATCACCTACAGATTTTGACATGATTGTTTATGTAGAATATATAAAACTAGGGTGTTTCTTTACCAATAGACCTAGAGCATTGACAACTCCAAATTACAATCCCATTTGTCGTCCTTTAGGTTTCGAAGAACATTAAACTAATCACTTAACGCTCCATAATATTATAGTTATGGAGCGTTACTCCAAACTTTCAATCCCCATTTGATAAAGCGTAAAGCTGAATACATCAGCATATTTTTCTATAACTTTAAACAATAATAATTCATAGCCATGACCACTATTTTTTTCTGTACGCAGCAAAATAGGGCTGGCTTTATTTTGTATCCCTTGTAAGGTAGCTGCAAATTTATAAGAATGTACTGGCGGTACACGATCATCATGATCTCCAGTTACAATAAGTGTTGCTGGATAAGTTACATTATCTTTAATATTGTGAATTGGTGAATAACTTTTTAAAAATTTAAACATCTTTCTGCTCTCTTCTGCGTTACCATATTCTTGACGTTTATAATTAATTTTATGATATCGCAGCATATCAAATAAGCCTACTGAAGGCAAAGCTACTTTAGCTAAATCGGGGCGCTGTGTCATTACTGCTCCAATTAATAAGCCTCCATTTGAACCCCCTTTAATAGCAAGATAATCTGATGAAGTATATTTTTTTTCTGTTAAATAATTTGCCGCTTCAATAAAATCATCAAAAGAGTTTTGTTTTTCCAAGCGCCTACCTTTTAAATACCATTAACTCCCATATTCGCCACCTCCTCTTATATTAGATACAGCATACACTCCACCTAACTGTAACCACAAAGCCATTCCAATTGAAAATTTAGGCGTTTTACTTATATCAAAACCCCCATAAGCATGCAATATTGTGGGATTTTTACCTGTAAGTTTTAAGTCTTTTTTATGTGAAATGCGCATGGGAATTAATGTACTATCTTTCGATTTGTAATACACCAATTTAGTTATAAAATGATCTGGATTAAAATCAATCTCTGCTTTTTGATATGTCCTTAATGCTCCTGTTTTCACATTTAAACCCACAAGTCGCGGAGGATGTATGTAGTCATGATACCTGTAATAGGTCTCTTTATCATTAATCATAGAACTAAAACCGTTTACACTCCCTTTGCCTGGTAATTTTACTTTTCTAATGCTTTGTCCGTTGTAGTCATACTGTACTACCGTTGCCGACGATTCTGTAATATACTTCACAAAAAAGAAACCTCCCACAGTGCTAATATGTTCAATTTCAACCCCTATATCTGGAATTACATCCACCCAACACTCATACTGCGGCTTATTAATGTCTATTTTAATCAGTTTTCCATAATCACTATCTATATTTGTTTTTAAGTATAAAATATTACCCGTATCATACACCACCTCTGTATCTCCCCTACATTCAATTAAGGTTTTAAATTTAGCCTTTTCCTTAGTCAAATCTCTTATTAATAATTCGTTACCCGCATAAAGAATAAGGTATTTTTCATTATTGGTAACCTCGGCTTTTACATACTCATATTTTTCTTTATATTTTTTCCCAAAAACAAGTTGATCTTGCAATTGTTTTGTTCCTACTTTATGGTAATACACTTTTTGGAAAGGCTTCTCATCAATTTGATCATATTTTGAATAGTAAAAACCATGATCTCCTTTCCATGCAATTCTTGAAAACTTAACGTTTGCTATAGTATCATTAACATTAGTTTTAGATGCCACATCCATAATTATAAGTTTACGCCAATCGCTTCCTTTTTCAGAAATGGCATAAACCAAATACTTATCCGATTTAGAAAATGCAGTTTTTTGTAATGACGTTGTTTTGTCTGCACTAAAGGTATTAGGATCTAAAAAAACCTCAGCATCTTCTTTATTGTTTTTATATCGATACCATACATAATAATCTTCCAAGCCTTTATTTTTAAAAAAATAGGTATAAGCCCCGTGTTTGAGTGGTATGGTTTGTTTTTCATAATCCCATAAATTGAGTAACTTGTTTTTAAGTGTTTCTCTCAATGGAATACTATCAATATAACTACGTGTAAAATCATTTTGATCACTCACCCAATCTTGCACTGCTTTTGTTTTATCTTTTTCGAGCCATTGATAAGGATCCTTAATTGCTGTACGGTAATATTTATAGTATACACTATCCTCTTTTTTAGTTTTAAGATACTCAAAAATTCCTTGTTGGGCTTGAGCTGCTATAATTTTAAGCAACACTACTGTACTTGCAATACTAATTCTTAACTTCATGCACTCATATTAAGTGAAGAAGCAGTAAAGAATGTAATTATCTTTACTGCTCGTATTCTTAATTTGTTTTGGTTGTTACCTTAAAAACCTCTGAAAAATATGACAGATTCCTTTGGCGGAAAAATAATTGTAGGATTATCGCATGGGTATTGGTATTGTGGTACTAAGGTAACACTCATTTTTCCTCCTTCAACATAAACAATGAGTACCCCATCAATACCACAATCAGACTTTCCTCCTGAAAAAAACATTTGAAGATTACCATTTTTATCTAGATACTCACTCCTTACCTCATATTTTTGATCATCGGGATACTCTGGTGTACTTATGGAATTTTCAATCATTCTACCATTGGCATCTTGCACTCTGTAACGCATAACTACATAATCTCGTTCCACACCAAAATCAGACTTTTTAGTATCATTATCCATAACAAGTCTATATGTTTTACCTCTATATGTTCCTTTCCAAAATCCATAAAATTTCCTAAAAACATCATTTACATCTTTTACTTTAGTAATATTATCCGATGCCAATCTTTTATTTGGATTTGTTACATATTTGTAATATTCTTCAACGGGTAACGTCCTTTGTGCTGAAACATTCATTAATACTCCTAGCAGCATTAACACTAGTATTATATCGCTTTTTTTCATTTTTATTTTTTACAAAAAGAATCTGCAAAAGGAAATAATACCCTTTACAACTTTTTCACCCTTAATCAATATTAGTGTATTTTAAAACTATTCTCTCACTCTCCAAAAATCTTCACCCCATTTTTTTATAAAGTTGAGAATACTTTATTCCCTCCAAATGTTCCTCAGATTCAAAAACCTCCTTCAAATTTCTAACAAAATCAAAAATATTATCAGCTATTTTCTGATAAGCATTATTCTGTGCGTCTGGTTCGTAATAATAAATTTGCCCCTGAGTTTCATCATTTAGATCCATCATGATACCACCAACTGAACAATAACCAATTGTTAAATATTTTATATCATCTGTATCTTCAATTTCTTTTGAATATATTATAGAATTTTCTAACGAATTGAACCCTGAAAAATCAATTTCAGGTTTCTTAGAAAAAGTAAAATAACTAATGTATCTTTCATCTTTAAATTCTGGATGATAAAACATTTGACATAAGATACTATTTTCTCCAACATAAAAGTTTTCTAAAAAAATTTATACAGATAAGGAATTTTGATATTGTGCTTTTTTTCCAAAGCATTAAAATCAATTGTATAATTCTTTTTCCTCACTTTTAATAATTCAAGTCTCTTTTTCATTTTGTCTTATATTCAATCTACAATCTTGGTCCATTAAACAAACATTTCAAACCTCTAATTATTACTGCCGCCCCTCTCGAATGTCTAAATGCATCATGAATTATTCTTAATACTGGAATGATTGATTTTCCATCTTTACACAATTTATAACATAAAAATCAGCTGTGCTTGGCTTTTAGTATAGTATCCAGATGATATGTAACTCCCTTCGCTTTTTTAAAATTTAAATAATAGGAGCTTAAAAAATTATCAGACTTCTCTTTTTCAACTACTAGTACTAAAGTTGCTTTTAACAGATTGTAGGCTAATTACTATACTTTTAAACAAAAAAACCACTATTCAAATGTGATTCCATTAAAATCTAAAAAGTTCTTTATCCATTTATTTAGCAACACTAATTAAAAAAAGGATAACAAACTAATTGTTACCCTTTTTAACTTAACTAAATTTTTATAAGTCTAATTTTATTTAGGCGTAAGTGTTAATGTAAATGTAGTTCCTACTCTACAACAAGAACCCGATTTAAAAGCTAAATTAAAAGTTAGTACCCCTGTATCTGCATTAATGCTAGATCCTCTATCTGTGAAAATTACTTGAGTTGGGAAACTTATTGAAGGTTCTACTACTGTAATTATTTCACACTGATCAGTAAACTGCATAACAACTTCTAATTCAAGTACCTCGCCTGTAGCATCACTTATATTAAATCTACCTGACGATACTTCAGAAATAGTTACATCTTTTGTCGTAACAAAATCTCCTAATGGGTCACTAGATTCTGTAATAGTAGCTACATAATCACCCGCTAAACCAGAAGGACACGATACAGGAAAAGATATAAAGGTATTAAAATCATCATCATTGATAATATCTGCTTTAATATTTAATGATCCATCAGGATTGAATATATCGAATACCAAACCATCAGAACGTGTTGAGCTTACAGCAAGGCTCAACTCATCTCTAAATTTTATATCAGTCAATATTGTTAATTCGTTAAACGCATTTACAATATCATCTGTAGTAATAGTAAACGTGTTTGGCAAAGTTACGTTTTCTAACACTGTAGCACTATATACTGCAGCCGGCTCAATAATTTCGTCATCTTTACCCAATATTGCTGCTTTTCTGTAAATAGCTATTACGTCACTTTCAACTGGAGAACCAAAAAAAGTATTTGCCGTAAATTGCAAGGTAGTTGACTCTCCGTTTCCTATACCAACAACATCAATAAAGGTTTGTGCTCCATCGGCTATTTCAATATTATTGATAATTCCTGTATCACCAAAATCATCAAATTTATCTTTATCTTCTTCATCACAGGCGTTTAATAAAAATAAACCTGTAATTAGTACTGCTATTTTTTTAATAGTTATTGCTTTCATAGTTTATTTTTAGTTAATAGGTTTATCATTAGTATCCCAAAATACACGTACATCAACTCCTTTTTCCTCTAAAGAGTTATTTAAATTTATGGCAGCAGCTGGATAAATAAATGATCTTGGAAACGCTC
The DNA here is from genome assembly GCF_000218485.1 of Aquimarina agarivorans. Taxonomy (GTDB): domain Bacteria; phylum Bacteroidota; class Bacteroidia; order Flavobacteriales; family Flavobacteriaceae; genus Aquimarina; species Aquimarina agarivorans. Next base: position 39,228 of record NZ_AFPB01000010.1, on the reverse strand, counting down.
CTGGAGAAGGAAGAACTGGCGCTGCGTCAGTTAGTAATCTACTTGGCAAACTTGTTCTTCTATAATTATTCCACGCTTCATACCCATTACCCCAAAGCGCTATGTAATACTCTTCCATTATAATATCCAATCTTTCATCATTATTAGCGGCGGCATCATACTTATCTAAAACAAAAGTTATGTAAGCAGCAACATCTGCATCAGTTGCAGCAAAGTCGGAACTCACTTGTCCCTCATTAAACTTTAATACTTTATCCATAGAGGCTTTAATACCTGCTTCCAACATTTCTCTAGCATTGTCAGAAGTATTTAAAGTAATCGCTGCTTCTGCACGTAAAAATTTCACATATGAAGCTAACATGATTGGAAATATCCCAGCACCTTCAGCTCCATCATTTACAGCAACAGACTCAAAATCATCTGCATCAAAAGCACCCCCAACAGGATACAATCCGTAGGTAGTCCTACGTAACTGATCTGGTGAAACACCATCATTATTTTGGTGATCTCTTGTCCAATAAAAGCTACCTAAAGAACAAAAGTTTTGACGTAATGAAGAATCCGCGCATGGCAAGTCATCTCCTGAAGGATTTTCTTCAACTTGTCTGTAAAAATAATAACGCAATCTAGGATCAGAAAAACCTTTGTCATCTAACAATAATTTTACATAAAAACTATTCATATAATCATTAGCTCCTCCACTTCCGTAATTAAAGATATAAGACGGATGTCTGTTATCAACTGGACTGTTCACTGACAAATACTGAAACTGAAAATCATCTACATTAGTATCAATCATAGGTTGGGTAAGTATAGCATTAATCTTTTCCTGAGCATTAGTATCAACCAACCTAGTTTGAATAAGCATTTTAAAAGTTAGCGTATTAGCCAACTTCACCCATTTATCAGCATCCCCAGCATACATTAAATCTTCAGGGAAATTACCTGCTGCTTTACTAGCTAGTATGTCTGCTTTTGCTTCTTCAATTAAAGCAAACATAGCTTCGTAAATTACACTACCATCCTCTGCTACTGGATTAAAATTACCTTCACTCCCCTTTAGTGCTTCGCTAAAAGGTACTCGAGCAAAAGTATCTACTAAAACTACAAAAGAGTAAGCTTCTATCAACTTTGCAATACCAACATGCCCTCTATTACCCTGTGCTTCTCCAATAGCTATTAATGTCCTAGCGTCGTTCAACGTTTCAGTATAAAAATCAGTCCAAAGTGCATTAATATTTGCAGGTGTCAAAGAAAAAGGTCCAGTATATGTTCCAAATAAGTGTTGCATACGCACAAATTCAGCAGCACGAACATGCACCCCCGTAGCTCCAGCATTGTTTTCGGCTAAAGCCTTTACAAATTCATTTTGTACATTGTTAAGTATCAAGTTAATATCAGCCCTTGATGGATCTAGTAAACTAGGATCAATTTGTAAACTTTCGTCCCTGTCTAGTGTTTCACAACCTCCCACTGCTAATAAAAATGAAAGGGCAAGTAACCGTACTACGGTATTTATTTTATAATTAAATATATTTTTCATTAAAATGTAGTTTTAAAATTAAACCCAAACTTTCTTGCATTTGGCGCTGTTTGAAAATCCAAACCTCTACCATTTCCAACTCCCGTACTAATTGTTTCAGGATCAAAATTAGTATATTTAGGTACGTTAGGTGCCCAAAAGAATAAGTTTTGACCAACTGCTGTAAAAGACATTGATCCAAAAGGTGTTCCCTCTAAGAATTTTTTAGGAACGGAATAGCCTAAAGAAACTTCACGTAAACGCAATACGGATGCATCAAAGATTAATTGATCATTTGCATCAGCAAAATTCAGAAAATAAACTTCATTTGAACCTAATTGAAAAGTATTAGGCAGTGCATTTCCTGCAGCATCTCTGGCAATATTTAATTCTCCATTAACTACTGATCCCGAAACCCCAGGCAGTACAAAAGTACGTTCTCTATCTTCGGTATCCTTGGTAACACCTCTTCTTAATAAATTTCCAATTGTATTAGATAAAATATCTCCACCATGAGTATATTCTAACTGAGCAGATAAACTAAAGCCTTTATACGAAATGGTATGAATTGTTGACAACTTCCAGTCTGGATTTGGATCTCCTATTATTCTTGCTCTCAATCCAAGATCAGCACTGTCAATTATTGTACCATCTGACGAATCTACCACTAAGTTCCCTGCTTCATCTCTTAATGCAAAAGATCCAATAATAGCTCCCAATGGTGCATCTACTCTAGCTACGTTTCCTAATCCCGCAAACCCATCAATTAGTATTTCATCCAAACCGTCTGCTAGCTCTTCAGTAGTAGTTTCATAAGCAGTAAAAATGTTTCGCATATCCCACTGAACCCCTTTAGTACCTTTAAAAGGAGAAAAATTTAATCCAACCTCGATACCATCATTAACAATTTTACCAATATTAGTTGCAATCACAGTACCTCCAGTTGAAGCATCTGTTGGCCTATCTACTATTTGATCTGTAGAATTTCGACGATACACACTTACATCTAAACCAATTCTATTTTTCCAAAGTTTAGCATCCATCCCTAATTCTATTTCCTCATGTCTTTCAGGTTTTAAATCTGGATTAGGTAATCTATTTGATATTGAATTGGTAACATTTGAACCAAATGCTGCTGGTGTTTGAACCAAGTTAGGCCTTGTTAAATACGGATCAGGAAAACCTGCTGATGTTCCGTAACCAAATCTAAACTTTAAAAAATTAAGTCCTTCTGATTTTAAGCCTGGTATAAAACTAGTTGGCAACGCTGCTAACGATACACTAGGATAAAATAATGACTGATTTTCTTCTTCTACTGTAGATCCCCAATCATTACGAGCCGCTAATGTTAAAAATAAATAATTATTATAATCAAATTCTGTTTGTCCATATAGACCAATTATATTTGTGCGTTCCTTAAAATCGACACTTCCATTTGCTCTAAGTGGATCATTACTACTTTGCGTTTCAAAATTAGAGTGGTTTAAAAAGCCAAATGATATTTGATTTGAACTTACTGTACCAAACTGTTCGTAAACTTCAGATCTTGTATTTAATCCCGCAACCGCTGTTAAATGAAAATTATCTGTTAAATTGATGTTAGCAGCATTAAATATTAAACTATGATCCCAAGTTGTATTGGTTCCTGATGTGGTTCTTAAATACCCTTCTCTTGATTGTTGACTCGAAACTCCCCCTTTGTTAAAAAAGTAATCTTGTCTTTCAGTATACGTATCAAAACCAACTCTGTAGGTTAAAGATAATTTATCCGTAAAACTATAATTGGTAGAAAGAGAATTAAAAAAACGGTCTGAAATTTGAGAAAATCCTGAGTTTTCTAACAACCAGAGTGGGTTTTCTTGATCTGTTCTATAATAAATATTAGACCCATCCGTAGGATTTTGAAAAGGCAATCCAGTTAAATCAAGATTACGTGGTATAAATAATGTTCGTTGAAAAATTGACACCCCATCAACTGCGTTATTTGCTGAAATTGGAGGTGTTCTAAAATCAGTTCTTGCAAAATTAAAGGCTCCTGATATCGTAAAATTATTAGTTAGATTAGCGCTACCACCCACACTAAAATTAGTTCTTCTTAAACTATTATTTGGAACAAAACCATCTTCATCTGTGTGAGAAAAGCTGGCACTAAAACTATTTGTTTCTGAAGATTTACGGGCACTTATAGATGTTGTTGTTGCCAAACCAGTTCTAAAAAAATCTTTTACATTATCCTCAAAAGCTTGATAAGGAACATTTACCTGCAATTCAGGAAATATATCTGCAAATTGAGATTGTCTTAAATGATTTCTAACCGTTATATTTTCATCAAAACGTTGTCCCCAGTTTCCAACAAAGCCAACGTTAGCAACGCCTCCTCCCCCTTGACCGTAGGTGTTTTGGTAATCAGGTAAACCAGAAATTTCACTCGCAAATATTGATTGCGAAAGCGTTATTTCCATTTTTTTTCCTACTTCACTTCCTGAGGCATCTTTTGTCGTTATTAAGACAACTCCATTCCTCCCTTGCTCTCCATACAATACTGTAGCTGCCAATCCTTTCAAAACACTAACACTGGCTATATTATTTGGATCAATATCCAAAGATCTACTGGATGTATTTGCTGTACCATCGGTAAAAGCACCATCGGTATCTTGACTGTTTGTCGCCGTATTAAATGGTATTCCATTGACAACAAACAACGCTTGATTGTTCTGAGTAATTGATGATTGTCCTCTAATAATGATATTGGTACCACTACCAGCAACACCTCCAACTCCAACAACATTTACACCTGAAACCTTTCCATTTAACACTCTGGCAACGTCTGCTTCAGGCCGATCCTCTACTTCTTCCGGATCAAGAGTTGTAATTGCATACCCGATTGCTTTCTTCTCCCGCTTGATACCTTGTGCGGTAATTACAACCTCTTGTAAAGACTCAGTGTCTTCAATTAATTTAAAAGTTAATGCTGACTTGTCGCCAACTAAAATGCTTTGTGTTTCGTACCCAATGTAACTCACAACAATAGTATCATCATTTGATACTTCAATAACAAATTTACCGTCAAAATCGGTAACTGTACCTCCTGGTTTGTTTTCAATTAAAACATTTGCACCTGGAAGCGGTAAGCCTGCATCATCAGTAACTGTCCCTGCTATTGTTCGGTTTTGTGCTAAAGCAACTTGGATAACTAACATGAATAAGCCAAAAAATAGCTTCGTAGTTTTTTTGTGCATGATGATATAAGAATAAAAATTAGACCATATAAAGAGACTCAATTATTCCGATACTCCCAAAAAAAAATCATCCAATTCCTACAATTTTAACACTATATCGTTATATATAAGAAATCATTAACAATTACTCACATTGACATAAATAAGTTATAAACTTCTTCAAATTGTTGACTTTAGACCTCTCAAAGTGGCTCAAATTTTCAAAAGCTTATTTTTTATTAAAATATTAACATCTCTAACTATTATGCGTGCACAATTAATTTAACACTTTTTTTAACAAAAAAACTTACAAATTAATGCAACATTCATCTGTTTTAGAAGTTAGAAATATCTTTTTTCGCGTTGAAAAAGTCAAAAATTGATCTTAATGACCAAAAAAAGCAATTAAATTAACATTACAATCTTAAAATATAACGCCAATTTAATTTTAAATTAAATGAAGTGGAGCTTTTTTCGAAGGGAAAACAGCTTCACTTTGATATAATCATTTACACAGCTACCACTTTTACTTTAAATACGCTTTTCATTATTGAGCTATTAACTCCATAATCTGATTCGAATTAACAATTATGAATATATAAGTTTAAGACTGACATCGTATTTTCTACCTCAACCTAAAAACTCGCTTTTTACCTTTACCTTTCTTTATAGTATGATAAATAAGTCGCATTCCTTTATCTGATAAAAATTCCGTGGTGTTGTCGCCAACTATTTGAACTTCGTCTGGCTTCATTTCTTCTTCAATTTTAGGTGTCGGTATAAAGTTGCCATCCGCATCAAAACATTGCATAAAAGCATCCAATTCAGGATCGTAGTTTTCTGTTTCCCAAAGAAACTTAGTAGTATCCTGATGTATGTTGCTTTTAAAAAAAGTAGCTAAAAAAAAACCCACTAAAAGTCCACTTAAATGACCTTCCCATGAAATTTTAAAATCTATTGGTGTTACGTACCATATCATACCTCCGTACACAAATACTACAAAAAATGATACCGCTAATAATCTGAACTGCTTTGTTAATAACCCCTTTAAAAATAAAAATCCAAATAGCATATATATTACTCCACTTACTCCAATATGATAAGAGTCTCGCCCTATCATCCACGTTGCAAGTCCCGTAAAAAAAGTACCTAACAGCAATACTTTTACTGATACGTTTTCATAAAAATAACACAAAGCTGCACTTAATATAAACAAGGGCAACGTATTATGCCACAAATGAGAAGCATCGCCATGTATAAACGGCGAAAAGAAAATACCTTTCAACCCTTCCCAATGTCTTGGTCTAATACCCAATTTATTGAAACTAATATCCCATTTTACTTCCAACCAAAAAACTACCCATATGGCTAAAACCATTAGTAATGGATACAAAAGCATGGTTAGCTTAAAAGGCAATATATTTTGATGCTGCTTCATGTAATTTTTTAATCAGATAGTCAACAAGTTGTCCAAAATGTATTTTAATGAAATATTGTCAGGTTCAAGGGTTGTGGGTTGTGGGTTGTGGGTTGTGGGTTGTGGGTTGTGGAATTTTTTTCAGATTCTCTGAAAAAAATTCCTGAAGTTCTCTAAATAGCATTGATCGTTTTCAGTAATTAAAGAAATCTATACTCCATATTCTATTGTTTCAAACCCTATATTTATACCTTAAAATAAACTCTTTGTTTTATATCTTAAGCATCTATGTCCATTTTTCTATACTTTATATTCTTTTTTCTTTCCCTCCAACAACCTCAAAACTTCAACTTTAAAAAATAAATCTATTTTTGCTTTATGACAATTCCATTAGCTGAGCGCATACGACCAAAATCACTGCAAGACTATTTAAGCCAACAACATTTAGTTGGCCCTAAAGGAGCATTAACTTTTCAACTTACAAAAGGCATTATCCCTTCGTTGATACTATGGGGACCTCCGGGCGTAGGCAAAACCACACTAGCTAACATTATTGCTGAAACATCTGACCGCCCATTTTACTCATTAAGTGCCATCAATAGTGGCGTTAAGGATGTACGGGAAGTTATTGACCGTGCCAAAAAAGATCATGGACTTTTTACGAGTAAAAACCCTATACTATTTATTGATGAAATCCACCGCTTTAGTAAATCGCAACAAGATTCATTACTTGGTGCTGTTGAAAAAGGTTGGGTAACCCTAATTGGTGCTACTACCGAAAACCCAAGTTTTGAGGTGATTCCCGCATTACTTTCTCGCTGCCAAGTGTACTCGCTTAATGCTTTTAACAAAAAGGAGCTAGAAGAATTGTTAAAACGGGCTACTGAAAAAGACGAATTCCTTTCAAAAAAAACGATAAAACTTGAAGAAACCGATGCCTTAATTCGCTTAAGCGGAGGTGATGCCCGAAAATTGCTTAATATTTTTGAATTAGTCGTAGCTAGTTTTAATACAAAATCAATTGTAATTACAAATGCCACTGTAACACAATTGGTACAGCAAAATCCAGCACGCTACGATAAAACTGGAGAACAACATTATGATATTATTTCCGCCTTTATTAAATCGGTTAGAGGTTCAGACCCAAATGCGGCAGTGTATTGGCTTGCCCGCATGATCGAAGGTGGTGAGGATCTAAAATTTATAGCCCGTAGACTTATAATTCTGGCCTCAGAAGATATTGGTTTAGCAAATCCGACAGCTTTAGTCATGGCTAACAACTGCTTTACTTCAGCAACAGCTGTGGGTTATCCCGAAGCTCGTATAATATTAAGTCAGTGCACTATTTACCTTGCCACATCTCCAAAAAGTAACGCCTCCTACATGGCAATTAACAAAGCCCAACAGCTCGTAAAGCAAACTGGCGATTTACCCATTCCCTTACACCTTCGTAACGCACCAACAAAACTAATGAAACAACTCGGTTATGGTGAAGATTATAAGTACGCACATAATTACCAAGGCAATTTTGTTGATCAGGAATTTTTACCTAATGAAATTACAGGCACTGTACTTTACGATCCAGGTAATAATAATAAAGAAAGTAGTATTAGAACCTTTTTAAAGACAATTTGGAATAAATACGGCTACTAATTTACACGAGCCAAAGTATCCGTAATTGTTTTTTTATTGGCTGGATTAACACGTTGTAATACAAAATTTCCAAAATCATCAAAATATCCAGTACCACTCAATGAGCCTGCTGTTACTATATATTTTTGAGGATTTTCGCTAACAGTAGCATCTCCAAGCTTTATACCGTTCTGATATATGCCATAACCAGCTCGAGTTGCTTTAAACACATACTCCTTACCCAACAGTTCCAATTGTAAATCTTTTGAAGCCAACGCAATTTTTGCCTTTGCATCCGCGTGTGTCGGTTTTGAAATAGGCACTGCTACAGTGGGCTCGGCAATAACTCTTGGCTTGGCAGTAGGTAATTTATTACCAACGATAACCCCACCCGTACTTGAAACCTTTGCCGCTGTTAAAGGCTTAGTATAATGGTGTCGCACCAATCTAGGATCTTTAAATGCATTTCGAATAGCCTCATGATACGACTTTTTAAAATCTTTTTCCCTACTTACCCCTTCTACAGAAGTAAACACCACTTGACCTTTACAATCCTTTAGCTCCAAAGCAAGTATCGTTTTTAAAAAACCTTTCCCTTTGACTACGTTGGCTACCAATGCCTCACAACCATTAACATTTTCAGGCAAATCCTCTCCCTGTATAAATGCTTCAAAGTCGTATTTTTCCAATAAAAATTTGGTCAATCTATTAAAATTATACTGATGATCTTCTTTCTGAAAAGGAAACTGGGTGGGTACCATTACATATTTGTAGCTATTTAATGCTTGCGCAGAAGCTAAAAACCCGAACATTACCAATAGAATAGCTGTAAATAATTGCTTTTTGATCATAAGAGATGCTTATTTTGATTTCCTAAAATACTCGTTTTAGTATTAATAATGAAATATGACTAAGAAATAGACACAAAATAATTAAATACCAGCTTCCAAAAGCGCGAACGCTGATTGGAAGTATCAAATAATTGATTATTTATATGAATTATCAAATTTCCATTTACTTTTTTTACAGCATCCACAATTACGCTTGCTTGTTTTATTGCATTTTCCGACTCCGTAATTTTTTCAAATGCGTTTTCCGACAAACAATAGGGCATTAATATTAAAGGAGTTTGAATTTCATATTCTAAATCATAAAATAAAAACGGAGTACACGTACCCGCTCTAAAACCCGAATTATCCTGATACCCCATTGAATAATCGCAAGCAACTTCCTGCTCTATCAAATCACGATAAGTTGTTGGTAAATTAATCTTAGAGTATTGACAAAAGGTTTGATTTAAGCTCCGGTGTGTAATTTTTTCAAATCGCTTTTTTTCATTTTTGAGTGCTACTAAATCTTTTTGAGCATCAAAAGATAATCGCATTCCAATAGTACAGTAATCGGCAATTGATTTTATAAGCTTTTGATAAGTCTGACTGTGGTGGTTATTGCTTTTTTCATAGTTGGAATAATTACCTAATCCAAAAAAGAAACACAACTGAGCATTCCCTGATTTCGCCTTGTTAATAATGTAATTATAAGTATGATATGGATCTTTTTGCAATCCTAAAATTACTTTACCCTGAATATAAATTTGTTTAAACTTTAACTCAAATAAGCTTTTGCTAAAGCTTTGAAAGCTCCTGAACCAACCTTTTTTCCTGTAAGCCAATGCCTCACTCACCTCACATACTATTGCTGTGGAAAATTTAGTGGGAAAAAATTGAATGCCTTCAAAACGTGTCATTAGGATTTCTTTTACTTTATAAGCCCAAATATCCACAATTGGCTGTTGCAAAAATTGATGTTCGTAGGCTATGCTAGAACTAGCCATAAACCTGACCAAGCTGTCTTTTACCTGCGGTAAGTATTCTTCATACCTGCTTAACAAATAAAAACTGGCTGCAAAAACATCAAAAGGCAATGCGCTTTCAGCATGTGAAACTGTATAAAAACATACAAAATTATCCCATTTTTTTACGGTAACTATTTCTTCTGAAATTCCTTTTTCAAACAATAAAGAAACGCTTTGAAAAAAAAGCTCTTTCCCTAAGGGTTGTTTTCCGTACGAAAATTTGGGACCATTATGCGCAACAAAGTTTTCAATTTTTGTGGTAAAATCCACTGAAACGCCTAAAATACGCTCAAATAACTGTTTGGCAATATAGCGTAACCGAGGACTCCTTTTTTGAGTATAAATTAAAAGCATACATTTTTATCCACTTAGTTTGTTCCAACACAGTTATTTTAAAGTATTGTATTAGATTGTATTCAAATTTATACTTTCAATTACACACTTACAAACTTTCTAATATTTTGCGGTTATCCAGCGTCAGTTGCCAGTAAGCAACATCGATCCACTTTTGAAACTTAAACCCTACCTCTTTAAAATGCGCCACTTTTTGAAAATCAAATTTTTCATGCAAACACACGCTTGCAGCATTAGGTAGTGCTACTCCACCAATAATTGCATGAATATTTTTTTGCATTAATAGTTTGAGTAATTCGGTATACAAGGCCGTTCCTATACCTTGAGCACTTTTACCATTTTTCAAATAAACAGTACTTTCCACCGAATGTTTATAAGCACAACGTCCTTTCCAGCGTGTAGCATATGCATAGCCAACAACTTCCCCTGAAATTTCATACACCAGCCATGGATAGGATGCTGAAACAACAGATTCCATCCGCTGTTTCATTTCGTTTGCATCTATAGGTGTTTCCTCAAATGTAACTACGGAATTTAAAATGTAATAATTGTAAATTTCTGCTACTGCAGCAGCATCATGCGATACACTTGCTTTTCTAACCATATAATATCTTTTTGATTCTTCATCATTTTTCAGATAATAGTTTGTTAAATTAAGTTATTTAACTACAATTTAGCCAAAATTATATTAAAATTTTTCCTATACGGTTGCTGGAATGCAGCTCTTTTTTATTAAATGAGCATTGGAATTAATAACGAAATATTTCTAAACAAAAATCACACATCTAATACGTTTAGTTCTCGCTTAGTATTTCAAAATAAAAAAACTCGCTGTAGTTGATGCTAGGCATATATTTTCTTTCTATTCCAAACATAAAAACCTAGTCTTAATAAAAATCCTTTAAACTTTGAACTAGTATTACAAACTTCCCTCATCAGCAAAACTATAATAAGCCTTTTCAGTAACAATTAAATGATCCAATACTTTAATATTTAAGGTAACACCAGCATTTTTAATTTGATCCGTGAGCTTTAAATCAGCTTGACTTGGTGTTAGCTTACCACTGGGATGATTGTGTGTTAAAATAAGTGCCACTGCTGAAACTTCTAATGCTAATTTATACACCATGCGAACATCAATTAATGTGCCTGTTTGTCCACCACTACTCAACATTTTCCGATGTATAACTTTATTTGCATTGTTTAAAAATAAAACCCAAAACTCTTCATGATGCAAATCGCCAATTAAAGGTTGCATAAATACAAAAACATCATTGCTGCAAGTAATTACAGGTTGCAAAGGAACATCCTGCAATTGCTGCCTCCTACCAATTTCTAAACCAGCTACTATAGTTATTGCCTTGGCCTGTCCAATTCCCTTAAATTTTGTGAGTTGCGCCACCGATAATCGCGAAAGTTCATTTAAATTGTTATCAACACTTGCTAAAATACGCTTACACAAATTTACCGCTGATTCATTTCTGCTGCCTGAACCTATAAGAATCCCTAACAGCTCGGCGTCCGTCAATGCCTTTTTGCCACGCTCGGCTAGCTTTTCCCTAGGTTTATCAGCTTCACTCCATTGCGTAATTGGAAAATTAAAATCACTCATGACAAACAAGTTAATTAATTTTATTAAATCAGAAGGCTAAATTTTAACTTCCTATTCTTTTAGTGTACTTTTAGCATACTAATCAAAAATCATCAAAAATGAAATCAATCTTTGATCCAAAAGCAAAGGAAGAAATTATAGATCGTATTCATAAACTTTCCGAAAACTCTCATGCTCAATGGGGAAAAATGAATGCTGGACAAATGTTATGGCATTGTCAATTTCCTTTAAAAATAGCAATAAAAAATGAAAACCTAGGTAACGGTAAATTTTTTATGAAGCTGTTTAAAAAAACACTTTATAGCGATCAACCATTCAAAAAAAAACTCCCTACTGATAAACGACTCATTGCTTTGGAACAAAAAAACTTTACTTCTGAAAAAACTGAATTACTTGACTTAATTGAGCAAACGCATCAGCTTAAAAATAGAATTGAATGGAACCCGCATCCGCTTTTTGGCACGTTTACCCAAGAACAATGGGGCATTTTAGAATACAAACACCTTGACCATCATTTAACTCAATTTGGCGTTTAATTTTTAACACTCTAATTATTTTTTTGCTTTAAATAATGTAACCCGAATTCCAACACCTAACGACAAAAATGTATTCCCCTTAAAAAAATCCTCCTGTGATTTGGGGGCATTGATTCTTAAAAAATCCCGAATAAGACTGGTTGTTAGCACTATTGAAAAAAAATTGTTTAAACCATATGTTAATTCAGGTCGAACTCCTAAGGAATAACCATTATCCTTAAAGCTTCGATTTTCTTGTATTGAAAAATAGGTTACGAGGTCCACCAAAGCGCTGGATAGAAAAACTAAAGACTACATAGATTTTAAAAAAATCCCATAATAGGGATGGGACAAGTATTGTCCAAATTTAAAGGTAATAGCTCAAAATTGGATTAAACCCCATATAAAACTTATAATCGATGCCAATAGATTCGTTTTTCAATAGTCAAAGCGTATTTTCAAACCTTGAAATTTGTGAAAAACGAGGTTGTACTTTCTAGAATTGAAGATTACCACACATCACTTTCCCCATAAATCCACCACCGGGTCAGTCAACATCGCATTCATCTATAGCCTATCGGCAAAACGAATGCTTTATGTGTAGGCTCTAGCGTATTGTGAATAAATTTCGCAATTTATTAATAACCACCAACTGCTTAAACATTGTGCAATTGATGGTTTTATCGCTTGGTTTTACATCCTGATTTAGAATTGCTTAAATGAAATTTAATTTTTTTTGTTTGGACGTTAAAAAAACAGATGCACAGCACTGGCTACGGCATTTTTTATTATAAATGTCAAGCAGGAAGGAATCATTTTAAATGGGTGATTTAACGTTGAAACGGCATTACAGATCAACCCTACCTTTATTTTAACAAACAAGGAAACAAAAATAAATGTTAAATATATTAGCAGGACTCAACTTGATTTAAAAATTCTTATTTTAATTTGTTATTAAAATTTAATTGATCAAAATGCCTAAATATTTATTCACACTCATTACTTTCTTTTTTGTTTCATTTATCTCTTTTTCTCAAAAGCAGCTTACGCTAGAAGAAATTTGGGGTGGTAAATTTAGAGCAACATATTTGGAAGAAATTCACCATTTAAACAACGGAAAAGAATATAGTACGCTATCCTACAATCGAAGCACTAAAGCAACTTCAATTGAAGTTCATGACTATTTGAATGCTTCAAAAAGCACCACATTGATATCCAATACCTCCATTAATATTCCTGCTTTTGACACTTATCAATTTAATAAAGACGAAAGTAAAGTGTTATTAGGTACTAAGATTAAAAAAAGATACCGACGTTCAAGCTCAGGAATTTACTACGTGTATGATTTTAACACTAAAAAAGCCACCGTTATTTCCGATAGTGCTATTATCTCGCCAGTTTTTTCTCCGGACGGAACCAAAATAGCCTATGTTTCAAATAATAATTTATTTTACAAAGACCTGATTACAGAAAAAATAACGCAAATATCCACAGATGGTGAAAAGAATAAAATTATTAATGGCTTGTCGGATTGGGTGTACGAAGAAGAGTTTGAAATTGTTACAGCTTTTGCCTGGAACGCCACTAGCAATCAACTGGCATACTTTAAATTTGACGAATCCAACGTTCCTGAATATAGTATGATGCTATACAAAAATGGCAAATATCCTGAACCAGAAACTTTTAAGTACCCCAAAGCTGGTGAAGCCAACAGTAAATTGAGCGTTCATTTATACTCAATTTCTGCAGCAAAAAACACTCAAATTGATCTTTCTAATTTTGAAACTTATTATATACCACGCCTGCAATGGACCAACAATCCAGACCAATTATGCATTCAAACCTTAAACAGACACCAGAACAACCTTAGTATTTTAAGCATAAATACTAAAAACAAAAAGGTGAAAAAATTGTATACCGAAACAGATGCTGCCTATATTGAAATTACAAACAATTTGTGTTTTTTAAAGGATAATAGCTTTTTATTGACTAGCGAAAAAGAAGGCTTTAATCACCTATTTCATTATGACAGCAAAGGAAAACTGATAAAGCAAATTACCAACGGAAACTGGGACGTTACCGAATTTTACGGCATTGATGCTGCTGAAAAAACGGTGTATTACCAGTGTACAGAAGGAAGTACTATTGAACGACAACTATTTTCGGTACAAATAAACGGTAAAAACAAAAAACAACTTACCACTACTAAAGGGAATCATGATGCAAATTTTAGTGCGGATTACAGTCTTTTTATTGACACTTTTTCTAACACAACTACCCCATACCGTTATTCCGTAGTAAAAACAACAAAGCCAAAAGAAAGCAAATTACTTAGGGATAATAAAAAATTAGCATCAATTATTGATCCTTATAAATTTGCAGCAAAAGAATTTAAGACTATCCCTATTAATGGCGAAAATTTGAATGCCTACATTATCAAACCTACCTATTTTGATGCCACCAAAAAATACCCGGTATTACTGTTTCAATACTCAGGACCGGGTTCGCAAATGGTTAAAAATTCTTGGCTAAGCTACAATGATTTGTGGCATCAATTACTTGCCCAAAAAGGATATATCATTGCCTGTATTGACGGGCGAGGAACTGGTTTTAAAGGAGCAAAGTTTAAAAAACAAACACAATTACAATTAGGTAAGCTAGAAGCAGAGGATCAAATTGAATTTGGAAGATACTTAGCCAAACAAACCTATGTTGATGCATCTCGGATTGGTATTTGGGGTTGGAGCTTTGGTGGTTTCATCTCGTTAAACGCAGTGTTAAAAGGAAACGATGTTTTTAAAACTGCTATTTCGGTTGCCCCAGTTACCCATTGGAAATATTACGACACCATTTATACGGAACGTTTTTTAACCACTCCTCAGGAAAACACTTCTGGTTATAATGACAACTCGCCTCTCAGTCACGCTGCAAAGCTAAAAGGAAACTTATTGATTGTACATGGCTCAGCTGATGATAATGTTCATTTGCAAAATACCTTACAAATGGCTAGTGAATTTACTAATGCCAACAAAAAATTTGATATGGCCATATACCCTGATAAAAATCATGGTATTTACGGTGGAAATACAAGATTACATTTATATACTAAAATGACTGATTTTTTATTGGAACGCTTGTAATGCTTAGGTTACACTAACTTAAATTTAAGAAAGGCAGCTTAATTTATTTCCTATCAAAAATTTATTACACTTAGAAATTCATAATACAATTATCTCTACGGGTTATTAGTTATCAAAAAATCTTCTAAGGCAACTAACTATTATACAGTTCCCTTAGAAGATTTATAATCAATTTTAAACAAACGCTATTTTATTTCTTAACGAAATAAGCACTTTTAAATATGTTATTGTTATTCAAATTGGTTACACAAATAATATAACACCCAGCACTTAAAGCACGAACATCAATAAAATTGTTAGTATAAGCATCGATTTTCAATACTTGCCTCCCTTGCAAATCAAATACCTTGATTTCTTTTCCTAAATGATTCCCTAATAAGAATAAACTATCTTGCACTGGATTTGGATAAACTACTAATGCGCTACTTGAAGCTTCACTTTCTAAAATGCTCTTGTTTCCTGTATTTGATGACTCGTAGGTAATCACTAATTCTGCCCCTTTGGCTAAATTATTTTCTTTAGAAGCAAAAGCAAAATCATTACCAGAAGTTAAGCTAATCAATAAACTAACATTATTACCTGACAATAAATTAGCATTTAATTTAATTGTTTTTACATTTCCTATACCAAAATTACCTTTACTTGTCCCCAACAATTGAGCCGCTTTAGGCTTGTTGTTTGAAGAAAGATTTCTTTCAGTCCAAGAGTTTGTACTTCCCTTATGGATATTTAAATTTCCATTACCAGCATCTGTATTAACTGTAAACTTTAATTCAGCTTTTTCAATAACACCTTTAATTGATGATAAATTAAATTTTAGATAGCCTACCCTTTTATTAGGCTCTATACGAATAATTTGATCATTAAACCTTGTGCTTTCCCCTTGTAAATAAGCATCTTGAACAGGTGACAAACTAACAGTTTTTGTTACATCAGAAAGGTCTTCAATTTTAGTCAAAATAACTTTATCTAAATTCCATTGCCATGAATTTGAACCCGAGGCTATAAGTTTAACTTTATGATTCCCTGCATTTAAATTGATGTTACTTTTTGATTTTAAACTTACATAGTTATTCCAATTCCCGTTATTTGAAACATTATCCGTTGCTATTAAATTATTATTTAAAAGCAATTGGACTTGAGCGTTGTTAGAGGGAGTCGTTATTCTATAAGTTATTTCATAAACACCAGAACTTTTAACAGATAAATTATAATCTGCTGAGTCCCCTGCATTGACATAATTAATTCCATTTCCTGCTCTTTGTACACCTAGTCCTGCTCCACCTGCAATAGTATTATCAAACACCCCTGTTGTACTCACAAAATCTTCAGCTTCAATAATTAAATTACCATTGCTTTCAGTTGGTAATGGATTTTTTACTGGAAGTATCGGTTTTGGTATTGGTTTAGTTTCTGGAAAAGTAGCATTTTTAGTAGTTCTTTGACCGATTAAAACTACTGAACTGATTTTTCCTCCTTTATCAGGGAAAGAAACTTTTACCACATTATCCGTTGTTTTAAGTAATGCTGTTTCAAAAGGAATTTCAACCATACCAAACCAACGATCTCTTTGTTTTTGATCATCTCCAATCCAATCTTTAGGAGTTACTATTAGTTTCCCATTAATGGTTACTTTTGGATTTTTAGAAGCATTTTTTGCTCTTCCAAAACTAACCCTCAGTTTAGAGGTTCCCCCCCCGTTGTCTTTTTGTACATTGTTGAAACGATAGGTATATTCTTGGTTGGCATTAATAGCTTTTAAAACATTAGACTGATTTGCTTTTCTGGCAGGATAATATACGTTTTCACGTGTTGTATTTTTAGTTTTAGGTGTGCTTTTCAAATTCAATACTAGAAGAGTTGTTCCATCTTTTTGAACTGAAATACTTTTTGGCAAACTCCCTCCATTACTTATATTCAGTTTAGGAACGCCATTATTAGTTGTAAAAAACGAACGCGTAGTAACTGAATTTACATTTAAATTTTTAACAAAGTCCAACTCGATTTTTCTTGTTGCACCATCCATATTATGGATAGCAACATATGCCTTTGAGTTATTCACAAAAACTTGAGCTAAAATGTCAGGATCATTAGTTTCAGCAACCACTCTGTGACCCGATACATCTTTCCATAATTCATAAAACTTACGAAGATGTGTGTACGTATATTTACCATTATTTAACCTTCTCAATAAAGCCCAAGGATAGGGATTATTATCTGGATTATGGCTCAAATTATAAAACCAATTAGATTTTGCAACAATAAAAGGCACTGCCTTTAACAAACGGTCAGGCTTTTCAAATAACTGCATTAACATGGCATTAATAGACCGAATAATTTCACCATCCCTAGCTTCGGTATATGCCGAAACACGTCCTTGACTATTTCTAATCCAAGGTCTTTCTGTTCTACCAAATTCAGAAATTAAATGCGGTTTAACCTCTCCAAATTTATCTTGACTATAAGCTTCAATTAAATCAAGGATTGCTTCCATATTACTTCCTTGTCGACGCTGATCACTTCCAACGACGTTGGCTCCATCATAAATGTGTGTAGCATAAAAATCCATGGTATTATTAGTAATATCCATAAACTTTTTCTGATTTTTATTCCAGTGATTAAACATAGGGTTACCTGCTTCCATTTGAGGGAATGCTGATGAGTATCCACCCACTAACATTTCAGGAATAGTTTTGTGCAAATGGTCCGCCATCCCCTTATGCAACTCAGACATTTGCGTTATGATTTTATCCGTATTATTTCCAAAGTCTTTTGTATGCACAAAAGGCTCATTCATTATTTCGTAATATTTAGGAATTACCCCATCAAAGGCTGATTTTATATAATTTTCAGCAAATTTTGCTGCTTTTTTATAATTCCCATTAGGAAGGAAAATATCATTTGGCGCATCAACTAAAATTACATCTGAAGTTTTTCTTTTATTAAAATCAGCAATACCAACCCTATTCCTCCAGGCATTACGGATACTTACACCACCACTAGTACCAATTGATGCTTCAGGATACGCGATGACTTTTCCATTTTTACGTATAGTTTTTCGACCTGGACCACTTGCTGCTCTTGCTCTTTCTACATTTAATTTGTCTAAAATTTCTTCACTAATATTATTTGAATTGAACTCATCACTCAAATAAGATTCATGCATATTAAAATACCTGGCTCTACTTAAATTGGAAACATTCCCAATAAATCGTTTATTTTCCAGATCAATAGTTACTTTTTTGGTTTCCTGAGCTTGAATACTTACCGGAAGTATCATCGAAACAAATACTGTACTATAAATAATTTGTTTTATTTTCATCTTTAGCAAATGATTAATTTTTTTTAGTAAAAGCTAATTGTTGTGACATTCGTACTATATCAAAAAAATAATATTGATTGTTGAATAACATGTTGAACTAATATGCATTCACATGCCATCAATTTTTTAAATTCTATGTTCATTTTTACATAAACACACTATACCAAAAGATGGATTATTATTTTGAAATATGATTATTACCTGTAAATCAAAACTAAATAGAAAATGCAGCCGTTAAGATTTTCACTGTTTTTTTTCGATAAATTGCAAAAAATTGAAGCTTAACTGTATCAAAAGTAGCATTTAGCAACTATTAATTAATAGCTAGTACAATCAAGGCTTGGTTAAAGTTATTGATGCCTTAATACTATTATCCAGTTTGTTTAAAATTTTATATTAGAGAGACAAAGGCTCTTGGTACTTGAATTATGGATTAGAAAATTTATTCCAACATAAAATTACTTGAAAAGCAAACACTGCGTTGCCTCCTCCTACAGAAGATTCTTCTAATCTTTAGACCAGGTAAGTATTGCAAATGGACTCGAATATTTTTTTAATTTGGAATAAAAAATCCCTAATAAATACCCTTAATTTACCACCCTTGTTGTTGATACATTATATCCTCCGCGTGGCGCTACAAAACCTGGATCTACTGGTGGCTTATCCCAGCCTGCTGGTAAGTTTTTAAGCTGTTCCTCTTCAGGAGTAAGCGCATTGCCTGAGCCTGATGCTGATTGCCCATATGTGTTTTTAGGAATCGCTTTAATTTCAACTGCTGTAAGCATTACGTCTACAAAAATTTCGTTCTCTTTTTTAGGACGTACTCTTTTCTTTTTCACCTGAACAGGCTTCGTCTTTACAACTTCTTGCTCTTTTGCTTTTGTAGGTTTAGATTTTTTAACGCGTGTGGGGTTAATAAAATCCCCTTCGCAATCCACGCCAACTGGACAAGGGTTACCCAATCCACCAACAGCTGGTTTTTTTTCTTGGTTTGTTTGAGAATATCCTTTAGCAACAGCAAGCATCAAAAAAAATGACACTTTTAAAATTAAATTATTTTTCAAAACGCAATTTTTCTATTCGTTAACCACTAATTAAGCAGCTTACAACACTACTTAAATCCACTTGCTATTCAAACACAAAATCCAACACTTTTCCTGTGGTTGCGTTAGGCATAGCTATGCCTAATAACGCAGAAATTGTTGGTGCAATATCTGTAACTAAAGTTTTTTTGTATGTTTTCCTTTTTTTATTCCATAACCATAAAACAGCAATGGTACATGGGTATCATAACTCTGTGGGCTTCCGTGTGTTGAACCTTTAGGCCCATAAACGATAACTGACGGCGCCAAAACAAAAACTACATCACCACTTAAACGCTGATGAAAGCCGTTTTGTATTAATCTTCCGATATGTGAGGTCATACTTTCGGATTCTAATTGTGCTCGTGTAAACACATATTGTACATTTTTTTGCTGCCTTACAAAATGTGCTAATTCTGAAGTTACCGTACTTAGTGACAACTTTTCTTCTGCGATAAGCGCATAATTTAAAAAGATTTGATTATTCATGATTTTTTGCACCATCCCTTCAGCTCCAAACTTAGCTTCCAAAAAAACATTCACTTTTTCTGTAAAAGCTATTTTATCAAAATACCCTGCTGCAATTTTATGCGCTTTCAAATAAGATGGAACGTGCACCGCTCCATGATCTGCTGTTAAAAAAACGGTGTAAGCATCTTTT
The DNA here is from genome assembly GCF_000218485.1 of Aquimarina agarivorans. Lineage (GTDB taxonomy): Bacteria > Bacteroidota > Bacteroidia > Flavobacteriales > Flavobacteriaceae > Aquimarina > Aquimarina agarivorans. The sequence goes on along the minus strand of NZ_AFPB01000010.1, from coordinate 18,898 downwards.
CCTACCTTTTGATCCAACCCTTTTAAAAGTCTGCTTAGTTCCTGATCCATTTTTAAATAGGTATCTTCTATTTCAACAGAATTTGCTCCAAAATTATGGCCAATATAATCTGGACTGGAATAACTAACCGTTAGTACATCCGTATATGCATCCTTACCTAAGGCTTCATTTTCTACAGCTGCTAAAGCAAAATCAGTTACCAAAGTGTTTCCATAGGGAGTTACTTTAAGAATATCGAACCCATTATTGGAAGTGGCCAATTTTTTTAAATCGTAAGGAAATGTTGGTCGATCTTTTCCTTTAAAACCATTTTCAAAATTTGTGTCGTCAGGCCCACTTGCAATGTAGGTTCCCAATGGATATAATGTTTCCCAAGTTGTTAAATATTTTTTGACTTGATCTGATTTATTATAATTAACCACCCATTTGGGCAATTTTGGCCCATAATATGTGGAAGAAACCCATTGTCCTTCTTCTTTCCCGCGAAACCAATAGGCACGATTAGCAGTATGCCCAGCAGGTAAAATTGCGCCTCTATCCTTAATACTCACTCCAATAGTTTTTCCCTTAAACTGGGTATGTAATCTGTTTTGGTCTGCAAAAGTAGTACTCAACATTCTATTGGGCGACATTTGTTCACTAACACTACTTGTCCCTAAAGCTTTTACATTGTTGTCCTGCGCACAATACACCGTAGTTTTTTTAAACTTGTCGTACCAATTGTTAGCTATAATTCCATGATTATTGGGAGATGTCCCCGTAAAAATTGATGCATGACCCGGCCCCGTGTAAGTTGGCATGTAATTATAGTGATGATTTTTACATTCATATCCACTGGCTATTAAACGTTTAAAACCTCCATTCCCAAATCTTTTTTCAAATCGTGTTAAATAGTCAAAACGCATTTGATCCACAACAATACCTACAACTAACTTTGGTTTTTGAGCTAATATTGAACCTCCCAAAAAACAAATGAAAATAAAAAGACGCATATTTAATTTTTTTATAAAATTAAACTTTCAATGCTTACCGAACGTTAAAACATTGTAATTTTTATATTTTAGCTACATAGAAAATATGTATGTTTTATTTACAACAGATTGGTGCTTATTTCCTGATGATAAAGGAAATTTTTAATCGCATGACAAAGTCATCGGTATTACGCAAATTAATAATTAAAGAAATTGATGACTTAGTTATAAACTCATTGGGAATTGTTGCCTTTATCTCCTTTTTTATTGGTGCCGTGGTAGCTATTCAAACCGCACTAAACTTAACCAGCCCTATAATTCCCAGGGAACTTATTGGTTTTGCATCCCGGCAATCAGTAATTTTAGAATTTGCTCCTACATTTATTTCAGTAATTATGGCTGGTAAAGTTGGTTCATTTATTACTTCCAGCATTGGTACTATGCGAGTTACTGAACAAATTGATGCATTGGAGGTTATGGGAATAAATGCCTTAAATTATTTAGTTTTCCCTAAAATTATTGCGATGCTTTTATATCCTTTTTTAATTGCTATAGCTATGTTTCTTGGTATTTTAGGAGGTTATATTGCAGGCGTATACGGAGGATTTGTTAGCTCCGAAGAATTTATGACGGGACTTAGAGAGGATTTTATTCCGTTTCATTTAATTTACTCCTTCCTTAAAACGTTTATTTTTGCTTTTTTATTGGCCACTATTCCTTCATTCCATGGTTTTTATATGAAAGGTGGCGCGCTTGAGGTTGGAAAAGCAAGTACTACTTCATTTGTATGGACAACAGTAGCCATCATTATTGTTAATTATCTAATCACTCAAATTCTTTTAAGCTAATGATACGTGTTGAAAATTTACATAAAGGATTTGGGGGCACCGAAATTTTAAAAGGGATTAGCACCACTTTTGAAAAAGGAAAAACAAACTTAATCATTGGTACTAGTGGGAGTGGTAAAACTGTTTTTTTAAAATGCTTGCTGGGGCTTTTTTCTCCTGAAGAAGGTGAAATTATATACGGCGATACAGATTATGATGATTTGGACGAATCAGAAAAGCGCGATTTAAAGGAACAAATGGGAATGGTTTTTCAAGGTAGTGCTCTTTTTGACTCTATGACTGTTGCTGAAAATGTACGCTTTCCGCTAGAAATGTTTACAAAAAAATCGAAAAAGGAAATGAACCTGCGCGTAAGCGAGGTGCTGGAGCGCGTTAACCTAGAAAATGCTGATGGAAAATTACCTTCAGAAATTAGTGGAGGTATGCAAAAACGAGTAGCAATTGCACGTGCTATTGTAACCAATCCCAAATATTTGTTTTGTGACGAACCCAATTCTGGACTTGATCCAAAAACTTCCATCGTTATTGATAATTTAATTAAAGAAATTACGGAAGAGTTTAACATGACCACCATAATTAATACCCATGACATGAATTCCGTGATGGAAATTGGTGAAAAAATTGTGTTCCTGAAACAAGGCTATTTGGAATGGGAAGGTGACAAAACTCAAATTTTTAAAACCGAAAATAAGGCCGTGACCGATTTTGTATACTCCTCCAACTTATTTAAAAAAGTTAGAGAAGCACAACTCAAAGGACTTTAAAAAACTATTTGTTAATAGTAGTCCTGTTTTATCAATAGCGTATCCAATTCCAATTTAAATTGAAGCCATTTTCTAAGTTTTTTTGACTGTTCATTAACTACACTCTTTTTTAATTTTTTACTCCAAATTGCCGAAGCTACTGGGATTTCTTCCACCTTTTTAAGGTTGGTTTTTACCACTTTTGCAAAGGACAAACCCTCCAGTCCATCGTAATTTATTTTGGCCTCTTTTGCTAAATCCAACAAAGGCACTTTGTCTTTTTTATACATTTCTGTTACCCGTTGTAATTCATTTTCTAACAATAATATTTTAGCATCTTTGTTACTCAACTCCTTACTATTTTGTGCATATAAATCCTGCAAAACCCCTTCCTTAACTTTATTTGATAAGGTATTTGTTAGCTCATCCGTTTTGTCATGACCTTGTCTAATCTTTAATTTTGTCCCTGTCAACCTTTTTGAATCTCCTATTTTAGCTTGCCAAGCCTCAATAGCAGTTACCGGAACATTATTTCCAATCATATACACTTCTAATTCTTTTTTTTCGAAGTCAATGTTATGCTTTATTTGTTCGGAACCAGGAAAAATAACCGTTTCTTTCAAAAATAATGAGGCATCACGCTCATAAAATGTGCGCTCCATGATACTTATAAATGAAAATACACTAGGAATAATAACCAATAAAGCTACTGATATTACAATTCGATTTACCTTTTTTCTGCGAGCAGCATTTGCATAACGCGCCATAGGAAAGCGCAGGTATTTGACAATCAAAAATGTGGATAATGCAATAAAAATTGTATTTATAATAAACAAATACATGGCCCCAAAAAAGTAACTTAAATTACCCGTAGCCAAACCAAAACCTGCAGTACACAAAGGCGGCATTAAAGCCGTGGCGATAGCTACACCTGGTATTGCGTTGGATTTTTCCTTTCGGCTACCAGCAACTATACCTGCTAATCCACCAGAAAATGCTATTAAAACATCCAAAAAAGTAGGCTCTACCCGACCTAAAATTTCATTAGAGGCTGTTTGAAACGGCGAAAATTTAAAATAAATAAATGCCGTTAGGATACTTAAAAAAACCATTACCAAAAAATTGACGAAGGAGCGGCGTAAGGTTTCAATATCATTAATTCCTACCGAAAGTCCTATCCCTAAAATAGGTCCCATTAGGGGAGAAATTAACATGGCCCCAATGACCACCGCAGTAGAATTAGTATTTAAACCAATAGATGCAATAAAAATTGAAAATACCAAAATCCAAGCTGTATGTCCCTTAAATGGGATGTCTTTTTTGATTCCCTCAATAGTAATTTTGGGTTCTGCTCCATTTCTTATATCCAAAAGTCCTAGAACAAACTCCTTAAATTGCTCCCAAATATTTTTAATATTTTCTTGTGAGGCTACATCCGCAGGATCATTTTGACCATTCATACCTTTTGGGGTTTCATTTTTTTCCATAATAGTTACTTAAAAATAAAAATGTTACTTTCACTAAACAAACACTTATAACAATATACATAAATACCTCGATCAAAGCCAGTTATAAAATATTAAAAGCAACTTACCTTTGTTTTCAAAAGGGAAACTACTAAAATTATAAGAAATAGTATTAGAAATGAGTTTGAAAAAAACTAAAGCTTTTCAACTTCTGCATTGGGCTGAAACAAAAACTCTCTTCCCGTACCAACTTCAGCGCATACATAGCGTTTAATTTTTTTTGACAATACTTTAAATGTTCTTCCCCTAAAACGGAATACTGCACCTGGCAACAATTGATAGACATAACATTTGGAATCATCATTTTCATCAAATTGTTTTAAAGCAATTGAAAATTGCGCATCGGTATCCGAACTTGCTTTTGGGTTTCGAAAATGATTAGCCACTACCGGTAGTATAGCCGTCGGAAAAACTTCAGGCCTTATAAAAGGAAGCATCAACTGTTGAAATGTGTATTTCCATTCTTTTCCGTGTGGTTTAATTAAACGTCCATATTTTGTAAAAGCTACCAAATGCGCTATTTCATGCACCAAGGTTACTAAAAAACGATACTTATTTAAGGTATTATTTATAGTAATTACATGTTCTCCCGATGGTAATTTCCGATAATCACCGTGCTTGGTTTGCCTTTGATTTACAATCTTTAAATACACATTATTTACTTTGATCAATTCAAAAACGGGATCAACAGCACGCTCCGGCAAGTATTTTTTTAAAATTGATTTCAACAGTTAGGGGGTAGAATTTGAAACTTCAATGACTTTTCCATTATAAAACTGTTGGCCTGTTAAAGCAAAATGCATGATATGACTAGCCATTTCATCAGGCTGTACGTTTGCCTTAAAATCTGGAAAAGCTTCCGCCAACATTTCAGTTTGAACTGCACCAAGCGCCATAACGTTAAATGCTATTTCTTTTTCTTTATACTCCTCAGCCAATAATTCACTCAATGTAATTACAGCGCCTTTACTAGAACTGTAAGCCGCTAATCCTGGGAATTTTACACTACCCTGTATTCCTCCAACACTACTTATTGTTACCACATGCGATTTTTTAGGCATATAACTCACTAAAGCTTTGGTCAGCATTGCTACTCCAAAAACATTTACTTTATAAACCGATTCAAAATCAGTAACATCTAACATCGCTAAAGGTTTAGCCACTAAGGTTCCGGCATTATGAATCAAAATATCCACTTGCTTAAATTCGGCTTTTACGTATGCCGCCACTTTATCAATATCACGTTGTTTTGTTATATCAAACGAAAATCCATGAATTTTTTTGGTTGCCAAGGCTTCAATAGATTTCATATTTCTCGAAAGTGCAAGCACGCTATGCCCAGCAGCTATAAATTGTTTTGCCAGTTCAAATCCAATACCCCTGCTAGTCCCTGTAATTACAACATTTTTTGTCATGAAATAAAGATACGGATATTTCAAATGCTGATGAAAGTCAAAAGTTATTTTGAAAACCGATGCATCCCTTTTTCACAAAATAAAAACTTATCAAAATCTTTCCTATTATTTGCAGCTGAATTCACCTTTCATACCATTTAGTTCTGCTCTTGTTTTTCTGAAAATAATGTAATACCCCTTAATTTTTTTGTTGATTTCAGAAAGAAAGTGACCGTAAATCCTAAGAGGAATTTGAGTGACAAACAACACTTAACAACAAATTTTGTCGTTTAACAATTCTTTACACTCCATTAACTATGCTTCATTTTTCTGTTTAAGGAAAAAAGTGATTTGATCAACCGCAAACACAATAAAATAGCTATTATTTTGTAGGAATTTACTTAAATAATCTTTTTGCAAAAAACACGTTGATTACAATACTAAACTTATTCTTGTTTCAATGAAAATTAAATTTTGCTCCCTTATTTTTCTCCTCGGATGTGTATTTTATGGCTTTAGCCAGAAAAAATTTAAAAAAAGAGACGTAAACAACAGCAAGAACAAATTCAGGTAAGCGAAAATAAAGTGGATGTTGACAAAATGGATTCCATATGGCGTCAGGAACTATATAAGTCAGATTTGTATGACGATATACGGAATATTATTCAAAATACGGAATCCGACACGCCCGTTTCCTACAAGGAACTTCCTACAGAAACATTAAGAAATAGATTGGAGATTTTGGATAACAAAACTCCGTTTAATGTAGAATACAACCCAATACTCGAAAATTTAATTAAAAAAAACTTAAAGCAACGAAGGGGATTACTCGAAAAAATGATCTCATTAAGTTATTACTACTTTCCTATTTTTGAAAAGGAACTGGATCAGTATGATTTACCACTAGAATTAAAATACTTAGCCGTTGTTGAATCTGGATTAAGACCCAAAATAAAGTCCTCAATGGGAGCTACTGGCTTGTGGCAATTCATGTACCAAACAGGAAAAATGCAGGGTTTAGTTATAAACTCCTATGTTGATGAACGTATGGATCCTATGAAATCCACCAAAGCAGCTTGCGAATATTTATCAAGCTTATACAAAACTTTTGAAGACTGGGATTTGGCGCTGGCAGCTTATAATTCAGGCCCCGGGAATGTTTTAAAAGCTTTAAAAAGAGCTAGAGGCAAGAAAAACTACTGGAATATAAGAAGGTATTTACCAAGAGAAACTGCTGGATATGTACCTGCCTTTTTAGCGTATATGTATATTTTTGAAAATGCGAAAGCACACAATTTAACGCCACACAAACCCGAATATTTAAGTATTGAAACGGATACTGTTAAAATTAAAACTAAGGTAACTTTTAAGGAAATAGCCAAAGCAATTCAAATTGACTATAAAGAACTTCAATTTTTGAATCCTGCTTACAAACTTAACATCATCCCTAAATCAAGAAGCAACCGCTACAGTTTGAGACTTCCTGTTGAAAAAATGAAAAACTTTATTGAATACGAACAAAAGTTGTATAAAATTGCCGCTATAAGGGAAGATCAACGGGAAAAATCAATGTATCACAATTATGATACAAGTAAAAAATTCACCTATCACGTTCGCAGGGGAGATTACCTAAGTAAAATTGGACAAAAATTTGATGTCAGTGTATCCGATATTAAAACCTGGAATCAATTACGAAGTTCAAAACTTAGAGTAGGACAAGCAATAACCATTTATCCAAAACCAAACCTTTTGAGTCGAGCAAATTGAAATACATACTATATTCAAGTTGTGTGAGAAGAATTTTTGATCAAACATAGATATTTTTTGGTTTGAACATAAAAAAAGAGAAACAAACAAAACCACGCAACAAACAAAAAAACCTATTTTAAACAAAGTTTAACATAACAAACAATATTGAGCGAGCAATTTTTTTTAAATTTTAACAAAAACACCCAAATTTACCATTTATAAAGCCAAAAACCCTTGTTAATCATTAATTAACAAGGGTTTTAGTAATATTAAAAATCTACTTAATGACTAAGCTAACATAGTCACTGGATTTTCTAAATATGTTTTAAGTGTTTGTAAAAATGCCGCTCCAGTGGCGCCATCAACAGTTCTATGATCACAAGCTAGATTTAGTGTCATAGTATTTCCAACAACAATCTCTCCGTTTTTAACTACTGGTTTTTGCACAATAGCACCTACTGACAAAATTGCTGAGTTTGGCTGATTAATGATACTTGTAAATGATGTAATACCAAACATACCCAAATTAGACACTGTAAACGTGCTTCCGCTCATTTCGCCTGGTGTTAATTTTTTACTTTTTGCCTTACCTGCCAAATTACGCACATTGGCTCCTATTTGAGTTAAAGTCATTTGATCCGTAAAAGGCAATACAGGAACTACTAAACCATCATCAACAGCAACAGCTACACCTATAGAGATGTGTTTTGCAAAACGTGTTACATCATCCTGCCATTGAGTATTGATTTGTGGATGCTTTCGCAATGCCATTGCAGAGGCCTTTACCACTAAATCATTAAAAGAAACTTTAGTATCTGGTATAGCATTAATTTGCTTACGCGAAGCAATTGCATTATCCATATCCACTTCTATAGAAAGGTAATAGTGTGGCGCTGTAAATTTAGACTTCCCTAAACTTTTAGCGATAGCTTTACGCATTTGAGAATTTTTAGTTTCCTCAAATACCTCTTCTCCAACAGGAGTGTATAATTGTGGGGCAGGAACATTTGCTTTAGTTGCTGCAGCTGGAGCAGAAGCTTCCACCTTAGGAGTTGATTTAAAGTTTTCAACGTCCTTTTTGATAATTCTACCATTTTCCCCTGTTCCCGTCACTGATCCAAGATCAATTCCTTTATCAGAGGCTATTTTTTTTGCTAACGGCGATGCAAAAATACGTCCGTCATTAGCAGAACTAGCAGTGCTAGTTTCTTTTGGTGCTGTTTCCTTACTTTCTTCTTGTTTTGCTTTAGGTTCTTCTGGAGATTTACTCGCTTTTGTTGGAGCGCCACCTTTTAAAGCTGAAACATCAGTTCCTTCAGGCCCTATAATTGCTAATAAACTTTCTACTGGCGCTGTTTCACCCTCCTGCACACCAACATGCAATAACGTTCCTTCGTAAAAGGATTCGAATTCCATGGTAGCCTTATCAGTTTCAATTTCAGCAAGGATATCACCTTCAGCCACCTTGTCACCCACCTTTTTTAACCATGATGCTACGGTACCTTCCTCCATAGTATCACTTAAACGAGGCATGGTAATAACTTCCACTCCCTCAGGAACTTCAGCAGCATCAGCACTTCCTTCATCATCACCTGAATCTGTAGCTTCTTCGGTTGCTTCCGCAGCAGTATCACCACCGCCAGCCAAAATTCCACTAATATCTTCACCTTCATTACCAATAACACAAAGTAATTGATCCACTGGAGCTGTTTCGCCTTCGGATACGCCTACATGTAAAAGTGTACCTTCATAAAAAGATTCAAACTCCATTGTAGCTTTGTCAGTTTCAATTTCTGCAAGGATATCGCCTTCTGCTACTTTATCTCCTACTTTTTTTAACCATGATGCTACGGTACCTTCTTCCATAGTATCACTTAAACGAGGCATGTTAATTACTGTTGCCATATTTTTTTATTATAATTTATGTGGTAAAAAAGGATAATCTTTCTGTTCATACACCATATCGTACATCTGTTGTGGTTTTGGAAATGGCGATTCTTCAGCAAATTTTTGGCATTCAGCTACTTTATCTTTCACTCGCTGATCAATTTCCTCAATTTGTTTTGCCGAAGCATATTTTTTCTCCTTAATAATATCCAACACCTGAGTAATTGGATCTATTTTTTGATATTCAGCTACTTCATCTTTGGTACGGTATTTTTGAGCATCACTCATGGAGTGCCCGCGGTAACGGTACGTTTTTAACTCTAAAAATGTTGGGCCTCCACCTGTACGTGCTCTGGTTATAGCTTCATCCATAGCCTCTGCAACAGAAACTGGATTCATTGCATCTACTGGCTTACATGGCATTTCATATCCTAAACCTAACTTCCAAATATCGGTATGATTTGCAGTACGCTCTACCGAAGTACCCATTGCGTATCCGTTATTTTCAACACAAAAAACCACTGGTAGATTCCAAAGCATGGCTAAATTAAATGCTTCATGCAAAGATCCTTGACGTGCTGCACCATCACCAAAAAAAGTAAGTGTAACAGCATCCCTGTCAAAATATTTATCTGCAAAAGCCAAACCAGCACCTAAAGGAATCTGTCCACCTACAATTCCATGACCTCCGTAAAAACGATGCTCTTTTGAAAAAATATGCATGGAACCTCCCATACCTTTTGAAGTACCTGTTTCCTTTCCGTACAATTCCGCCATTACTTTTTTAGGGTCTACCCCCATACCGATTGGCTGTACATGATTACGATATGCCGTAATCATTTTATCCTTAGTAAGATCCATTGCATGTAACGCCCCAGCTAAAACAGCCTCTTGCCCATTATACAAATGCAAAAACCCTCTTACTTTTTGTTGAATATATACTTGAGCAAGTTTGTCTTCAAACTTTCTCCAGAAAAGCATGTCCTCGTACCATTTTAGGTACACTCCTTTGGTAATTTTTTTCATTGGAATTGAATAGTTTCAATTATAAATTGAGATTATTTAAAAAATAACCTTTCGCCTTTTTCTTAGCAATAGACAAAAATAATACATTCGACATTAAACACGAAGTACTAGTTTATAAAAATAAGCATTCTTATTCTTTTAAAATTTTAGCGCCATTTAACAAAATGCAGCAGAATGAAATAAATGTTAATGAATTTGCTAAATTCAAAGAAAAACTCCATATATACTGAATTAATAAGCAAAAAAAAATGCCATTCTTTAAAAAGAATAGCATTTTAATTCTACTTTTTTACTTATTAAAATTCTCTATAATCCTGACCGAATGAGAATGTAAGTCCAAAACGCAATGTTCCATCCAAAGGACTTGGCGTATTGGAAGTTGAAAATAAATAAGACATATCAATACCTATTGAAGTATACTTAAACCCAGCTCCAAGAGTAAAAAACTTACGTGCCCCCTTACTTTCATGTTCGTTAAAATAACCAGCACGCAAAGCAAAAACATCATTGTAATTATACTCCGCACTCAATGAATACGTAAATTCTTGTAATTCTTCAGAAAAACCACCTGGCGCATCATTGAATGATGAAAAAATAGAACCGAAAGCGCTTTTACTATTGACAAACTCGTCAAAGGTTTCAAATTCATTATCATCAATAGTCCCATCATCATTAGTATCAAAATTTGGAGGTGTTGGCACTAATAATTTTGAAACTTCAGCTGTTACACTTACTTTATTATACTGATCAATTCCGAAATCAAAACCACCACCTAAACGCAAATTTGTTGGAATAAAGCTTTCTTGATCTTCGCTATATTTTAATTTTGGACCAATATTAGTAATTGCAAATCCACCTCTCCAGCGCCCATCAAAGTTACTGTATGGAATTTCTTCTGATTGGTAGTACCCCGTAATATCCACACCAAAACCATTACCTGCATTTGAATCACCTGCAAGTACCGAGGTTTGCAAACGCAAATCCGAACGCAAATACCTACCAGCTACCGACATTGAAAATCGATCATTCAATTTTAATGAGTAGGCTACATCAAAACTCAATTCATTTGGCTTTTGAATGTTTGCCTCTTGATTAGGTCCATCTCTAAATTCGATTTCTCCTAAACTAAAATATCTAAAACTGGCTGAAACTGCACTACGCTCATCCAATCTTTTATAACCCACTAAGTTTGCTAAAATAATATCATTAACCAACCTTGTTAAGTATGGTGTTACATTTAATGCTACACCAATTTCCTTTGTTGCAAAAGCATATTTTGACGAATTCCATTGTTGCGAGAAAGCGTCTGGTGAAGTTGCTACCCCTTGATCTCCTAACCCTCCTGCTCTAGCATCTGCTGCAACTTGCAAAAACGGCAAAGCAGTTGTTATTTTTCTATCCGCTTCCTGTGCATTTAAAATATTGGAAGCCACAGATAATACAAGCGCTAGCCATACAAACTTATTTTTCATAAAATTTCAAATTTTGACAAATATAATTTTTATTCTGACTTTTCCTACAAGATGACAAGTTTTTCAAATTTAGATGAAGTCTTGTTAGTTAACGCTGATTTAACAGAAATCTTGTATACATATACACCTTTTCCTATTTTATCACCAAAATCATCTTTTCCATCCCAAGTTATTTGATCGGTATAACTGGCGCTACCAGTCAAATCTTTGTTAATTGTCCTAACAATTTTACCTGTTACCGTTAAAATTTGCAAACTAACTTGTAAATTATCGTTTATTGCACTGTTGTGAGTGAACCAAAATTCTGTATAACTCACAAATGGATTCGGATAATTAAGCACTCTATTTATTTTAAAATCTCCCGATTGACTCACTATAAAATTAATTTCTTCAAAAACGGAATTATTATAAACATCCGACGCCCTTACCTTAAGTGTATGATCCCCTGGGGACAAATTCCTTAATCTAAAACTTAAGTTCCCCCTTGTAAAATCATCCAAATCTGTCGAGTAATAATCATTTAAAACAATTGGATTTTTTTCATCATCATCTAATATCACAATAATATCATGCCCAACACCTCCAGCAGTATTAATCCCATTTTCGTCAAAAAATTTGGCAATTAGGACAGGGGAATCGTTTACATTTTGACCCGAAACAAAGCTTTCATCATTTAAAAACAACTCCACTGTTGGTGCTTGCACATCGTTTGGCGCATCCGTATTTAAGCCTCCGATACGCATTTTTTGAGAACCAGACCGATCTTCCAACTTTACATTATTTTGAGCATAAAAACTCATTCTACCCTCGCCAACTTCCAACTGGACACTTTTAGGAAGAATAAATTCTATTTCAAACATTCCATCAGCTACAGTTGCAAGGCCTCGAAAAACCCGAGCCCCCAACTGATCAAACTTAATTTTAACTAATTGACCATTAATCCTAACATTATCATTAGCTAAGGTTTCGCTCTCGAATTCTTTATCAAAAAGAATCACACTTATCGCTCCATTAAATTTTTCCACCGCTCCTTCTGAGGAGACTCTTCCCGTTAACTTCACTCTATCCAAAGCTTTTAATTCTCCATTAAAATCAGCTATGTCTATATCATTTATTTTGGTCAACTCAACTCCTGGCTTAGGAAAAGGAACCCCTAAAGCAGGATCACCCACGCAAAAAACCGCGCGTTTATTTTGTCCAGTTCCCGCATCTACTTTAGCCAACCTAATAGCTTCGCCAACAGTCAAAGCAACCCCTTGAGGAGTTGAAAAAACATTTTCTAAACTTATATTCAAGTCGATAGCTGTAGGAAATGTCAACTGTCTTGTTGTTGTCAAAAGCGCTGCAGCACCCCCATTCTCATTCCAGTACATAAATTCACCAGCAGTTAATCTATTCGGGTTGTCAAAACGGGTCAGTTCACAAGTAAATGTTGTAAAAATAGGCAATTGACTTTCGTTCAATAATTCTCTCGCATCTTGTGCTGTAAAAATTGTTTCACTCGATATTCCATCTTCTCCTCCATGACCAAAATAATTCACATAGGATACACCTGATTCAAAAGCATCTAAAATACTCCTTCTTACCTGTGGATAACGCTCTCCTCCTGAGCTAACCTGTTGTACAGATGCATCTGCAAATAGTTTTTCTACATTAATATTAGGCACATTATTTTTTAAACGATCAGCAATATTATTCAAGGTGTCCTGCAATTTGGAATCAATTTCTTCGTCAATATCATCCGAAATATATAACTGCCTGGTTCTCCAATCGCCAAAAGCTTCTTTATCATAAAATTTAATTACCTTATCCACTACGTCATTTGCCGTATCTAAATTTGGCGCAATCATTCTACCCACTGCAATATCTAAAAAATCTCTGCTTGGAAACACTCCTTCATTTTCATCCATAAATCCATAAAAATCATCTGTTGAAAAACTATTTATAAATGAATTACTGCGAATTGAATGAAAAAGCGGCACATCATTAGTATTGTTCCTGATTACATCTTTATAATCATAAGAACCATCACCAATTACACATAAAAAACGCAACCTATTTTCAGGACTGGTTGCATTATCATAAATGTATTTTACAAAATTACGGATGGCAGCAACATCTTGCTTACCAGTACTAAATTCATTATAAATACTTTTTGTTGTAACCACCTTTACTTTAAAATTATCGTTACTAGTTCGAAATCTGGCCAACTTAATAGCTGCGGGCAAATACGACTCCTTAGTTACAATTAAATAATCAATATCATTAAAAGTGTTCAAAGATTCTCCTGTCCAAAAGCCCCCTTTTAAATCTTGATTTTCAATTTTTGAATTAGCTACTTGGCTAGGCGTATATAAATCAGACTCATTTACCGCAACATATTTTTTTAAATCTCCTAAATTAAATTTGAAACTCAACTCACTTGAACCATCATTTACTTTCTCTGCTATTGCGTAAGGATTGGTAACATCCCACACTGCCGAAACTGTTTGCGCATTTCCAATATTATATGCCCCAATTCCATTTAATGATTGCGTATTGTTGTTAAAAAAACCAAACTGCTTTTCGTCATTCAGTAATCTAGATTTAGCTTGTACACTTATAAAATCCAGAAAACCTTCGCTGCTTGGATCCCCTTCTTTATTGAAATTGATTTGCACGTTAAAAACATCAGAATTAAATCCTTCTACATTGGTCGTAATATCCAAACTTCTAAACGCCAAACTATCTCCTAAAGAAGAACTAAAACTTGCCGATCGCGAATTTAACTCTTGCGAACCATTTAAAAATTTTAAATCGATGGAAGGATTTGCTAAATATACTGCGGAAAATTTCACCCTTGCACTCACTGGAACTGAAGCTACCACATTAGGAATTACAAATGAAAAGGACCGCGCTGTTTCTACATCAAAACTTTCACCATGCCAAATCCTACCCAATCCTCCGATGTTTTCCAAATCTACCTCATGAAAGGTTTCATAGTCATAGGTATCAAAAACCTGATCAACATTTCCCGTAGGCTCAACTAAAGGTGTTATTTTTTTACTAGCAGCGCCACCCGTAGTTACATAATAATATGCGTTATCATCATACGGATTGATGTGCGACAAATTTTCCTGCACAAACCCCCTAGTCCCTCTCCCGTAAAATAAGATATAATCATTCCCAGAAAAAACACCATCTTCAGCTCCTACTATTTTTATTGGATTTTCTGGGACATCAAAAATTTCATTCTCACTATTTAACAATGGCAAAGACAACCCTCCGTTACCATATATTTTTATCGTATTTGCATCTACCCCATTTAAATCAACCCCAATACTATTTAAAAACTGAGGTGTTATTTTGTAAACTCCAGTAGTATCAACCACAAACCTAAACCAATCCCCTTGTGACAGCACTGAGTTTTTTGAAATATTAAATTGACTACTAATTTTTGCCGCTACGGAGGATTGTTTAAATACAGAATTTAAAGAAAACGAAGTCACTTTTTTAAACTGTCCGTTAAATTTTACAATAGGATTAAAAGTTATTGTTTGAAGAGACACGCCTCTTGCAAATGAGCTCACACTAGTGATTTTTAAAGTGCTTTTGATTTTTGACTTGTCAATATCCCCCAATTCGCTTTCTGATATCGTTTTATATACTGGGTTTAAAACTTGAGCAACATCTACGGTAGCTGCTGACTTCCAAGTATAATTAAACAGCAAAACACCGTTAAGTAATTCTGCATTCATATTTGTAGCAGTTGGATAATCAACATCTAATTGATTAGATGATAGACTATCCACATTCCATAATACTTCAAATTGTTTAATTTGAGAAAAACAATTAAACACTGAAAGTATTATTAACGTATAAAACAATGCATATTTCATAAAACTAAAAACGGATTAAAAATTCAAAAAGTATACTAAGCCACTGATTATGTCGTTAGAATAATCTTAATTTACAATAGTGAACAAATTTACGCAACTGCAATTAAATCTAAAATAAAATTGAATTTAGAACGTTAATTGTTATATTGCAAACCCTATTTCTATCAAAGGATTGTTATTATGAACAAAAAAAATCTTTTTAATGTAACTCTTTGGGCTACACTGGCCTTATTTGTCATTAGCTGTAATTCAAAAAATGACTTTGCGAATAAATCTCGTGGAACTGGTATTGAATTTAATGACAGAGACGGTAGAGGACAAAAAGTTAACACGAACTACAAAGAACAAGAACCTCCTGTAGGCACCGTATTTATTGAAGGTGGTACATTTACCATGGGGCGAGTACAGGATGATGTTATGCACGACTGGAACAACTCCCCTACGCAACAGCATGTACAATCATTCTACATGGATGAAACTGAGGTAACCAACCTTATGTACCTAGAATACCTTGAATGGACTAAACGTATGTATGATCCAAAAGACAAAAATTATGAAGATATCTACAAAGGAATTCTTCCTGATACGTTAGTTTGGAGAAATCGTTTAGGGTTTAATGAGGTAATGACTAACAATTATTTACGTCACCCTGCTTACAGAAATTATCCTGTAGTAGGTGTGAGTTGGATTCAAGCAGTTGAGTTTAGCGAATGGAGAACTAACATGGTAGCTGAGCGTATTTTAAGAGAGCAAGGTAGAATTTCTGAAGATGCTGATTTACAATCAGGACCAGGTAACAACTTTGACCGTGATACCTATTTAACAGCACCAAGTCAAGTTTACGGTGGTAATGAAGAAGTAAGTTTAGGCGGTAAAGAATCACAAAGACGTATTGAACAAATGAATAATGAGGCTGGAAAAAGAGCTTCAAGAAGCAGTAAAGCGAGCGAAGGTGACGCTGACGGAGGAGAAGGTGGCGAAGGTGCTGCTGATGTAGCTGCCGAAGGTGAAGGTGGTGGTGAAGCTTCTAATTCAGGAAGAAGATTTACTCAATTAGACTCAGGTATTATTCCTCCTAAATTCAGACTTCCAACAGAAGTAGAATGGGAATATGCAGCACTTGGACTAAGAGAATTAAGAAGCTACAATATCTACCGTGGTAGAAAAAAATACCCTTGGAAAGGACAATACACTAGATCAGGAACAAAAAACAAATTAGGTGATCAATTAGCTAACTTTAAACAAGGTTCAGGTGATTATGGCGGTATTGCTGGTTGGAGTGATGACAAAGCAGATATTACTGCTGAAGTAATGAGTTTTACGCCCAACGATTACGGTTTATACGATATGGCTGGAAATGTTGCTGAATGGGTTGCAGATGTTTACAGACCTATTGTTGATGATGAATTTAATGACTTTAATTACTACAGAGGTAATGTGTATACTAAAAATGCTATTTCAAGTGATGGTACTGTTGTAGTACTGGGAGCGAGCGAAATGGTTTACGATACACTAAGTAACGGTAAAGTAATTGCAAGAACATTACCTGGTCAAATTAAGCAAGTTCCTATTGATGAAGAAGAAACTTACTTAAGAACAAACTTTGATGAAAGTGACAACCGTAATTACAGAGATGGTGATAAACAATCATCTCGTTACTATGAAGCTTTTGAAGAAATTGTAGGTGATCCAACTAAAGATATGTATAATTCTCCAACACATAGTGTAACTACTGAAGACGGCGAACTTAAAAGACAATATGATACATCTACTAAAAGAAGAACTCAAGTTGATGATAAGGCAAGAGTATACAAAGGCGGATCATGGAAAGATAGAGCATATTGGTTAGATCCAGCGCAACGTAGATATTTCCCTCAGGATATGGCTACAGATTACATTGGTTTCCGTAACGCAGTATCTCGTGTTGGTAGCAAATCTAGCGGACCTAGAAGACCTACTAACTAATAAGAAATCATATAAATTTACTGCCCTAACTTTTAGTTAGGGCTTTTTTATTTTCCAAATAATTTGAAATGGATATAAAAGAATTACATCGGGTTTTTTTAAATAGCAATGGGGTTTGCACTGACACCAGGCATTTAAAAAAAAAACAGCTATTTTTTGCACTTAAAGGTGATTCATTTGACGGTAATAAATATGCGCTAAACGCCATAAAAAATGGCGCAAACTATGCTGTAATTGATGATCCAAGTATAAGCCACAACCAAACTATTTTAGTTAATGATGTCCTTGAAACACTTCAAAAACTGGCAACTTTTCACCGAAATTACCTGAATATTCCTATTATTTCCTTAACGGGAAGTAACGGAAAAACAACCACAAAAGAACTTATTCATTTAGTATTAAGCGCAAAATACAACTGCAAAGCTACTAGCGGCAACTTTAACAATCACATAGGCGTTCCCATTACGCTACTTTCTATGAATGCAGAAACTGAAATTGGTGTTGTGGAAATGGGAGCCAACCATTTACATGAGATTGCCCTATTATCAGAAATTGCGCAACCTAATTTTGGCTACATTACTAATATTGGAAAAGCTCACTTAGAAGGATTTGGAAGCGAAGAAAATATTTTGATTGGCAAAACAGAGCTCTATCGTTTTTTAGACAAAACCGAAGGAACAATTTTTGGAAATATTGAAGATCCTGTACTCTCAGAAAAGTCAAAAAACAGTAAAGCTATTTATTTTTCAAACACTCAGAATAGCGATTATAAGATTGAATTTATTGAAGCCAATCCTTTTGTAAAAGTTACTACGGCTAATATTGAAATTGCCTCAAATTTAATTGGAGATTATAATTATACAAACATTGCTGCAAGTATAGCAATAGGCTTGCATTTTGGCGTTGACTTAAAAGCAATTAAACATGCTATTCAACACTATACACCTACTAATAACAGGTCGCAATTAGTTACTACAAAAACGAACAAACTTGTGTTGGATGCTTACAATGCTAATCCATCAAGCATGCTCGCAGCAATCCAAAATTTTGAAAAAACGAACACTAAAAAAACTAAAAACATCGCTATTTTAGGTGATATGTTTGAACTTGGTCCATATGCTAAAAAAGAGCATCAAAAAATTATAACCTATCTTGAAAATTCAAAAATTGATAAAGTATTGCTTGCTGGTAGTCATTTTTTTGAATGCAAAACAACGTCCAGTAAAATTAGCTTTTTCGAAAATACGGCAGATTTAATATTTCACATTAAATCAAAACCTATTCTGAATGCCTCCATACTTATAAAAGGGTCACGAGGTATGAAATTAGAACAAACCACTGCATATTTGTAATAAGATTTCTTAAACTTAAACATAAAAAACTCCCACTTGTACAACTAACTTAAACCAAGTGGGAGCAAAACTAACTAAACTATCAAC
>NZ_AFPB01000011.1 GCF_000218485.1 Aquimarina agarivorans | reverse complement strand
AACGTCTCGTATAAGAAACGTAGGGCAGGTGATAAGCACTATCGTTTCGGTTTATTACTTAGCTAAATATAAATATTTTGCTTTTATCTTTTCTTCTATAAACGCCAAATTTTATATTTAGCGGACTTTGCAAATACACAATGACCTTTCGATTAAGCCCAAAAGCCCTATGTTTTTTATACATTGTTACCAGCTTTTTTATATCGTCAGATTTATACTGTTTCTTCTTTCTATTAGTTTTTGAGAATCAAAGCATACAAGTTGATTCATTGAGTTTTCTGGTATATTTACTTTAGGAAAATAAAAACTCTTTGGATTAGGATTAATTAATTCAATATTGAATAGATTATTAAAAACTGCAGAAGTTGAGTCATTTGAATGCCATAGTGGATATGGACTAAATCTAACACAAAACATAACTATATTCGCTGAAATAGCTCTTATACAATTCTCTAATGTAGACTTGTTAAAATGGGTTTCTCTGTCGTGTTTAGTTTTATTATAAGCATCATACCAATCTAATGAAGTGGTAGGATTTTGGGAGTTCCAATTACTGAAAGGAATAATACTTTGAATATCACTCTTTACTTTTAAATTAATCTTGTATTCCTTTAAAAATAGTGGTTCCGATAATTTTACATAATCATTTGTATTATAGTTTCTTCCGCTGGGTTGTATACCTGAAAATTTGAAATAGTTTGTCCAACTATTTTCTACTTCAGTACAAGCTAAAATTAACAATTCTCGTGTTTTGTAACTATAAGAATTAATTCCATTTCCCTGAGGTTCTATATACAAAAACAATTCATCTAGTTTATTTAATAAAACTCTTAACGATTGCATAGAATCTCTGAGTTCAATTTCTGAGTTGTTAAGAGAAACTTGCATTTTAGAATAATCCAAAAGCCCAGGTCGCCAAACACGTTTAGTTGTTTCTCCAATTTTTACATTTGATGATTCAATATTCTCTGCACCAAAAGTTTTTATAACCCAATCATTTAAAGTCCCACTTTTCTTTTCCGTTACAGTTAATCCTGTTGATAAAACCCAAATTCCATTATTGCATCCATAAATGTGAACAAAATGCGTTTCCGTCTCATATGCATAACCTTTTGGGTTTCCCTCGTGAACATCATTTACCCAACCAGGTAATGTTGTCTTAGTATTGTCATATATGATTCCATTCATAAGGTGTTAGGATTAATTGCTGGTAA
>NZ_AFPB01000012.1 GCF_000218485.1 Aquimarina agarivorans | reverse complement strand
CTTGAACATAGGTGATAGTTAAGCAAGGGGAATATAACTATATATTAAGGTTATAAGCTTACTATCACCACGTTTAGGTTGGAACAAAATTTAAATAAAAAATTATGAAAAAAATATACTCTACACTACTTTTAGTAATGATCATGTTTGTGTATGGAAACGCACAAAATGTAATGTTTACTGATCCTAATTTTAAACAGGCATTATTAGATCATCAAGATCCTATTATTGATACCAATGGAGATAATGAAATCAGTATTGAAGAAGCAGAAAAAATAAAATCAATATATCTGTCTAAAAAAAAATATAAGAGAGGTTTATGAAATAAAGTTCTTTAAAAATTTAGAACATTTGTCATTACAAAGGAATTTGTTAGTTGATATAGACTTATCAAAAAACTTAAAATTAAAAGGACTTTTTCTCGATGAAAATAAAATAACTTATATAGACATATCAAAAAACCTAAACTTAAGGTCATTACAACTTTCAAAAAATAAAATAACAAACATTGATCTTTCCAAAAATGTTTTATTAAATTTTATCGACATTTCCAATAATCAATTAACCACTATTGACATTTCTAACAATATCAATTTATTCAATTTATCTTTGTTTAGTAACCAACTAACAGCAATCGACCTCTCTACAAATACTAATTTATCAAGCCTACAAATAGGATTTAATCATATAAGTAATATTGATGTTTCAAATAACCCTAATCTGTATACTTTTTATGCTATAAATAATTCATTAAGTCAATTAAATTTTACACAAAATAAACAATTAAAGTATTTAAGATTATTCAAAAATAAGGTAGAAAAAATTGATTTTGCTAAAGATACTAAACTCAAATTATTTGATGTAAAAAGTAATAAACTAGAAAATATTAATATTGATGCTTCTGAATTAAGGAATATTGATTTTTCTGATAATCCAAATTTAAAAAGAGTATTATTAAATCAGGATCTTGGAGGTAAAATTTCATTATTCAATTGCCCCCAGTTAGAATTTTTATGTGTAAAAAAAGAGCGTTTAAATTTCATTTTTAATCTTTTGAAATACACCAATCAAACTGATGTATTATTATCTAGTAATTGCCAAACTCCTCACAATCGTATTTCGGGTACTGTAACCTATGATAATGAAAGTGATGGTTGTGACAATGATGACTTGCCTTTTAATGAAGGTATCAAGTTTATCTTATTTTCACCTACAAGTGGTTTATATACTGTTTTCCCTGATGAAAATGGAGAATATGATTTTTTTGCTCCTAGTGGTACTAGTTTTTCTATTTTTCCTAATATTCCACCTGAACTTTCTTATTTCAATTTTTCTCCCTTAATCAATCAAGCAAATTTTCCTGAAAATTTTTTTTTTAATATTCCAAATGATTTAGATAATATTACAACTGATTTTTGCGTACAACCC
>NZ_AFPB01000013.1 GCF_000218485.1 Aquimarina agarivorans | reverse complement strand
TAATAAATAAAAGTTGCCATTTTCATTAGTTGCTGTTCCAATAATGGTCGCTGGAAAATAGACCTTAGTGTAAGGTACTGGGTTCTTATTTTATTCAACTACTTTTATAGTAGTCTTTACTTGTGCTAAATAAGTTTGTAGTGATTACTAAAAGAAAAAGAAGATGAAATAAAAGATGGTGTTTACATAAAAGCAAATTTACGTTTATGAGTTTTTCATTTTATGCCTTAAGTTATATTAAGGCATAAAATGATTTCACCTTTATTATCAGCTCGTGTGTTCGGATCTTTCTCACAGTTTAATAAAATCACTTATTTGTGTCGTATAAAGTGCGTCCTGTATCGGAGCACTGTGTCCATCTTCAACGGTATTTGGTATTTCAATAATTTTAGATTTTCGTTGTTTTAGAAAGTTGATTTCAGTTGTTGATAATCTACCCACTTGTTTGTCATTTACAGCATAAACAAACAAAAGATTGTCAATTACAGAAGTTTTTATACTTTCTGTAAATCGTTCTTCTATATGGTAGCCAGCAACTAATGATTCGATAGGACATTCTTCAACATAATCCTTAAAAAAATCAAAATCCTCTAAAGACTCAAAAGGAACTATAGTTTTACCATCTTCTTTAAATAAAGAAGGCTCTAAATTAATAAAATTTTTAGCAGTTTCTAAAGGCATGTTAAGTCTTGAAGACATAATGATAAACTTATCAGCATTAGTATTGCCAAATTTAGAAATGTATTGTGCTATGACAAACCCACCGTAGGAATGCCCCAAATAACTTTTTTGTTTAAACTTTTAAAATGCAGAATAAGGTTTTGAAGTATATCAGTGTTCAATTTCTTTAATCTCAACGCTTCTTCTTTATCTATAATAGTTGTTTTGGAATTTTTAGTATCAAACGTTAAGCCTTGGTGAGCATATACCCGATAGTAATTCTTTATTTTATTGCTTAATCCAGGAGAAGAATCATTTATTATTTCAATATCATCTCCGTTCAATTTCGAAACAGGACCTCCTTGTTCAAAAATGATCACAGTATCTGAATTTTTATTTCCTTTTCCAATAAATAATTGATTTACATCAGCAAACTTCTGAAAATCTACTTGCTCCATTTTGTTATCTGGCTCAGGAGTAATTACTGTGTCTGCATCATCAGTATTGCAGCTAAATACCATTAATAATAATAGTAAATAGAAGAGTTGTTTTAATTTAATTAGGTTTATTCATAACAGTTGTTTTTTAATTTCATATCTATAACAACTCAACAAAAAAATACCCTAAAATTTTGTAAGCCTTTGTTTTTAAAAAGAGTGAAATAAAAAAAAGCCTTCTTACAAAAGAAAGCTTTAGTTATCATTACAAAAAAAACTATTTATACATAACTTTTTTTACTGCTTTTATTACATCTTCATTATTCGGTAACCACTCAGCAAGTAGTGTTGGGGAATATGGAGCAGGAGTATCAGCAGTATTAATTTTAATTACTGGAGCATCCAGGTAATCAAAACAATTTTGTTGTACTTGATACGTAATTTCCGAAGCAATATTGGCAAGTGGCCAGGCCTCTTCAAGTATAATTAATCTATTTGTCTTTTTTACTGATTTGTAAATAGCTTCTAAATCCAAAGGACGAACGGTGCGTAAATCAATAATTTCACATGAAATATTTTCCTTAGCTAATTTATCAGCAGCCACGTAAGCTTCTTTAATAATTTTTCCAAAAGAAACGATAGTTACATCAGTTCCTTCTCTTTTAAGTTCGGCAACACCAATTGGCAATACGTATTCTCCTTCAGGAACTTCACCTTTATCGCCATACATTTGCTCACTTTCCATAAAAATAACAGGATCGTCATCGCGGATGGCAGCTTTTAGTAACCCTTTTGCGTCATATGGGTTTGAAGGTACAATTACTTTTAAACCTGGGGTATTCGCAAACCAGTTTTCAAATGCTTGCGAATGCGTTGCACCTAATTGACCTGCAGATGCAGTTGGCCCTCTAAATACAATGGGACAAGGAAATTGACCGCCAGACATCTGTCTTATTTTAGCAGCATTATTAATAATTTGATCAATACCTACTAATGAAAAATTAAATGTCATGTATTCCACAATCGGACGATTGCCATTCATTGCACTACCTACAGCAACACCAGCAAACCCAAGCTCAGCAATTGGAGTATCTATTACGCGCTTTTCTCCAAACTCATCTAACATTCCTTTACTAGCCTTGTAAGCACCATTATATTCTGCTACTTCTTCACCCATTAAATAAATGGACTCATCTCTACGCATCTCTTCAGACATCGCTTCGCAAATAGCTTCTCTAAATTGTATTGTTTTCATGTAAGTTTATAAATTATTAGACTAAAAAAAATAATCTTTTCTAATTAGTTTACGCAAAAATAGTAAAACAACATCCTAAGGACAAGTCAGAGCTTGTGAATCTGAAAAATATTTTTCACATTAAAAGTAGAGTGAGATCTATTGTAAAAAAAGTTAAAATAGCAGCATTTATCACCTGCCATTTTTTTCGTGCACATGGAAACATTAATTAAAAAACGCCATTTATGTAAAAAAAGGAGAACAAAGTTACGATTGTTTTATGTTAACTATAAAAAAACTAAAAATTTTAAAAAAAATACTATGCATGCATAGTATTTTTATGAATTAATTTGTAACTTCGTTTTATACACAAAATTAAGTCCAATAAATTTTTAATTTGTTGCCAAATATTAGCTTTTTATATTTAATAAGTTGATTAACAGGCATCTGTAAGGGCGTTTATTAGGTTTGTGAAAATATAAAGTTATACTAATTTAAAATACATATTGTGAAGATATTAGTTTGTATAAGTCATGTTCCAGATACGACTTCAAAAATCAATTTTACTGATGGTGATACCAAGTTTGATACAAATGGAGTTTCATTTGTAATTAACCCGAATGATGAATTTGGTTTAACCCGAGCTATGTGGTTCAAAGAAAAACAGGGGGCAAGTGTTGATGTTGTTAATGTTGGCGGTGCAGATACTGAACCTACTATTAGAAAGTGTTTAGCAATAGGGGCTGATAATGCAATTAGGGTAAATGCCGATCCATCGGATAGTTTTTTTGTAGCGCAGGAGTTGGCTTCAGTAGCAAAAAACGGCGGTTATGACTTAATAATTGCCGGTCGGGAATCTATTGATTATAATGGAGGTGTAGTGCCAGGAATGTTAGCAGCTTTGTTGGATGCCAATTTTGTTAATACATGTATTAGTTTAGAAGTTGACGGAACTTCAGCTACAGCTGTTAGAGAAATTGACGGAGGAAAAGAAACTATAAAAGCAACGTTGCCTTTAGTCATTGGTGGACAAAAAGGTTTAGTGGAAGAAAGTGATTTGCGAATTCCTAATATGAGAGGTATCATGATGGCGCGTAAAAAGCCACTTACAGTAATTGAACCCACAGGTACTGCCAGTCAGTCTCAGCCTAGTTCGTTTTCTAAACCAGAACCTAAAGGAAGTGTAAAATTAGTTTCTGCAGATAATTTAGATGAATTAATTGGCCTGTTGCATAACGAAGCCAAAGTGATTTAGATTAAAAAAGGTTAATGTATCTAGCACGTTAACCGACGTTAATAGTTAATTTAAATTTTATTTAATAAATCATACTGAGTAATTCAGTAGTAAAAATATAAAGTATGTCAGTATTAATATATGCCGAAAGTGAGAATGGAAGCTTAAGAAAAGGAGCTTTTGAGGTAGCATCATACGCTAAAGGAGTTGCTGATGCATTAGGAACAACGGTAACAGCAGTAACTATAAATGTTAGTGATGTTTCGGTTTTAGGTACTTATGGAGTATCAAAAGTATTGCAAGTATCAAATGATAGTTTAGAAAAATTTCAAGCAAAATCGTATTCAAGTATTATTGCTGAGGCAGCTAAGGCAGAAGATAGTAAGGTAATCATCCTTAGTTCTTCAACTAATAGTAAATATGTCGCTCCATTATTAGGAGTGGCTTTAAATGCTGCTGTAGCTTCAAATGTAGTAAGTTTGCCAAAATCGACCAGCCCATTTGTGGTAGAGCGTACAGCTTTTACAAATAAAGCATTTCAGGATACACAACTAAATTCTGAGGTTAAAATTATCTGTGTTTCAAGTAATGCTTATGGAATTAAAGAAGCGGAAGGTTCCGCTGCTGCGGAAGCTTTTTCACCAACAATTGATAGCGGAAGTCTAGAAGTTGTAAGTATTGATAAAGCTACGGATAAAGTAAGTATTGCTGATGCAGAAGTAGTAGTATCTGGAGGAAGAGGTTTAAAAGGACCTGAAAATTGGCATTTGATTGAAGATTTAGCAGATGTTTTGGGAGCAGCCACGGCATGTTCAAAACCAGTAAGTGATATGGGATGGAGACCGCATTCTGAACACGTAGGTCAAACAGGAAAACCAGTAGCAACAAATTTATATATTGCTGTAGGTATTTCAGGAGCTATTCAGCATTTAGCAGGTATTAATGCCAGCAAAGTAAAAGTTGTTGTTAATACTGATCCCGAAGCCCCGTTTTTTAAAGCAGCTGACTACGGCGTAGTTGGTGATGCTTTTGAAGTGGTGCCACAGCTTATTGAAAAGCTAAAAGAATTTAAATCAGCAAATTAAATTTTCTAATTTAATGAATAGTCAATTTCAATTCAAATAGATTTTAAATTAAAATTGATTACATAGTAACCGTATAAAACTTATGGTTTTATACGGTTTTTTCTTTCTTTAATAGAAAAATTATACCGAATTTAGCCTTATATTGTTAATATACATATGAGTTTAGTACGTTTAAATATTAGAGGTATTTCCTATAGTCAGACACAAAATGGTGCTTACGCACTTATTTTAAGTGAAATGGAAGGTGAACGGAAATTACCTATTGTTATTGGAGCCTTTGAAGCACAATCAATTGCCATTGCTTTAGAAAAAGAAATAAGACCTCCCAGACCACTAACGCATGATTTATTTAAAAATTTTGCGGACAGGTTTGATGTGGTGGTTAAACAAGTAATTATTCACAAACTTGTAGATGGTGTTTTTTATTCAAGTATCATCTGCGAGCGCGATGGTATTGAAGAAATTATTGATGCCAGAACAAGTGATGCTATTGCATTGGCATTGCGTTTTAGAGCACCAATTTTTACCTATAAGAATATTTTAGATCAGGCTGGTATTTATTTAAAACAACAGTCTGATGGTGAATTTTTATCAGAAAATGTTGATGGTCCAGATGAAGAAACGGAGCTTGAGAAGACAACAGAGTTGGTATCTTCCTCTACTGATTTAAAAAATTTAACTGTTGATGAGCTTTATAAGTTATTAGATAAAGCAGTAGTTGATGAAGATTACGAAAAAGCCGCCAGGTTACGGGATGAAATATCAAATAGAAATTAAGCAATCATTGATCGCTTTTTCTTATAATTTCATGTTTACAACATTGTTAATCAAATTTGAACTGATGTAATTAAGGGTATTGTTGTATTTTTATTTTTACAAAACTATACCTTTCTAATATCAAATTATCCATTTAAAATGATCCTTTTTTTGCTTGATACGTCAAAATAAAACAATACTGTAGCTAAGGCTACACTTATGTTTGTTTATAGTTCAAACAAAAAATTATAAATTTTTATTAGAGTAATTTAAAATCAGAACCAGTATTAAAAAGTAAGGTGTATTTTTACTTTTGTACGAATAACTGAATTCCAAGAGCAAAAAAATGAAGCAATATTTAGACTTAGTGCAACATGTAATGGATAATGGTGCGGTAAAAGGAGATCGCACAGGTACAGGAACGCGTAGTGTTTTTGGGTATCAAATACGATTTGATTTGTCGGAAGGGTTTCCAATGGTAACAACCAAAAAAGTGCATTTTAAGTCTGTTGTGTATGAATTACTTTGGTTTTTAAAAGGCGATACAAATATCAAGTATTTATCAGATCATGGAGTGCGTATATGGAATGAATGGGCTGATGCAAATGGAAATTTAGGTCCCGTATACGGGCATCAATGGCGCAACTGGAATAGTGAAGAAATTGATCAGATAAAAGAAGTAGTCGAAATTTTAAAAACTAACCCTAACAGCCGTAGAATGTTAGTTTCTGCTTGGAATCCTTCGGTAATGCCAAATACTTCAGTTTCATTTTCTGAAAATGTAGCGAATGGTAAAGCGGCACTGCCTCCATGTCATGCGTTTTTTCAGTTTTATGTGGCCAATGGTAAATTATCTTGTCAATTGTACCAGCGCAGTGCGGATATATTTTTAGGGGTACCTTTTAACATTGCCTCATACGCATTACTTACTGAAATGATGGCACAAGTTTGTGGCTATGAAGCTGGTGAATTTATACATACATTTGGCGATGCTCATATTTATAACGATCATATAAATCAGTTGGAATTACAACTGACCCGAACTCCTAAACCACTGCCTAAAATTAAAATTAATCCTAATAAAAAGGACTTATTTAATTTTACTTTTGAAGATTTTGAATTAATTGATTATAATCATCACCCTCATATTAAAGGAAAAGTTTCTGTGTAATGAAAACAATAAATACTCGCCAATTTAACACTGCAAATTGACGAATATAATTTAATATTATAGTTGCCATAACGGTTTTATAATCGTTTTACAATCAGGTAAAACGTAAGCTTATTAGGGCTAAAGCTCTAATACTCCATTTTTATCACCAGCAAAATCATTCCAAACATAATTATCGGCATTGTCATCATTAACCCATGAATTGTCTACAACATATCTAAATTCAAATGAATTTTTGATAGGCAAATTTATAGAACCTTTAAACTTTCCATTCTTTAATTTTTTTAAGGGCAGTTGAGTTGTTTCCCAGTTATTGAAATCTCCAGCAACTGCAACAGATTCAGCTTCCTTAGCTTCCCATTCAAAGGTAACTTTGCATTCAGGTTTTGATTTTAAAAATTGTTTTGAAATTGACATAATAGAAATAAAATTGTGATGAAACGTATAATTAAATTTACAAAATATTTGAACAATGCTTTGCTTTAACCGTTTTGTTTTTAGCTTATTTGATAAAATAATTAAACTATTTTCAATAAAAAAGTATTTCATTTAAAAGAAAAATAATAAAGCAGTAGTGGTCTTCAATCTTTTTATATGAATCTTTAGCTAAGTTGGCAACTACATTTTGGTTACTTGGGCAAACTTTCAAAAGTTCCTCCTTTTCTTTGGACAAAATTATAGCATATAATGGAACTGCTTATTTTGGATAATGACTGCGCGTATTCCAACAGTAAATTTGCTTTTTGATAATTACAATTTCTAGGTATGCTGTATGTGCAGATAGTAATTCCGAATACTCTACTTGTTGCTTAGCTTTTAAATAGCACTACTTTTTCAGTACTTATAATTTGATTATTAAGTTTCATTATTAAATAATATAAGCCATTACTAAATTCTTTGAATGGAATTTTAATCTTAGATTTTTCTTTTGAAGCGTCTATAACTTTCAATTTCATTCCTATACTATTGTATAATTCAATTTCGTCAATATCCACTGTGGTTTCTACGGTTAAGGTATTAGATACAGGATTTGGAAAAAGATTAAATTGTATCTTATTTTGTGAAAAATCAGTAACATTTAGTGCGGTATTTTCAACAGCTGCGCTAAGTGTAGCTTTTCCGTCAGTAGCTTCCCAAAAATTGTATAATCTAGAATCATTATCATCACCATTCCTAGTAAATGATTCAACATCGTTATCAAATTCAGTCCACTCATCTTCAGTTAACGGAGTAGTAGTAATGACCACCATAAGCATTGAAAATTCTTTGGTTGCGTTTGTAAATGAAGGTTTTCTTTCGCCTAATTTTTCAACTAATACTTGCGGTGTGTAGGTAATTCGAGTATTTGCTGAAAAATCGTATGTTCCAGTTTTTGTACCTTGGGAAAAAGAGGTGATATTCTGAAAAAGATCAAAAGTTTCAACAGCATCCGCAGAGATTACGCCCATAAGGTATAATTCCAATTGTGTGTAAGGTACCGAGTTGCCACCGTTGGCAAAATCTCCAAATCTATCTACGGTATAGGAATTATTCCCATTGTCAATTAAAGTACTTTGGGTAAAACCACCTAGTTGCCCTGGTGTATTTCCACCTGTAAATCCCCAGTGCCCGAAAAAAGGACCAAAATCATCAGGGTTATCGGAAAAGCCTCGTCTTGGTCCTGCAGTATCAAAACCATAACTTGCCCAATTATGCATTAATTCATGTAAAAAAGGACCATAAAGTATATTATTTTTTTTACTGAGTTGAATTATCGATTTTAACTTACCGCTTGATCCGTATGCGTTTGAATTGTCAAATACGGGTATTCCTATCCCTTTAATTGTATTTGAAATTTTTGAAAGTTTTCCAGCGTAGCTAATACCACTTGGCGTATTTTCAGTATTTAAAATAAAAGTGATAAAATCAAAATCATCATTAAAGTTTTTGTAAATATCCTTTACTAATTCGCTAGCTTTTTCATCATCAGCAAACTCATCATTACTTGTCCATTGGTTAAATTTGGCTTGACTCATCTGAAGTGAAATTACTCGATTGTTTTTATGTTTTTGGTAAGTGAATGGCTGAGACATTAGGTGTAAACTACCGCAAAAGGCCATTACAAAAAGTCCTTTTTTTAGAGTAGTTAAATTAAACGTTTTCATGTGAATATATGATTTATGTTGTGATTTTGTAACTCAAAAAAAAACGATTAAGTATATTTTGTACCATAAGTATTACAAAACAAGCTAAAACAATTTGTAAATTGTAAATAAGTTTACACTTTTATTGATAAAGAAATCTTATAATAAATAGTTACATTAAATTGTAAAAAAAAATAATAGACGCAAAACAAGTATAAAGTATGTTTTCAAATTCAAAAAAAAAGGATACAGCTATCGATTTAGAGCAAAAAGAACTTTTTGAGCATGCTCAAGCCAGAATTAAAGAGAAAAGAGGACTTTACCGACACTTTATAGTCTTCTTGGTAGGTTGTATTTTTATGATTGTACTCAATTTAGGTCTAAATTTCGGGAATGAATTTAAATTTTTAGATCTAGACTGGTTTGTTTTTGGAGTGTTAATTTGGTCCTTTTTTTTTCTGATTCATTTTTTTAGGGTAACGTTGTTTAGCAAATTTATGGGCAAAGCATGGAAGGATAAACAGCTAGAGCGTTTAGTTGCAAAACAAAAAGCGCAAATAGCAAAAATGGAAAAAAAGCTAAATTTAGAAATTCCTAAAGATATTGTATCGGAAAAAAGTATTTTACTTGATAATACGGACAATAACGGTACTGAAATACTACAATAACCATGATCATATTAATTGCAGCAGTTGCTGAAAACAATGCTTTAGGTAAAAATAATGATTTGTTATGGCATTTACCCGATGATTTTAAACGTTTTAAAAAATTAACTTCGGGCTATCCCATTATTATGGGAAGGAAAACTTTTGAATCCCTTCCAGGAATGTTATCTAAACGAAAACACATTATTATAACGCGGCAAAATGATTATTTTAAGGAAGGTTGTTTTATTGCAAATACTTTGGAGCAAGCAGTTGATTTGGCAGCAGAAAGTCCTAAAATTTTTATAATTGGCGGAGGCGAAATTTATCAACAGTTTTTAGAGATCGCCGATAGCATTGAGCTCACCAGAGTACACGCAGATTTTGAAGCGGATACTTACTTCCCTGTAATAAATGAGCAAGAGTGGGAACTGTCAGCTAAAACATATCATTCCAGTGATGAAAAACATGCCCACGCTTTCTCTTTTTTAACGTACGTAAAAAGAAATGATTTTCGTTAAGCATCGACTGCAAAATCTTCAAAGTCATTATTTATGAAAAAATCACATCTATATATTTTTGCCCTAGTTCATTTATTTTTGATTTCTTGCGGTAAGTGTGAGGTGACTTCAACTGAAGTTTCAAGTATAAATACTTCGGTAAGTAAAACGCTAGAAGCTGATCGAGTAGAAGCAAAAGAAGGAGTAGATGGTACTATCGATAATACTGCTAATAGCATAACTAAAACTAGTGATGTATTGGTTGCAGAAGAAGCAAAAGAAATAGTGAATAATGTGGTTGATGCTAAAGAAGAAATTTTAGAAATTACTACTAAGGATGTTACCAATGTAAAATCGGAAGTTGAAGAACAGATGGAATCAGCTACTGTAAAAGAGCCAAATCTGGAAGATAAAGATCATAAAAATACTCTTGGAAGAGCGAATAAAACAGAGCTTGAAAAGCTGAAAATGTCAGCAAGAGGTACTGAAAGTAATTCAAAAGCTGTTCTTGTAGCAAAATCAGATTCTAAAATAAAAGTCGATGCGTTGGAAACAATAGATCACAAACCGTTTGATGATTTTCTGAAAAAATATGTGTCAGCTTCAGGATTTGTTAATTACAATACAATGAAAGGCAATCGGATTGAGCTTGAAAATTACATTATTTCGCTTCAAAAAAATCAATATAATAACAGTTGGACTAGAAATGAAAAACTGGCCTACTGGATTAATGTATACAATGCTTTTACACTAAAACTAATTTTAGATCATTATCCAATAAAAAGTATCACAGATATTGCTAATGGGAAGGCTTGGGATAAAAAGTGGATTCAATTAAACAATGAAATTTATTCGTTAAATCAAATTGAAAATGATATTATAAGACCACAGTTTAAAGAGCCTAGAATTCATTTTGCAGTCAATTGCGCTGCAAAATCGTGTCCAAAACTTGGTAATTTCGCTTACACAGCTACTAATCTAAATTCAAAACTGGAGCGGCAAACAAAGGCATTTATTAATAGTAATCAAAATGAAATTGACAACAATGAAGTGAAAATTTCTAAAATTTTTGAATGGTATAAAAATGATTTTGGTGCTTTGATTCCCTTTTTAAACACCTACACTGCTATGAAAATTAATAATGAGGCTACCATTAGTTTTAAAGAGTATGACTGGTCATTAAATGGGAAATAGTTTCTTGTTTTTTGGTGCTAGAAATTTTTAGTGTAATGAATTGTAATTGAGCGTGTGTTACGGGTTTTTAAGCGTTGAGTAGGAGGCCGAAGTAAGGCAGCAGTGATGTGTTGGCTACAAATAGAGTTTTAGTTACATTTGTTATTCAAAATTTATAAAAATGAAAGCATACGTTTTCCCAGGTCAGGGTGCTCAGCTTGTGGGTATGGGTAAGGACCTTTATGATAACGCTCCAATAGCCAAAGAACTTTTCGATAAAGCCAATGAAATTTTAGGTTTTTCAATTACGGATATAATGTTTAATGGAACGCCAGAGCAATTAAAAGAAACCAAAGTAACACAACCTGCTATTTTTTTACATTCAGTTATTTTGAGTAAAGTTTTAGGTAATGCATTTGCTCCTGATATGGTTGCAGGCCATTCTTTAGGAGAATTCTCTGCGTTGGTTGCTAATGGTGTTTTGTCATTTGAAGATGGGCTACAATTAGTATCTAAACGTGCTATGGCTATGCAAAAAGCATGTGAAGCATCAGCTTCAACTATGGCGGCAGTATTAGGATTAGACGATATGGTTGTTGAAAGTGTTTGTGCTGAAATTGGTGCTGAGGTAGTGCCAGCAAATTATAATTGCCCTGGACAACTGGTAATATCGGGAAGTGTTAAAGCTATAGAAAGGGCTTGCGAAATTTTAAAAGAAAAAGGAGCGCGTAGGGCACTAGTGTTGCCTGTTGGTGGTGGTTTTCATTCGCCATTTATGGAACCAGCCAGAACAGAGTTGGCTGCAGCAATTGAGGCAACTACGTTTAGTGAGCCCATGTGCCCAATATATCAAAACGTACCTACTACGGCAGTAACTTCTGCGGAAGCAATAAAGAAAAATTTAATAGCGCAATTAACTGCTCCCGTAAAATGGACGCAAAGTGTGCAGCAAATGATAGCAGATGGAGCGACCTCCTTTACCGAAGTTGGCCCAGGAAAAGTGTTACAAGGTTTGGTAAAAAAGATTGATAGGAGTGCAGAAACTTTTGCAGCAACTTTATAATTAGTTCTGATTTTAAATTAGAACTAGCAAACAAAAAACGAAGTAGAATAGTACTTCCGTTTT
>NZ_AFPB01000014.1 GCF_000218485.1 Aquimarina agarivorans | reverse complement strand
CCAAAAATGAGATTGTTGAAAAATAAAAAAATAGATAGCTATTATTTTGCTCACGGAATTCCTAAAATAAGAATTGACAAATGTTTTTATTTACCAAAATAAAATAAACCCTTAAAAATCTCGCTTGTAATCTGAAAATTAGCGAAAATAAAGCTATTAATAACTTAAACTAACAACAAAAAAATTAGCTGCGGATTTTAGGTATTACATACAAAGCCTCATAACAAAATTTTAATGCGTAATTGGGATTTGACACTACAAAACTGGTATAATTTGTTTTTTCCTGGATACTACTCCTGGTAACACTACCAGTTCCGAAGTTGGAGCCGCTTTAAATGAATTCTCTGCGATAGTTTTTACCGACTCATTAGGCACAAAAAATGTAGCCTCCTCATTTAAAATATCAATTACAAAAAGCAACACCTCATCAAGCTCTTCACTCAATTTAACATTTTCAATAGTTTTCAAAATACTATCCTTACGGTCTAAAACAATATTAGGTGCTGTAGTTTCTAATACCGAAATACGGTACTTTTTCCCACCTACTTCATATTTTTTACTGTCCATTTTAATCAAATCTTCATCTGAAAAATGAGACACATCCGATTTTGCTTCAAACATTTGTATTGCATACTGTTTCACATCAATATCCAACTGTGTCGATAGTAACAAGGCAATTTCTTTGTCCTTATCGGTTGTGGTTGGACTCCTGAACTCCAAAGTATCTGATAATATACAAGACAACATTAAACCTTTTATTGCTTTTGGCATAGCTTCAATATCTGCAGCTGTCATTAATGTAAACATGACCGATGCACATGACGCCAAGGGTTTTATACTAATATCTATCGGTGCGTTTGTGTGTATTCCGCCGACTAATTTATGATGGTCGATTATTTGAATAATCTGTGTGTCGTTAATATTGTCAAATAATTCTTTAGGATTATTTGTATCAACAATAATTACTTTATCCGTTTCGGAAACTTTTTCTAATACATCAGGAACTTCAAAACCCCAATGTTTTAAAACAAATAACGTTTCTGTGTTTGGAGTTCCTAAAACATAGGCTTTTGCATCTATCCCTTTGTTATTTAAATACCAAGCCCAAACTAGCGCCGAAGCTGTTGCATCTGTATCTGGAGATTTATGTCCGAAAATTTTAACTGACATTATATTTTATTTATAATTTTTGTGCGAATTTATGAAACCTTTTCGGTTTTGCAGTATTCATCGATTATTTCTATACACAAAAATAACTATCAAACACTAAAAATTTCCTTCTTACAGTAAAACAAAATTTATAATTCTGTTATATTTTAATAATTCTTTGGTAAAAAACAAGCTTTGCTTAGTACCTTTGTTTATTAAAACATCTTAAATTTTCGACATATATATAAAACTCCTTTTAGGCATTAAGAAATATTAAATGTCGTTGGTTTAATTAGTATATGATTAAGGTCAATTTTATTACGCCTTTTAAATCAATATAACGCAAAAAAATGAAAAAAAAGTTTGTATTAGGAGTACTTTTTATTTTACCACTAGTGGCATATTTGTTTTTTGCTTCTGGTGTCAACCACTTTTCAAAATTACCCGTTTTAGAAACTAAAATTGGAGATATCACTCGTTTTTCAGAGCCTTCGGATAGTATTTCGTTAAAAAACCACATTACCATTCTTGGCTTTATGGGAAACAATTTAGACGTTACGAAGGGGAATATTTTTAACATAAATCAAAAAATTTACAATTATTTCCATAATTTTTCCGATTTCCAAATGCTGATGCTTATGCCAAATGGCACACAAAATTTGGTAGCTAAAACCATGAAAGAACTCGATGGATTAACGAATACGCATAAATGGAAATTTATTTATGCCGAGCCGTCAGAAATCCGTTCATTTTTTAAAACATTAAATTCCCCTTACGCTTTAGATGCCTATTTGCATACGCCCCAAGTATTTATTATCGATAAAAATGGAGCGCTACGCGGCAGGGATGATGATGATGAAGTTGGTAAACTGTATGGTTATAATTCTGGTTCAGTTTCAGAAATCAATGGAAAAATGAAAGATGATGTCAAGGTGATTTTAGCTGAATATCGCTTAGCGCTGAAAAAATACAACGATTCAAAAATTAAAATTTCAGAATAAAAAATGAAGAAATATTCATATGTAGGCATATCATTTATTATGCTACTATTTGGAATTATTTTTGTTCCCAGAATTGTTGATAGAATTAAGGAAACAAAAATAGTAAGCAACAGTCGTATGAGTGCCGATAACAAGATCACTAACGAAAAGCTGAGCTACATACTCATTAATGGCGAAAAAAAGCAAATTCCTGAGTTCGCTTTACGTAATCAGGATAGTTTAATTATTACTCAGCATGATTACAAAGGAAAAGTAACCGTGGTAGATTTCTTTTTTGTAAACTGCCCTACTATTTGCCCTAAAATGACCAGCAATTTGGTGTATTTACAAAATGAGTTTAAGCAAACTACTGACTTTGCCATAGCCTCATTTACCATTAACCCAAAGTACGACACCCCTACCCGCTTAAAAAAGTACGCCGAATCCCATAAAGTAACCAATCCGAACTGGCATTTTTTAACTGGTGATAGAGAGCAAATTTATAATTTGGCAAAAAAATCATTCAATTTATTTGCGGAACAAAATCCAAATGTCCCTGGTGGATTTGAACATTCTGGTTATTTTGCTTTGATGGACAAACAAGGCTTTATACGTTCGCGTTACGATGTACATGGTAATCCAATAATTTATTACCGGGGTACAGTTAGCCTAGAAGAAAAAATAGCAGACAATGGCGAAGAAGAACAAATAAGTATTTTAAAGAAAGATATTCAAAAATTACTTGAAGAATAATGAGTCAACAAACAATTGAAAAAAAACAAAATAGAATCATAGCCGTACTGTCTATAATTATTCCTTTGGCAGTAGCTGGATTATTTACAATTCGTATTCCTGGAGTAGAGCGCCTAGGTTTTTTACCTCCAATTTATGCAACAACCAACGCCATTACATCAGTACTACTAGTTTTTGCCGTTATACAAATAAAAAAAGGGAATAAAGTAGTTCATGAAAAAGCAATTAAAGCAGCCATGATATTATCAGTACTCTTTTTACTGTTATACGTAGCTTACCATGCCACTGCTGATGCTACTAAATTTGGCGACCTCAATTCCAATGGAATTTTGGATGCCTCGGAAAAAGCAGCCGTAGGTGCTACAGCTTATTTTTATTACTTTTTGTTAGCAACACACATTTTACTTTCAATTGTAGTCATTCCCTTTGTGTTAGTTACTTATGTACGTGCCGCAAATGGTAAATTTGAACAACATAAAAAAATTGCAAAGTATACATTTCCTTTATGGCTATACGTTGCTGCAACAGGCGTAGTTGTTTATTTAATGATTTCTCCGTATTACCCAGTGTCATGAAAGTAAAATTCAAACATATAAGCTTTTTACTTTTTTTGCTTTGCGCGAAGACAAACTTATGGTCGCAATGTGCCATGTGCCGCGCCGCTTTGGAAAGTGAAGAAGGTAAAAAACTAGCCGAAGGTGTCAACGATGGCATCACTTTTTTAATGATTATCCCCTATATATTGGTGGCTATTGTTGGCTATCAAGTTTTCAAAAAAAAGAAATAATCTTTTTCTTTCCTCAAAAATTGGTTTAAAATTAATCATTAGTATAAATTTTAATTAAACAAATATAGTGGTGATCTCAGGCCGTACACATTAATATATTGATTATTTAAAATTTATGATTCATGCTAATACTTTTTAATTATTTTTACAGCCACTAAAAATTAGGCATTTACTTACGATTTATTAATATTTTAAAATTTCGAAGAAACGTTCAAAATTTTATAGCTATGAAAAACACACTACAAAAAGCAATAATCCTTTTAGTATGGGTTGTTGTACCACTATCATGTTCTAAAGAAATTGAAGTTACAACAACAGAAGATAAAATAGTAACTATTCCTGCACCAGAGGTTATACAAGTTGAAAGTGCCTTGATTTCGGAATTTGGTTTTAAATCTGCTGCTAGCAATGAAACTGTCACACCAGCATATATTGAAATAGATGATCGATTTAAAACTATTGATGTTGCTTTTCCTTATAAAACAGACGTGTCAGAATTATCAACTTCTATCACACTAACCGATGAAAACGGAACAATTTCGCCAAGTCCTAATGAAAGCAATGATTATACAAAACCAGTCAGCTTTACCATTACTACTCCAAATGCTGAAACAGTAACTTATGAAGTTAAGGTATTTGTACCCGAAATGTCGGAGCGAGATGCTTTGATTACTATGTACGGTGGGCCATCATCATTTACAACATGGGATATTGATGATGAAAATATGAACAATTGGGCAGGAGTTGTTGCAGAAGGTAATAAGGTAATCGAATTTACAATTCCAAATTTTCTGCCCATAAACCTAGCTTTAAATGCAAATGCTAAAAATTTAGTTCACCTAAAAAAAATAGAGCTTATAGGAGACTCTTCTAATGCAATATTTCTTTCTCATTTGAAACAATTGGAAGAAATTCGACTAGAATCAAGAAGAGCAATTGACTTCAACAAACAAATACCAGATTGGATATTTAATTTATCTAATTTAAAAAAATTAACTTTTAAAAATTCTGATCCTACTATTTCAAATAATATACCCCCATCAATTGATCCCTTAAAATTCGACAAATCATTTAAATCTTCGTCTATTGAAAGTCTTATTCTTGAAGATTATAGTTTAGAAGAATTTCCTGCTGAGATTTTAGCTTTAAATAATTTAAAAGAATTAACAATCTCTAATTCCACCTTAAGTAGTATTCCTGATGAGTTAACCGCGTTACCAAATTTGATTGAACTCGATTTTTCAAAAAACCAAATTGAGGCAATACCAGATAATCTTTTTAACTTTACTGATCTTTTAAAATTATCTATAGAAAATAATGAAATAAAATCTATATCTGCATCTATTGGAAATTTAAGTAAGCTTGAAAGCTTAAATCTGAATTCAAATCAATTAGAAAATTTACCTAAAGAAATTGGAAATCTTGAAAATTTAAAATCTATCAACTTGAGATTTAATGATGAACTATTATTTATTCCAAAAGAAATTTGCGAT
Organism: Aquimarina agarivorans; assembly: GCF_000218485.1. GTDB lineage: Bacteria > Bacteroidota > Bacteroidia > Flavobacteriales > Flavobacteriaceae > Aquimarina > Aquimarina agarivorans. The sequence goes on along the minus strand of NZ_AFPB01000014.1, from coordinate 8,991 downwards.
TTACAAGATGAAGATACAAGGATTTTTAAAGATGATAGTACCTTATGCGAAGGAGATCCTGAACCAGAACCAACTCCTGAACCAGAACCAACCCCCGAACCTGAACCAACTCCTGAACCAGAGCCAACTCCTGGACCTGAGCCAACTCCTGAACCTGAACCTATTCCATAACATTTATAGGTACACTCACTCATAACAAATTAATTAAAATATTAAATAACAAAATAAACATGTTAAAGAAATCACTTTCTACTTTTTTTATATTGGTATTATTTACAAATAATATAATTACAGCTCAAGAAAACAAAGCAGCTATATCAATAAATGGTGGTATCGTTCAAGGCGGTTTTGGAGGATCAGTCAATTTTAATTATTTGGTAAATAAAAATGACTTTATTGAAATAGGCGTATTAGGAAGTTTTAGTAATGCAGAGGTAGACGAAATAAAAGTTCCGATACAGTTGTACGCAGCAAATATTGGCTTTTTTTATAATTTATTTAGAAATAAAGCCAAAGATTACAGTGATTTATTAGCTGACAGTGCAAAAAAAATTGATCTAGCTATTGGAATTGGAGGCTCTGTAGGTCAGGAAACCTTAAATGATAATGATCCAATGATTAACGAACGATTTACAATAAATTCTGAAACTGAAACCATAGTTTTTGGTGGATTCATTGGAATAGACGCCAACTATTACATCAATTCTAAATTTATGATAAACTTAAAAATTAATGAGTTTTATCATGCCAACAGTGAAATTGGCAAACTATCCGCATACGCTGGCTTAGGATTTAAATTTCGTTTATAATAAAGTATACAACCATGAAAAACATATTATTACGCTATTTACTAATTGTTATAACGCTACTAATATTACCTTCATGCTCTCAAGATATAGAAGTGGATGTAGTAACGGAAGAAAATATTATCAACCAGCAAGAACCTGCGCCTGAGGTAATATTTACTAGTACACTAATTACAGAATTTAATTTATCCACAGCTGATGGCACCGTTTTGATACCAATATCTATGGATGTAAATGACGTTAGTAAAACTATAGATATTACCTTTCCATTTGGCACCGATGTTTCTGCATTAAATACAGAGATAAAACTATCCAAAGAAACCTCTTCAGTTACACCTAATAGTGAGGCTTCAATTGACTATTCCAAGGAGGTTGAATTTACCATAGAAACTCCTAATGCTCCTAACGTAAGTTATCTTGTAAATGTTTTTGTTCCTGAAATGACTGAACGAGAAGCTTTGTTATCTATGTATAGAGCAAGCGGAACTTTTTTTGATTGGGATAGAGATGACACAAATATGAATAATTGGGGAGGAGTTGAAGCTGATGGCGATAAAGTCACTTCTTTACGAATTATGGGTGGATCATTTCCTCAAATAGTATTTCCCAATGAAAATACAAAAAACTTAGTACATTTAAAAAGTTTGATTTTTTTTGGGAATACTGATGAAGTAATTTTCTTTAGTTCTTTAAAACAAATTGAAAATATTAGTTTAACTTCTAGAAAAGATAGTAATAAACAAATACCTAAATGGATTTTCGATTTACCCCAATTAAAGTCTATTACAATTGATTTTACTACACCTACAATTAATAGAATTATTCAGTCCGAAGAAGATCTAAAATTTAATAACCAATTTAAATCTGAAAATTTAGAAAGTATTTTTATTAAAAACTTTCGCTTAAATAGCTTTCCTCAACAATTTTTAAGCTTCGAAAAATTAAAATCATTATCACTAATAAATACGTCATTAATTAACCTACCGTCTTTAAATACTTCTCAAAATTTAGAGTTTCTTGACATTTCTATGAACAAAGATTTAAATATTTCAAATTTAAATGTTTCGAACTCTCTAACAAATTTGAACTTATCAAATAATGGTATTGATATACTCCCTAGTTGGATTTTTACACTTAACAAGCTCAAATCATTAAATCTATCCGACAATGAATTAACATCTCTTCCAAATGACTTTTCAAACTTAAATGAATTAGAATCACTCAATGTATCCAAAAATGCCATCAGCATGCTTTCAGATTCTATAGGAAATTTACCGCTATTGACTACAGCAAATTTTAGTAATAATGAGCTAAATAATTTACCCGATTCTTTTTCGGAACTTGAGGCTTTAAACAGATTGGATTTAGGAGAAAACAAATTTACATTCATACCTAATTCAGTTTTACAGTTAAAAAGTTTAACTTCTTTAGACTTAAATAACAATAGCCTTCAATTTTTATCAACTACAATAGATAAACTTGAAAATCTAGAAAACCTATCGATTAGAAACAATAAATTAACTACACTCCCACTTCAAATGGGTAGAATGATAAAATTAAGAAACATTAGTGTAAATGGCAATCCTGAATTGACAATCATACCTAAATCAATTTGTGATTTAGAAGCTACTGGTACAAGAATTTCTAAAGACAACACTACCACTTGTGAAGAATAAATTATTGTAACCAACAAAAAAATAACCGTTCTAGTTCACACCCCAAAAAAAACTTAAATAGCTAGTTGCTGCTGTTTAAGTTTTTTTTTGTCTATTTATTTGACACACACGCTCCCCTTCAGAGTTATATAAATATATTTAACGATGGTTTAAGTGTACTATATATGTATACCTATTAACAAGCCCGCACCCCATCACAATAGTTTATACAAATAAATTATTGTGTTAAATTTTATGAAAAGTTTAAGATTTTAAAATTTCTAACTATTTGAAAATTAATTTTAAATTCTTTTATTTGTAGTGTACTAGTTTAGTGGTACACCTTTTTAACCAACTTAAAATTATAACTCATGATTGAAATCAAAGATTTACACAAGTCTTATCAAATGGGGTCAAATTCATTACACGTCCTTAAAGGAATCAATTTTAATGTTAAAAAAGGTGAACTGGTTTCCATTATGGGATCTTCTGGATCTGGAAAATCCACACTACTCAACATTCTGGGTATTTTGGATGAAGCTGATGAGGGCAGCTATATTCTTGACAATACTTCCATAAAAAATTTAAGCGAAAAAATAGCTGCGGAATATCGAAATAAATTTCTAGGATTTATTTTCCAGTCGTTTAACTTAATTAACTACAAAAATGCGATTGACAATGTAGCTTTACCGCTTTACTACCAAGGTGTGGGTCGTAAAGAACGCAACGACAAAGCCCTCCACTATTTAGAAAAAGTGGGACTGGCTAATTGGGCAACTCATTTACCCAACGAACTTTCTGGAGGGCAAAAACAACGTGTAGCAATTGCCCGTGCTTTAGCTTCGGATCCAAAAGTATTGCTTGCCGATGAACCTACTGGTGCTTTGGACACCAAAACATCATATGAGGTTATGGAACTTATCCAAAACATCAATGATGAAGGTAAAACCATTCTTCTTGTTACTCACGAGCCTGATATTGCTCAAATGACAAAACGAATTGTTGACCTTAAAGACGGACTTATTATAAACGATACTCGAATTGAACCTGTAAAAGCTAAAGCACATGTTTGATATTGAACGTTGGGAAGAAATTTTCGAAGCCATATCTAAAAATAAGCTACGTACCTTTTTGACTGGTCTTTCAGTAGGTTCTGGAATTTTTATTCTAATTATTCTTTTAGGCATTGGTAATGGGATGAAAAATGGTATCCAAAGCAAATTTGAAGAAGATTCGGCCTCCTTAATTGTATTATGGACCGAAGCAACTTCTATGGAATACAAAGGACTTAACGAAAATCGAAAAATTGATTTTACCCTTGATGATTTTAATTACGCTGGTAAAAGATATAAAAGTGAAGTTGCCGAGGCTACCACAAGATATAGACGTTGGGGTGCTTTAACTACTTATAAAAAAGAAAGCGGTTCTTATGCTTTAGTCGGTGCCATGCCCGATATGTTAAGTATTGAAAATGCTTCCTTAAATGCAGGGCGCTTCATTTCGGAAGATGACTTAAAAAACAACGCCAAAGTAACGTGTATAGGTATTCAAGTTGCTTACGATTTATTTAAAGACTACAACAAGGCTGTTGGCGAATACATTCAGGCTAACAATATACAATATAAAGTAATTGGAGTATACAGCGATCCTGGCGGAGAACGGGACAACACCAAGTTGTTTGTCCCACGTACTACTATGGCTCAAATTTATAATAATAAAGAAAATGTTGGTGAGCTTTTTTACACGCTTACGCCCGAAAGTAACTTCGACAAAACCAATGAAAAATCAGAAAAGTTTTTATCGCAATTCAAATCTTACTTAAGGAAAAAACACAACGTACATCCTGATGACCTTAAAGCCATTCAATCTCATAGCTCACTTGACGAGGCAAAAAAGTTTATTAATTTAAACCGAATCATGAGTTTGTTTTTTTGGGGTATTGGAATTTTAACCCTTATTGCAGGTATTGTTGGTGTATCCAATATCATGCTAATTATTGTTAAGGAACGCACTAAGGAAATTGGCATTCGAAAAGCGTTAGGGGCTCAACCAGGATCAATTATTACCATGATTTTACATGAATCCATTTTTATAACCACTATTTCAGGTTTTATAGGGTTATTTTTATCTTTAGCACTACTTCAATTTGCGGGACCTGAAATAAAATCAGAATTTATTTTAAATCCATCGGTAAATTTTGGTGTTGCAGTAACTACAGTAATTTTACTCATTGTTGCTGGGGCTATTGCCGGATATTTACCTGCTCGACATGCTTCTAAAATTAAACCTATAATTGCATTAAGAGATGAATAGCAACTTATTTAATAAAGATTTATGGAAGGAAATTATTGAATCTATTCGGTCCAACGGTTTTAGAACAATTATTACTGCATTTGGTGTTTTTTGGGGCATTTTTATCCTTGTATTGCTACTAGCCGCTTCAAACGGATTAAAAAATGGTATTCTTAGGGCTTTTGATGGCACGGCTACAAATACTGTTTTTGTATGGGCTCAAGGAATTTCTAAATCATATAAAGGATTGCCTAAAGGCAGAAGGTATCAATTTGATGTTAAGGATGCTGAAGCTATACGCAGAAATATTAAAGGACTGGAAACCGTATCACCCCGAAACAGACTTGGTGGTTATGGAGCCGCAAATAGTGTACAATATAAATTAAACTCAGGCTCATATAGTGTATATGGCGATTATCCTGAAATTTCTACACAACAATCCTTAGGCATACAAGCAGGTCGTTTTATGAACTATAGCGACATTGAAAGCAACAGAAAAGTAGCCATTATAGGCGTTGGTGTAAAAAATGAACTTTTTACTAATGGTGAAGATGCATTGAGCAAATACATAAAAATCCAAGGAGTGAGCTTTAAAGTCGTTGGTATTTATAAAAAAATGGGATCTGGCGGAGGCGATGCTATTGAAAAGCAAAGAGAAATTTACATTCCCTTTACCACCTATGACCAAGCGTTTAACAACGGGAGTAAAGTTGGTTTTTTTGCTATTACTGCGGACGATAATCACACGATTACATCATTAAAAGAACCTATTTTAGCACTACTGCGCGAACGCCATAATATTCATCCTGAAGATAAAAGAGCTATAGGCAATTTTGATTTGTTTGAAATGTTCAATAATATATCTGGCCTATTCATTGCCTTGACTGGTGTAGCTTATTTTGTTGGATTTTTAATATTAATTTCAGGAATTATTGGAATTAGCAACATTATGCTCATTGTTATTAAAGAACGTACTAAGGAAATTGGCGTACGCCGAGCTTTAGGAGCTACCCCTGCTAATATCAGAAGCCAAGTACTTATCGAGTCCTTATTTCTTACCATTATCTCAGGTATGGCAGGAGTAAGTTTTGCTGCTTTTTTGATAGCCATTTTAAATTTTATTTTAGATAAAATTGACGACCCTGACATGATGTTTGCTAATCCGTCAGTCAGCTTAATCAACATTGCTCTAGCACTTTTTATACTTACCATTTGCGGCTTGTTAGCAGGACTAATTCCTGCGCAAACAGCCATTAAAATTAAACCTATTGAAGCTTTAAGAAACGAATAAACTAACTTATTATACTACATATCAATGAAGAAATCTACCACCGTTGCTATTTTAATACTCATAATAGTAGTCTTTACCGCATCACTAGTCTATTTTTGGAAAAAAAATCAAAAAAGTTCTGTTGTTTACAAAACAAAGCAAGCAACCACAGAAACTATCACATTAAGCACCATTGCTACGGGTAGCGTAGTACCTGATGAAGAAGTATCTATCAGACCTAATATTTCTGGAGTAATTCAGGAAATTTATGTGCAAGCTGGTGATTTTGTAAAAGCTGGCGATAAAATTGCCCGAATAAAAGTAATTCCTAGTATCAATAATTTGCAATCTTCCCGTAATGGTGTACAAAGCGCAAAAATTAATTTAGCTACGCAGGAAAAAATTTTTAAACGTCAAAAAGAACTTTTTGATAAAGGCGTAATTTCTGCCAATGATTTTGACCAAAGCCAAAATGCATACGAACAAGCAAAACAAACCTATAATGCCTCAAATGAGAATTACCAAATTGTTAAAACTGGTACTGCTAAAGGATTTAACAATATTGCTCAAACCATCATAAAAGCCACTATTAGCGGACAAATTTTGGATATTCCCGTGGAAGAAGGAGTGCAAGTAATTCAAACCAATAATTTTAATGAAGGAACTGAAGTAGCTTCCATTGCCGATGTGAGCAAAATGATTTTTAAAGGAAAAATTGACGAAAGTGAAGTAGGTAAAATAAAAGAAGGCATGCCTATTAAAATTACGATAGGTGCCATGCCTGACAAGGAATTTGATGCTACATTAAACTATATTGCCCCAAAAGGTTTTGCTGTTAATGGCGCTGTTCAATTTGATATTGAAGCAAAAGTGATCATTCCAAAAGATTCAGGAATTAGAGCTGGACTTAGCGCCAATGCTTCTATAATTTTGGATAAAGCTACCGATGTTTTAGCCATTAGTGAAGCCTTACTTCAGTATGACAAAGAAACAAAAAAACCTTATGTTGAAATTGAAACCGGTGAGCAAGAATTTGAACGTAAAGAGGTGACTTTAGGCATTAGCGACGGCATTACAGTTGAAATTAAAAGTGGAGTGACTAAAGAGGATAAAATTAAAGAATGGAATGCAATTACTATTCCTGAAGAAAAAGAAAAAAGAAATCATAAACTATGAAAAAGTTACTTATAACAACCTTTGCTTCAGTAGTTTTTTATGGTTTGGGCCAAGCCCAGAAAGAAAACACAAAAACAGTATGGAGTATTCAGGATTGCATGGAATATGCCATAAAAAACAATTTACAAATTCAGCAACAACAACTGGATTTACAGGATGCTGATATTAATAAAAATGATGCTAAAAACGCTTTTTTGCCAGATTTAAATGGTAGCGCCAGTAATGATTGGAATTTTGGATTTAGTAGAAACATAAATGGAGTATTGTCAGAACAAAATACACGTAGTTCCTCATATTCGCTTAATTCAAACATTCCTATTTACAATGGAAGACAAAATTACAATCGCTTACAAAGAGCTAAACTTCAAAAAGTAGCCAACCAATACAACATTGACCGATTAAAGGATGATATTCGAATAAATATTGCCAATAGCTACCTTCAAATTTTACTACAACAAGAAAATTTGAACGTATTAAAAGCACAAAATGACATTACGTTGGAACAAATTAAACGTACCCAACAGCTTATTGATGCTGGTAATTTACCCGAAGGAGATGTATTGCAATTAAAAGCTACTGCTGCCGAAAATTTACAAAATATTGCGAATAGCGAAAATAGTGTTGCAATTGCAAAGTTAGGACTTAAACAAATATTACAACTCAACTTTGAAAATGCTTTTGAAATTGAAAAAATTGAAATTGAATTTAAAGAACTTCTTATTCTAGATCAGGATGTAAGTCAAATTGTAGGTACTGTCCTTAAAAATAGAAATGAAATCAAATTAGCAGAGCAAAATATCAAGCTTGCTGAGAAAGATATAACTATTGCCAAGGGCGCTTTTTTTCCGACAATTTCAGGAAATGTTAATTACAATACTGGAGAAATAACAATTCAAGATACTCCAACTACAGTTCCTTTCTTTGATCAATTAAACAACAATAAATCATTTGGATTTGGAGCTAGAATTGATGTTCCAATATTTAACCGATTTAGGGTAAAAAATAATGTTGGAAGAAATAAAGTAACTATGTTACGTTCACAAAATCAATTAGAGCAAGCCAAACAACAGCTTACCCAAAATGTATATCAGGCGTATTTGGACGCCAAAGCTAGCGACACTTCTTTTGAAGCTGCCAAAGTTGCCGTAACTGCGCAGGAACGCGCGTTTGAATATGCAAAAAATAGATTCGAAGTTGGGATTAGTAATTCCCTCGATTTTACTCAAGCGCGTATTGCTTACCAAAATAGTCAAACACAATTGCTACGAGCAAAATATGATTTACTATTTAAAGTAAAGCTTCTGGAACTTTATTATGGCAATGCTATTGAATAATTAATTGTGGTATTATTATTGACATTAAGCGAATACTAATACCATAATTTTTTGCCTTAATAGTATTTCTATGAAAAAAATACAGCTTTTACTGCTATTTCTAACGCCATTATTTTTTGCCAATTGTGATCAATTTTATTGTGTTGAGTATACGATTAGTAACACCTCAGACAAGGACATAAATGTTCGTTTTTCTTCTCAAGAATTTGAAATACCTCAAAAACAAATCGTCGTAAAAAGTAATAGTAACGCTGTATTACATGAATATTTTGCTTCAGGACAGCAAACAAACACATACCTTAAAAATCTAAATACTCTGGCGTTTGACAACCTAACGATCAGCACTACGGATTCCATAAGCTACAACAAAAACCCTATAAATATTAACTTGTGGCAAAAAAACAAAGAAAGAAAAACTGATGGCTGTGGAAACATTGTACTTAAGGTGACAGCTAACG
>NZ_AFPB01000015.1 GCF_000218485.1 Aquimarina agarivorans | reverse complement strand
CATATTTATCTTGTTGAATTATAAATCCTAGTAGCAATCCTTTCCCCTAGTTGACTTCCAAAATATCCTCCAGTTACACTTCCAATAATACCAACTGGAATAGCTCCGTATACTCCTGCTGCTGCTCCAGCATAAGTCCCAGCTACAGAACCTAAATACCCTACAACTATACCTCCAAAAAATCTACCTGCCGCTTGATAAGTTGGCAATGAACCTAATCCACTTCTATTCACATTTAGTCCAAAATCAGCATATATTCAGCTCTACGAAGTTTGCAACTTTGTAGCCACACTACTATAATGCCTAAACATAAACATACCGTAAATGCAAAAGCTACTCTTATTATAGAATAGCTTTTGTTTGATTCAATTTATATTACTCTCATTATCTGACTTACTTTGTAGCTTCGAAGTTACAAACTTCGAAGAGCGGGAATCATCGGTATTTATAAAAAAATAGTATTATTAGAAGTGCCATAAATATTGAAGATCTTTTTATTATTGATTTATAATACTCTTTTTTCTCTCCTTCATTTTTATAATAAAAAATAATTAGCATTAATAATAAAATCAAGTTTAAAAAACTTCCTGTTTTTGTATAGATAGAAAAATTATCCCAATTCATTAATTTAAAGATGGTTCCAATTAATACAATAGAATAAATCATTCCTGCTAAAGTTGAAAAAAAAATATTATTATACTTTTTTACTCTCAATATAAAATTTGAACCAAAAAGATATATTAAACTTAAAATAGAAAAATAAATAACGAATAAATTATTTATGATCTTACCTGTAAAATTTAGTTTTATTAAAAATAAAACTATTGAAACTATAAATATTATTCTTTCAACTTTCATGTATTATAAATAAATATTCCTAAAATAAAAATTACTAATAAGCTTAATATGACATTCCATCGCGAATCTTCTTTTAACAATTTGTAAAAAGATTTATTTTTTGTAAAGATCCAACGTACTAGAGCACCTGGGACTTCAAATAATGCTTCATAAATTGCACCTGTAATGAGCTCAATCATATTATATCTTATCTATTAGGTAATCTATCAACTCCTTCTTTAAATTCCTTTTTTAATTTTGATTTTATAAAAAAGTTAAAAATTTTATTCCTCACAATATTTAAACCTGGCGAAGGAACGACTGTAATTACATCGCTTGTAATTTCTTTTCCTTCCGCAAAAGATGGCGTACCTATACCAGATGTAAATAAAGATTTTGAAATTGTCCATTCATAGCTTTCATTTAAAGTATAAATATTCTTATAGACAAAATTCTCTGAAGGATTATAAGCTTTGCCCTCATGTATTCCTTCATTCCATATTACACTAGCTTGATTCACTATAGGTTTATAAATATTTTGAGTAACTCTAAAAACAGAATTTAAAGTCGGTCTAACAAATTCTTTTACTTTCGCAATGACGTCATCAGCTTCAACCTGTGTGGAATCAGTATTTTCATTATCAGGTGGTCCTTCATTGCCATTACCTCTACCACCAATAGACCCCTGCCCAGGTATCGTACCAATATTCTGATTATAAGTCTCACCTTGTGGATTAGTATATTCTGTAGACAATTCATTTCCTATCTTTGTAAGCCCTAAAGTTCCTATTCCTGGTACTGCTAAACCAACACCTAATTTGACACTAAAAATACCAAAGGCTTTTACTCCTAAAAGTCCTGCTCCAACAACCTCTCCTCCAATAGCACCCACAACAGCTCCAATACCTATACCTGCCCATGTAGCACCACTTGACCAATCCCATTTGAGTGGATTCCAATTTCCATTTGCTTGTGCACCTCCAATATAAGCACCAACTACAGCACCAATAATAATAGCCGTAATTAAAAACTCCCCACTCGGATCATTAAATTTAAGTGGATTGTTCCATACATAGCCATACCTGTTAAAACTTTGGGTATTAAACGGATCTTGTATAAAATTATCTGGACTAAGGAAACGTCCTAGCTTGGCATCATACATACGACCATTCATATGTATAAGCCCTATACTAGCAAAATGCTCATGCCCCGTGTAACCACGTCCTAATATACTACTTTCATCTAATGTAGTGGCATCATTCGCTCCTTTAAATTGTTTAATAGTTCCCCAAGCCCCATAATGGGTTTCTTCTTTTACATTGGCAGCACTATCCGTTATCGCCATAATACTCCCCAAATGATCCCGATGTAGGTACATATACTCATTGGATACCTCTGGGCTTGGTGCAAACACCGATTCCTTTACACTTACATGGGCTATTGGAGCGGTATACGCATCTCCTAACACATAACTAATGTACTTTGTGGTGCTATTAGTTGCTGTTTCAAAACCCGTACTCTTTTATATTTGGACACCCTAAAAACAAAAAAGCCACACCAATTAAGGCATAGCTTTCATAATTACAATTCAGTGTTAAGTAATCACTACAATTTAGATACCGAAAAACCACGATCGCGCATTAAAGCATCAATTTCAGCATCGCGCCCACGGAATTTTTTAAAGGCTTCGGCGGGATCCATAGCATTGCGGAGTGCAAAAAGGTATTTTACTAATTTTTTAGCGACTTCTTTATCATAAAAACCACCTGGAGCTTCGGCAAAAGCTTCCGCAGCATCAGCCGTTAATACATCGGCCCACATGTAGCCATAATAAGCTGTGGCATAACCTTCGCCAGAAAATACATGTCCAAAATGTGGCGTACGGTGACGCATTACTAGTTCTTTTGGCATTTTTAATTCGGCAAGGGTAGCTTTTTCAAAGGCATCCACATCAATAGTTGATGGATCTGCTAAATGTAATTTCATATCCATGAGTGCCGATGCCAAATATTCTGTAGTAGCAAAACCTTGGTTAAAGGTGCTCGCTTTTTTAATTTTTTCGACTAAACTTGACGGCATGGGCTTTCCTGTTTTATAATGTACTAGATAGGTATTGATTACTTTATCGGTAGACACCCAACGCTCCAACAATTGCGATTGAAATTCGGTATAATCACGTACGCCCCCATTTAGCGTAGGGTAACGTACTTCCGAAGATAAAAAGTGTAACGCATGCCCAAATTCGTGAAAAAATGTAGTGGCATCGTCCCATGATACTAATACAGCCTCACCTTCAGCAGGTTTTACAAAATTGGAATTATTGGAACACAACACAGTTTTTTTACCATTGTAAGTAGTATGATCTCGGTATGTTGTAGCCCATGCTCCTGAGCGTTTCCCTTTACGCGCAAAAGGATCTAAGTACCACAAACCAATATGCTTACCTGAGGTAGCATCGGTTACTTCCCAAACCTTAACATCTTCATGAAATACGGGTACTTTTCCTTCTTCTACAGCAGTGAACTTAAAATTAAATAGCTCGCCTGCTACAAAAAACATACCTTCTCTTAACTTATCTAATTGCAAGTATTGCTTTACCTCATCGGAGTCCAAATCATACTTTTTCTTTCGCACTTTTTCGGCATAAAACCTATAATCCCAAGGCTCAATAGTCACACCATCTGCTGTGGCAATAGCTTGCATATCGGCAACTTCCTCCGCCACTCTACCGATAGCCGCTGGCCATACTGCCTCCATCAATTTCAACGCATTTTCAGGTGTTTTTGCCATTCGATCCTGCAAACGCCACTCCGCATAATTGGCATACCCTAGTAATTGCACGCGCTCCCTACGCAGTTTTAAAATTTCAGCTATAATGGCATTATTATCTTTATCATCACCATTATCCCCACGAGAGTAATATTTTGTCCACACTTCTTTTCGAAGTTCCCTTTCGGTGGCATACGTTAAAAATGGATCCATGGAGGAGCGCTTGTTAGTAATGGCATACTTCCCTTCCTGACCGCGATCTTTTGCTGCTTTAGCGTAGGCTTTTACTAGGGGTTCTGAAAGTCCGCCTAACTGCTCTTTGGTAATGTAAGTAACGTACCCTTCTTCATCCGCCAAAACGTTGTTTGAAAACTGCGTGTAAAGTGCCGATAATTCTTTATTAATTGCTGCATATCGCTTCTTCTTTTCTGCGCTAAGCTCAGCTCCTTGCATTTCAAAACCTTTGTATATTAAATTTACAACGCGTTGCTGGTCTGCTTCTAATGGTTTTTTTTGCGAATTTTGGTAAACGGTTTTAATACGCTCAAACAATTTTTTGTTCTGCGAAATTTTTGATTGGTACTCCGACAAGCTTGGTGCAAGTTCTTTTTGAATGGCTCTAAATTCTTGCGACGACATGTTTGCACTCAAAATCCTGTAATAAGTAAAAGCCCTTTTTAAAACCGAACCTGATTTTTCATAGGTAACAATAGTATTTTCAAATGTTGGCGCCTTTTTAGATTGTGCAATGGCATCAATTTCAGCAAGACTTAATACCATCCCCTTTTTAATAGCTGGTTTTACATCTGCCAGTTTCATTTTATTAAATTGAGGCACTCCATTATATGGTCCCGTCCACTCTTTTAACAACGGATTTGTAAAAGTTGTATTTACCATTTTAGTTGACCCAGTCGTTGTTTGCGCTGTTATAGCCATGGGACGATACATACTAATTGAAAGGAGCGCTAACAGTACCGTTCCTTTAAAGTAATTTTGCTTTTTCATTGGTAATAATATTAGTAAGTAAATTGCTTATAACAATGAATCCCTAAGTTGGAAAACCAGTTCCTTACAAGCATGTTTTGACTAAAATTAAAGAAAAAATAAGCGCCCTAATAGCACCTTATTATATTATCACAAATTTTTAACAAAACTTAAAAATGAACATATCCTATTAGCAGATCTCTATTTTTAGATGTTATTATTATTAAAATTGAAACTTGATTTTTGATGATTTTCAGAAGCTAACCACTACTTACAACCCTTTGCAGTCTTGAATTATTTATTTAAAATGATTCTTATCCCTTGATATTACCTCCCATAATTAAGACTTATACTTTCTAACAAAAAAATCCAACTTTTAACGAGGTAATTTAAAACCAGAAATCAGTAGCATAAAAAGGAGTTTTCAAATAATTGAACAAAATATAGTAGAAATACAAATCGCTATCCTGATAAACTCAGTTTGCAAAATTAAATTATTTGAATTTGCGTTCCTCCTCTTTTATAGGCAAGTCGTTAATGCTTGCATAACGTTTTTTCATCAAGCCATTTTCGTCAAATTCCCAATTTTCATTTCCGTAGGCTCGAAACCATTGATTCTCTTTGTTTCGATATTCGTATTCAAAACGCACGGCAATACGATTATCACTATGCACCCAAAGTTCCTTTTTTAATTTATAGTCCAACTCATTTTCCCATTTATCTTTAAGAAAAGCTTGTACTTCATCCCTTCCATTTATGAATTGATTTCTGTTACGCCACTCCGTATCTTTGGTGTATGCCATAGAAACTTTTACAGGGTCTTTGGAATTCCAACCATCTTCGGCCATTTGAATTTTCTTTTTGGCATCTTCCAAACTAAAAGGCGGTATTGGAAACTTTTGTTCGCTCATTTTTTTCTTTTAAAAATACCAATTAAAACCAAAATACCACTCTATATAGATTTGTATTGCTTATTTATTGCTCAATTTTACAAATGTGCTATCTATAATAGGTTTTATTTACAAAATCCATAAAATAAAATTATAAAATACATTCCTTTTGTTCATTTTCATTGCATAAAAAAGCCACTCCAATTAAAGAGTGGCTTTTTTTAAAAGAATATTACATCAAAAGTGTCATTACACTACAAATAGAAACGCATCCCTGCACTTAAGTTTATTCTTGATAGGTTTTCACGATTTTCATCTTCAAATTCTATTTCTTGAGTTTGTCCATTTGCAGTGAAATCAACTTTTCTTAGAGAACCCCCTAAGAAATTTAGATTTGCTCCAATGGCAATTGACGGTGTGATATGGTAGTCATACATAAAACCTAAACCAAATCCTACATTACCTCCTTTTATTTCTAAAGGAACTCTATTGATCGTGCTTTCATCCAAATAGCTTAAATAACCCACACTAATACTTGTTATAAAACTATGTTTTCCATTTGCGCTAATTGAGCGGTATAAAAATTCAGGAGCTATGAAAGAAATATTTATATCATCGCTAGTTTCGTTTGCTATAGTACCGTTAAGGTTTACACCATTTCTAAACTGGACAGTATTTTCAGTAGAAAAATTACTGAAATGAATACCTAATCCATAGTTTGAGCTCAAAAAATAACTTGCGTGAGCTTCAATATTTAAACCTGTTCGTAAATCTTTTATATGATCTTCAAGTTCTGGGAGTATATTATCTGGTATTTCCGCTATACGATAACCAAGACCAGCCTCAATACTAATTCTAAACCTTCCTTTTTGTTGTGCAAAAATGGTAACGCTTGAACATAAAACAATTGTTATTAGTAATAGTTTTTTCATAATTCTGTTTTTGTATTTAAATTTAATAAATGATAAGAGCTTTTATTTTTGAGTTGCTAATATACTTAAGTCATACATATCACCTATTTAAGCCAACAGAAATGAATATTTTAACCGAAAAATCACAAAAAACCATTGTAAAATTATTACAAATAACATTTTAACAAAAGTTACTCAATTAATTACTCTTATTGATATCAATTCATCATAAACCATTTTCTGTTAAAATTAAAAAAACGGCGCGTACTGAGCTACTCTAAAATCAAATGTTGTATAAGCTGGATTTTTTTGTTTCATCATTTTGTAATACGGCAAACTTCCTATACTTCGGTTGGCAGCGCCCGATGGAGCGGTTAATGAAACTGTAGTAATGATTCTGTTAGCAACCTCAACCTGATGTATTCTTGGGATTTCATTAGATACTATTCTTAAAGACATTCCTCTTTCTTTTAGCAATTTTCTAAAAAAATATTCTGGCCCATTTTTACTATTCCCTCCTGTAAATAACAAGGTGTCGATTTTTGTATACTTTGTCAAAATACCGATCAAATTCCTTAATTGTACTTGCTGCATGCCCAAATCGGATGCATCAATTTTATCTCTTTGGCAGGAAGCCACAATATCGCACACTCCTATATTACGTTGTATTAAAAAATTACGACGTTGTTCAATGGCTTTTTCTGAATTTTCATACACCAACCCTAAATTAAAAATTTGATCCAATATAGGCCAAAGCTTTCCATTACTACTCCCGTAACAAAAATCGACATCACGCTCGTTCAATTCACCTGTTGTAAATTTGGGTGGAGGCAATGTACCTACTATTAATTTTGTAGTGCCTTCTGCTATAAATGGAGGATATGGATGCGTGTGTTTGAACATGAATACAATTTACATAAAAGAACATCTTCACAAAAAAGACCGATCACATTCCTGTTAATCGGTCTTTCATTTTTTTGAAAAAAATTGGTGCTACTTATTTCTTAAAAACTACTAATTTTTTAAATCGTGAAATACTACCCGCTTCTAACTTTAACATATACACTCCCAATGGAATTTGATCAATCAAAACAGTTTCAACAGCTCCATGATTTTCATCAATTTTAGCTTCAATTAATGTTTTCCCTGTAAGTGATATGATGCCATAATTCACCGCCTGACCTTCATAATTTGACAAATCAAGATCAATTACTTGATCAGCAGGATTAGGATAAAAAGTAATTTCACTGCTATTTGCATCTAAATCAGCTAAAATTTTACTCCCATTTACGGCTATTAGTTCAAACTTTTGATTTGAATTGGTCTTGCTCTTTTTCCAAAGCACTACTCTTTTATTATCTCCATTAGATTTATCAAGCGCCAAAGCCTCACAATGTGCCGGAATTAAATAATACGTATTATTTTCTTTCTCAATTTTCCATTTTTTATGAGTTCCATTAGCATTAGTCCAAGTACTTACCAAAGCTCCATTAGTACACTTCGCATTAGAAACTTCTAAATACCTATTTGATCTTACGCTTTTTAACGTATGTAAGCCGTTGCCCACATGCTTTATAATCCACATATGATCATTAAATACTTTTTCTGAAGCATACATACGCACTTTATGATCATCCCAATCAGGAGCAATCACATTTTGTTTACTCAAAGTATTTTGAATAATATAGGTTCCATTTATTTGAACTTCTCCTGATGCTTCTGCCTTAGTTTTTACTTTATTTAAATTAAACTTTTGGTTGACATTAGCAGTATTGTATTGCCATATTTTAACATTACCATTATTCCCTGAACTTTTATCTAAAGCAAATTTTGAACAGTGTACTGGTCGTAAAAAATAGTCGTTCTCATTTTTGGTCACGTACCATTTTTGATGCTTTGCACCACCTGAAGTCCAAGTGTTCACATTGGCATTCTCGCCACATTTCCCTGCACTAACTTCTAAATAGCGTTTTGTTCCTACATTCACAATATGGTGCTCTCGCTTCCCTAAAGGTATAAACTCCCATTGTTGATCCTTAGCTCCCAATACCCTATACATGCGTGCATTATGCTTGTCCCAGGTAGGTGCTATAATATTTTGTTTACTGGTTACATTTTGAATGGTAAATACACCCTCAACAGTCACATTATTTGGCTTTTGTCCTGCTGGAGATGGAGAAGGCTGAGGCGTTGGCTTACCAGCAATAGGTTTCTCTGCTGGTGGGGTAACTGGTGCTGGTTTTGTTGAAATTCCACCAAGTCCTGGAACACTTGACATTTGAAAACCTGTTCCTGGAGATCCTAAAAGTACCATTGGCTTTTTAGATCGATCAATAGTTACAGACATGGCAAATGGGTAAGCCATTCCTTTATTCTGTTTTTTCCAAGTTTTACCGCCATCATTAGAAAAAAGTACCCCATTAGAATTCTTTTTATAGCCCCCTGAATGCACTGCACTAGAAGATGTCGCATATATAATTTTAGAATTTTGAGATGCTATTCCTACCTTTCTCATGTAATCATCAGTAAGTAACTTTGTCCAAGTATCTCCTCTGTTGGTACTCTTATACAGTCCTTTTTTATTTCCTTTTGCTGTTACATACAGCCAATTTTTATTATTAGGATCCGTTTTTATATCGTAAATCCCTGTGTAAGGATTAAATTCCCAAAAATCAACACCAGATTTACCTTTCATTTCTTTATGGCTAACGTCCTTCCATGACTTTCCTGCATCGGTTGAACGTTTTAAACCAGCTTCTCCTCCTGCATAAACGATGTTTCCATTAAACTCATCTACAGCAGTAAATCTACATCCTTTACAATCATATACTTTTGACCAATTTTGTCCATCATTAGTACTTTTATACACATCACCCTGAGCAGTCACATAAAGCGTTCTATTATTTTTAGGACTCTTGCGATCTAAAGAAAGACCCGAAATTTTAGTTTTTGGCAATCCTTTGGATTCTTTCCAACTATCTTTATGTCCTTTGTTGGTACTTTTCAATACAAAAGTTGGTGTTTCCGACTTTTGTCCACTCGTTAATACTGTCCATACCACATTTCTACGTTCTGGATCCGAAACTACTGAAAAGCAATTCCCTCCTTTTCCACCTTTCCATCCATACTTTCCATTGTTCCCACTTTCCCAGGTTTTTCCTCGGTCTAAACTTCTCCAAAAACCAATATCATACCAAGCAGTATACATTGTGTTTCGGTCAACTTCGCTAATATCAGCATCAACCATATTCACATTATCAAAACCAGTACTCTGCCATTTTCCTTTTGAAATTTGGTTGGCATGCATTACTTTAAAGTTTTTCCCTCCATCTTTTGATCCGGTTACCCATTGTGAATTTACCCAGTAAAAATTATTTGCATTAGACAAATCATCTCCAATCGTTCTAGCTAAACCATCTGCTGTTGTTGAATAAGTACCTTGAATTTCTCCATGAAAAGTAGGTTCCCATTTTGCAACTTGACTTACTTTTTTAAATGTTTTCCCTCCGTTTTCCGAAACATAAGTTCCCGATCTGTCATTCCACTCTGCAAGTATTCTAGAAACAATTAATGTTATTTTAGCGCTATTCTTTGGATTTACAAAAACCTGTCCTACCTGATCTTGCAATTTTTTCCAGCTTTTACCACCATCAGTACTTTTAAATAACCTTCCTTCCTGATTATCAAACCAAAAACGATTATCACAATTGGCTGCCGCTGTAGTTATGTACAATGTATTTGGATTATTGGGATCAATAGCCACATCAACAACTTCAGGATGCCCTTCAAATTTAGTATTCTTAGTTAAATTAGTCCAAGTTACCCCTCCGTTGGTACTTTTATACAAATCAGCAATAGCACAAGCAGGCCTTCCTTTTCCTGTTAATAAATATACTTCGTTTGCATTTTTAGGATTTGCAACAATTTTAATAATTCTTGTTTCGGGCAAATTTGTACTTACTTTTTTCCAAGTATCACCATTGTTTGTTGTTTTTAATACTTGAGCAACTTTAGAATTCCAATTTCCTTTATGAAAGGAAGCATAGCCAATATTAGGTTTGTTTGTTCCAAATTCGATATCGCTAACGTAACCTTTTTCTGTAACTACTTTTTTCCAAGAATCTCCTCCATCGGCAGTTTTATACATTCCACCCGTTCCTAAAAACATGATATTCCCGTTGGTTCTATGAAATCCCATTCCGCCAACATGAGTATCTTCAAATCCCTTACTCGCACCTATAACATCCCAGGATTTTCCTCCATTTTTACTTCTGTAAGCGCCACTTAAGTCACTCCCAGCAAGTACGATTCCGCTTTTACTGGCTCCAACACAACCGAACCAGCCTCCACCTCCGGGGTTGGTACGCTTCCAATTATGATTTTGTCCAATTATTGTATTTACAGAAATAAAACTTGTAAAAAATAGTACTATCAACACTAACCTTGATGTTAACACCCTTCTTCCATAAGTAGTTTTTTGTTGCTTTTTTGTTGTTTTGTGGTCTGCATAAAATAACGCATCCTTTTTTTGTGAGTAGTTTTCCATTGAGCATTGATTTTCAAATGATTTATACCTGCAAATAACGTAGTAAATGCAGGTTTTTTTATCTTTAAGCATGTAAGAAAATTTGCGACTTCACCTTCTGATTTTCTATCAAAAGATGACTTATTTAGGTGAGAGGCATAAACTCAATTTGTGATTCAAAAAAAATTAAGTACTTCATCATTTTGGCAAAAAAAAGTGACCTAAATCAGCAACAAAAAAAAGGTTCAACCAAACAATTCTTACTTAAAAAACTATTCAACCAAAGTGCTCGCTATACGAAAGGTATTGGCATGAGCCTCAATAATGGTTTTTATATCTGGCGAATATCCACCCCCCATGGAGCACATTACAGGTGCTTTTTTTGTGTTAAAAAATTCCAAAACAAAACGATCTCGCTCCTTACAACCTTGTAATGTGCAAGATAATTTTCCTAATTTGTCCGTAACTAAAATGTCCACACCACATAAATAGAACACAAAGTTAGGCTGTACTTTGGCATATAGTTCAGGCAATTTTTCTTTAAGAAGCTTTAAATACGTATCATCATTCGTTCCATTTGGTAATGCCATATCCAAATCAGAAGTTTCTTTACGAAACGGATAATTTTTTTCTCCATGCATGGAGAAGGTAAATACGTTAGCCTGATTTTGAAAAATCTCAGCTGTACCATTTCCCTGGTGGACATCCAAATCCACAATAAGTATCTTTTTTGCCAATTGATAATGCAACAAATAAGCTGCGGCAACTGCCTGATCATTAAGCAAACAAAACGCTTCGCCTCTATTTGAAAATGCATGATGTGTACCCCCAGCAATATTCATAGCAATACCATGTTGCAATGCAAACTTTGCGGCATCAATAGTGCCTTGCGTAATGACAAATTCACGTTCCACCAAAGCTGCTGAAAGCGGAAAACCAATGGCTCTAGCTTCAGTTTTAGGTAAATTTAAATCGGTTAAATTTTGTATATATTCCTTAGTATGGACACGGAGTAAATCGGTTTTACTGACCACACCTGGTTCAAAAAAGTTTTCTTTAGTACATGTCCCTTCATGCAAAAGTTGCTTTGGAAGCAAATCATACTTTTCCATAGGAAAACGATGTCCTTTTTTTAAAGGATGCTCATAACACGAATGGAACGCAATTTTTAACACCTACTTGTAAGATTAATTAAAAGATTTAAAAACAGGGCGAAAATTTTTTAGGCACTATTGATTTTGAACTCATTCAACAGCTTATTTTTTAGCTCCGTCAATCAATTGCTGATTCATTTTAGCAATACGTTCTCGTTGTTTGTAATTTAAACCTTGTCGGTAATGCACATCGGGTGCATGGTAAATTCCAGTTTTTTTCATTATAGGGTCGTCAATTTCCTGACTTAAATCACAATCAAACCGCGTTAGTATAGCGTGTACTTTGTCTGGACCATTTATATAATTAAAATGCGATATCCCCCATGAAATTCCTTTTCCATCCTTAGTATCCGTAAAAGCATCGGGTATAAAAGGCCCTGCTGCTACTGGCATTAAACCTACAATGGACTTGATGTGGAAATTTACACCATCTTCGGCATATTGCACTGTATAATGTTCATTTCCATCCTTAATCACTAAAGCTGCTATTCCAGTTTTATAAGGAAATAAAGTGGTTTCATGCCCTCCGGCAATTACTGGATTTAGCGGATGCTTAGTAAATGGCCCTAAAGGATCATCTGCCGTAGCAAGCCCTTGCATACGAATCAAATTGGGATCGCCATCAAAATCCGACTTATAATACAAATATATTTTACCTTTATATACCAATGGGTAAGGGTCGTGAATTGAATACTGATCCCATGCGCCTTTTTCTCCATTAGGTATAACCAATTTATGCGTTGCCGTCCAAGGTCCATCTGGTGAATCTGCATAGGAAACCGTCACTGGACAATCGTCCCCGCGTTTGCCACTGGTTTCCATAAATCCTTGATAGTACAAATAAAATTTCCCTTTCCATTTTAAAATATCTGTTGTGCTGACTGATCGCCAACCCACATTTGGTTTTGCCGGTCTTTTTATCGCTACACCTTCTTCTTTCCAGGTAAAACCATCAGTACTGGTAGCATACCAAATATCTGCTAAATCCCAGTCAGCTGAAGGAATCACATCAGTACTCCTAGCCGCTCCCCTTGGTGGAGTTGGTGTATGGCGTTTGGTGTACCATACATAATACTTCCCATTTTCAAAAATTACTTTTGATGGGTCCCGGCGCGTAATTGTACCATCGCCATTATTATTATCAAAGCCTTTTAATTCAGTGTATTTAAACCGTGTAAAAAAATCATTATGTTCCGGCCTTGGAGCTCCATACATGTCATAATTACGCTCCATGGATGCACTTAAAGGTCTGTTCGGCTTTTCTTTAGGCAATATAAACGGAAAAGACGTTGTTGTCCCTTTTACTTCCTGAGCATAAATTTTATACTGGAAACAGCACAAAAACAAAAGACTATAAATACTCCAAGTGTTCAAAAACTTCATATAACTATTTTTATTTCTATCAATTAAATCTTATTTGCTAGGCTTTAAAAGGACTCATTTTAAACAAAGCATCCTCTACTGTTTTAATTTCTTCAAAAGTAAGCAACAATCGCAATCCGTTTCGGGTTTGCTTTTCCTTCATTTTCACTTCCGATGGATTTTGCTGCACAAATTGAAGTACCTTATTAAAGGTAGTACTTTGATAAAAATCAGACTGCTGATCACTAATAAAATATCCAATTAATTTATTTTGCTTCAGTACTATTTTTTCCAGTCCAATGCTAGTAGCAATCCATTTTAAACGTACACTATTTAATAAATCTTCCGCTTGCGCAGGAAGTGCTCCAAATCGATCCACTAAATCCTTCTCAAAAGCGACTAATTCTGCTTCCGTTTTTAGTTTATTCAACTCCGTATATAAATTTAAACGTTCCGAAATACTATTCACATAATCATCGGGAAACAACAATGAAAAATCCGTGTCAATCTGCGTGTCTTTCAAAAACACTTTTTCTTTCTGCTCGTCTTTATAAAGTTCTTTGAACTCATTTTCTTTAAGCTCCTCTATAGCTTCGTTTAATATTTTTTGATAGGTATCAAAACCAATTTCATTAATAAATCCACTTTGTTCACCCCCTAATAAATCCCCTGCGCCTCTAATTTCTAGATCCTTCATGGCAATTTGAATTCCACTACCTAATTCCGAAAATTGTACTAAAGCCGTAATACGCTTTCGGGCATCTTCGGTCATGGCACTATAAGGTGGTGTTATAAAATAACAGAAGGCCTTTTTATTACTACGCCCTACTCGCCCACGCATTTGATGCAGGTCCGAAATTCCAAAATTATTCGCATTATTGATAAAAATGGTATTGGCATTGGACACATCCAAACCACTTTCAATAATTGTGGTTGATACCAGCACATCAAAAGCGCCATCCATAAAATCCAGCATTAATTTTTCTAACTGCTTCCCTTCCATTTGTCCATGACCTACGGCCACTTTGGCATCAGGCACTAATCGCTGAATCATCCCCGCAACTTCTTTTATATTTTGAACCCGGTTATGAATAAAAAACACTTGACCTCCCCGTTGAATTTCATAAGACACCGCATCGCGAATGGTTTCTTCGTTAAAACGAATTACTTCCGTTTCAATAGGATATCGGTTTGGTGGTGGCGTAGCTATTGTAGATAAATCTCGTGCAGCCATTAAACTAAATTGCAGTGTCCTTGGTATTGGCGTTGCCGTTAATGTTAACGTATCCACATTTGCTTTTATGGTTTTTAGCTTATCTTTTACTGCTACTCCAAACTTTTGTTCTTCATCAATAATCAGTAGCCCTAAATCTTTAAATTTTACATTTTTACTGGCTAATTGATGCGTGCCAATAATAATATCCACATGTCCTTTGGCTAACTTTTCTAAAGTTTCTTTTTTCTGCTTTGCTGTTCTAAAACGGTTCAAATAATCAACCGTCACCGGAAAATCCTTTAGTCGTTCTGTAAAGGTTTTAAAATGCTGAAATGCCAATACCGTGGTAGGCACCAAAATAGCCACCTGCTTTCCATTATCAACCGCTTTAAAAGCCGCCCTAACCGCCACTTCGGTTTTACCAAAACCAACATCTCCACATACCAGACGGTCCATCGGCTGCTCGCCCTCCATATCCGCTTTTACAGCTGCTGTAGCGGTACTTTGATCAGGTGTATCTTCGTATAAAAACGACGCTTCTAATTCGTGCTGTAAATAACTATCTGGCGCATATTGAAAGCCTTTTTGAAGCCTTCGCTTAGCATATAACTGAATTAAATTATAAGCAATATGCTTTACACGTGCCTTAGTTTTATTTTTTAGGGTTTTCCAAGCTTTTGAACCTAGCTTATGTACCACAGGCACTTTACCATCCTTGCCATTAAATTTGGAAATTTTATGCAGGGCATGAATACTTAAATACAAAATATCGCGCTCCCCGTATATCAATTTAATCGCCTCTTGCTTTCGGCCATCTACATCAATTTTCTGAAGCCCTGCAAATTTCCCTATCCCATGATCAATATGAGTGACATAATCGCCAATTTCTAAACTGGTCAATTCCTTTATAGTAATAGCTTGCTTTTTGGCAAAGCCATTTTTAAGATTAAATTTATGGTATCGTTCAAAAATTTGATGATCGGTATAACAAACTAACTTTGTGGTTTCATCCACAAATCCTTGATACAATGAAAGTACAATGGTTTGGTAATGCACTTGCTGCTCCATATCTTCAAAAATATCATGAAAACGTTTGGCTTGTTGCTCACTTACGCAGCATATGATATTAGTATATCCGTTACTATGATTTTTATTTAAATTTTCAATAAGCAATTCGAATTGTTTATTGAATGAAGGCTGAGGCTTTGTTTTAAAATCAACAACGGCTACCTCTTTGGAATTAATTTTAGAAAATACTCCCCCCAATTGCACATGCTGGAACGCAAAAAGTTGATCTTTGATCAATTGCCCATTACAAAACAATTCTTCGGGGGTACCTCGTTTTATTTCGCTATCTAACTTATCAAAAGCTGTTTTTGCTTTCGCGAAAAGCGCATCAATACGATCATAAAACAGCTCTAAATTTTGAGTAAAAATCACGCTTTCGCGAGAAATGGATTCAAAAAAATGGCACGCGATTTTCAACCTGAGTTTTATGCTCAATATTGGGAATAATGGTAATTTTATTCACCTTGTTTGTAGAAAGCTGCGAAGCCACATCAAATGTTCGGATACTATCCACCTCATCGCCAAAAAACTCTACCCGAAAAGGTTCATCATGACTAAATGAAAATACATCTACAATACCACCACGGACTGAAAACTCCCCTGGTTCAGTAACAAAATCCACTCGGTGGAACTGGTATTCAAACAGTACTTCGTTAATAAAATCAATACTCAGTTGATCCCCGTTTTTTATTTTAAGTGTATTTTTTTCAATGGCTTTTTTAGTGACTACTTTTTCAAAAAGCGCATCAGGATACGTAACTAGTACTAAAGGGTCTTTTTTGTTATTAATCCTATTGAGTACCTCTGCTCGTTGGAGTACATTGGCATTGTCCACCTCTTCAATTTGATAAGGTCTGCGATAGCTCCCTGGGTAAAACAACAAACTTTGTTTGCCCAATACAGCTTCCAAATCATTTAAATGATATGCTGCCTCCTCCTTGTCATTACAAATAAGTACGTGTGTTTTTGCTTGCTTGTTAAAGCTTTCTACCATTAAAAATGATAAATAAGAGCCAACAATACCTTTAGCATGAACATTTTTTGAAGCTGCCAAAGCAGCATGCATTTTATCTTGAAGCGAAGATTGCTTAAGAACGGTAGCAATACTTGAATAATCCAATGTGTATTTTTCAACAAATATACAGATTCATATATTTTATACCTCTTTTGATTACCATACAATTGTTAAATCCACTTTAATGAAAAAAAAGAATCTTTTATTAACGCAAAAAAACACTTAGCTTTAAAAAATAGTCGATTCTATTTAAATTCTAATGCTAAATAATCACTAAAAATAAATTGTTACTTTACTAAAAGTACCATAGTTTCGGTTATGACTAAAAGTCATTACTTTTTAAACATCCGTTTTTTACAATTAGCTATTAGCCATCGGCTATTAGCAGTATTTTAAAGCCAACAGCTAATTACTAATTACCAATAGCTCTTGTAAAGTTTTAGAAGCCAGAAGCGAAATGCATTAAAAATGCATAGTTTTAATTAAACCTGAGACCAATAAATTGTTACTTTACTAAAAGTATATAAATATTTAAACTTACACTGCAAAAATGACGTATGAATAATCAGCTATTTCTTAAATTAATTTCTGCACAAGAAACCATTGAGGTGCGTCAGCCAGTTCTAAGAGTTGGCAGACCTGTTAAAGATTGTATTTTTGAAGGTGATACTGCCAATTCTACTTTGCATATAGGTGCTTTTTATGACAACACATTAGTTGGCGTGGTTACTTACATGCATAATCCCAATTCTATATTTAAAGGTAATAAACAGTATCAATTAAGGGGCATGGCAGTTTTAGCTCATTTTCAAAAAAAGGGTATTGGAAAATTACTTATCGAAAAAGGAGAACACTTATTAAAACAGAAAAAGGCCTCATTAATTTGGTGTAATGCTCGAGTAAATGCAGTCCCTTTTTACGAAAAAAACGGTTATTGTATTAGCGGTAATTTGTTTGACATTCCAACAGTGGGGCCTCATTATATGATGTATAAAAAGTGGTAATTATTTTTTTACTCGATGCTCGTTTTGCTTAACATAGGCATCCCAACCTGAGTAGCTTTTTTGAGTGACTACTCCGGTAGAATTGTAAAAATGACACACCGCAGCTGCCAAACCGTCGGTAGAATCCAGATTTTTAGGCAAGCTTTTTAATTTAAGCATTTGCTGTAACATTTTTGCTACTTGCTCCTTACTGGCATTTCCATTGCCCGTAACCGCCATTTTTATTTTTTTAGGAAGGTATTCTGTTATTGGCACCTCTCTACTCAATCCCGCAGCCATTGCTACACCCTGCGCCCGACCTAGCTTAAGCATAGATTGCACATTTTTTCCGAAAAATGGTGCTTCAATAGCAATTTCATCAGGGTTGTAGGTATCAATTAATTCAACAGTACGCTCAAATATTTTTTTCAATTTTAGGTAATGATCTGAATATTTAGTAAGCTGAAGTTCATTTAATTGAATAAACTCCTATTTTTTTGTTAATTACTTTTATTACGCCAAAGCCCATAATGGTAGTTCCTGGATCAATGCCTAATATAATGCGTTCTGTTTTCAATTAGTATGAATTACTTATTATCAATAATTAATGGCAATTTAAATACCGAAGCCACTGGAAATCCGCGAACAATTGCAGGTTGTATTGGCGAGGCATCCAAAAGTGCTTGTTTTAATTTTTCTTCAATAAAATTGAAATTAGAAAAATCAGTGGCATTTTGTGCTGCCTTTAGCGTTAAATTTCCTTTTTTACTCACATTAATTTGCACCCAAAGTGTATCTTTTAATGTTGGCTGATCCATGATATATGCTTCATCAAAATAGCTATAAATATGAGCAACTATTTGCTGTTCAAAACATTTTTTTGATGCTTTTTGTGATTCATCATCGCACGGATTTAGTAAAGGATAGGTATCTAAAGATCTCGATTTTATTTCATTTAATTGCTGTTTTGCTATTGCATGCCTATCATTTTTTTTAAAATCAAAATACGTACAACTACACAAGCTTGTCAATGTCAGTATGAATATGATTTTTTTTGTAAACATGAATTCGCGATCAGCAATGCAAACTACGGATATTTTTTATTTATGTACAAACCAAGCCCTCCAATTAAATAAATTTCACTAAAAACCAGTATTTTAAAAATTAAATGCGGGTTAAATGAATACATTCCATAACTTTATTTATAAAATAACGATTCACCAAAAATTTATACCGTTGCATCCTAAATTTGAGTCAACCTATTTGATCATTATTTTGGAATGATTTTAGCATTACTAATTACAAAAACAAATTAAATGGATATTTTTTTAATACTTATAGGATTCATTTGCGTAATCGTTGGAATATTTGGTAGTTTTTTACCCGTACTCCCGGGATTGCCAATAAGCTGGATAGGACTACTGCTTATACATTTAACTCACCCTGTACCAGTAGACTATACCTATTTAGGAATTACACTTGCCGTGGCCATTATTGTCCTCATTTTAGATTATTTAATTCCCGCCATTGGTACAAAAAAATTTGGCGGTAGTAAATATGGTGTCATTGGCACCACACTAGGACTGATTGTCGGGTTAATAGCCCCAATTCCTTTAGGCTTCATTATCGGACCTTTTTTAGGCGCGTATATTGGCGAAATGTTATACAAATCAGATTCAAA
Organism: Aquimarina agarivorans; assembly: GCF_000218485.1. GTDB lineage: Bacteria > Bacteroidota > Bacteroidia > Flavobacteriales > Flavobacteriaceae > Aquimarina > Aquimarina agarivorans. Next base: position 25,310 of record NZ_AFPB01000015.1, on the reverse strand, counting down.
AGTAGCAACTAAAGCCGCGTTTGGTTCCCTAGTAGGTTTTTTAACCTCATCTTTAATGAAATTTATTGTTAGTATTATTTTTCTTTGGTTATTTGTCGCTAAAGTTTGGGAGTTTAAAGAAATGTTATTTAGCTAAAATTTATCAATCAGTAAAATTGAATATCTGTTTCAATTATTTTATGCCAGTCTTCATAATATTTGGGTTGAAATCTAAACATTACGAAGACCAACTTTTATAACTTAAATTTGATGGAGACCATAGACTAAAACTTTGATGTGCTTCTTTACAAAAGACATTTTAAGTGTTTAACTAATTTTTCACTATTTATTTTTTTCTATAAAAGTACCTTTTAGTCCAATTCTAAGGCAATTAAAAACGTTGCATCATTAAAAAAAATTAATTAATCCTCTTTCCAATTTAATCGATGGGGCGTATAAGGTACATTCTTGCTATCTAGTTTAGACTCCAGTTTTTGAACATCTGATTTCATCTTATCTAAGCTTGCTCTAATTTCAACATACGCTTCCCTGGCTAATTTATACTGCTCTTTGTTAGTAATAGTCGGATTAGATGTTGAATACCAAGTATTCCACACAATGCTTTCAACACGATTCCCTATCCCTGGAATAGTTTCTATATCCCTGTTGGATTTATGTTTATCTCCCCATAACTTAATGCGAACATCATGAGAAACCTTTTCCAAAGCCTTCACATCAGTCATCCATATCATATAAGCATTAGGATAACTTTGAATCGCTTGTTTAATATATTTTATACGCTTATCCAATTCATCTTGTTCTTTGTTGCTTCCTTGAATTTTTCTTCGGAGCTCTTGTACCTGCTTTTTAAAAGTTATATTCGATACTGTTTGTCTTTCCAAAGATGAATTTTCTAAGGCTTTGACTTCAAAAGCCGTTGGGTCAACCAATTTTTTTAACACGCCATTATCTGCTTGCCAAAGTTCAACAGTATAATTTCCTGGAATAACCAAAGGACCTTCATTGGGGATACTGTAGCGACTAGCTTCCTTTGTTTTTGTTTGAATAGGTGTTGTCGCTGGATAGCGCAAATTCCAACTTACTCTTTGAATCCCTTCAGAGGTAGGCTTTTTAATTTTTCGGACTTCATTACCCGAGGCGTCTTTTACAATAAAAAGTAAATAAGCCTCTTCATACATGTCTTCAATTACAAAGTCTTCATAATTTGGATAATCAATATCTTTCCCTTCCTTTTTAGCTTTCTTCTCTTTTTCTGCACGCAGTTCTTTAGGCGACTTTAATTTCTCTTTTATATAATACGTAAAGGTTGCTCCAAATTCAGGATTAGATGCGGCATACATTGAAGCTCCTTGACTCCCCACCCCACGAAGTCCAAGAGGATTGGTTTCAACATAAGCCAATGAAGGTTTAATTGAAAAAATCTTAGCTTCTTGGTTTAAGGTTTCTTTATTCAAATTTCTCAAAGCACTATAATCATCCAAAATATAGAATCCCCTACCAAAGGTACCAAGTACTAAATCATTTTCTCTTTTCTGAATAGCCATATCTCGAACACAAATAGTTGGTAAACCAGCATTTAATTTAACCCAGTTTTGTCCCCCATCAATACTAACATGACAACCAAATTCTGTTCCTGAAAAAAGCAGTTTTGGATCTACATGATCTTCTGCAATGGAATATACTGTACCCCTTTCAGGTAGATTATTTTGAAGCGCCTTCCAAGTATTCCCTTTATCTACACTTTTTAAAAGATAAGGTTTAAAGTCTCCTCTTTTATGATTATTAAATGCGGCATAAACCACATTTTATCATGCTGTGATGCCCAAAGCATGTTAACATAAGTCATTTTTGGTACTCCAGGAAAAGTTTCTTTTTTACTCCATGTGACTCCTCCATCTTTTGATACCTGAATTAATCCATCATCCGTACCTGCATACAATAGGTTTTCATCTATTGGGGATTGGTCAAAAGCAACAATATTGCCATAAATGGTTGTTGATTTATTTTTCATTACCACATCAGGAGATTGTATTTCTCCCATTACTTTTAATCGATTTCTATCAATTTGACGCGTCAAGTCAGGTGAGATCGTCTTCCAGCTATTACCTCGATCTTCCGTTTTGAATACCTTATTAGCACAAAAGAAAAGTGTTTTTGGATCATGAGGTGAAATTAATAAAGGGGAATCCCAATTCCAACGATAAGCAGCCTCTCCTTTTCTTGGCTGGGGCTTAATCCCTATTCTTTCTCCAGATTTTCGGTCATATCGAATCAATCCACCGTACTGCCATTGTGCATATATGATATTAGGATTGGTTGGGTCAACCTGAGTTTCATATCCATCACCTCCTACAGTAATGTACCAATCAGAATTTAGAATTCCAGCATTGTTCAAAGTCCTCGATGGCCCCGCTTGAGAATTATTATCCTGAGTCCCTCCAAAGACATTATAAAAAGGAGTATCATAATCAATTGACACTTTGTAAAATTGTGTAATCGGTAAATTAGCTTTGTATTCCCATGTAGTAGCATGATCATAAGTTTCGTAAATTCCGCCATCACAGCCTACTATCCAGTGATCTGTATTTGTTGGATTAATCCAAATGCAATGATTGTCGACATGTTTTTGGGTTTCTCCTGTTTTTACAAATGTCTTTCCTCCATTTTCGGTATGGTGCAACCAAGTATCCATACTAAATACCTTGTCAACATCATTAGCATCGCAATATATTTTTTGGTAGTAATTTCCTGAAGTTTTGTAATCACTACGCTTTTCCCAAGATTCTCCTTTATCTGTAGAGCGAAAAAAGCCAAATTTATCCGCTTCTGCTTCTACAATAGCATATACCACATTGGTATCTACAGGCGATACAGCTAAACCAATACGCCCCATTTTCCCTTCGGGCAATCCACTATTTGATGCTTTCCAAGTTTTACCTCCATCAGTTGTTTTGTAAAGAGCACTCTCAGGCCCACCTCCTATGTAAGTAAACACATGTCTCCTTCTTTGGTGAACAGCTTCGTATAAAATATCAGGATTTACTGGATCCATGATCAAGTCAGAAGTTCCTGTTTTATCTGAAATAAAATGAATTTGATTCCAGGTTTCACCTCCATCGGTAGATTTATAAACACCACGATCACCACCATCTGACCAAAGAGGACCATAAGCTGCAACATAAACTATATCTGAATTTGTTGGATCAACGATGATTTTTGAAATGTGCTCAGATTTCTTCAATCCCATGTTTTTCCATGACTTTCCTCCATCGGTAGATTTATATACACCATCGCCGTAACCTACTGACCGCTGGTTATTATTTTCACCAGTTCCTACCCAAATAGTAGTCGACTGATTTGGATCAATGGTAATACACCCTATTGAATAAGATCCTTCAGCATCAAATATCGGCTTATAATTCACTCCATGATTAGTTGTTTTCCAAACGCCTCCTGAAGCCGCAGCCACATAATATTCATTGAAATTATTAGGGTTTACAGCAATATCTGAAACCCTTCCAGATGTTAGTGCAGGACCAATACTACGGAATTTTAACCCCTTAAGTTGAGTTGACTTTAACCAATAGTTATCGGTTTTACGATCATCATTTTTTTTTCTTCTGTGAATAAGAAATAAAATTTGTAATAATTAAAATTAGCGAAAGGAAGAAATGTTTAAATTTCATTTTATAGGCTTTTTTTATTTAAAATTAAATCTAAATAGATTCAATATTTTAAAAATATAACTTAAAAGCCATATATTATTTCTCGATTTATATTTTCCTCGGTAAAGACATAGCTCCCCTCAACCCTTTATCACCTACATCCTTGATTTACTTTGCTTTACAATAAATCATAAAAATTTGCTAATTTTTATTTTCCAGGCTTTCTTTTTTTGAAACATATTCATAAATGAACCATTATGGACTGAAAGTATCATAGTTTCGGTTATGACTGAAAGTCATCATCTTTTTAAACATCCATTTTTGCTCTTAGCTAATAGCAATAAAAATTTGATAAATCTATAAAAAGCAAAGAGCTATAAGCTAAATGCCAACAGCTCTTTGTCCTATTTTTTTAACAAATTAAAACTATTTTCTTCCAAAATCAGCTGGGATTTCACCCCACGCCTTAGTTTCCCATTTTACAACAATAGTTTTATATGAATTTGTTCTGAGCCAATTTTCGGCTCTAGCCACCAAATCAAACACTTTTTTATTCTTTGCGTTAAGCGCCAATTTAGTTTTACATTTTTTTTTCCTTACCCAGCCCATGGCTATTTTAGAATCAGTATAAAGTAAACGATCGCTATTGGCATTTTTTAAATAAGCTAATCCGTGCACTAAAGCTAAAAACTCGCCAATATTATTGGTTCCTTGTTCAAAAGGGCCTTGGTGAAATAATTGTTTATGCGTTTGTGTGTCCACTCCACGATATTCCATTTTACCGGGGTTACCACTACTTGCTGCATCTACTGCAATGGAATACAAATTGGGTTCTCCAATTTTCTGTAATTCGGCTTCACTTAATTTAGGTTTACTGGATTTTTTACCAACATAATCCGCATACACTCCATCAAAAGCTTTTATGGCCTCTTCCTTTGTTAAAAAAGATTTGTATTGTGCTTGCGGATAATTTAAAATCGCCTGCTTACACGTTTTCCAATCCGTAAAAACACCCTCTTTATGACCCTTCCAAACCACGTAAAACTTTTTATTTGCCAAAATTAGTCTGCTTTAGGGTATAGTAAACTTTCAATCACTTTAGGAAAATGTTCATACTCTAACTCATGTACTTTAGCGGCAACATCGTCAGGAGTATCAAACGCTTCAACTGGCGTACTGGCTTGAAAAATAATTCCGCCTTCGTCATAATTTTCATTTACGTAGTGAATAGTTATCCCCGTCTCTTTTTCATTATTTGCTACCACTGCTTTATGTACATGACTCCCATACATGCCTTTCCCTCCGTATTTAGGCAATAAAGCTGGATGAATATTAATTATTTTATTAGGATAAGCTTCAATAATATTAGCAGGAAATTTCCATAAAAAGCCCGCTAAAACAATTAAATCAGGCTGGGCATCTTTAACAATATGAAGCACCTCATGCGAATTGTAAAAAGACGCTTTATCAAAATGTAACGCCTTAATTTTATGTTTTGCTGCGCGCTGCAACACTTTTGCCTTCAGCTTATTTGAAAAAACATGTGTAACTTCAGCTAAATTATTAACTTTAAAGTAGTTAATAATATTTTCAGCATTGGTTCCGGAGCCCGAAGCAAAAATAACAATACGTTTCATTATGGTATAGTAGTTGATAGGTAACGATTGGAATTTTCCAATAAAACCTTAATTAATACGTGTAAAATTAAATAGATCGCGTATTTTTGAGAAATTAAAAATCACATTTTTTTATGTTTACGTTGTTTTAATGTAAAGTTTTATATTTTTGCGACCTAAACTAAAATTTAAAATTAGAAATTATGTCAGACATTGCATCAAGAGTAAAGGCGATAATCGTTGACAAATTAGGTGTTGACGAAAACGAAGTTGTAACAGACGCAAGCTTCACTAACGACCTTGGAGCTGATTCATTAGACACTGTAGAACTTATCATGGAATTCGAAAAAGAATTTGATATTCAAATTCCAGACGATCAAGCAGAAAACATTGCTACAGTTGGTCAAGCAGTATCATATATTGAAAACGCAAAATAAGTACTTTACATAAAGTTGTATGGAGTTAAAGCGAGTAGTAGTCACAGGTTTAGGTGCACTTACACCAATTGGTAATAATATTGAAGAATATTGGGATGGTTTAGTAAACGGAAAAAGCGGAGCTGAACCCATTACACATTTTGATGCTTCAAAATTTAAAACACAATTTGCCTGTGAAGTTAAAAACTTTAACGTTAATGACTTCATACATCGTAAAGAAGCAAGAAAACTTGATAAGTTTTCGCAATACGCCATGGTAGCTTCTGATGAAGCTATAGCAAATTCCAAATTAGATATTGAAAGTGTTGACAAAGCACGCGTAGGTGTTATTTGGGGTGCTGGTATTGGTGGTATTGAAACTTTTCATAATGAAGTAAGAGATTTTACAAAAGGGGATGGAACACCTCGTTTCAACCCCTTTTTTATCCCAAAAATGATTGCTGATATTGCTCCAGGGCATATTTCAATTAAAAATGGGTTTATGGGACCAAATTTTACCACGGTTTCCGCTTGTGCATCATCGGCTAATGCTATGATTGATGCCCTAAACTATATTCGATTGGGTCATTGTGACGTAATTGTTACTGGTGGTAGCGAAGCTGCTATCATACAATCTGGCGTAGGAGGGTTTAATGCCTTACATGCACTTTCTACTAATAACGAAAATGCCTCAAGCGCATCAAAACCTTTTGATGCGAACCGAGATGGTTTTGTTTTAGGTGAAGGAGCAGGCGCTTTGATACTTGAAGAGTATGAGCACGCAAAAGCGCGAGGCGCAAAAATATATGCTGAAGTTATTGGTGGGGGCTTATCCTCCGATGCTTATCATATGACCGCTCCACATCCTGACGGTATTGGCGTAGTTGCTGTTATGGAAAATTGTCTAAAAAATGCCGGAATTAAGCCCGAAGATGTTGAATTAATTAACACTCACGGTACATCCACTCCACTAGGAGACGTAGCTGAACTTAAAGCTATTGGTAAAGTATTTGGCAAGCATGCTAAAAATATCAATATCAATTCCACTAAATCAATGACAGGTCACTTACTGGGTGCCGCTGGAGCAATAGAAGCCATTGCCTCCATTTTAGCTTTGGAACATGGTATTGTACCACCTACAATTAACCATACTACTCCTGATGAAAATATTGATCCGGAACTAAATTTAACACTAAACAAAGCTCAAAAACGTAAAGCCAAAATAGCCATGAGTAATACTTTTGGATTTGGTGGTCATAATGCTTGTGTTTTATTAAAAAAATTAGACGAGTAATTCATTTATGAAGCTTATTCGAAAGATATTCAATTCCCGCTCCAAACCCAAGGACGGGGATTTTTCTATTTTTATACAAGATATATTAGGCTTTAAGCCTAAAGATATTTCATTTTACGAAACCGCTTTTACACACCGTTCCCTTGGACTACGCAATACTATTGGTGATCCTGAAAATTACGAACGTTTGGAATTTTTAGGTGACTCCATGCTAAGTAGTGTTATTGCTTCTTATTTGTATAAAGAAGTTCCATCAGGTAACGAAGGCTATCTTACCAAAATGCGATCAAAAGTGGTGAGCCGAAAACATTTAAATGAGTTAGGCAAGGATCTCAAACTTATCAACCATGTACGTACTCAAATTCCTCCCGAGCAATTTGGAATTAACATTCATGGAAATATATTTGAAGCACTTGTAGGGGCTATTTATTTGGACCGCGGGTATGAATTTTGCGAAAAATTTATATACTCGGCAGTCATTGGTCCATACATTGATATTGAAAGTTTGGAAGGTCAGGTAATTAGCTATAAAAGCTTATTAATTGAATGGTTTCAGAAAAAGAAACACAATTTTAAATATGAAGTATATGAGGATGATGGTATGGAAGAATTACGCCACTTTGCCGTAAAACTTTGGGTTAATGATAAAGTAATTGCTAAAGCAAGAGCCACTTCAAAGAAAAAAGCAGAAGAAAAAGTCTCCAAACGAGCATATTTTGCGTTTCAGGAAAAAATTGAGAAGTAAATCAACGAAAACGTTATAAATATTTTTCTACAGAAATTAAGCACTTTAAAAACTTTTTTTTCTTTGTATCTTGTGCGCTGTTTTATTACACCCATTTTGTGTTATGGTCGCAAACAAATTAGTGCTTGATAATTTTGAAGTTGACGCTTTTTATTTATGTGCCATTCATGCCTCATTGCCATCTTACAAAATGGCATTTTTGTTAAATAGGCAGTTGGAATTAAAATTTTCCAGAGCAAAAAATGATGTAGAAGTGCTTAAAGATAATCATACTGAGGTTTACCCCAGGTATGTGTTTGATGATGAACCAAATTACACCACTTTTTCATTGGTAAAAAACAAGTGCTTAATGTACCAAAAGTCCAGTGTTAAAAATACTGATTTGTTTACAGAAAGCTACGAACAATTGATCACTAAAAATTTAATCTCGGAATATAAAAACGTAGATTATTTTTTAAAAATAGAAACTGATAATTTCAACTATTCGTTAAAACTATTAGTTTCAAATATTTTAAAAATAACACAAGTAATCACAGCTTTTGCGGTTGATTACGAAACTATAAAATCTAAAAATAACCTAATATTTGAATAATGAAAGGACGTAAAAAGACTAAAATTGTTGCTACGCTTGGACCGGCTACTGATAGCCGAGAAGTAATCAACGACCTTTTAATTGCTGGAGTAAACGTTTTCCGAATAAACTTTTCACATGCTGACTATGACGATGTTGAAAGACGTATTAAATACGTAAGAGAGCAAAATGAAGCGAATGGATTCCATGCCGCAATTTTAGCTGATTTACAAGGACCTAAACTTCGTGTTGGAGTTATGGAAGAAGGCACTGAAGTAAATGTAGGTGACGAGGTTACTTTTCAAACCGGAGAACCTTTTGTTGGGAATGCCACAAAAGCTTACATGAACTACACTCAGTTTCCTAAGGATGTAAAGCCTGGCGAGCGTGTTTTAGTTGACGATGGGAAAGTACACTTTGAAGTAGTTTCTACAAATGGCGAAGATAAAGTTGTTGCTAAGGTGACTCAAGGCGGGCCATTCAAATCAAAAAAAGGAGTTAACCTTCCAAATACTGATATTTCACTTCCTGCATTGACAGATAAAGATGTTAAAGATGCTGTTTTTGCTTGTCAACAAGGGGTAGACTGGATCGCACTTTCATTTGTACGCCATGCAAAGGATGTTAAATTATTACAAGATTTAATTGCTGAACATAGCGAATATGAGATTCCAATTATTTCAAAAATTGAAAAGCCAGAAGGTGTTGCTAATATTGATGAAATCCTTGAAGTATCAGGTGGTTTAATGGTAGCTCGTGGAGATTTAGGTGTTGAAATTCCTGCACATGAAGTACCACTTGTTCAAAAAGAATTAGTTTACAAAGCAAAATTAGCACGTAAACCTGTAATTATTGCTACGCAAATGATGGAAACTATGATTGATAGCTTAACTCCAACACGTGCTGAAGTAAATGATGTTGCTAATTCCATAATGGATGGTGCTGATGCTGTAATGCTTTCAGGAGAAACCTCGGTTGGTAAATATCCAGTTCAGGTAATTCAAACCATGCGAAACATTATATTGAGTGTAGAAAATTCGCCACTAATTTCCGTTCCTGCTACGCATCCATCTGATAATGATTCTCGTTTTATTACACATTCAGTTTGTTATCATGCCGCTCACATGGCAAATGATATTGAGGCTGGTGTAATTTCTACTATAACAAATTCAGGATATACTGCTTACCAAATTTCGGCTTGGAGACCAAGTTCGCACATTTTAGTATACTCAAATAATCGTAGAATTTTAGCGCAACTGAACCTTTTATGGGGCGTTAAAGCTTTTTACTATGACAACCCAACAGCCAATACTGATATTTCTATTTCAGAAGTAAATGCCTTAGCTATCCAAAGAGGGTATACTAATGATGGTGATCGAATCATCAATCTTGTAGCAACTCCTTTGGCAGAAAAAGGAAACGTAAATACGCTAAAAGTTACTCAATTATAATATTTTACAACTGTATTATACTCACACAAAAAACCTCGATTAAAATTTAATCGAGGTTTTTTTATTTAGTCATCATGATTTGGATTTACATTAAATGATGATTTTTTTTCAGTTTTAAAAATGCACAATATTTAAGCGGTTACAAAGCTATTAATGCTGTAATGTGATACTAAGGCCGACTTACAAGATTTAACCCTGCAAATAGAAAAAGTTACATCCGGTACAATAAAACATTAACTACTGTAAAACCACTACTCAGTTATGGCTGCGTTTGATAAATTATTAAGCGCGTTACTGATGGTTTCAATAACCGTTTCATTTTCTGTTATTCCATGCCTTTTTACTAAATAACTAGGATTATTGTAGGACACATGAACCACCTTGTTATCATCCTCCCAAACCAGCATTTTTTGCGGCAAATCTAAGGCCGTAGTTTGCGCGTTTTGCATAAGTGGTGTACCTAAATTTGGATTACCAAAAATCAGTAAACGCGTCGGGTTTAATTTTTTTCCAACATTTGCTGCATTAGCCTGATGATTCACTTCGGCAATAATACGAAGGTTTGGATTATTGGAAATTACTCCTTGCAATTTGGCATACGTAGCATCAAAGGACTGCTCACTTGTTTTAGTAACAATACCTTCGGCAATATCAACAGTACTCGTTTCAGGCATGGATACCACCTCATTTCCACTAGCATTTGTAGTAAGGTTTTTTAATGCTCCAGAAATCATTGTTAATGAAGGTACTCCTAAAACATCATGCCTGCTTGATAAATACAGTGTATTGTTGTAGGACATAAAAACATCCTTTTTGTCATCTTGATATACTAGAATTTTTTGGGGTAAATCCAGACCAGCCAACTGATTTTTTTGCATTAGCGGCGTACCTAAATTAGGATTTCCAAAAAAGATCACTCTTGTTGGATTTAAATCCAAATCAACCGATGCTGCATTGGCTTGGTGATTTACTTCGGCTACAATTTTAATATTTTCATTAGCCTCTAAACTATTTTTTAGATTGGCATAGCTTTCATTAAAACTGTTATTACTTATTAAAAAATTCATTCCAACGATGTTCGGCATTTGTGGGGTTTCTGGTTCAGTCGGTATATCGTCATCATTTTTACAAGAAAATGGAAAAAATGTTAGTGCGAGATAAATTAATACAATAATTTTCATGATAAATAGCAATTAAGTTAAAAATGTTTGTGTTTGTTTAAAATTGAGAATACTTAACTATTTAAAATCTTTCAAAATAAATTTATTCTAAATTAAGCGTTTTCTAATTTTATAAACGCACTCAAAAGATACAACTATTAACTTATTCACAAAAACTACCCGTATACATAAATAATCCCACAAATAAAGCTTATTTCAATTGAGGATATAAAATTTAAATACATTAAAAAAAGAATCAAGTAATTTTTAAAACTACTCTTGGACTGGAAAAGCTATTTATTTAGATGATTTGTATGTACGCGAAAAATTTCTAAATCAAGGGATTAGAAATAAACTATTTGACAAAATTCTAGAAATTGGAAAAACTGAAAACTGTTATAAAATGAAATGGCAAGTCTCTAAATGGAATAAAAATGCTCCGGAATTTTATAAAAGTAGGGGTGCAATTATTGATAAAGTTGAGATTAATTGCGATTTAAAACTGGATTAGAATACCTAATGCATTAAATAACTTTCTTCATAATTGAGGAGCGTATCGCTCTGCTAATCCAATGCATTGGTTTCGTACTGTTGAAACTTCACATTAATGTACCATTTCGGTACACAATCATGTCATTTTTTCTTTTGGCATTTTACCGTAATCGTGGTTTAAAAAAAATTTAGACTGGTGGCTGCTTTAAAAATTAAACCGTTGTATTTAATCTCAGTCCTATAGCATCCAAATAAATACTATTCAAATTCAAATGAAATAAATCGCTGATTTTTTACATTACTTGGCTTTTGACAAAATAATAAAATTTTACCCTGGTCTGTTAAACTGCTCAATCCTGGTCGCATTCTGTAACCAGAAAGCGTTTCTGAATTTACTACTAAGTTTCTTTCTAAATTTCCTGACGTATCTACTTTTGCTAAAATGATGGATTCCCCTTTTACTAGCTTAGAAAATGATTTAAAAGTCTTTTTCCCATCATTTTTAAGATTATTACTATTACCGTTATACAAAAAATAGAGTGTATCGTTTATATGTTCGTAAATAAACCCTGAATAGATCCATGTATTGAGCTTTGAGTTATCTTTATCAATAAACTTACTCCATACTATATCACCCTGAGGCGATAATTTTACTACTAATGTTTTAAGATAAATAAAGTTGATTGAATAATTACTAGAAATTGTATAGCGCTGTTCTGCTATCAAAAAATGAGAACCGTCACTATTTTTTTTGACGTCTACTAAAACAAATTTAGGCAACTCCCTGTTTTTTTGTTGCTTTTTTACACTTCCTAATTTTAGGCTATTCTGAGTATCTTTAAAATAAGAATCAATAGTAGCATCATCAAAAGGAGTAAATACTGATTTTTTTTCTGTTTTTTCCGCTTTTGAAAAACTATAGAAAAACGTGCCATGAAAATCGTATTTTCCCTTTTCGGCATAAAACCCAATTAATTCAATGTTATCATCAGTTACCTGAATTTCAATATTATGAAGCCACTTGTTATCATTTTTCACATCCGCTAAATGCTTGACTTTTCCATCAATTAAATGAACTATTTTGTAATTGTATTGAATTTCTTTTTTTGTAAAATCCCTAACAGGCAAGCTTGATAAGTCCGCTGTGAGCAAAATCATCTCATTTGAATTCAGCAAATATCCGCTTCTTATGTTTAATTTTTTGTTTGGATATTCAAATTCATACACTTGTTCATTGATTTTTTTAAGATTTTTATCAAATACTAATAAGTTATATTTTTTTAACGCATCTTTTTTCCCGGGTATAGAATAAAAAAAAACAACTGCACTAGTATCTTTGGACACAAGTAACGACATACTTGATTTATTAATTTTTTCACCATTAACAGTTACATTTGCAATTTTCCTCTTCTGCGAAAGCTTAAAGCTATCCAAATCAATAGCTGTCATAAAAAACGCTCTACTCAATTTGTCTGATGAAGCGCTAATGTGCATTAACTTATTATTTAACTTTAACACCCCCAATGAATATTCCTGTGAATCTTCTGTTGAGGATGTTAACGCTATTTCTTTAGTTTCTGGTAAAAAATCGTTAGTAAATTTTCTTAAAACTGTTTCACCCGAGCCATATTTGCCTTAAGAATATAAAAAGTAATATCCCTTACTAGTACTCCCAACAAACTGATCAGGAATTTCCCTATCATCGGTTTTAAATTCCGAATGAATTTTTAACCCTTTAAATAAATTAGTTTGCGCATGGAATTGTAGGGCACAAAAAAACAAAAGAAAACTACTAATTGTAATACTTTTCATGAAAATCACTCTTTAAAAAAACCTAATTTGATCAAACTAAATCAACAAACAACCCTTCATCATTTTTTGTAACACTTGCCAGGTTATTTTTAGTAAGCCCTTTGATAGTTTTATCCCACTTTTTGTTACTTAAACCAGATTGAGTTTTTAAGTCATTTAATGCTATAGGATGCGACTTTTTTAATAGTTCAAACACAAGTTTTTCCTCATCATTTAATGCTACTGCTTTTTTTTCAGGGCGCATTTGCGGAAAGAATAGCACCTCTTGTATGGATTGATTATTGGTTAAATACATGATTAATCGATCCATCCCTATTCCTAAACCAGAAGTAGGCGGCATACCGTATTCCAAGGCACGAACAAAATCATAATCAATAAATTCTCCTGCTTCGTCATCCCCTCGTTCGGCTAATTTTAATTGCGCTTCAAAACGCTCCAACTGATCAATAGGGTCATTTAACTCCGAATAAGCATTAGCAATTTCTTTTCCACATACCATCAATTCAAAACGCTCAGTCAATTCAGGATTATTACGATGTGTTTTACACAACGGACTCATTTCCTTAGGGTAATCAGTAATAAAGGTGGGCTGAATGTAATTTCCTTCACATTTTTCGCCAAACATTTCATCAATCAGTTTCCCTTTTCCCATGGTATTATCCACTTCAATCCCCATGCTTTTAGCCGCTTCAAAAAGTTCCTCTTCGGATTTACCTGTAATATCAAAACCTGTAAAATGCTTTATGGAATCCGCCATAGTCACCCGTGCGTACGGTGCTTTAAAATCAATTTGATGTTCACCAAAGGTAGCTTTTGAGGTTCCATTTACGGCAATAGCACAATGTTCCAGTAACTGCTCGGTAAATTCCATCATCCAGTTATAGTCCTTGTAAGCTACATAAATTTCCATAGCTGTAAACTCAGGATTATGCGTACGATCCATTCCCTCATTACGGAAATTTTTTGAAAACTCATACACCCCATCAAATCCACCTACAATTAATCTTTTAAGGTATAACTCATTGGCAATTCGCATATATAATGGAATATCTAACGAGTTATGGTGCGTAATAAAAGGACGCGCTGATGCTCCTCCTGGTATGGGTTGTAAAATTGGTGTTTCCACCTCAAAATATGCACGCTCATTAAAAAACTGACGCATGGCATTAAATAACTTTGTTCGCTTTACAAACACCTCTTTTACATGTGGGTTTACCACCAAATCTGCGTAACGCTGACGGTAACGCAATTCTGGATCGTTAAACTCATCATAGGTGTTTCCTTCACTATCAGTTTTGGGGAGTGGCAATGGTTTTAATGCCTTGCTCAGTAATTTAAAATCTTTTACGGCAACGGTAATTTCACCCACTTGCGTGGTGAACAACTCCCCTTCTATTCCAATAAAATCTCCTAAATCCAGTAGTTTTTTAAATAAGTCATTGTATTTAGTTTTGTCTTCATCCGGACAAATTTCATCGCGATTGAAATAAACTTGAATACGACCATCAGCATCCTGAATTTCCGCAAAGGAAGCCTTTCCTTGTACTTTTTTGCGCATCAAACGCCCTGCAATTACCACCTTTTTCCCTTCGGTATAGTTTTCCTTAATTGACTTTGAAGTATTGTCCAAAGGAAATAAATCCGCCGGATAGGGATTTATACCCATTTCACGAAGCGTTTTTAGCTTGTCTCTACGTACCAGTTCTTGTTCAGATAATTGCATGCTGTAAATTTAAAGATGCAAAGATAGGTAAGTAAATTATGATTTATAAATTATGAATTGTGATTTTTTCTTCATTTCCCTAAGCATTCTAACAAAAATAGTAGTAATAAGTTTTGCCCCTAAAATAACTAGCAAATGGTATAGACAAAAAATTAGAACGCTATGAGTTGCAAATCAGTTACAAAAACTATTGAAAAAAAATGGCGTTGATTTTGCGCTGCTGGAGATTATTGATTGCATTGAAGACGCCGTTTTGTGGTTTCAGTCAAATAAGGCGCCTGATTTAGTGTTTATGGATATCCAGCTGGCTGATGGATTGAGTTTTGAAATTTTTCAGAAAGTAAAAATACAAACACCAATTATTTTTACCACTGCTTTTGACCAATACGCCATTCAGGCATTTAAAGTTAATAGCATTGATTACCTTTTAAAACCTGTACAACAAGTAGATTTGGATGCTGCCATTGAGAAATTTAAAAAGTCCAACCCCATAAACGCAGTAGCTCCTGAAATTTTAAAAGAACTGCTGAATAGCATGCAAACCCCCAATGAACGATCTGGCATTTTAGTGAAGGAAGGCAGCGGCTTTGTGTAAATAAGAACTTCCGAAATTTTATATGCTTACTCGCAGGATAGCATTACTTTTGGTTTCACTTTTACCAAACGGTATATCATTGATGAAACTATTGACCAACTATTTGACACCTTAGACACTACTAAATTTTACAGAATCAATCGAGGTCAAATTAATTCAAAAAATGCCCTTCAAAAAATTGACACTTATTTTAATCATCGTGTAAAATTAACACTTTCCAACCCCAGGGATCAAGAATTTATTGTTAACAGACAAAAAACAAATGATTTTAAGGCTTGGTTTAACAAATAATCTCGTACTGCCCATCTCAGCTATTACAAATAAATAACTTATTATTTCATTAAAACGACCTCTACCCTTCTGTTTTTTGCCCTACCTGCTTTGGTGGTATTATTCGCTATAGGACTTTCTTCTCCATGACCAATGGCTTTTAAGCGTTTGTTACTAATCCCATTTTCAACAAAATAAGCTACAACCGCATAAGCACGATCTTGTGATAATTTTAAATTTAATGATGATGCGCCTACGCTATCTGTATAGCCATTAATTTCAAAATTGGAATCCGGATATTGGTTTAAAATTTCTAAAATTGAAGCCAATGAACTGTAAGTTTGCGCAGTAAATGTGGTTTTCCCTGAATTAAAATTAATGGTGCGCGCAAATTCGTTGATAGTTTTTACCACCACAGCTGCTTTTTCAACATCATCTTTCAAATTTGTAATATTTGGACACCCATTATTGGCCGCTAAACCAAATATTTCGGGACACTCATCCTTAGCATCTTCAATACCATCCTGATCCGTATCAACAACAACGGGTACTACTTTTGGGCAACCATTATTTTCAGAAATCCCAAATTCGTTAGGACATTCATCAAGTGTATCTAAAACCCCATCGCCATCAGTATCCACTTGAACAACTTCAGGTTCGGGTACAACTTCATTTACAACATCAGGCAAAGGACAACCATTGTTAGTTGCTGACCCAGCTTCTTTTGGGCATTCATCATACTTATCATACACTCCATCTTTATCTTTATCCCTCAATTTGCCCTGATAAATTGGAAGCTTAAGTCCTGCATATACGTCCGCACTTTTTGATTTTCCTGTAATATTGGTGATTATGCTCCCTGATCCAACAAAAACAGGCCCTAACCTAACGCCAGCTCCCCAAATAAAATCACCGTATTGCCTAACACTTACTGGCGAAAAAATACTCAACCACCTGGTTTCAAATCTTGGAGTAACAGATAGCGTATTTGCAATACGATTTGCATTTTTTGTATCCTGATTTATCAAAGAAATGTCAGTATTTAAATTAACATAAAGCTTTTTATATAAATTCCAATCTACATTAAGGTGCATTGCCGCTGGTAACTTTATTTTATTACTAACACTTTCCTCAGTAGGATTTAGCAAAGGTTCTATATCATCTTCAAAATCACCGTTATCAATAGTTTCTCTATCAATGACCACCCCATTTAAATTGTAATTTGTATTGATGCCTTCTTCATAATTTAAACTACCTATGTCAGTAATTGAAAAACCAGCCTTTAAATAATATTTATTTTTATTTTTCAAAGGCACGTTATTTCCGTTGGAGTCTGTGGTTTTAAACATTTCGGCATTAGGCCTCCATTCATAAACAACACCCAAGTCAAAGCCAGCCCCACTTGCTTGTACTCCAAAATCTACATCATCATCACTTTCTAAATATTCACCATTATTGTTGGTATCCAAATTAGCACTAAATGCTACATCTAAATTCCCGCGCCCTGTAAATTCGCCATTTGAAGAATTTAAGTTTACCACAAAAGGATCATAGTTAATATCAACATTTTCAAAAGCCCCCGAACTGTAAGCATAACCTTGCAAGTATTTAACAGTTAATCCTGCTTTAAAAAAATGCTCATTCTTATCAAAAATAACACGCCCATAGGTTAACCCTAACTCTGCCCATACATGTGCCGTTGTATTTGTATTGATGTTTGAAACAGTTACAGGTTGATTTTCGTCCAATCTTTCATCAAAAAGGTCAATTACTTCTCCATCTATATTATTCACACTGCCAAAAGCACGTACCCTTGTTGTAATTGCAATAGCATTATTTTTATTAATGTTAAACATGAAGGAAGGCCCTAAAACATCTATATTAGTTAGTGCATTATTATCATCCGTTAGAGTTAAAACGACGTCTTCATCAAAATCATAATCATCATTAAATGAGCCAAAAAGGCTCATTTCCGCGTAATCATTCCCCAAAAAAGAACTTACTGATACCAAATTTAAATCAAATTTATACCTAGAATCTACAACATTTGCAGGATTGGCTATTACGCCATGTACCCCACTATAATTGTCAGTAGCAAAACCCACAAAACTTTGTCCGTAATTGGTAAATTGCGTGAGTATAAGCAAAATCAGTAGTCCTATTTTTTTCATAAAATATAAAATTAGTCAATTCAATTTCAGATTAGAATGCGAATAATAATAGGTTAAAATAGTATTAATTTAAAAATACTCTATATGTATTTTAAAACTTACCTTAAAAAATTCAACTCCAAATCAAAAAACACTTTATCCGATTTTATTAACATTTAAAAGGCAAAAATATTAAATTAAAACTTAAAAAAATTAACTATTTGTTATTTAAGAGCATCTCTAAAAACTGACCCCACCCTGGCAAGTTTCATTTTATGCTTTTTTTTAATCAAACTCACGTTTTCTAAATTTTAATGAGCAATTTAAATGTTACGAAACATATTATAAGTTAAATTCATTAGCCCAATTATTATTTCTATTCTTTTAATACCTCCTTTTCTAAAAAAACATACCGCCCATTGAATTTTTACTAAATCTATAAACGTGTACTAATTGAACTCAAATTTTTGATTTCACTATATGATTGGGAATCTCAAACATCAAAACATAATCGTATGGAGGACAACCGCCTTTACCATTAAAATCTGAACCGATATAAATGACTTATTATTAGCGTAACTACCTAACCTTAAGGTAGCAAAGACTTAAAGCAACATATTTACAGAAATTTTCACACATAAGTGGTATAAATCACAGGTTCATTTCTATAAATAAAAAAAGGCAACATGGGTAAACATGCTGCCTTTGAGTAAAAGAGTATTAAGTTTGGAAAAACTAAAATTATTGAGAAACTATTTTACAATAGTATTGTATTAATATAAAAAGTTTAATGCAGTAATATCATTTCTGTTAAACTCACCATCAACACCTGCTCCAAAACAAGCATTCATAATTGAAGTTGGGTCTTCTCGTCTAGCTGTACCAGGAATAAATTCAGCACCTATACTACCAGCACCTTCAGGTCGTCCATTAGCGCAACTCGATCTACTAAAAAAGTCGGTATGTCTAAAACCAATAGAATGCCCCATTTCATGCGTAATTACATGCTCATTAACGTTTGCATTACTGTTTCCAATACCATAAATACGAATTAATTGATGTGGAAACCCTGCTCTACTTGGAAATCCAGCCACTCCTCCACTTATTAATCGACCGTTACTATCTCTTTCATCAGGGTTATAATATACCACCATGTCAAAATTCTGGTATCCGTCAAATCCAAAATCTAATGTAAAACGAATATCCAAGTTCAATCTATTATAATTATCAATCGCTCTCCTTAATCCTTCAACACTGTTTTCTGGTAAAGCAAATTGTCCCTCGCTAATACCAATTACATTAATAGTTCTGATAGCAGTTACTAAATTAAAAGTCCTATACTGCTCACCAGTAACTTCTTTTTCAATATCAAAAGAATTTAAGTAGGATTCAGATAATGCAATATCACCTTCCACCAAATATCTTTTTTCCGATGACCCATCAGGCAAAATGAAATTAGTAACTTCTGCTGTATTCCCTTCAAAACCTAAATTCTTTAGTTTTGTTAGCGTAGATACGTCAATAGTTGAAGCAATATCGCTGTTTTCTTCCGTTGCAATATCGTTATTTTCTTTTTCGCATGAAGCGAATAATAGTATAGATAAACCTGAAATTATAAGGCTAGTGCGTGTGTGTTTTTTCTTCAAAAAATTCATGATGAACAAATTATTTATTAGTTAATGTTATTTTCTAGCGCTAGGTACGGCAAAATTACAACAGATATCTATTTATTAAACATTTATCAACAAAAAGTTCCAAAAGCAAGTTATTTTTTATTAAATATGTTTTTTTTATGATAATTTTATGATAAAAAATATTATATAAAAAATATAAATTGACTTTTATAAATATAAATTCAATGAAAATTGATTTTATTATAACTATTTCTTATGCAAATTTTACTTTTTTTAACTGTTTTTTGACATAATTAAACTTTTTGATTAGTTTTATGAAAATTTTAAAGACTAAAATGTTCAGATTTTTTTTTACCACTTTTATTCTTTGTGCTGCTTTTGGCTTTAGTCAAAATTCTTATTGGAATATTTATGCAAGTAAGGATCAAAATAAAGACCCTTTAAACACCCCTAAAAGCGGTTATTTTATTGTTAAAATTTTAGACAACTCCACCCTAAACACACTAGCAAAAAAGAAAATTAATGTTGTGCGCACGTTGACTCACACTGAATATATTGTTTATGGAAATAGCCATACGCTTAAATCCATTCCTACCTTAAAGTTTAAAAAAGCTAGCAATGATTGGAAATTGCTTGGTTCTATCAGTTATAAAAAAAACAAAAACAAACCTTTTATTATTAAAAGTAGCCAGCCGCAAGCGCTACAAATTCAATTAAAAAAAAATGAAATTAAAATTGATACTGTTTTTAAAAATTACATTCAAGTTTTTACAACATTAAAAAAAATCAAACAGTACGTTTTGCCCTTAACGCATGTATCGTGTGTTAGTACTGAAAGCTTTACACCAACACAAGAGCTACTTATTTCCGATTACAATCCTTTTGCAAATGCAGTATCACTAGTAAACACTCAATACCCTGAATTAAATGGCAAGGGATTTGCTGTAGGAGTTAAGGACAACAAACCTTTTGCCAATGACATTGATGTTGGATCAAAAATAATTACTACTAATTTGACTTCCGAAACTGAAGATTTGCATGCTACTATAATGAGTAGTCTTATTGCAGGAAATGGAAATAGCGGCAACGATGCTACTGGTGTAGTACCCAAAGCTCAAATTTTTTCTACTGATTTTAAAAACTTAAGTCCTGATGCTATTGAAAGTCTAAGGCAACATAAAATTACTGTTCAAAATCATTCATACGGAACTAAAATCGAAAATTTTTACGGCTTTCTTGCTGCCGAATATGACACTTATATATATGACAATCCTGAGATTACCCACATTTTTTCATCTGGAAATTCTGGCACCGAAAATAATGGAGCTTCAAACCTGACGGGCAATTTTAAATTGTCAAAAAATAGTATTTGTGTGGGGGCAATTAATAACAACAATCAGGTAATAAGCGAATCTTCCAAAGGACCTACATTTGATAACCGTATAAAACCCGAAATTGTAACTTACAGCTCCATTGGTACGTCAAATGCAGCTGCGCTTGTATCAGGGATTACTCAAAAACTACAGCAATTTTATTTTGAATCTAAAAATAAAATTGCTCCTTCCTATTTAATGAAAGCATTATTACTCAATGGTGCTGATGATGTTGGCCCTACAGGTATTGATTTTGAAACTGGTTTTGGCAGTGTAAATACCGCAACTAGTATTGAAATGCTAAAAAATAAGCAATACTTTTTAAATGAAATTATTTCCAATGAAACAACGAGTTTTGAAATTACAATTCCTGAAAAGGCAAAACAACTAAAAATACTTTTAGTTTGGAATGATGTGGCTGCTAACCCAAATGATGCAGTGGTTTTAAAAAATGATTTGGACATGACCGTAACAGATAGCGACACTACTTTTTTGCCATGGGTGATTTCAAATTCAACAAATAGTAGAGCCGAAGACCATATTAACCCTCAGGAACAAGTAACTATTGAAAACCCAACAAAAGAAAAGTACACGGTTAACATTAAAGCCAATTCTTTAGTTACAGCTAGTCAAAAATTTGCTTTGGTGTACAGCTACAAAATTAAAGATCAATTTAATTGGGTGTTTCCGCACAAGGGTAGCAATATAAACGCTACCGACATTAATACCCACTTTTTACGTTGGAACGCTACTTTTGAAAAAGACATAACGGGAAGTATTGAAGTGGACTATAACCATACCGATAACTGGGTACAAATAGCCCAAGACATTCCTCTGGAAACATCTTTTTTTAATTGGATGCCTCCTGAAATAACTACACCAAATGCTCGAATTAAATTAACAACCGCTACTAATCAAACTTTTGTATCCGATCCCTTTGAAATTTACACCAAAACTGCCCTAAATATCGGTTTTAATTGCAGTGATCAATTTGAACTCCACTGGAAAAAGGATGACTCTGTTCGTTTTTATGAGGTTTACGGCATTAACAATAGCGCTAATTCTCCTGAACGTATTGCACAAACCACTGATACTACCTTAGTGGTTACAAAACAAAATCGTATAACTCAATTTTATCTGACTCCCTTTGCTACTAATGAAAAAGCCCTTACTCGTAGCAACACCATTACTACCAGTGATTTTGAGGAAAAATGCTATTTTGAAAACATACTACTCTTGCAAAACAGGACTAATGATAATTTAACCGTTACCGTACAACTAAACAGTCTATTTGCAATAAATGAACTATTATTCTTTAAAAATTCCAACGCCCCTGTATTGATTGAAAGTCGAACTAGTATTGAAAATTTACTGCAAACCTACCAAACACAAAATTTGGAAGATGCCGTAGATTTATTTTTTGAAATACACCTAAAAGATGGTACAATCCTAACTTCCGAAAGCATTTTGCCTCCACCCAATACACCTCCACTAATTTTTCCAAATCCGGCAAGCCACAACACCTCCCTTAGTATTAATGTAAGCAAATTAAATACGCTTTACCTTTTTAACCTTCAGGGAGAACTTATTTTACAAAAAAAACTAAATATTGGCACTAATATTCTTAACATAAATATGGCTACAGGGACTTACATCACTATTCTTGAAGATACAAATGGCAAAAACACTACACAAAAACTTATTATCAATTAGCCTTTTTATTGTTTTTATTGAAATCCTAATCGGCTTTAAATTAAAAATTGCTAAAAAATCTTATCAAAAAAAACCAAACTCACAAATCGATACTTTTAAAATTTATTTAACTAAAAAACAGCCACAAACGGTATTTATTTAAGTATTTTATTTTAATATCTCTTTGTAATTTTACCTATTAAATTTACATTTTTAAATACACCTAATGTTATGAAAAAGCATTCAAAAATAGCCCTAACCGGCCTTATCTGCACGGTGGTAACTGCTGCAAATTGCCAAACAAAAAGTATTCTGGATAGTCCATCGACGCCTAAAGATTTTCCAAAAGAGAAAACACATGGACTCATTATTTCTAATATGGATCCAACTGTTAGCCCTAAAGAAGATTTTTACCAATTTGTTAATGGAAACTGGCAAAAAAACACTAAAATACCTGAAGATCGAACGCGTTGGGGTGGTTTTGGAATTTTACGCGAAGCAACTGATAAAGACGTGTTAGAGATTATTCACACCGCTAAAAAAAATAATACCTATAGTGCTGAAACTGATCAAGCCAAAGCATTGGCTTTATTTACCAATGAGTTGGATTCAATTTCAAGAAATCAACTTGGATTAACGCCATTAAAATCAAGTCTTGAAGCCTTAGATAAAGTTACATCGGTAGCAGAATTGCAATCCTTGGCTAGTACAAGCCCTATTATTAGCACGCCATTTATGGGACTATCCTCTTTTGCGGATTTGAATGACAGTTCCGTTAATGCCGCTTATATTGGACCAAACGGTTTAGGACTACCTGATCGTGATTATTACCTGGAGCAAGATGAGAAATCTAAGGAAACACGCGAAAAATACAAGGCGTATATTTCCACCATGCTGCAAAAACTTGGAGACAGTAAAGTTGAGGCTGACAAATCAGCTGCAACAATTTTAGCACTAGAAACCAAATTAGCTGAACCTAGATTAACTAAAGTGGAACGAAGGGACACCCGCAAGTTAAACAACCCAATGTCCATTCAGGAAGTTCAAAAATTGATTCCTTCAATAAAAATAGATCAATTATTGAGTGACAATGGTGTTGCTAAAGCATTGGATACGATTATGGTTACCCAACCAAAATACATGAAAAAGTTGGACGAATTGTTGATCAATACCCCAATTGAAGACCTTAAAACTTTAGTTAAATGGGACACCTTTAATAGCAGTACTGGTTTACTTTCTAAAGAAATTGAAAAAGAAAGCTGGTTATTTTATAGTAATTATTTAAGAGGCGCAAAAAAGCAACGTGATGTGGAAGAGCGTGCTTTAGCCACTATAAATGGCTCGCTAGGCGAAGCTTTAGGACAGTTGTATGTTGATAAAAAATTCCCGCCAGAAGCTAAATTTAAGGCAGAAAAAATGATTGACAATGTTATTACAGCATTTAAAGGACGTATAGAAAAACTGGAGTGGATGAGCGACAGTACGAAACAGAATGCGATCAGAAAATTGAATAAACTTACCGTAAAAATTGCTTATCCTGACAAATGGGAAGACTATTCTAAACTTGATTTAAAAGAAGAGGACGGGTATTTTAAAAATAGAATAGCCATAAGAGAATGGTCAAAGAAAAAGAACATTGCTAAAATTGGCGAACCTGTAGATAAAAGCAAATGGGGAATGGCCCCACAAGTGGTTAATGCATACTTTCACCCTTTAAATAATGAAATTGTTTTCCCCGCTGCCATATTACAATCTCCTTTTTATGATTACCGAGCTGATGAAGCTGTAAACTACGGAGGTATTGGTGCCGTAATTGGTCATGAAATTTCGCATGCTTTTGATGATAGCGGTGCGCGTTTTGATGAAAATGGAAATTTGAACAACTGGTGGAACGAAAGTGATTTGGAACAATTTAACAAAAGAGGCAATCAACTTGCTGAGCAGTATAGTGCCATTGAGGTAATGGATAGTCTGCCTATCAACGGAAAATTCACCCTTGGCGAAAATATTGGCGACTTAGGTGGCGTTCTAGGGGCTTATGATGGCTTACAATTGTTTTACAAGAAAAATGGACGACCAAATAAAATTGACGGATTTACACCCGAGCAACGCTTTTTTATAAGCTGGGCAACGGTATGGCGTACGCTTACGCGAGAAGAAGCCCTGCGCACTCAAATTAAAACCGACCCGCATTCACCAGGAATTGTGCGCGCAACGCAACCGCTAAAAAACATCGATGCTTTTTACAAGGCTTTTGATATTACTAAAAATGATGCCATGTACATAAAACCCGAAGATCGGGTTAGGATTTGGTAATTTAACCTAATAATTTACCGCATAAAAGCCTCTAATCATAAATAATTAGAGGCTTTTTGGTGTTTTAAAATGTAATAAACAATATTATTATCGAAATAGCTGAATATTGAAACTTTGATTAAAGCATTAAAAAATAATCTTTCCAATTCTTTTTTATGAATTTCATTTAAGAATTAACAAGCAACAATATAAAAAAAGAAGTATTTACAAATAATTGATTTTCAATTTTATATAATCCTAAAACCTTTTAAATTAGAGATATAGAACCTTAAATAATTATATTATGAAAAAATTAATTTTAACACTTTTATCCATTTCTTCATTAACTTTAATGT
>NZ_AFPB01000016.1 GCF_000218485.1 Aquimarina agarivorans | reverse complement strand
TTACAAAATTAATTTGCTACAACTTCAGCAAATTGTACTTCGTATAAATTTTTATAGTAACCCTCTGGGTTTTGAAGCAATTGCTTATGCGAACCTTGCTCTACAATTTCTCCTTTGTCCATAACAATAATAACATCTGCATTTATAATGGTCGCCAGTCTGTGGGCAATTACAATTGATGTTCGATTTTGAGTAATTTTTTCGGTGGCTTTTTGAATTAATTGCTCACTATAAGTATCTACCGATGATGTAGCCTCATCCAACACCAAAATACTGGGTTTTGATACGTAAGCTCTTAAAAAGGAAATTAATTGTCGTTGCCCTGAAGATAACATGGATCCGCGCTCCTTAACATTATATTCATATCCGTTTGGCAACTGATTTATAAAATCATGCACGCCGATTTCCTTTGCTGCTCGAATAACTTCGTCCAAAGTAATCGCATCATTACCTAAAGTAATATTTTTAAAAATAGTGTCCGCAAACAAAAACACATCTTGGAGCACCACCGCAATATTACTACGTAAATTATCAAGAGAAATATTATGAATTGATTTCCCATCAATTAAAATACCGCCACTGTCAATCTGATAAAAACGGTTCAATAAATTGATAATAGTAGACTTCCCTGCTCCTGTAGCGCCTACAATAGCTACAGTTTGACCCGCTTTTACATTAAATGTAATCCCCTTTAGTATTTCTTCTCCCGGAAGGTAACTAAAGCGCACATTATCAAAATCAATTTCCCCTTTTACGTTAGTAATTTTAGTAGTTACATTTTCTGATATTACCTCTTCTAGCTCCAACTCCTTAAACACGCGCCTAGCCGCAACCATCCCCATTTGCAGCGTGTTAAATTTATCTGCTATTTGCCTTAATGGACGAAATAGCATATTAGTCAATTCAATAAACATTACAACCAATCCAAGTGTTATGGAAATGCCATTGATACTTTGCAGTCCTCCGTACCAAGCAAGCAACCCAATTGCAATGGACCCTGAAAGTTCGGCAATAGGAAAAAAGATGGAATTGTACCATACCGTTTTTATCCAAGCCGTTTTATGTTTTTCATTTATAGCCTGAAATTTTTCATATTCTACCTTTTCGCGCGCAAAAAGCTGCACTATTTTCATTCCCGAAATATGTTCTTGCACAAAGATATTTAAGTTTGAAACTTCGGTACGTACATTTTCAAAAGCTACCTTCATTTTTTTATGAAATACCCGTGTGGCATATACAATAATAGGCAACATCAAAAACACAATTAACGTCAATTGCCAACTATTGTAAAGCATAATCCCAACTATGGCCGTCATTTTTAGTAAATCACTTATAATCATAAACAACCCTTGGCTAAAAATTTCGGCTATTTTCTCAATATCATTAACCGCCCTAGTTACCAAACGCCCTACAGCTGCATTGTCGTAATACTGCATTTTAAAATTAAGCATTCGCTTAAACAAACGTGTCCGTAAATCGCGCACCACGTGTTGCCCCAGCCAATTGGCGTAAAACATAAAGGTAAGCTGCGAAATTACCTCCAAGAGCAAGGACCCCAACATAAAAACTATAAAATACAACAGCAGATCGCTATCCTTTCCTAAAATTCCTTGATCAATCGCTTGCTTTAAAAACTGTGGCCGTGCCAAAGCAAAAACCGAAGTACAAATTGCAGTCAGTGTCACTAAAAAAACCACCCACTTATAGGGACTGGTAAATTTTACCAATTTTTTTAATACACTTAAATCATATGGATTATTCTTTTCGCTCATTAATTGGGTATATCGTTTTGGGGTACAAAACCTCCGTTAAATATAAGCCTTTTGCAGGGACTGAATAGCCTGCTTCGCTTCTATTTTCCGAAGCTAAAATACGATCAATATCAGACAACTTTAATTTGCCTTGCCCTACCTCAATTAGCGTACCTACAATGGCTCTAACCATATTACGCAAAAATCGATTGGCTGATATTTTAAACACTAAAACTTCATGCTGTTGTTCCCAAAACGCATAAAATAGCTGACAATTATATGTTTTAACATCAGTTTTTGATTTGCTGAAACATTTAAAGTTGGTGTACTTTAATAATTGTTGGGCAGCACTATTCATTGCAGCTATATCCAAATTCCCTGTTATATAGTAGGCGCTTGCTGTTTCAAAAGGATTTTTATGGGTGACAATTCGGTATTCATATGCCCTACTAATGGCATCAAAACGCGCATGAGCATCGGGAGCAACACTAAAAATGTTTTTTATAGCAATAGTTGGCGGTAAAAATGAGTTTAACTTGAAAACTAATTTTTCAACATCAAACTCGATTTGAGTATCAAAATGAGCGGCAATATATTTCGCATGCACTCCAGTATCTGTTCTACCTGCTCCCATAATGGTTACGCTTTCGCGAAGTAATACACTCAGCGCTTTTTCAACACTTTCTTGTACCGAAGCGGCATTAGGCTGCTTTTGCCAACCGTGAAAAGAAGTACCATTGTACGAAAGTTCAATAAAATATCGCAAACTTTATATTTTAGCTATAAATTTACGCAAAGATACAGCTTCGGTTGGGAGTGCAACAACCGCTTTAAATCTTAATTCTATTGAAAAAACAAATCTTTATTTTAATAAGTGCTCTTTTTGTTGTTTTTGCTGCAACCGCTCAAAAAGAAACAAAAATAAGTTTGCTCACCTTTGCAACAGGTTTTGAATCGCATTCTATTTTTGGACACACGGCCTTACGGGTTCAAAACACATTAGAAAATACTGACATTGTCTACAATTTTGGAATATTTGATTTTGACACCCCTTATTTTTTGGCAAAGTTTGCTGGCGGCAGGCTCGACTACAAATTGGGCATTGAGGATTTTGAGCGTATGCTTTTGACTTATAAATACTATAATCGCCAAGTTTTTGAGCAAGAACTCAACCTTACTCAAAAACAAAAAAAAGCAGTCCTTACTCATCTTGAATATTTATACCGTCCCGAAAACAGGTACTATCGTTACGGTTTTTTACGAAAAAATTGTAGTACAGAATTAAGAGATATTTTTATTTCAGAAATAGAAAATGTAACCTATACGCCAACAGCAACTAATAAAACCTACCGATCTTACTTAAACGATTATGCCAAAGTAGTGCCATGGTTCAAATTTGGTATTAATTTAGCCTTAGGTAGCACTATAGACAAAAAAATTAATACCGCTGAATTGATGTTTCTGCCCGATTACCTTTCGGAAGAACTTGAAAAAGCTACGGTAAATAATAAACCGTTAGCACAAAAACAAAAGAAATTACTTCCGAATCTTGAAACTAAAAAAGCTTCTCCTTGGAAAATAACTCCACTCATTTTTTTCTGCTTTTTATTTGTATTGCTCATTTTAGGAAGGTCTAAAGTTCTGATTCAAACGTTTACCATGGCTATTGCTATTGCGGGGACAATTATTTTTGTCATTTCAATGTTTTCCGCACATCCTGAAGTGCAAAAAAACTACAATTTGCTGTGGTGCAATCCGCTCTATTTAGTTAGTTTTATTTTATGCTTTACACAACATAAAAAAGTTCACAAAACATTCGCCACTATTATGCTGCTAGGAATTTTAGCCACGTTTGGCGTGTGGTTTTCCAATATTCAAGGTTACGACTTGGCTTTTATCCCTATTTGTGCTACACTCTTTTGGATTAATTTAAAACAAATGCAACGGAGGTAGTTGGTAGTTGGTAGTTGGTAGTTGGTAGTTGGTAGTTGGTAGTTGGTAGTTGGAAGCAATCTTTTATTTTTTTCAAAATTGTAGAAATCAAAAAATTCTTTTTCAAAAGTTTTAGACAAACTTTAGTTTCTTGATAGCAATTAAAGAGCGGTTCACGATACAAAATTTCACTCGAGCTATCATATCATTTCTATTCAAACAATGATACCCAACAAAAACTGACAACCGAAAACTAAAAACCTCACAACTAACAATAAAATAAAACTTTCTAAATTCAAAATAAACGTATTTCTTTGCATGCTTACTAATGTCATTTGTCTAACCTTTTGCATTAAAATTAGAAAATGAAAATCCTTTTACTTAGCGATACACATAGCTATATTGATGACCGAATTTTGCATTATGCCAATCAAGCTGATGAAGTTTGGCATGCGGGGGATATTGGTAGCTTGCATGTAACTGATTCACTGGAAAAAACTACGCCATTACGCGCTGTTTTTGGCAATATTGATGACCACCAAATTCGCAAATGTTTTCCTTTAAACAATCGCTTTACTTGCGAAGGTGTGGATGTTTGGATAACACACATAGGTGGTTACCCTCCAAAATACAACGTAAATACACGAAATGAGATTAAAATGAATCCTCCTAAGCTTTTTATTTGTGGGCACTCTCATATTTTAAAAGTAATGCCCGATAAGCGTTATAACTTATTGCATATGAATCCGGGAGCTTGTGGTAAACACGGTTTTCATAAAATACGCACCATGCTTAGTTTTGAAATTGATGAGGGCCATATTCATAATCTAAATGTTATTGAACTTGGTACAAAATAAATAGATTTCTAAAACTGTACTTTGTATTGCTCTAGCGCATCACACTTTTTAATCATTTTTATTTGTTATTTCATAATCTAAGCCCCAACAATCTCTTTACTAGTATTATTGGGACTATTGTTTTAGTATTTACTTTGTTTATTTTTTACTTTGGGTATTTTTTACTTTGGGTATTTTTTACTTTGGGTATTTAAACTTCTATCAAAACGACCACTTTTCAGTAGTCGTTCCGTTAAAATCTTAATGGCTCTTTTCGAGCATAACGAACTCGGATAATATAGACAGCACTTAGCTCTACTAAGTTTGCAACTTTGTAGCCATACTTGGCAGTTGCCACTAAAACAGTATACCGTGTTGCTATCATAATACCTTGCATCCTGGGGTCTTATCCTCATGAAACGGACAACACAAAATTCGGTTTTTATCAGCTTTTAAACCATAATAGTTTAATACTTACTCAATAGTGAGTTGATTTTTGATGTGTCGAATTTCCATAAATGGAAGTTTTTGAAAAAAAGTAATTTGTTATTATCAGATATAAATGTATTTAATTTAAACAAAAAAATTAGATTTAATTTTATCTTTTAATTACGTAATTTTGGGTTTATACTACTATAATGCCTAAACATACCGTAAATGCAAAAGCTACTCTTTTTATAGAATAGCTTTTGTTTGATTCTCTTTATATTACTCTCATTACCTGACTTGCTTGTAGCTTCGAAGTTACAAACTTCGAAGAGCGGGGATACGAACGTGATGAAATTAAACCTTCTATTGATATCGCTACTAAAATTGCTAACGCATTAGAGGTTTCTTTAGATTATTTGGTAGGTAGTTCCGATGCTGTATTAGAAAAAGCCTTAGTTAAAAAAATAACAGACATCCAGAAATTATCAGATGAAGATAAAATGTGTGTTCATAAAATACTCGATGCTTTCCTTAGAGATTCTAAAGCTAGAGCGGCTTATAGTGCATAAAATCAAAAAACCACAGCAATCACTAAAAAACTGCTGTGGCTTTATTTTGCCCACTGAGTACGTACTAGTTACAAACTAACACTAGCCGCACTATTTATTTTTATATACTATGACCCAGTTAGGCTCATAACTCCAGCTCCGTAAAAACAAAAGCCACACCTATTACAGTATAGCTTTTATCACATTATTCACTTCTTTCTTTTACTCTCTTTGCTTAGGTACACGAGCGGGACGCTCGCGCCAGCGTGGGAGATTTATTATTTAGCGTAATAACTCTATTACGAGAACTGACAAAGCTATTGATCCAAAAAAATAAGACAAAACAACAAATAATGTCCTCGATGTTTTTCGTGGTCTCAAAACATTAAATTTGTAATTATTGTATAGCTTTTTGTGATCATTAACATATTTGTAATAAAATAATAATACACCAAACAAAAAAATAGCAATAGTATATTTAGGTAGCCCAAATATAAATTCAGAAATATTCAATCCGAATAACTTTTCACAAATTGTAACTACCACAAGTAAATGTAATATAATACAAAAACCAGTTATTCCCAAAGCATATAGTAAAGGGTGATCTCTTTCGTTTTTTACTCTTAAAGCTAATTCATAACAATGATAAAATAAATGATTATAAATTTTCATTAATCCTATTTTTTATATCCATTACCATATTTATTTTCTACGCTCCTGTGAAATTGCTCTCCATAGAAAGCATCCCACAATGGGATTCCAAATTTTAGTGCAGGACCAACGTAAGGAATTCTTCCTAATGCATATGGCGCACCAGCAACAATAACTCTTGAGCTTGCACTATAATAATTACCTTTACCTATGTCTTTATAAGCACTAATCCCAGTATCAAAAAGTCCAATTCCAGCAAATGCTTTACCTAAACCTTTAGTAAAATTTGTTGAGATAGCACTTCTTCCATTCCTTAACCAATTACCAACTCTTGAATCTCGTAATGTATTCCAACCTTGTAAAGTTATATCATAACCGGTAACTAATAGTGCGCTAAATTTAGGTTTTGTTGCCTCCCACCAATTTAAACCTTCATCTGTTTTAACATTAATCACATCATCAGCATCAATACCTACAATTTCCAATTCTCCTGTTTCAACAGTTCCTCTTTTCTTAGGAGGGCCACTATTCTCTATTACGTCTAGCGGAGAAGTTGCAAACTTCGAAGAGCGGGGATGCAAAAGCTACTCTTTTTATAGAATAGCTTTTGTTTGATTCAATTTATATTACTCTCATTACCTGACTTACTTTGTAGCTTCGAAGTTGCAAACTTCGAAGAGTGGGGTATATTCAGCTCTACGAAGTTTGCAACTTTGTAGCCACACTACTATAATGCCTAAACATAAACATACCGTAAATGCAAAAGCTACTCTTATTATAGAATAGCTTTTGTTTGATTCAATTTATATTACTCTCATTATCTGACTTACTTTGTAGCTTCGAAGTTACAAACTTCGAAGAGCGGGAATCATTTTACAAATAATTTTGTACTAATAATTAATAAAACAAATGAAAATAGAATACTACCTACTACAATTAGTAGAGCTTTAGTTGTTGTTCTTGGCTTGCTAACTAAATGCTTATATTTAGAATAAAGTTTTCTATGATTATTTATATATGTGTAATAAATATATAAAATTAAATATACTGGTATCGCTATACTATATTTAGGTAAACCTGAAATTTTTTCCGATATATTTAAGTTGAACACAAAACTTATTAAATCAAGAGCAACTAATAAATTACAAACGATACACCCGCCAGTAAGACCTATGGCATACAATAGTGGATTATCTCTTTCATTTTTTATTCTTATAGCTAATTCGTAACTATAGTAAAATAAATAATTATATAATAGCATAAATCAACCTATTCTTTAAATCCTTGACCAAATTTATTTTCTACACTTCTATGAAATTGTTTTCTGCTCTACGAAGTTTGCAACTTCGTAGCCACACATTCTTGTGATGCCTAAACAAATTTAATTGATCATTTACTCCCAACTGATACTTTTCCAAAAAGCTGTATCATTTACTTTTATATTTAACGGAATTTCAGCTTTAGTAATTAACAATAAGCCTTCATTTCTGCAATAACTACTAGCACTTGAATATATATAATCCGAAGCTTTATAAACAATTCCTGCTCTTACTGGATTTAAATGAATATAATCCAATTTTGACCACATAAATTTTTCAGAATAGACCTCTTCTGGATGGTTGTTATACTTCCAAAATTGAAAATTTTTATTCCTATTATGAGATGTTGTTGCTTTTTTCATAAGTTCTAACAACCACTCTCTTCTACTTTCGGGTTCAAATTGAATACTTTTTATAATTTGTTTAGATGTATGCTTTTTAAAATCACGTATTAAACCCGATAAATCCCCTACTTCACTCTGTATTATTAAATGTATATGGTTACTCATAATTACATAACCATACAAAATCATCGATTTTTCGGCAATACAGTACTCTAAACTATCAACTATTATATCCTTATAACGCTTTCTTGTAAAAACATCCAACCAATAGACTACAGTGAAGGTTACATAGTGTATTTTATGTTGATCACGAATTTTATAACCATCACTTTCCATAACATTAAGTTACGTATTTTTTTCATACTCTATAGTTTGCTCAGCTCTACGAAGTTTGCAACTTTGTAGCAACACTCTACTATAATGCCTAAACGTAAACATACCGTAAATGCAAAAGCTACTCTTTTTATAGAATAGCTTTTGTTTGATTCACTTTATATTACTCTCATTACCTGACTTACTTTGTAGCTTCGAAGTTGCAAACTTCGAAGAGCGGGTTTTTATTTATTTTTTCTCTTTATAGAATTTATACATCGAATATTTCTTACTACGTTTATTAATTTCTTTTTTTATCCATTCCTTATTTTTAAAATAATTATTGTAATAGACAAAAATCAAAACCAAAATAGCTAAGATTAAAAAATAGATTATGTAATTTCTATCATTACTAAACTTATAACCAATAATAGCCGGAAACAATGCCAGTGGCACCAAAATTAAACCACAAACTATAGCATTTGCATGCCAATCAATAACTCCAAAAGGAAAAGCAAATTTAGCTTCATCAAGCTTTTTAAAGTTTTCAGACATATCCTTTTTAGATTTTAAAATATAATATTTAATAAATTTTGTGATAGGCCAAAAAAACTTTGAATCTAGTTGAAAAGCTAGAACTGCTAAAAAAATTCCATATATATATATATATATATATATATATATATATAAATAAATTT
>NZ_AFPB01000017.1 GCF_000218485.1 Aquimarina agarivorans | reverse complement strand
AACGTTTGGCTAAGCTGCGTTTTAATGCAGTTTAGGTTTTGTTATATGCTTTTATAATTTTTCCCTTAATAATTCCTGAATAAACGAGATCAGGTCATTTTTATATTTCTCTACCTCTGATTCATCACTAATGAATACCTTTAGATTTTCAAGTCTTTCGTTAGCTTTTTCTATTAAGTAATCTGACAATATGATGTTCTCAGTTTTCTGCCTCAATGCTGCAAACATTCTATTGTCAATTTCTAAATCTTCATCATTCAATAGAATTTTATCTGCAAGATCACTTATTTGTTGTTTTGATTCTTCTAAATGTTGTTCAATCATAGTTCATTAAATAATTAAATTTGATAATTGTACATCAGTCAATTTTTCTAAAATTTGACCAGCTGTTTCAGAATCAACTACTCCGTTTCCAAAGCTTACTAATTGACCGATTAACATTAATTTTAAATCCTTCTTGCTAATCTTTTTACTTTTTGTTTTTAATCCTTCGATTTCTTCAAATATGATTTCTTGCCCGAGCCCCAATTTCTCTAACTTTTCTAGAACGGCATCAATTTTAAAGTGAAGATCAACAAGTTCATTAACTGAATATTCTTCATCATTTTTTGAAATTTCATCAACTGAAATCATACGATTTTGAAAAATGAACTGTTGTTTTTCAAGTTCAGAATTTAATTGTCGAACGTTAGATAACTCATTCCTATTATAGGACTCTTTTGCTCTCAGAAAAATCAGCTCGTCAGTTTGTTTTTTTTTGTTTCTTTTTCAATGGCCCTTGTTAGGTTAGTTTGATTCCGATCGAGTTCTTTTTGTTTATTGGCTATTTGCTTTTGAATATCTGCAATTTTAGATTGAAATCGAACTTGCTCTTTTAATTTGCTTTCAATTTGTCTTTGAAGGCTTTGAATCGTTGTAGAAGATTTTGTCGTTGAAATTCTTTTTGATAGATTATTGATTTTTGAAACTAAGTCAACATCTTTCTTCCTCTCAGAAGCTTCTTTCTTTTTTAGGTCTGCAATTTGTCCTTGCAATCTGGAGACATTATTTCTATATGTATTTGCAGACATTTTCTTTATTGTTTTTTTTATTCTGACTAACGTAAAAATAATTTGCTGTTTATTAATGTTTTACATTTATTCATTTTTCTGCTCATTTTTCTGCTCATTTTTACGTTCGCATACGTTCTGAAGACTTTTTTGGAGTCTATGAGGG
>NZ_AFPB01000018.1 GCF_000218485.1 Aquimarina agarivorans | reverse complement strand
TATTTCTTAAAAAAAACTGCTTTAGGATCAAATAGCATTTTATAAAAATGCTATAACTTTATTTCACAATAATTTCTTTTAAACAAATTTTCTGTATATCCGATAATTATAGGTATAATCTATTAACCTAATTTCAATTATTAGAATAGATGAATTTGGTTAGTATTTAGTGATTCAAAATTTAATTTGGTATTAGTAACTTTCTTCAGGTGCTAAGTTAGAGTTTCTAAGACAAAAATAACAGCAATGACTTTGATTCAGCATACTAATAAATTTGAATTTCAGAGAAGCATTAATAATATCAAAGTGAACATTAGATAAATGCACAACGGGTAAATATTAAGTATAAGATTATTATAATTGATCACGCTTCTTTAGATAATGTTGAAATTTTTATGGAAACATGTATGCAAATTAATTTTTGTCAATTTTTGAATTATGATATGATGAATTATTGGGTTTACATAATATTGATGAATAAATCTTTGAAATATAAATTATTATGGATTTTTTTCAATAAAATTAAATTTTATTCCGAAAAGTACTTTTTTGTAAAAAACTGATAAACAATTACTTATGATTTAAGTTAACATTGTTTATAATTACCTAAAATCCGCAGCTAATTTTTTTGTTGTTAGTTTAAGTTATTAATAGCTTTATTTTCGCTAATTTTTAGATTACAAGCGAGATTTTTAA
>NZ_AFPB01000019.1 GCF_000218485.1 Aquimarina agarivorans | reverse complement strand
TTAATAACTTTCATTTATTGGAGCAATAATAATTAAAAGCACTCCATCTGGAATAACTTTTAAATTGTATTTAGTGTTAAACCAATAAGGGATACTACCATCTATAGGAGCCCGAATTATTAGATGTTCTTTTTTTCTTTAATATACTCAAGGGTATATTTTTTTGTTTTGAGGCTTCCTTCTAAATTAGATATTTTTAATTCGTAAGCATCAATATTTTGACTTGTATCTAAAATTTGTTTCTCAAGATTTTTTATAATCACTACAACTTGTACAAAGACACAACTTTAAAAAGCTGTATCTTTGTATACGCTTAAAGCTTGTTTGGTTACAAATTTATAATAAGTATTGTAACATTCTTTAAGCTTTTTTAGCACATTTTTAAACTCAAAGGCACAAATAATATTATTCAACACACTTTCAATCAGCAGATTAAATTTTGAAATATTAAATTTAATGAGTGTTAGATTCGCAATTGAAGATTTGTTGTTTAAAGTCAGCTCATCAACAAACGTATGTATTTTTGAACCACAGTATTTGGTAAACTCCACGTCAAATTGCTTTAAGAGTGTCGTTAAATTTATTTTAAATCGCTGCACTTTACGGTCTAAATCAGCTTCATTTTTTTGAATAAAAAAGCTGAGTTCCTGATTGATATTCAAGTGACATACGTATAGTTCATTTAGTAAACGAACAACTTGATTTTGTGACATTGCATTAAATTTTAATTGTTTTTTGGTATATCCATTTCAGGGGTTTGTCCCATTTCTAAAGTTAAATTTTGCGTTCAAAATGGTTCTTTTTTGCTTGCCACTTCAAAACAAAACACTACCGTAGCCAAGGCTGCTTATGTTCTCTTTCTTGTCCAAACAAAAAAACTAATTTTTATTTGAGTAATTTAAAATCAAAACCAGTATTATTTTGAAAATATAAGACAGCCATAAGCTGGTAACTGGAATATCCCGGTATTTTCTTTAAAGTCCGTTCCGTAATCTTGCGCTTCTAAATCGGAAACTGATGCTCCTGTAAATTCATCGTCATATCCTTTCCAATCACTATTAAACCTTAATATTTGTCCTTGATTTTGAGGTAGACCAATTTTATATTCTTCAAAATTTGTATTTGAAAAATTTAATACAATTAAGGCTGCATTGTCAAAATCTTCCGTTAAGGATCGCTGAAAAGCCAGTACTTTATTGTTTTGATTAAAATGAATTATATGAGTAAATTGACCGTGTAACCCTTGACATGTATCATTTTTGCCAGTTCTTAACTTGATAATATCCGAGACTAATTTTTTTAAGCCCTTGTGTTGTTCAAATTTTTCCCAATCCAACCCTTCTGTATCCTTGAAATACTCATCTTCAGCAAACTCCTGTCCTTGAAAAAGCATCGGTATTCCAGCAGCCGTTAGTGTCAAACAAATACCGAGTATGGCTCTTTTTTTGGCAAAGTAACTATCTGCTTCCCCTGGCTGAACTTCCTCCGGCACTCTGGCTTGTCCGTTAGCCACTTCATCATGTGATTCCGTATAAATGACTCTTTTAAATACATCATTACTGTATTGCACAAGCAATGCATCAACAATTTTTTGTAAATCTCTATCTGCATCATTCACACATAATAAGGTTTCTCTTACTGGATGCACAAATTTGGAATCCCATTGCGAACCGTATGCCAATCCGCCAAAAATTGAATCGTCAGTAACTATATCATCCCCTTTCAAATCTTCGGCAATAGTTAAAATATGAGGGTATTTTTCTTTGATTTCATTATTAATATCACGCATTAACACATTGCCTTCCATAATTTCTTGGTCGTATCCAAGTCCGCCATTTTCATAACGAATGTATGAGGTAGCATCCATGCGTAAGCCGTCGCATTTATAGTCTTCAATCCACATTAATGCGTTATCTCGAATATACCTCCTTACCTCTTCCCTGCCATAATCGGGTCTGGTATCGCCCCAGGGAGTATTGCTTCGGTAATCGTTATAAAAATAAATACCGCCCTTGTCATTTTCAGACCAACCATCAAATTGCCACAGGTCAACATCTGAGGGGCCAAAGTGATTGTAAACAACATCCATAATCACAGCAATCCCATGATTGTGTGCCTCATTAACCAAGGCTGCAAATCCATCAGGACCGCCGTAATCTTGCTCAATTGCAAACGGATGTGCTGGGTTGTATCCCCATGAAATCCCTCCTGCAAACTCAGCAACAGGCAACAGCTCAATACAATTAATTCCTAAAGATTTTAAGTACGGAAGTTTTGCTACTACTTGTTTAAAATTAGCTACACTATCCTTGTCATTACTCCGGTTAAATGTACCTACATGCAATTCATAAATTACAAGCTTGTTCCAATCTTCAATTTTAAAATCGGGATGATCCCACTGGTAATTCAGCGTTTTTATTACTGAATTTCCATTACTATTAGTCAATTCTTTTGCGTAAGGATCATTTTTAAGAAATTTTTGATCACCATTATATACTATAAATTTATACTCCTGCCCTTCTTTTGCTTTTTTTATAAAAATTGCCCAATATCCATTTTCTTCGTGTTTGAGTTCATCTTTATTTTCTGCCCAATTGTTAAAATCGCCCGTTACAAAAACTTGATTTGCATGTGGTGCCCATACTCTAAACATTGTGCCTTTTTTTGTAACGACAGCTCCCATTCCCACCGTTTGTTCTGCTACTTGTTCCATACGTTTTTATTTAAGTTAGTTGAATTAATGCTTTTGATTATACTGACCTTCAAGCCTTAACCAAAAAAATTTGAGTATATTAATGTGTTTTTTTATATAAATAAAATTAAAACAGATCCAAAACACCAAAGAAGTTTAAAAAAAAATCTTTGACGCAATCGATAGAATATCGAATTATTAACAAAAAAAATATAGAATATTATTAACCATATACTTTTTGTTAGAATGAATAATTAATAAATACAAATACGCTAAATCAATATTAGATACCACATCACATTATACATTTAAAATCAGCATCAGTATTGAGCCATCATTAATCCCTACCCATTATGAGTCCAGAATTTCAAAAACTTTTCATAGATTTTTTATTGATTTGCTTATCAATAAAGTACACTTAAGCGTTATTACATTTATTGTAGTCATTTTTTTGACCAGAAGTATTGGTCTTCGCTCATTTGCCAAGTATACTGCTTATGACTTTGCTTTTACCATAGCTATCGGCAGTATTATTGGCGCTATATTGTTAGGCTCTACTTCTGTTGAAAGCGGAACGTTTGCTATGGGTTCCTTGCTCGCGATTTCTTTTTTAGTTTCTATTCTTCAAAAAAAGCTAAAAATTGTACAGGATGTAATTACTAATAAACCCCTACTACTTATGGACGGAAACACCATACTATACGATAATTTAAAATATGCTAGAGTTGCAGAATCGCAATTAATTGCAAAGTTAAGAGAGGTCAATGTATTAAAAATGAATCAAGTAATTGCTGTAGTTTTGGAGGCTACAGGGGATATTTCCGTTTTACATAACACCAATGGTGATGCAAAATTTGACGATTGCTTGTTGGAAGGAGTTAAAAGAACACCATAACACATAAAATTTATTGCTTTTCACTCAAATACTTCCAATACCTTTTAGGCACATGCTGCAGGTGTAATTTGTTATTTTTCCTTGATTTTATAGTTACACTTTGATAATAATCCTTCCATAGCCGTTCAAACTCAAATTCAATAGCATCAAAATAATCAGTATCGCTTGCGCTGAAGTTAAACTTATCGGGAAACTGCATTTGAACAACCTCAACGTTTTGCAAATTATAAAACAAACCATAGTTGCGCGAAATATCATAAATAATCCATTTTTGATCTGCATATCGGTCTCTGAAATGTTTTAAAAGTAAAGGCAACACATTAAAATCTGGAGAAATATTTGCAAAATAAATGCCATCCTTAGTAAGCTTAAAACGCACAAAGGCTTCCATACGATGCTTTTCCCTGCCCACCATTTTCGCCGTTTGTGATATTTTTAAAATACTAGGATGCGTAAAATTTCTGCTGGTATCCGTTGCACTACCAAATGTATATTGTATCACATCAAGCAGTATGTTGTATATTTCCCGCTTTTCACTTAAAAATGAATAGTAGAGTTTCAAACTTTCATTTTGGGGCAATTTAGCCTGTAGCCCTTTCCAAACACGATTTGCTTTGGTTTGGTCAGTAAGTACCCTTTCATCATTAGAAAACAACCCGTTCTGATTCCATTGTTGGCACTGTATCGTCGCATTGGTCAATTTTAGTTCAAATACCATAAATACGGCACTCAAAAAGCCATCAAAACTACCATCAAATACTAAGTTACTTGATTTCATATCAGTCAAACAAGTTCAATTGTTTGTTAAATATTTTACTGTATTTACTCGTTCCCTGCTGGAGAATTAAGTTTTTTATTTTTGCAGCAGAAAGGTCTCTTCTTTCAAAATCCAAACTATTGCAAGTCAAAAAATATTGAGCTCGGTTGTATGAAATCCCTATTTTTTTTAGATGCTCCCAATTTAGTAACCGAAAGCGACGGGCATTTATAATTTTATACACTGACTGCATACCCACTCCTGGAATTCTTGCCAACATGTGCTTATCGGCAGTATTTACGTCAATTGGAAATTCATGTAAGTTCCGAAGCGCCCAACCTAATTTTGGATCAATATCTAAATCTAAATTTTGAAAATTAGGATTCAATATTTCATTGACATGGAAACCATAAAAACGCATGAGCCAATCGGTTTGGTACAGCCTATTTTCACGCAACATTGGCACTTCGCTTCCAATTTTAGGCAAGCGATCATCGTAACTAATAGGCACATATCCCGAATAGTAAACACGCTTTAAATTAAAATTCTTGTAGAAATGATTGGACGTTTGCATGATTTGAAAGTCATTTTCGCCGCTGGCCCCAATGATCATTTGGGTACTTTGCCCAGCGGGTGCATATTTTGGCGTGCTTTTGATACTCTTTATTTCTGATTTGTATTGAATGATTTCATTTTTAACCTTTACCATAGGTTTAATAAAATCCTCATGCTTTTTATCTGGCGCTAATTTTTTTAAGCCTGAAACCGTAGGAATTTCAATATTTACACTCAAGCGATCGGCATACAAGCCTGCTTCCCTCATTAACTCATCACTTGCACCAGGAATTGATTTTAAATGAATATAGCCGTTAAAATTTTCTTCCAAACGAAGCTTTTTAGCCACGGCTACTAAACGCTCCATGGTATAGTCTGCATTTTTAAAAATACCTGAGCTTAAAAATAAGCCTTCAATATAGTTTCTACGATAAAAGTTGACCGTCAATTCCACCACTTCCTGCACTTTAAATGCCGCGCGTTTAATGTCGTTACTTTTTCGGGTTACACAATAGGCACAGTCAAAAATACAGTGATTGGTAAGTAAAATTTTGAGCAAGGAAACACACCGACCATCTTCAGTATAAGTATGGCAAATACCCATTCCTTTAGAATTTCCCAATCCCTTGTTTTTATTTGAGCGTTTACTCCCACTTGATGAACAGGAAACATCGTACTTAGCGGCATCGGCTAAAATTTTTAGTTTTTCTTGTATGCGTTCAAATGACATTAACAATCGGATATTAATTCTTTCTTTAAAATACATTGTACATCAATGGAATCCTTCTCTCTGATTAAAAAGGACTCCAACTGATCTTGGTCCACAATTTGCTCTTCTTTAATTATAAAGCCATATCCCTGATAAACGCCGTTTTTTATCATCACAAATGCTTCTTCATCCTGTGACCTTCCCGGTTTTTTAATAACATTATTTTGGGCGCTATTTTTTATTTCGGCCATAGCCAAACGCACTCGTGTATTATAAAGCGCTGTACTTTCCTTTTGCTGGCAAATGCCTTTGCAAGTATCAATTTTATAATGATTGCAATGCCAATTTACTTGTTGTAAACTGCAATACTTAGGGCATAATTCAAATGCTTTACAAATTTTTTCCAAATATAAAATGGCATCGCGTTGGGTGTAAAAAACTTGCAAATATTCTGGGCAAAGCTTTAAAATATTTACCGCAAAGTGAATCACTCCATTACGATCCGTATAGGTGAAAATTCCGTAGGACCTGGGGTTTCTTTTGGATGCCACGTTGTATTGTGGAAAATGTTTTTTTATGGCTGCATCCTCCATTAGCAAAGCAACCAACTCACTCCCTGATAGTTCAGTATCAACATGAGCTGTTTCCCTACATAAATCCAGTTCTTTTTGCTTTTTGTCATAAAAATGACTCAACACCCTTTTTTTTAAATTTTTAGCTTTACCTACATA
Source organism: Aquimarina agarivorans (assembly GCF_000218485.1). Classification (GTDB taxonomy): domain Bacteria; phylum Bacteroidota; class Bacteroidia; order Flavobacteriales; family Flavobacteriaceae; genus Aquimarina; species Aquimarina agarivorans. Next base: position 4,764 of record NZ_AFPB01000019.1, on the reverse strand, counting down.
AATTATTTTTCCTTTTTTATTGCGGAAGTAATATATACCAGGGGCATTTGGAATACCATCAAAAACCTCATCGGGCAAATGTGCGGGTAGTGTTGCTTGTCTGCTGGTTGCTTTTAAAAACTTTTCAAACACTTGGGAAGCGTTTTGCTGTTCCTGTAATAGAGCAAACAACTTTACGGTAGCCTCCGCATCACCACGTGCACGGTGCCGATCCACCAAAGGAATCTGTAATGCCGTGCAAAGTTTGCCTAAACTATAGGATTTATGCCCCGGAAGTAACTTCCGCGCTAAGCGAACGGTGCATAACTTTTTTCTCCGAAAGGGGATTTTTAATAAATTGAATTCATTACGAATTACGTTAAAATCAAAATTAACATTATGGGCTACAAAAACGGCTTCATGAGTTATGGCTAACACTTGCTGCGCTATTTCCCTAAAAGTAGGTGCGTCCGCTACCAGATGAGTATCAATTCCTGTTAACGAAGTGATGTACGTAGGTATTTCAGTCTCGGGATTTACTAACGAAGTAAATTCTTCGACCACTGTGTTACCATCGTATTTAAAAATTGAAATTTCAGTAATACGATTGGTTTCCCCGGTGGTTTCAACATCAATAATCGTAAACATCATTTCAATTGCTTTTTTAGTGATTTCAACTCCACCCCAAGGTTGTTAAACATGGTAATAATACTGCTAATTTTTAACTCCTCTTCCGTATATTCCTGCGTATTAATGCAACAGGTAAACTCCCAAATTTCAACTATTTCTGCCGCGGGAACTTCATAGGCTTTGTATAAACTATTATCTGAAACTAATTTGAGTGTCCCTACTTCTTCAATTTGATTGTACACCCTTTTATACACCATACCATCATTTAACGTTAATAGCACGTAGGTTTTACCACTTTTAATTTCCGAAAAATCTTCGATAAATTTCCCTACTACAAAAGCGCCATCCTTCATAGGTAACATGGAGTCTCCTTTAATGGGAAATGCGCGGTGTTTTCCGGTAGGCAAAAAGGGGAGTTTTATTTTTTGCAACTGCTCAATATATTCGGGATCATCGTACCCATTTAAGTACCCTGCCGATGCTTTAACTGGAACAATTTCAATTAAATTTTCATTTGACTCGTCAACCATAATTGGAAAAAGTACCCGCTGATTCCCCAATTCAATAAAGGAAGTTTCATTGCCTTTTCGTAAATCATTACGCAGTAAAACATCAATGGGAAGTTTAAAAAAATCAGAAAATGCCATCAACATTTCAAGTGATGGCGCGGAACGATTTTCCTCGTACGAACCTATGCGAGACCTGGAAACATTTAGCTGCATGGCAAAAGCTTCTTGAGAAAGTTTTTTTAAACTCCTTAAGTGTTTGATGTTTGTAGCAATGTAATTCATGTTACTACAAATATAAGTATTAAATGCTTCTATTTGTAGTTATATTTAATTTTAACGCTTATTTTTTAACCGGTTTTTCATCCCTTTAAAAATTTAAAACACCAGTTATGTAGGAATTACTAAGTACACTCATCTTTTAAACTACAGCTTTAACACAGCAAAATGAATATGAGAGACGCTTTTATTTGGTAAAGAAAATTACTACAAGTAAAAAATCAGGTGTTTGTTTTTATATATTGTATTTATGGAAATGCAAAAATTTACAGCAACAAAACATAACATAATTATAGTTGATGATCACAAAATGTTTTTAAGTGGTTTGTTAAGCATTTTGAAAAGTGAAGCACAGTTTAACATACTCAAAGCCACACATAACGCCAATGAAGTGGTAAAATACCTGACACTAAATGCTGATACGGAAGTGGATTTGATTATTACCGATATCAACATGCCCGAAATGGATGGTATTGAACTACACCAAATCATTAAAGAAAAACGAAGGGATATTAAAACCCTAGTGATCAGCATGCTGAATGATCCTGAATATACTAATATGTTAATTATTAATAATGTAAATGGGTATATTTCTAAAAATGCCAGTAAACAAGAGTTGCTTTTAGCCATTGAATCCGTACTTAAAGGAGGCAATTACTTTTCTAAAGAAATTAAAGATGCCTACCTGCAAAACAGGCTGTTAAATAAGAAAAATGAAAAAATCAATTTGACTAAAAGAGAAATTGAGGTGATTACCCTAATTGCTGAAGAACATACAACTAACGAAATTGCTGAAATTCTATTTTTAAGTAAACATACCGTTGAAAGCTACAGAAAAAATATTATACGAAAGTTAGAAGTAAGAAATTTAGCTGGCTTGACAAAGTTTGCGTTAAAAATGAAATACATAAAAAACTAACTTACTAGCTTTAAACCAATGCTACTTTTTCATCCAAAATTACTTTGACTTCAATTTTAAAAAGCGTCCCTCTTTTAGGGTGCGAGTCGATAATTAGCACTCCTGACAACTGATCAACTCTATTTTTGATGTTTTTAATCCCAATTCCTTTATGTGTTTGCAGCACTTCCTCGGAAAATCCTTTACCATCATCTTCATAAGTTAAATGAATACTTCCTGAAATATACTCCAACAAAATAGTCACATTTTTTGCTTCGGCATGTTTTAAAGTATTTGTAATTAATTCTTTTTGTATTGCAAAGATTTCATTTTGAATTGAGGTTTCAATTTGATTGAACACCTCTTTTTTAAAAACTTCAACACTAATATTTAGATTTGTAGCATCATCAATATTTTGAAAATACTCTTTCAGAATTTCAATGAAATCATTATGCCTATTATCCACAGGTATGGTGTTATGCGACATTTCACGAATCTTTTTATAAGTTTGATTCATTTGATCTTGGATTTTTGCGATTCCCGTAGTTTTGATTTCGCCAATAAGTAGTTTTATTGTAGCAATATCACTCCCTATAGAATCATGAAGCCCTTGAGCAAGCTTTTTACGTTCTCGATCCTGCCCCTCAATTTTAGCCTTTACCAACTTTAAATCCTGCTCCCGCATTAAAGCATTAATTTTTTGATTGGCTGCCTGTTTTTCAATAGTAATCAACTTATTTTGTGTCTTCAGTTTTTGAGAATATCCTACAACTAGTAACATTATAGATATAAACAAAATTACCGAAATAGCAAGAATCAAATTTTTAATATACACCTGCTTTTCCTTGTCTTTTTTTAGCTGTTCATTTTCTTTTTCTTTTTGAAGGGTTTCAAACCTTACTTCCAACTCATCAATTTCTTTTTCCTTTTGGATTTCACTAATGGAATCCCGAATTTCCAGAAACGCCTCCGAATACTTTAATGCCTGCGAGTAGCTATTTCTTTTTTTCGCACTTTCCTTTAGTTTATCATAACAAAATAACATTTCAATTAAATTGCCTTGCTTTTTTCTTTCTTCCAAAAGAGGTAAGAGTATATGATCAGCTTCTTTAAATTGATTTTTCATTAGAAACTTATCAATCAATTCCTTTTTAGCTTGATTTTTAAGATGCGAAATTTTCATTTCCTCGCCACGTTTGACAACCGCTTCTAACTTTTGAATTACCTTATCCTGCGCACCTATAAAGGGTAAATTTTTTATAGAATAAAAGCTTATTGCCAAGTCGTAGTAAGGGTTTTCATTAATTTTAAGGGCTTTGTCATAATACAAAATTGACTTTTTATACTCGCCCATTTGATTGTAAATACGCCCCAGAGACATCATAGAACCCACAGCTACATCAATATCAATACTATTGATTATTTTTAAAAATAAGGCTATAGATTTATCAAACTTCCCCTCGTAAGAATAAATATCCGCAAGGTAAAGTATAAAACGATCGTGCTCTTCCTCAAAATTCCATTTCCCGGCAGACTCCTGACCTTCGATAGCAACTCTTTTTGCATTTTCATAAAGACCTTTATTAAGGTAGGTGCTTGCCAAACTCATATTTCCCATAAGATTCCGCATTTGCTTTACCGAATCATTTGAAAAATTGGAATAATTCAATGTTTTTTGTGAATAATACAATGCCGAATCTGAGGTCATTTTCAACTCCAAAAAATAACATGAAATTAAATGTGTTAACCGAGACTTACTTCCATCTGTTTTTAACTTTTTTAGAAGTTGATGCGATAATTTATAAGCTGCTTCTTTATCATTAAGTTCATAAAATAAATGATGTGCTTTACGTACCTGCTTTCGTTCTGTATCTTCCTGCTGTTTCAATTTTGCTAAGCCCTCACTGTTGACATTAGCTTGACCAAAAGTAACATCCGACAAAAACGTTAAAACAAAAAAAACAAGATTTGCTAAAAAGCATTTCATAAATGAATTAATACAAAAATTGATGATAGAAAATAATTAAATATTGCTTCGCCTTCAGAAAATAAAATGCCTGCATGCCAAAGCAATTTATGATTACAAGCATTTTATATCAGAATTGAAATAGCAACATCATTTCAATTGTTAACCTATCCATTTTAAAAGAATTCTTTTTACCATTCACACTTAAAAAAAACAGCTTAACTTTTACAGCTGAGCTGGTATCCTTTTTTGTGTACAGCAAAAAATACTGATCATTAGTAAAATACTTTGGTGGCAAATTCCTAGTAATCAAGGATAAATGTAATTTATTTTTTCTTCTAACAAAAAAATCACTGACACTTTTTTGGCTCGATAATTAAGATTTAAATATATCAAAGATATTCTCGTAATTAGGATTAATTTAACCTTCCTTTAAGTATCTTAAATTGACAATTTCTGAATAGAAATCTTAATTAGTACAACTCTAGCTACTTTTGTTATTTCCT
>NZ_AFPB01000020.1 GCF_000218485.1 Aquimarina agarivorans | reverse complement strand
TGAAGGATATGGATTTTAGATCAGTAGATTCTGCAAGCAGAAAGGAAATACGCAAACGAGCGATCAAGCAAATTAATTCAGGTGTTCAAAAGAAAAAAGTAGCTATGATGTACGGAGTTAACCCAAACACAATTACTAATTGGGTTAAAAAACATAAAAAAGAAGGGATTAAAGGGTTGACAGATAATAAGCGCGGTGTTAGCTCTGAGGATAAAAAATTACTTAGTAGCACTCAAGAGTTAGAGATCCAACGCATGATTACAGATGTTATGCCAGATCAACTAAAATTGGATTTTGCTTTATGGACACGCAAAGCTGTAAAGGAATTAGTGGAACGTGAATTTGGTGTAAAATTAGCGATAAATACAATGGGGGATTATCTACGCTCTTGGGGATTTAGTCCTCAAAAACCCAAGAAACAAGCTTACGAACAATGTTCTAAAAAAGTGCAATTATGGTTAGATGAACAATATCCAGCCATTAAGAAACGCGCTAAAGAGGAAAATGCAGAAATACAATGGGGTGATGAAACAGGAGTAAGAAACGCTAATCAACATGGTCGTTCTTATGCTCCCAAAGGAAAAACGCCTGTAAAGAAAAGTATGTCTAAACGTTTTTCTGTAAACATGATTTCTACAGTAACTAATCAAGGAAGTGTTCAATTTATGATTTACTCAGGAACTATGAATGCTGATAGATTCATTGAATTTCTAGAACAGCTTATCAAAGATAAAACACAAAAAATATTTTTAATCCTAGATAATTTAAGAGTTCATCACAGTAAAATAGTAAAGAAATGGATTGAAGAAAAACTGGAACATATTGAGTTATTCTTCTTGCCTTCTTATTCTCCAGAGAAAAACCCTGATGAGTATCTAAACTGTGATTTAAAATATGCTTTATCTGAAAAACCTGCTCCTAAAAACGAAAAACAGCTTGAAGAAAATGTCAAGAATCATATGAAAATGCTAACTGAAAATAGCCAAAGAGTAGCTAAATATTTTAACCATAAGGATATAAAATACGCAGCATAAAATCTCTATTTATTGCCGTCGGG
>NZ_AFPB01000021.1 GCF_000218485.1 Aquimarina agarivorans | reverse complement strand
TTCACTTGTAAATTTTTAATGAATTAACACACAAAATCAAGTTTACTATTATTTTTTAACACAAAATTTAATTTTGTAAGAAAAAACCCATAATTAACAATTTTAAAAGTAAAAAACTTGAATTACACAGTTCAAAACACTCTTGAAATTTATGCTCATATATTCTTACCATTTTTTCTATATACCTAGTAACAAAAAGCTTTTCGGTAACTTTAACACCTAATTTATGATATTTTTATATTAGTTATTTTCTATTCCAAAATATATTCGCAGTAATCAATTAATCAAAAAAAAAACAAATTATGAACAAAATTAAAGCACTAACAACGACATTATGTGCGACGTTATTTTCGTTCTTTATTCAGGGACAATCCGTCAATTTATCAAATTACGAACTTGATTGGTCTGACGAGTTTAATGGACTAGATTCTGATTTCGACGGTAAGTGGATATCGGAAAATGGTACTCCAGCTGATTCTTGGCACTTAGCAAGTAGATGGAGAGAAAATGTTAAAATTGCTGACGGTATTCTCGAAATTACAAACAAAAAAGAAAATCGTGGAGGAAAACAATGGACCAGCGGTAGTGTTTGGACTAAAAAACAATTTACTTATGGTTATTTTGAAGCAAGATATCGTTATGCTGCTGCTACTGGAACTAACAATTCTTTTTGGTTATGGCCACGTACTGGAAGCCCTGCTGGTGAAGATCGTTACGAAATAGACATTAACGAAGGACACTACCCTAACCAAATAGCTACTAATGTTCATAATTGGTCTGATACATGGGTAGTTAATGGTAACACAAAACACCCAGTAGATTCAGAACATTTTGACTATCCAAATGAAAATTTAGGTAATGATTACCATGTTTACGGCTTAGAATGGACGCCTACTGTAATGAATTTCTATTTTGACAATCAATTAATTAGATCTGTTACCAACTCTACTAATCATGGTTCAACAAATATCATGTTTAGTTTGGCCATACTTAGCCTTCCTAGCTTTGTAGGACCTGTAACAGATGCCATTGACGGTACTAGTATGAAAGTATCTTATGTTAGATATTACAAGCCTAAAACTCGATCGAATGGCAATCAAAAAGCTCAATTTTACATTGTAAACAAAGCAACTGGAAAAAAATTAAGAGTTAGTAATAAAACTAACGGAGCAACAATAAACCAAGGTGATGCTAGTTGGGTTGGTTTACAGAACGTATGGGAGCAAATACCAACTAATAATGGATATTTTCACCTTAAAAATGTTTACAATGATATGTATTTTAGACCAAAAACAAATGCTGACCTAAGTTTATTAATTCAGCGTCCTTCTGCTAACAAGTATACACAGTGGAGAAGGGTTACTAGTGATGATGACGGATATTATTTTTTAGAAAATAGAGAAACTGGAAAATATTTTAGAGGTGTAAGCGATCAAAATTTTGCAGAAATAGAGCAACGACCATCTAGTTTATTTTGGCAGTCATCTCGTTGGAAGTTTGTACCAGCACCTACTAATAATAGAAGCGGTGCCAAAATAGTTAGCACCACTGATGAATTAGGAAGTGAAGATAATTTGACTATTTATCCAAACCCTGCTACTGATGAGGTTTATTTTTCTACAGAAACACAGTCGTATGATGTTGAAATTTTTGATGTTAACGGTAAACTTGTTAAAGAATTTAGTGTAGCGGACAACTCTATTAAAGAGTTCACTAACAAAGATCTTTCAGCAGGTGTTTATATTGTTAAGTACCAATCTGAAACAGCTTCTAAAATTAAAAAACTAGTTATTAATTAAGCTTCTTATAGTTAATTAAAAAAATGCCAATACAGTATTTAATCTGTATTGGCATTTTTATTTTTAGAATTGTAACCTCCTGTATAATTATTGATAAATGTACTTCCATATAATTATACATACCGCTGTGCTAAATCAAAAAGTATAACTCAATGGTTGTTTTTGAAGTGATTCCATGTTGAAGTAAACTACCTCGGAGCAAGCCCACAAGACATTCGTTAGAAAAAAGCTTTCATTTCGAGACAAGCCTCGGGGTATTATACCCTTTGGCGATGCCAATAAATTTTCTAATACATAATTCGGGTCAAACCAATGACAAAAAATTCCAATTCAATTATCAGTAAAATTTAATGTAATTAGGTAATAATATAGCTATTTTTATTATCAGAAAATTACTTGTTAAAATTATTTCTTTCAAACATAAATTGATTGTTACGTCAACTAGTATATATAAATAAATTTAAAACAACCAACATGGGCATATTTGATATGTTTAAAAAAAAGGAAGAAGACCCACACTTTGACCCTACCAATATTAAGGTTACAGACCTTGAAAAAGGCTATCTACTGGATTATGACATGGAGACATGGACCGTAAAAAAAATGGGCGAATATGATTGGGGTGATCATTTTTTTTCACGCGAATTTTTAATTGAATCGCGTGGTAAAATACGTTACTTAACTATAGAAGAAGATGAAGGGCTTGAAATCTGTATTTTCAAAAAAATAAAATTTAGAAAATTAGGAGAAGATGTAGCCACTTATTTCAAAAATCATGATAAATTTCCCAATCAAATTTTATTTGAAGGCATTACTTATCATTTTGACGAGCAATCTCCTGGCTTTTATCGCGATGTAGATAGTGAAGATTGGACTGAATTGATTTCTTTTGACTACGAAAATGATGACGAAGATCAGTTTTTAACCATTGAACAGTGGGGCGAAGATGAATTTGAAGCTAGTATCGGAAAAAAAGTTAAGCCTTTCGAAATTAGTAATATATTGCCGGTAAGTTAACATTACACCACTATGAAAAAGTTTCTCATACTATTTCTTTCCATTTTTGGTTTATTTCTAGGCCTAATTTCTTGCGGAAGCAAAACTGAACAACGGCCTAAATTTGTAAAATCACCTGTTGATAACATCATTACAAAATATATTGACAAGAGTGATTATTCAGTAATTCTTGCAGATATGGATTATCGTGAAGATATTGACAAATACTACCACAAGTATCAAATTCTGATTCAAGAAGAAAAACCAAAACTTACACGAGATCAACTGGCTGACACCACAGCGCAAGCTTCTGATATCAAAATTGAAACTACGGACTGGTTGGAAGTATCTCCCATTGTTTTTGAAGATTACCAAAACGATTTGGGCATGACCATTTTGAGTAAAGAAAACGGAGTGCTGGATAAAAACTCGGCACCTGCAGGGGCAAACGGTTATGTAGGCAATCCACAGTACGGACAATGGCAAACGCATAGTAATGGGAGCTCATTTTGGATTTTCTACGGACGTTACCGTTTAATGAGTGATTTATTTTTTGGGCCTCGCTACGGTTATGGTGGTTATTACGGTTACCCTAGAAGTGATTGGAACGATTACCGAAGAAATTACCGCGGACGTACGGACTATTACGGGAAAAACAATCAATACGGAACCCGCTCAAAAACTAACACCAATACCAGTTGGAACAAAAAGCCCTCTGACTTTAAAAGCAAAGTTCGCAGCAAAGTTGCACAAAGCTCGTCCAGTTTAAAGTCCCGAGGTTACACATCAAGTAAAAGCTACTCAAAAACAACTCGAAACGCTAACCGATTTAGTTCATCCTCTTCGTCAAGAGGAAGAAGCGGTGGTTTCGGAAAATAATAATTACGTATGAATACGCTAACCGAATTTATAAATGTCAATAGCTTACTTCATAGTTTGGGGTATTTGGCTATTGTTTTCGTTTTATTTTTTATTGGAAAAATACTTTATAATACCCTAAATGCAACTACCCTGGTAAATCATGAATTAGTTGAAAAGGACAATTTTGCTTTCAGCATTGCCTACGTGGGTTATTTTTCGGCCATAACCATTATTCTAATTGCTGCCATTTCAGGCGAAAGCTATGGTTTTATTGAAGATGCCAAGCTAATTGGAATTTATAGCATATTAGGTATGTTTTTACTTCATGTTTCCATTTTGGTTTCAAATAAATTGATGCTTCCAAAATTTTCTATAAAAAAAGAAATTTTACAGGACAGAAATGAGGGTACTGGTATTATTGAAGCGGCAATTTACATTGGCAACGCCTTTTTATTGTACGGAGCTCTAATTGGCGAAGCGAGTAGTTTAACCGAAGGATTAATCACCTTTGTAGGCTACTGGTTTATTGGAAATATTATGCTAATTATTAGTACTAAAATATTTAGCTGGTGGATTGGATACGACATCCATGATCAAATTGAAAAGGACAATGTTGCCGCTGGAATTGCTTTTGCAGGTGCTGTTATTTCCATTAGTATAGTAATTATGAATGCTATGATTGAGCCTTTTACAGACTTGCAAACTTCCGTAATTGAAATTTTAACATACACCCTTTTAGGGATCATTATTTTACCTGTAATGCGCTTGGTGAGTGACAAGATTCTACTTCCTGGACAACGTTTAACGGATGAAATTATCAATCAGTCTAAACCAAACTTAGGAGCTGCCCTTGTAGAAGCCTTTGCTTATATTGGAGCCGCTATTTTTATTTTATGTACTTTTTAAAAAACAACTCCTTTGTTTTAAAAGCCGCCATTTTTGCCACTGGATTTGCGGGCATTGTTGCTGAGTATGTTCTTTCAACGCTGGCAACTTATTTTATTGGAAACTCCATTTTTCAATGGACTATGATTGTTTCGCTTATGCTTTTTTGTATGGGCCTTGGTAGTCGGTTGAGCAAACGTATTCATTCCAATTTAATTCAAAATTTTCTTCTTTTGGAGGTAAGCCTGTCTCTAGTGGTTGCTTTTTCGTCCGTAGTGGTATATACTATTGCCGCCTTCTCGCTTTACTATGAAATTTTAATTTATGCGCTTAGCATGCTGGTAGGTTTACTTATCGGACTGGAAATTCCATTGGTAGTGCGTATTAATAAAGAGTATGAAGATTTGAAAACCAATATTTCTTCCATACTTGAAAAAGATTATTATGGAAGCCTACTCGGTGGAGTATTTTTTGCGTTTGTTGGATTGCCAATTTTAGGATTATCATATACTCCATTTGTTTTAGGAATCATCAATTTTCTAGTAGCTATTATTGTTTTATTTCGCTTTAAGCAGAAGATAGCCTTGCTGCGTTTAAAAAAACTGAACGCCTTATTAATCCTTGTTTTTGGAATATTAATTTCAGGAATTTTGTATACCAAACCAATTATTCAGTGGGGAGAACAAAAAAAATATAAAGACAAGGTCATTTTTTCGGAACAAACCAAGTACCAAAAAATAGTGCTCACCGAATGGAAAAATGAACATTGGCTGTACTTAAATGGAAATTTGCAATTTTGCACCATTGATGAGGAAATGTACCACGAACCACTAGTACATCCAATAATGCAATTAGCTGGCATGCCAAAAGATATTTTAATTTTAGGCGGTGGCGATGGTTGTGCGGTTCGCGAACTATTAAAATATCCAAGTGTTCAAAAAATTGATATGGTTGATTTGGACCCCAAAATGACAGCGTTAGGTAAAGAACACCCCGTATTGATTAATAGCAATAATGGATCTATGAGTAGTAGTAAACTAAACATTTACAATAAAGATGCTTACAATCATTTGGAACAAGACGCTAATTCCTTTTATGATGTAATTATTATCGATTTACCCGATCCCAGAAATATCGAATTAGGACGTTTATATTCCCATGAATTTTACACGCACTGCTACCGCAAGTTGCGTCCCAACGGTTTTATTATTACTCAGGCAGGAAGCCCGTATTTTGCCACCAAAGCTTTTAATTGTATTAACAACACCTTGCAATCAGCTAATTTTAAAACAGTGCCCATGCACAATCAAATTATTTCCATGGGCGAATGGGGGTGGATTTTAGGTGCAAAAAAAACAAATCCGATGGATTTAAAACTAGCATTAAAAAGTAGTACTTTTAAAAATGTGTCTACTCAATGGATTAATAATGAAGCCATGCAATTATTAACTTCATTTGGAAAAGATGCCTTTTTTAACTCAACCGTGGATAGTACGGACATAAATAAAATTCACAATCCTGTGCTTTACAAATATTATTTGAAAGGCAATTGGGATTTGTATTAGTTGTGAGTAAAATTGATAAAATATAATTGTAAAAAACTATTTTTAACGTGAGTTCGATGTAAGAAAAAGATGCTAGTTCGAGTGAAATTCTGTAAGAATTTTATATCGAGAATCATCTTTTTCATATCAAAATTGACCTTCTCGATAAAATTTTCTAACGAAAATCACTCGAATTGACAATTTTGAAAGTTGAATAAAATGATACTGAACTCAGTATTTCAACTTTTTGTAATTAAAATGAAGTGTTGATTCTAGTATCTTTTTGTTATAAAATATCGTAAAATGTATTTAGAATAACTTTACAAACTAGAATGTGAAATAATAGAAATAACATTCCTTATTTCTAAATTAAATTGGGATTCAAAATAAGAATGATGGATATAAAATATAAAGAAGTCGAAGCTCAAATTTACAATCATCAATTGTGGATAAATGAAACGGAACCCGACCGCTTAAAAAAAATATTCGATAAGCAATTAATCGATAGTGGTTTTACCATTGTTCACTTTACCGAACATCATTTTGATCTACAAGGCTACACTTGTTTTTGGTTATTAGCGGAAAGTCATTTGGCGATTCATACTTTTCCTGAAAACAACACCACTTACATTGAACTAAGCAGTTGCAATAAAGAAAAATTAGAGCACTTTAAAAGACTATCTGCCCAATGCTAAATCCAAAAAAAATAATCACCTTTTTAGGATTTATTTTAGGATATAATCTTTTAGTATACCAATTATACGTGGTGGAATCTAATTTTCCTGACGGAAATATTAACAATATTGCTGACGCCTATTGGTATTCGTTAGTTACATTAACTACCGTAGGCTATGGGGATTTTTATCCTGTTTCCTTTTGGGGAAGGTTGATCGGTTTTTTATTTGTTATTGGAAGTTTAGGGATTTTAGGATACTTGCTCACCGAATTAAACTTAAGAATTAAAGAATATTTAAAAAATAAAGAAATGGGGCTATTGGGTACAAAAAATTCTAATCATTGCATTATTATAGGTTGGAATTCATTTTCAAAACAAGTAGCGGAACAAATTGTAAAAGCCAAAGAACCTTTAGCTATCATTGTTGATAATGAAGAAGATTTAAAACAAATAAAGCAACTTTACAATTCCAAAACCTGCTTTGTATTACAAACAGAATTGAACGATTTTGAAAGCTTAAAAAAGGCAAATATTGAATCATCAAAACGTGTGTACATAAATTTTGATAATGATACTGACACCCTTGTATATTCAATAAGCCTAAAAAAGCAGTATGAAAATCTTAAATGTGTGGTGGCAATTGAAAATAGCGAACTTAAAGAATCATTCAATTACTTAGGCATTCAATACATTATTCCCCGAAAGGAAATTATTTCAAAATTTATTGCCAGTTATGTTTTTGAACCCAACGTAGCTTTACTGACCGAAGATTTAATTGCCACCTCCAATTCTGCAACTGATATAGACATTTGCGAAACTAAACTTAGCTCTAATTCTCCTTTAGTAGGAAAAAATTATACCTCAGCATTTATCGAACAAAAAGAGCAACATAACATTGTGCTACTCGCCGTGAGCCGTAAAGGCCAACTTATTAAAAATCCTTCCAATGAATTTACTATTCAAGCCGAAGATATTTTGATATACATGGCTAATGGAGTACAAAAAGAATTGATAGCTGGCTAAGCCTACCAAATATAATTGGCATAGCTTTTGAATTAGCTAATAAAACGCCAAGCATGAAAAAATTTATACTATTAATTACATCCTTACTATTCACTATTTCATGTAGTGGAGTTAAAAACACGCAAAAATCCTTATCACAGGGTAATTATGATAGTTCTATTGAGAAAGCTATTGATAAGTTATCGCGAAATAAAACAAGTAAAAAAAGCAGGCTTATATCCCCATACTTGAGGATGCCTTTAAAAAGGCGAGTTCTAAAAATTTAAAACGAATTGATTTTTTAACACGAGAAAACAATCCAACTAATCTAGACGAAATTTATCATACTTATTTAAAACTTAGAAATAGACAAGAGCGTATAAAACCTCTGCTACCCTTACACTATTTAAATAGTTCTAAAAAAGCTGTTTTTAAATTTTCTGATTATACCAATGAGATTATTGAAAGTAAGAAAAACTTAGCGGCATTTTTATACAAGGATGGAACTACCGCATTTCAAAATGCAAAAAATAAAAATGATTTCAGAAACACCCATGAAACTTTATCCTACTTAGAGTCAATCTATCCAAATTATAAAAACACGCGCGATTTACTTGATCAAGCGCATACAAATGGTATTGAATATGTGCTGATTTCATTAACCAATAATACCAATCAAATTATACCCAAAAACTTAGAAAATGATTTGTTAAACATAGAAACCTATGATTTAAATAGTTATTGGACAGCATTCCACACTAATAAAACGCCAAATACTTCATATGATTATAGCATTTTATTTCTTTTTAACGAGATTCTAATTTCTCCCGAAAGGATTAAAGAAACTCAACATACCTATGAAAAAGAAATTGTAAATGAAGAATATCTACTTGATAAGGATGGAAATTTTGTTTTAGATGAACATAAACAAAAAATTATAATTGAAACTAAAGAAAAAGCTATTTGCGAATATTATGAGCTACAACAATACAAAAATGCCAATGTACAGGCTACTGTAAAATTGATTGATAACAGCACTCAACAACACTTAAACAGCTATCCTTTAAATACAACGACCGTTTTTGAACACCTCTATGCAAATTATAAAGGAGATACTAGAGCTTTAAATGAAACTCATTTAAACCTAATTGATAGCGAAGAAATTCCCTTTCCTAGCAATGAACAAATGGTTTACGATTCGGGAGAAGACTTAAAAAATCAATTTAAAAATATATTAAGAAGTAATCGATTCAATTAACGAGCAACTTTTTTATAAATAGGCTCGTTTTTTAAATGCCTCCCTTATCCTTATAAACTAAAAAACTCCCATGAAATTAATCCTTGGGAGTTTAAAAAATTAACTTAAATTAATTTTTAACAAACTGTTTTACTATACTATCTCCTGAATTTTCATCTGAAATTTCCACTAAATAGATACCATTACTAAGACCAGTAACATCAATTGCATTTGTAGCTTGAGAATACTCTGCCTGCATAATAAGCTGCCCACTCATATTATTAAC
>NZ_AFPB01000022.1 GCF_000218485.1 Aquimarina agarivorans | reverse complement strand
AAATTAGTCATTACCCACTACTGAACTTCGGCGCTCTAGCATGATTACATCGTACCATTTCCCATTTCGTTTGGCTAATTTTTCGCGTTTGCCAATTTCTACAAAACCTAGGTTTTTACATAGTGTGAGTGCTGATGTATTTTCCTTGAAAATAGATACTTGTAATGTCTAACATTCAAAAACTTCGCTTGTTCGTATAAGTTCTTTTAGCAATTTAGCTCCTGCTCCAACACCTCGATATGCTGCTGACACATATATGACACCTCAGCTACACCACTAAATTGAGGCCTTAAAGACACTGGAAGTAACGCTGCATAAGCTACTACTTGTTTATTAAGGCTAACCACTAACCGACACTGATCATCATTGGCTTGATTCCATACTTTCCAAGAAGGTACTCCTGTTTCGAATGATGCCACACCAGTATCCAGACCTTCGGCGTATATTTGAAGATATACTCCCCCAGTCCAGATGTGTTAATCTCCTTATTTGAAAACCTTGTAGCTCCATCATTTAACAGCAACCGCCCCCTGGCGTACAACTATTTACTTCTTCCGCTGGCTGTGGTACGCCACACAATTCTTTTGCTTTGCAGTCCGTTGATGCTACATGTAACGACAAAATTAATTGATTTCCGTTTGATCTAATTGTAGTTACATCTAGGTTAGCTGTATGAAATTGCGAATTGCTGTATTCAATTTTTACCAAAGAGTTGGACTTAAAGGCTTTTACTTTTGATACGCGTTTTAATATTTGAAGGGCTTTATTGACTGTCATGAAATCTTTTTTTCCTATTTCATCGGGACTTTCCCATAATTGCACTATAGTTTCATCCCAGCTATCGGATTGCCCGCCACAGTCCACACTATCTACATGCACATTTTTTACTTCGGTAATATGGTAATTGGCACCTACTAACATCCCTGGAGCATATTCAAAAAGCAATTCTTTTTCCTGATTTGCTGAAAGTGCATCAATAAATTCTTTAACAATCATAGTTTATGTATTAAAACCAAGCTTTCTTATTCTTGATATAGGTTTCGTAAAATTCTTCATCAGTTTTTGACAGGTAATTAATAGCCTCAATTAAGGCTATCAAAACACTTATTCCAAAAACAAAAAACAATAAAAATTGCCAAAAAACCTGCTCTAGTATACCCTAAATAAAACTTATGGATACCTAGTCCACCAACTAATACAGCTAATATTGCAGAAATTAGCCTTCTATTTTCATCAAAATAGTCCAGCGATTTTGGCGTTGTTTTTAATTGCTCAATAGTTCCTGACATATTGCAATTTAATAAATAGATATTAATTTTAATAACGTAAATAAAAGATGATTTCTCTTTTTTATTCCCAATAAAATTTAAAAAAAGGTAAAAAAAATGACTTTTTAATTATTTTGAAATAATATACCGTTTCCGACATTAAACTTTCCATTTAAAAAGACTCTTTTTCGAATGATACTTTAAACTAAAACAAAACTCTTGCTCATGCAATGATATTTGAGTTTATTAATTTAAAAACAAAAATTTAATTAAGAATGGTAAATAGATAGAATTTTATCCACTATAGTTTGGGCTAACTTTTCTTTACTTTGTACGGTCCAACCTGCTACATGAGGACTCAACAATACATTGTCAAACTCGAGTAATTCCTTGAAAGCAGCTGGCATTTGATTGGAATCAGCAAATAATTTTTCAAAGGAAAGTTTTTCATATTCCAACACATCCAAGCCCGCTCCTAAAACTTTACCCGATTTTAATGCCGCTACCAAATCTTTTGTTATCACACTTTTGCCTCGTGCTGTATTAAAGAACCAAAATGATTTTTTAAATTTAGAAATAAAGTGAGCATTAATCATTTGGTTGGTTAATGGTGTCCAAGGGGTGTGAATGCTTAAGACATCTGTTTTTTCAAAAACTTCATCCAAATCTACTTGCTCTGCATTACTGTCATCGACATCACTTTTAATATCGTAGCATAAGACTTCAACGTTAAAACCTCTTAATTTTTTCGCAAATGCCTTCCCCATATTTCCGTAGCCTATTAGACTTACGGTTAATCCATCTAATTCGATACCCCGGTTAGCTTCCCTTAACCATTGCCCTTGTTTTATTTGACTATTAGCAATGTTCAATTTATTGAATAAACTTAAAATCATACCCAGCGTATGTTCGGCAACCGCATTTCGATTACCTTCGGGCGCTGAAAATAGTTGTATATTTTTTTTTGCTGCTTCATCCAGGTCAATACTTTCTAAACCTGCGCCTACTCTTGCAATAAATTTCAGGTTTTTAGCTGCATCTAAAAATTGAGCATCAATTTTAAAACGACTACGAATAACGATACCGTCATAAACTGCAATTTTATTTTCTACATCTGATTTAGATGATGTATAATCTTCGTCATTTTGAAATCCAGCTGCTTGAAGTTGCTGCTTTAACAAAGGGTGGTTGTTGTCTAAATGTAGTATTTTCATAAGGTGCAAAAATACTAATTTCTAAGTTTTTTTTACCAATCACCTGTAAACTTTAGGCGTGACCACTTTTTGAAACTGAAGCGTTCCTTTGGATTGCACTTTTATTTCTTGATCGATATCATTATTACCAGCTTTAAATGTTAATGTATTTTCACCTTGCTTTAAAGGTACCCGCGTGTAATAAATGTGACTTGGTAGACTTTGCCAATTTCTGGTATCCGCACCTTCGGTTAATGCATTAAACAATCCTAACAATGCTCCCAAATCTTCATTTTGGTTTTTGAGTGCGTATTGCGATACCTTTTTTGCCGCTAACCTTAGGGCTGCTTTTCCTATGTCTCTGAATCTCCTGTCCTTAAGCGTGGTAAAGGCTATTTCTTCGTAATTTTCAGCTAGTTGCATTGGAAAAGACCTTCCTTCAACTTGTATTGTTGCATTTTTATAAAATGCATTACGACGTACATATTTTGGAAATGATATATTAAACACGTCTAAATCAGAGAAATCAGATTTATTATCTCCTCCCGTATCTATTGGCAATGGTAAATCTATTCCTAACTCTTCATTTACAACTGTTACATAACCTACTCTATTGCCTGGCAATATTGTAAAAGTAAAAAAGGTTTGATCTTTATAAGGCACTAGTCCATTTTCCCAAAAAACAACAACTTCATTATCCTTTGAGCCAGATTGATATTTTGTATTTAATTTTTCCTCATAACGAATAACTTGATCTGCAAAACCTATATCCGTAGCTGTTCTTAACAAATCCTGCTTTAATTGATCTGGCACGGCTACCCCCATATAAATACCATTATTTTGTAAGTAAAGATCGACTGCGTTTCGGTATGCTATAAACGCATTATTGATATCTCCCAAAGCTTCATACAATAAGCCTTGCAAATTATGCGCAAAAGCATCGTCCTTATAGTGGTTCTTTTTTCCTTGTGGATATTTTTCATTAAGCTGAAGCAATTGTAAATTGATTCGTTTAGCTTCCACCAAAGCCTCATCATACTGGTTTAAAAAGGCATAATTTAATGCTTTATAGTAATGAATAGCTACTTTTTCGAAATCCTCTCCTTTATAAGTTTCTTTTTCAGGATTGAGTAAAGTTCCTAAAATTTGACTCCCTACTGAACTAACATTAGACTCAATTAAATTATCAGCTTGATTAAATAGTAAGTTACTTGCATTATAATCCCCTTTTAAATAAGAAAGCTTTCCTTTTTCTAATAAATAAAGTAGTTTATTGCGTGGTTTTAATAAAAATTTATTTTTTTCCACTGATGCTAAAGCTCCTTCAATATTACCTTGCTGTAATTTTGCTTGGAAAATTTCACTTTTAGAATTGTAGGTGGCACAGCTAGTTGTAAGTAATACCAACGTTAAAATAGCGGTGTAGTAACCTGAAAATGTAAACTTCAAAATCATCTAAAAAATTATATCTTTTTTGTGTTCGTGTAAGTATACCTCGTTTATTCTCTAAAAAAAAGGCTTTCTGTATCGAAAGCCTTTTTTATATCAACTTATAATAAAAGGTGTAACTTCAAATACAATAGCTACATGTAGCTATTGTATTTGAATATATCCTTCACTTATTGATTTTAATTTTTTACGAATTTTTTTATTTTTTTATCGCCAATCCAAACTTTTTCATTGGTTTGAAGGTGCGTTAATTCTAAATCAATTTGGTAATACACTACTTTTTCTCTTTTATGGGCATCAACTATTGAATTAATATTTCCTTGTAACATATAATCGGCACCAGTTTCAAGTCCGAATTTTTTCATAGTTGATACTGAAGAATTATTTTGTTGATCTGCTCTTTCTGCCCTCAATTCCTCTCGCATTTTTCCTCCTTGCACTACACGTGCTTTTTGTTTTTGAATTAAAGCTTTTTCAATATCCTTGATGAACGTTTCACTTTCAATATGCTCGTGCGATTTATTGCGTACTAAACCAACAATCATTACTGGTTTTTTTCCATTTTTTTGTACAAAATCGGTAATCCAGTCTCCTGTTAAAATTTCTTCTGAAAGTTCCTCTGCGGCTAATCTAGAATCGGTATCATTCCAACGCCCACTAAGATCAATAGTGGTATCAGTTGCTACTCGTGTGATTTTTCGTGAACAAGATGTGGTTATAATTGATAAGCTAAAAGCGGCTGCTACTAGGGTAATTATTGATTTTTTCATTCGTATGATTTCTATCTTAAATTCTTAAGTTATATTTTAATTTATTAGGCAAGATCCTGCAAGACCCAAACCTAGTAAGCCTCCTCCAAAGTAATTGTAATTTCTGAATCGTTGGTGCCTTCCTATAAAATTATTACGGTAACCGTAATTATAAAATCCACCCCAATTGTTATTATTTTCGTAATAGCGCGTGTTTTTAATACGTTCCAATCTACGTTGGTGCCTCCAATATGGTCGTTGCGCTCTATATTGTCTTCTTTGTGATCGTAGCTCTCTTTTTTCTTCTAAAGGATCAATTGCCTTATACGTTTCCTGTACTGTTGTTGATTGTAATAAGGTAAGCTCTTTAGGGCTTTCCATATATTTCTCCATTGCTACTTTATAATTCGGATTTTGATCCTCCGCTAATTTATCAGAATTTTGAGCAGACAACATACAGAAAGACAATGCGCCCAAAAATGTTAGTATATACGTTTTCATATTGCTTGTATTTTAGTTGATAATTAATTAACAATTATTGTACCACAAATAATTTCAAATCCATAAATTAGCTATACCTAGCCTAATTTCTGACAATTTAAAACTACATTCCTGGCAGTACTCCTTGATTTAAATATATAAAAAGATAAGTCACTAAAAAAGATACCAATAATGAAATTACTGCTGGCTTCAAGATTGATTTTCTGTTAAAATTTGAGGTATTTCCAATATATTTTTTCCAAAAGAATTCAATTAATACGATACCTCCAATTACATTTACAAGCATAATGACCCATTGATTCATTTCGCTCCATTGAGCAACTAATCCTCCGATTAACATGAATCCTATAGTTGCAAACAGCACTTTTAGTGCCGTAGATTTTTTATTTAAGGTTCTTAAATTAAGAAACATTAAAATACCACCAAAAATGACTGAAAATAATATGGTAAATCCTAAAACTGCTGTTGGGGAATACAAACTTGGCGTTTCCAAAGGATTATTGATCTCAGGTTTTTGACCCTCTTTTTTTTTACTTTGAGCTTTTTGATCGGACACTTTTAGGTTAGACGTTAATTTTTGAAGCTCACTTTCTTCTTCTGAATTTAGTAATATTCCTTGATTTTTCAATTCTAAAAAGGCTGCTACTCTTGCCTCGTCATGATAAAGCTCTTTTTGAGTAATTATTTTTTTTAATTCTACAGTAGTGCACCCTTTATAAAATTTTGAATATTGATTTTCCCTTTCCATATCTCTTTCCTTATTTTACCTATAAATGTAAAAAATTAAACACTTAGCCCTTTTACCTTTTTAAACTTTTGCAGTGCACTCCCATCAGTCAAACTTGCTACGTACTGACTTATACTAATTAGGCGTAAATATACATCCTCATTCTTGTAATCGAAATGAGCGCCTTCCGCTTTTAAAATTAATTTATCATAAGCTGTTTGACTTTGATTGTGGTAACTTTTTGTTGCCGTGCAATAAGTATCCAACAAGGTATTTAAAATTTGATAGCCTGCAATTTCTTTTTCAACCACCTCATTACTTTGATATATTTTTTTTACACTAATTTTAATGATGTCGCTTATTTGCGCATGATACTTACTTTTGCGCAGTAAGTCCGTAGAAAATTTTCCTGCCAAAATATCTTGTTCATTTTCCAAAAAAATTTCAGCGGCTTCATTAATTAACGTTCCTATAGCCAATGCGCGTAAATAACTTAGACGTTCAGCCGTTGTTGTAAGGGCATGATACTTATTTGTATTAATGCTACGCTTTACTAATTTTATTAAATACTCTAGCGCATAATCTTCTTCGACCAAACCTAAGTTAATACCATCTTCAAAATCGATTATAGTATAACAAATATCATCGGCTGCTTCCACCAAAAAAGTTAATGGATGACGATGGTAACAAATTTCACCATCAACTTTATGAGCAATCATGCCCAAATCTTTAACTAAATCTTCAAAAAAAGAAGCTTCGCTTTGAAAATAACCATATTTTTTATGCGCTATATGAGGTGTTGGCTTATGCGGAAGTGATGCTTTGGGATATTTTAAAAAAGCTCCAAGTGTTGCATAGGACAAACGTAAACCTCCTTGAATTCCTTGTTTTGTTTCATTTAAAATTTTAAATCCATTTGCATTCCCTTCAAATTTAACCAAATCCGTGTACTGTTTTGGTGAAAGCTCATTTTTATACTGCTTTCCATTACCTGATTTGAAGTATTCGCCAATGGCTTTTTCGCCCGAATGCCCAAAAGGAGGATTGCCAATATCATGCGAAAGCGCTGCTGCGGCAACAATGGCACCAAAATCATTAAAATGATACCTGTGTATGGTTTTCAACGCCGGATATTTTTCAATAATTTTTTTTCCAACGATACGTCCGAGTGAGCGTCCAACTACTGAAACCTCTAAACTGTGGGTTAATCGGGTATGTACAAAACTTGTTTTTGATAAAGGAACTACTTGTGTTTTATCCTGTAAACTTCGGAATGATGTTGAAAAAATAATACGATCATAATCCACCTCAAAACCCAATCGGGTTTCATCTTGTTCCTTCCGCAAGCGCTTATTGGTATCTCCTTGCCGCTTTAAAGAAAGAAGTTGTTCCCATTGCATCATGTACTTTTAATTTTTATTGTTTGACTAACAATTCATGCTATTTGTACCGTTTCCAACATTAAATTATCCATTTAAAAATTTAAATCAGAACCAATATAACCGTTAAATTGATATTTGTTAGTACATTTAAGAATCCAAAAATACTATTTAAAACGTTTACTGTTTTTATTGAAGTAAAATTAACTAAAAATAATATATCATCATTTCCTTTACAGAAGTTTGTAGTGTTCCTAACCTCAGATTAATTCATTTAATAGCAAATAGATACATCCAGATCCAGGAATAAAACAATACACCAAAAGCCATGCTTCAATGTAAAACTTTTACCTTTAGTTTAAGCAACCTTTTGAAGCTTAAACAAAAGTTTTACAAAAATCGATATCCTACCGATAGTTGAAAGTTAAAATTGTAAGACCTCTCTTGACCACTTGCGCCTACTCTACTTATACCTGGCACAAAACGAGCTCCTATGCCCCACTTTTCGTCAAGCTCATACCAACCTCCAAGTACAAATCCAAGATCGATTGTTCTTATATCGTTTGTAATAGTTCCTCTACCGTCATCAACTCTTGCCGTTAACAATAAAGAAGGCTGTACCCCTGCCATCGCTTTAAACTTTTCTGCCAATTGATATGTTGCCAATAGCGGAAAATCCATGTAAATAGTTCTGAAACCCCCTGAACTTGTTCCTTTTACTGATAAAATATGCAATTCAGGCCTAAAACCGAACTCACTATCGATTTCAAATTGAGCATAACCTCCCAGGTGCAAGCCAACTCGCAATCCATTATCATCACTAACATCGCTACCAACTACATTGGACAAATTGAAACCTCCAATACCACCAAATTCTATTTCATTTTGACCAAATATACTAGTAGTAGTATTAAAAATCAACGAAAAAAAACAAGAAATTAATAAAATACGCATATAAAAGTGTTTTCCGTATAACTTAAATTATGTAGGAATATTTTTTTACAGTAGCCATAAACCTACATCTATTTTTGACTCCAATTTATCTTCAAGATTATCAGGGAGTTTACTAAAAAAATCAATCCCCAATAAAGATTCAATTTTGTCAGTTTTAACCACAAATTGCTTTAGCTTTCGCGAAGTGGTATGGTGCGGTATCAAAAATGCAATCATTTTTGGACTACCCGATCCGTATTTTAAAATCACTTTGTAAAAGTGTGTTGGCACGGTTACTTGCTCACTACCTATAGTTTTTTTTGAATTGCCAAACACCGGTCCAGTTACTACAAATAACTGCATATCTTTTTTTAACCAGTAACGCACTTTTTTTTCAAGATCATTCCAAATCCCTGCATTAAACTCATGTTTTTGTGGCGAAATGTTTGATGTTAAAAATGTTTCATCATGTGCTTTTTTATTAAAACGTCTGTCTGCCGCTGGGCATAAATGTCCGCGATCGTATCCTGAATTTTTATAATTTCGCCAACTGGCAGAATTTGTTTTTACCAATGGATCTACTTCAAAATAAGGCCTTTTAAAGTCGTTGTACGCGGTATGCTTTTTCAATAGTTCATAAGCTACCCATTCTGCCTGCTCGTGTTTTTCGTTATAAGATAACGTATAATAAGCATGTTCAACAATTTGTCCTGTAGTTGAAGTGGGTAGATAATTAAAACTATGACTTTCCACCGAGTCATTAGTGGATTCCTTATAATCATTGTAATAGTCCTTATCCAATTTTTTTTCAATAAAATAGAATACCACCGTTACTAGCGCGATAAGTAATGGATAAGTGTATTTTTTCATTTGGTTGTGGGTTAATGAATTACATTATTTTACGTTTTCTATTATCAATTATGTCTTCGTAACATAGATTAATCACATCCGCTAAGTCCTAAATTCCAAATTTACAGAACGTTTTTTTGTCTATACTTCACATTTATTTTCTAATGTGTTAAATCTCAAATTTATGGTATAAGACTAATTTTTCTTTATTTTTTCTCCCCTTCCTAAAAGTGTAAAATCTTACCCTGTGAAACATTGATACCTTTTAACCTTTAACATCTAAGGCATCTCTAATTCCATTCCCTAGTAACATAAATGCCATTACTAAAAGCATTATTGCTATTCCTGGAGCAACAGCTAAATACGCCTTCCCCAAGATAATATATGAATAATGATCTTTAATCATTGATCCCCAGCTTGGTACAGGAGGTTGTGCTCCTATTCCCAGAAAGCTCAATCCGCTTTCAATAAGAATAGCACTTGCAAAGTTGGCTGCTGCAATAACTATTACTGGTGCAATACTATTTGGCAACACGTGATACCACAATGTGCGAGCGTGAGAATATCCTAAGGTTATTGCTGCGGTAACATATTGTTGTTGTTTTATACTTAACACTTGTCCCCTGACCACTCTAGCAACTTCCACCCACATCGTTAAACCCACTGCAATATACACTTGCCAAAGACCTTTGCCTAAAGCCAATGTAATTGCAATAACTAAAAGCAAGGTTGGAATTGACCATACTACATTAATTATCCACATGATAACGACATCAATAACCCCTCCAAAATAACCAGCTAGTGCGCCTAAAAGCACACCAATTATTAAAGAAATTAACACCACTATAAATCCAATACTAAAGGATATTCTACTACCAATTAACAACCTACTCAACAAATCACGGCCATATTTATCAGTTCCTAAAATAAATAGACGGTGGTCTACAAAGTTGGCTTCAATTGAACTTTTTGTACTTCCTTTTGGAAAACGAGTTAATAAAATTTTTTTAGGCACCCCTTTTAATTCTTTCCCCGAAGAGTAGGGGTACATAATTACTGCTTTATCAGTAAATTTTAGCTGCTCAATTGGATACTCCCAAGGACTGTTTTTATCCCCAACTAAAAACTTACTTATCAATGACTGTTCTTTACTTATTTCATTAGGCACACTAAGCATTTTCACTTTAAACCCAGGAGGTTTCGAATGAATTGACAAATGCATTTGATTTGCATTTTGAGAATTATCTGGTGCCAATACATATGCAAAAAGAGCAATTAAACCACAAAATATAATAAGTCCTAAACTTAAAACGCTCCAAAAATTAGTTTTAAATTTTTGGAGCGCTAAACCACTCAACGAAGTTGTGCGTTGTTGCATCTATTTTACTTATTGATTATACCCGAAGTACCACTAGCACTGTTTTGAACTAATTTTATATCAGTCAGCACGTTTACTGCCTCCTCTAGATATACATCCTTCACCAAATTTTCATGCCAACGCTTACGTTTTTCTCCTAAAACTGAATCCTTTTCAATTAAAGATACTTCGTAAGGCAACGAACTAAATTTTAAATTTGATTTGTATTCATCAATCTTTTCGAAATATTCCGTTTTATCTTCATTTAATTTTATCTCATTTTTATAACTTGAAAACTTCATGGGGAATTCAGAAATATTTCTTCTTTCCGCAACCCATTTAGCATTTTCATCAATCAGTTGCAACTGACTGTTATTAGCCATTCTTTGTTTACTTTTTTCAATAATGGTTTTGTAATCCATTAAATTAGACCACAAGTTAAAATTTGCTGGCTCAATTTTATCCCAAGGTAGTGGATTGTCCTGATCTTTTTCACCAATATCAATATAGCTGTACCTGTCCGGAACAACGACATCACTTTTCACACCTTCCAACTGAGTTGACCCACCATTAACACGATAAAATTTTTGTGTGGTGATTTTTAAAGCTCCTAAATCGCCAACATCACTACTACGCAACCATCTGTTTAAATCCATGATATTTTGTACTGTTCCTTTTCCATAAGTTTGCTTACTTCCAATAACAATAGCTCGGTGGTAATCTTGCATAGCCGCTGCTAAAATCTCAGAAGCAGAAGCTGAAAGTTCGTTAACCATAATTACTAATGGTCCGTCCCAGGTTATTGAGGCATCAGTATCTTTTAATACTTGTGGTTTACTTTCTTTTGCTTTTACCTGAACGACTGGTCCTTTTTTGATGAATAATCCTGCGATTTCAACAACAGTTTTTAGTGATCCTCCTCCGTTATTTCTTAAATCAATTACAAGGCCATCAATATTTTTTTCTTTTAAACGTTCAATTTCCTTTTCTACATCAAGCGCAGCATTTCGTTGATCGTAATCATCCATATTGAAATAGAACTTTGGTAAATTTATTAACCCAAATTTACTACCATCCCTATCAATTAATGAAGATTTAGCATAAGTCTCTTCCAGCTCAACTACATCTCTAATAATTTCAACATTGTCAATAGTTCCATCTACTTTTCGTAAAGTTAAGATAACTTTAGTCCCTTTTGGTCCTTTAATTAAACTTACCGCGTCATCCAAACGCATCCCAACAATACTTATTGGTTCTGTTTCATCTTCTTGTTTAACTTTTAAAATAATATCACCAACTTCAACTTCCTCTCCGCGCCAAGCTGGTCCTCCAGAAATCACTTCAACGATTTTAACATTCTCGTTCTTCTTCTGCAAACGCGCTCCTATTCCTTCCAGCTTACCTGACATTGAAATATCAAAACGATCTTTATCCTTTGGTGCAAAGTAATATGTATGCGGATCAAATGACTCTACAATAGAATTAATATACACCGTAAACCAGTCTTTTTCATCTAAATCATCAGTAAATTCAAAATATTCTTTTATTGAAGTTAAAGTTAACTCACGAGCCTCAACTTCTAATTCAGCGTCTGTTTTAAACTTAGCATCTTTAACTTTATTTTCTTTATCCTGCGCTTGTTCTTCTAACCTGTCATAATAAGTGCTTAAGGCACTAAATTTTAAACGCTTTGACCAACGCTTGCGCATTTCTTTTTTTGATGAAACATATTCAAGTTTTTCATAATCCGTGTTAATGGATTCATCTTCCGTAAAGTCAAAAGGTTTTTTTAGCAAATCTGCATATACCGCTTTCACTTCATCTACACGTTCCGTAAATCTTTCGTAAGTAAGTTTAAAAAAAGACAAATCCTTATCTCTAATTTGATCATCAATTAAATTTTCATATTTCCTGAATTCATCAATATCAGATTGATAAAAATATCTTTTTTGAGGATCTAAAGATTCTATAAAATCTTCGAATACTTCTTTGGAAAAATTATCATCAACCTTTCTTGCATCAAAATGTGCTTTTTCTAATACAAAGGAAATTAAATCGATAAGTAATTTATTTCGATCAGGGTCTGTATCATTTTTGGGGGTGAAACTACATGAAGCAACTCCAGCCATTACTCCAAACAATAAAATTATTACACTTTTTTTCATTAAAATCTTTCTGTTTTTCCTAAGCTAATTAAAGCAAAGTAAATTTTCTGTAAATTAAAGTTAAATATGAATATACAACTAATAATTGTGCTAAATTTTACAATTGTCATTAGTTTTTTTCCTAAAAGCTTTGAAATAACTATTTAAAATCAACAAATAACCCTATTTAATATATAGTAGCAGCAATATACTTTTTTACTAATTTATTAAATGTATTTTTTTTTAGACATATCGCCTACTACGTATCGTTATATGTAAGACGCTTATTATGGAGTAATATTACATTTTCCGACGTAAAAAACAGTATTTTTACTACACCAAATGATACTTATAATTTAGATGTAATCACACAAAATTTATACAAATAAACTGGCTTAATTCTTAGTATTTTTAATTAAACCTTTTCTAATTTTAAATTATGACAAAAAAAAGACCTTTAATACTGGTAACAAATGATGATGGTATTACTGCTCCAGGAATTCGTACTTTAATTTCAATTATGAATACCATTGGCGATGTTTTAGTAGTGGCGCCTGATAGTCCTCAAAGTGCAAAAGGTCATGCCATAACAATAAGCGAAACTTTATATTGCGATAAAACTAGCATTGATACCGATGCTCCGCAGGAAGAATACAGCTGTTCAGGCACTCCTGTTGATTGCGTAAAAATGGCAACGCATGAAATTTTAAAACGCAAACCCGATCTTTGCGTAAGCGGAATTAATCACGGCTCCAATGCTGCCATAAATGTAATTTACTCTGGCACAATGAGTGCTGCTGTGGAAGCCGGTATTGAGGGTATTCCTGCAATTGGTTTTTCATTACTTGATTATAGCATGAAGGCAGACTTTAGTCACTGCAAGGAATTTATTTTAACCATTGTTAATCAAGTGTTTGAAAATGGTTTGTCAAAAGGTGTAGTGTTAAACGTGAACATTCCTAAACTGCAAGCATCGCAAATAAAAGGAATAAAAGTTTGTAGGCAAGCTAATGCACATTGGGAAGAAGAATTTGACAAACGTACCAGTCCTATGGGAAGGGAATATTACTGGTTAACTGGTAAATTTGTAAACGAAGATAAAGGCGAAGACACAGATGAATGGGCGCTCGCAAATGGATATGTTTCGGTAGTACCTACCCAGTTTGATTTAACGGCACATCACTACATTCAGGAATTAAATACTTGGAATTTAAATGAATAAATACACTATAAAACCTGTATTAATCGGAGTAATTGTTGGGTTTATAGCCACTGCCGTGGGAAGTGTTCTTTGGATAGTTGGTTTTTCAAACATGAGTATAAAAACAACTATTGAAGCTGCCTTTGAAGAAAACTTAATTGGCGCAATTTTAGCTGCAGGAGCGTTACTGAATATTCCCGCTTTTTTCTTGTTTTTAAAACAACACAAGAATTATCAGGCACGTGGTGTAATTATTGCCACATTAATAGTAGCCATGTTTATTGTTTATAAAAAGTTAAGCTAACGTTTGTATGAAGTACTATATTATCGCAGGGGAAGCTTCAGGAGATTTGCATGGTGCTAATTTAATTAAAAAATTAAAAAAGAAAGATCCATCCGCTAACATTAGGTGTTGGGGAGGCGATTTAATGAAGGCCGCAGGTGGTACTTTGGTAAAACATTATAAAGAGCGTGCCTTTATGGGATTTACTGAAATTTTAAAAAATATTTTTAAAATTTTAGGGTTACTTAAATTCTGTAAAAAAGATATTGATTTTTTTAATCCAGATGCGCTTATTTTTATTGACAATTCGGGTTTTAATTTAAGAATCGCAAAATGGGCAAAACCTAAAGGCTATCAAACTCACTATTATATTAGCCCCCAAGTTTGGGCATCTCGCTCTGGCAGGGTTAAAACTATTAAAGCAACTATTGATCATATGTACGTTATCCTTCCTTTTGTTAAGGTTTTTTATGATTCATATGACTACAAAGTAAACTACGTAGGACACCCTTTAATTGATGCCATTGCTAATTTTCCTAAAATAAATTCCAAAAAGTTTAAAAAAGCTTTTAATTTAGATGAGCGCCCTATTGTAGCCTTATTGCCAGGTAGCAGAAAACAAGAAATAACTAAAATGCTACAAACTATGTTAACACTTCCTGATCTTTATCCACAATTTCAATTTGTAATTGCCGGTGCTCCAAGTCATGAGGCCTCATTTTACAAAGCCATTATTGGCAAAAAACCAGTTACATTAATTCAAAATCGTACGTACGAAATTTTGAGTGTTGCCTATTCCGCATTAGTAACTTCAGGTACAGCCACTTTGGAAACTGCGCTTTTTAAAGTTCCACAAGTAGTTTGCTACAAAGGTAGTGCTATTTCTTATGCTATTGCGAAAAGAATTATAAAACTCAAGTATATTTCCTTAGTTAATTTGGTAATGGACAAACCAGTGGTAAAAGAATTAATTCAGGATGACTTTACTGCTGAAAATATAAAAAAAGAATTTGACGTGATCTCCGACCAACAAAAAAGAACTTCATTGTTTTTAGATTATTATGATTTAGAGTTAAAACTTGGAAGCACTGGAGCCAGTAAAAAAACAGCTGAATTAATCATTAAAACGTTGCAATGATAAAAAAAGTTTTAGTCTCAATAGTTTTAATATTCTCATTAGTATCCTGCGGGGTATTAAAAAAAAGTCCTTCTACATATCGAAAATCAGCAAGCCCAAAAGCCCTTCGTGTAGTACATCATGCCAAAGGTTTTATAGGAACGCGCTATAAATACGGCGGCACCACTAAGCGAGGTATGGATTGCTCTGGTTTGGTGTACACCTCATTTGCTAAAGAAAATATCGTACTACCCAGAACTTCAGCTGCCATGTCCACAAAAGGAAGACCCGTTAAAAAACAACAAATTAAAAAAGGAGATCTTATTTTTTTTAAAACAGGCAAATCTTTTAAAAAAATAAACCATGTTGGTGTAGTGTCAAAAGTAAGTGGTGGCACCATTTTTTTCATACACTCAAGTAGTTCAAAAGGCGTTATAGAATCATCACTAAACAGCAAATACTGGGCAAAATCATTCAGATATGCAAAACGCATTTTACCCTTATAATACAAAATTTTAGTTTTTAATAAATTTGAACATGACTATAGCAATTATAGCACACGATGGCAAAAAGGCTGAAATGGTTCAGTTTTTGAATACCCACAAACAAATACTTATTAAAAAAAACGTAGACTTAATATCTACTGGAACTACTGGACAAAAGGCCATAAAGGCTGGATTTACAGTGAATGCACTTAAATCAGGACCTTTAGGTGGCGATGCGCAAATAGCCGCTTTGGTCGCTGAAGATAAAGTAGATATGGTACTGTTTTTTAGGGATCCTTTAGCAAAACACCCTCATGAGCCCGATATTTTTATGCTGATGCGTTTATGTGACGTTTATGATGTGCCTTTAGCCACAAACCCTGCAACCGCAAGTTTATTACTCAAAGGTTCAGAAATCTAAATAGCAATATCATTACTAACAAAGCAAAAAAAAACTAGTTTAAATACTAGTCTTTTTTTACTCTTTAACAATTATCTCACAATACTAGTGATCGTGTTTTATTTTTTTAGCGGCATCATTTGCTGCTTTTTTTGTAGCATCAACTG
This sequence comes from Aquimarina agarivorans, assembly GCF_000218485.1. Taxonomy (GTDB): domain Bacteria; phylum Bacteroidota; class Bacteroidia; order Flavobacteriales; family Flavobacteriaceae; genus Aquimarina; species Aquimarina agarivorans. The sequence continues at coordinate 40,882 of NZ_AFPB01000022.1, read as the reverse complement.
CATTGTTGGTTGCATTTTTTGCAGAATTTGCCGCATTACTTGCAGCATTTTTAGTAGCATCAACAGCATTCCCTGCTGCATCTTTTGCCGAATTCACTGCATTATTAGTTGCATCTTTTGCTGAATTCGCTGCATTACCAGCTGCGTCTTTTGCGGAATTTACTGCATTACCAGCAGCATCAACAGCGTTGCCTGCAGCATCTTTAGCTGAATCCAATGCGTTACCAGCCGCATCAACTGCATTGCCTGCTGCATCTTTAGTTGCATCTGCTGCATTTTCAATAGCGTTTCCAGCGGCATCAACTGCATTTCCCGTAGCTTCTTTAGTCGCATTAGCTGCATTTTCAACTGCATTACCTGCATCGTTAGCAGCTTCTTCGGCATTCTTTGCCGTTTCTCTACATGAGGTAGCAAACATTAAAGATAATGCCGCTAATCCTAAAATTAATTTTTTCATTAGGGTAAGTGTTAGATATTAGTTTATCAAATATAGTATTTTTAAAAACCAAAAAATTAACACAAGGTTAAAAAAACCTATATTATCTATCAAAAACTAAATTAGTCTTCAAAATACATGACTAAAACAAAAAATTCATTTTATTAAACTCAATATACCCTCGCAGTATTGGTTTTAGTTATTAACAACTAGTTTTAAATAACGAATTATTTGGTCACTATCAATCAACACTTGATAGTCGCTTACCTTTAATACTTGTAACCCTAATTTAGGAATATGGACCAATTTCATTTCCTCATTACTTTCCAAATCATCATTAGTAAATGAAAATGAACCCAATTGAATTCCCAATTTTAATTTTTCTGAAAAGAAATCAAAATTAAATATATCAATCTCACTATTTTTCTTGATATCAAAGTCAGCCAGCTCGCTTGCTTTTATCCTATTTTCCAATTTTACGGAAGCCTCAGATAAACTATTTAATGCATATTTGATCTTATGTTTTGTGGTAGTAAATGGAATAGTAGTTGACATAATTAAATAACATGAATTGGAAATATTACAAATATATGGATTATTTCCAATTTAAAACTTAAATCGTATTCTATTTGGATTTAATCCATTTTTAGTATTTTTGACTTATGGAAGACTCAAATACTATTGCAGCAAAACGATTCAAACAAATAAGAAAAAACAATGGTGCTACGCAAAAAGAATTTGCCGGGTTACTAGACATTAAAAACAATATTGCTGATATAGAACGTGGTCGAACAAAAATAACTGGTTATACTCTCGTAAAATTAATCCAACAATGTAATATTAACCCATTATGGCTTTATGGTTTTAGCGCCATTAAAAATATGAATGCCTTACAAGCTGATGTTACTCCTAAAGTAATCACATTAAATTCAGAAAAAAATGAAAATATGGTGCTTGTAGACGCTAAAGCTGCTGCTGGATATCCCACCAATATTCAGGACAGGCATTGGTTTACCGAATTACCCGCTTTTGATTTTCCCTTACCCCAGTATAGGAATGCCTCATTCAGAGGTTTTCAAGTACAAGGAGACAGTATGTATCCCAATTTAAAACCAAATGAATGGGTGATCGCTAAAGGCATGGACACACTCAATGATTTGAGTAATAAACGCATTTGTGTAGTGGTTTTAAAAGACAGTATTTTAGTTAAGGAACTACACAAACAACCAGGTAGCAGTTTAGTAGAATTAATTTCTTTAAATCCTTCGTACCCTAAAATCACTATTGATAGTCATGAAATACAGGAAGTATGGGAAGTGACTAGCAAACTTAGTTTTGATATTCACTCCATTGGTGAAACTGCAACCATTCATGAATTACAGCTAGCTATGCAGCGATTAACAAGTGAAGTGAATTCGTTAAAAAATAAATAGTAATTTTTATAAACCCCAACTGATACCATATCGAACATTATATTCATAAAAAAGCTACCTCAAGGGTAGCTTTTTTCTATTTTCCAAAACTGTTGTATTAAAAATCCCAGCTTTTATATCCATTTTTATATACTTCAAAAACGTAATCCCCTTCGGTTAACAAAATAAACATTAAGTAACATATTAAAAAAATCCCTGTCCAAACAACAGATCTACGCAATCCTTTTGTTTCACCTTCCATGTGCATAAATGCCCATGTAATTAAGTACGCCTTGTATAACGTTAGTATTATAAAAATCCAGTTTAGCAATTTCATAAATGCAACTTTTGCATTCAACGCTTCTGGTTTAATAATTCCCAATATCACTTCTACAATAGTTACTATTGATAAAATAGTGAATACTTTCCAAATTCTTTTGGTATTCGATTCGTGGTGTCCTACTTCGTGTGCCATTTTTACTTTACTTAAAACTTTAACAATTAAACTAGGTAGAAGAATGTAAATACAAATACCCAAACTAGATCGACAAAGTGCCAATATAAACCAACTTTTTCAACCATTTCGTAGCTTTTTCGCTTTTCATAAGTACCCATTAATACATTAAAAAATATAATAATATTAAGCACAATCCCTGAAAATACATGAAATCCGTGAAATCCTGTAATAAAGAAAAAGAAGTTTGCAAACAAAGTACTTCCATACTCGTTTTTAATTAAGTTAGCCCCTTCAACTACTCCCACTACACTATTAGTCAGTTTATCCATTGAAGCTTCTCTGGACAACACTGTCTTTTTGCCATCTTCGGTTAATATTTGAGTTCTTATTAACAAATCAGAACGTTTTTTAAAACCGCTAACTACATCATCTACCGTATAAGTTGGCAATTCTTTTTCTCCGTAAAACCAAATTCCGTTTTTATTTTGGTGTTGCTCTCTTACAATAGGAGCCGCAGTAACGAAATCAGACAATTTAACTCTGTGTCCATCTTTATCTACAAACTGTAAAATTTGACCACCTTTAGTTTCTACTGCACCGTACTCTCCTTTGATAAAATTTTTCCATTCCCAAGCTTGAGAACCAACAAAAATGATACCCCCAATAATGGTTAAGAACATGTAAATAACTACTTTATTCTTTTTCATTTGATGTCCCGCATCCACGGCTAATACCATAGTTACAGAAGAGAAAATTAAGATAAACGTCATTAAAGCCACATAATACATTGGCGCATCCACTCCATGTAAAAAAGGAAAGTGATTAAATACCTCATCAGCAATTGGCCATGAATTTATAAACTTAAAGCGCGAAAAACCATAAGCGGCTAAAAATCCTGAAAATGTTAAGGCATCAGACAATATGAAAAACCACATCATCATTTTACCGTAGCTCACTTTTAACGGCTGACTATCGCCGCCCCAAGCGTTACCTTCAGTACCTGTTTTAATAACAGTTGTATCCATAAGTAATTTTACTAGTTATATTAGTTTATTATTCGACAAAAGTAAGGAATTTTATTATCTCATGAAATATAAAAAGCAAAAGAGACATACCCAAAGTACGTCCACAAAATGCCAGTACATTCCTGCCAAAGTAATCCCTAAGTGATTGTTTTTATTGTATTTATTTTTCAAGTGATTCATAATGGTTACCGTAAGTACCAACAAACCACCAATTATATGCAATAAATGTACAAAAACAATAATGTAAATAAATGACGTTTTTACATTTGATGCTCCACCTGTTGGGTGCAAATTCAAATTCAAAATCTCGCCAAAACCTTTAAATTGCAGCCAAATGAATAATCCACCAGTTATAAATGTGGCCAATAGCATTATTGTCGCTAACTGATTGTTCTCATTTATAATCGACTTTTTGGCCAAATGAAAACACACACTACTTAAAAATATAGTGGCTAAACTTACAACAAATACGTTTGGCAATTCAAAATCTATTAACCAATCCTCACGTTTGCTACTCACAATGTACGCACTCAATAGCCCTGCAAATGTCATAAACATACTAATCATTGCAAACCACATCATGCTCACTTTGGCACGCTCATTTTTCTCCTTAAATGTTCCTTCTGTTAAATCCATTGCATAATAAATTTATCCGCTACATATATAATTTGCAAAACACTTATATAAAGCACACTTACTAACATCAGCTTTTTTGCAGCTTGACTAGTACGTACTTTATATAGATTGATTGCCTCCTTAAGCATATACATGCCTAAACCAAAAACTAAAACACCCGAAACAACGCTAATGTGCAATTCCCCTGTTTTGCCGAACACCGGTATAAGAGAACAAGCTATTGTCCAAATGGTATAAATAATAACCTGCACTGCAGTTGTTTTATCTTTTTTTCCCGTAGGAAGCATAAAAAAACCTCCTTTTTTATAGTCGTCATACAAAAACCAACCAATAGCCCAAAAATGAGGAAACTGCCAAAAAAATTGAATCATAAATAGCGTACCTGGTTCAATACCAAACTCCCCCGTAGCCGCTACCCAACCTAACATAAAAGGAATTGCTCCTGGTATGGCACCTACAAAAACTGCTAATGGAGTTTTTGTTTTTAAAGGGGTATACAAACTAACATAACAAAATATAGAAATTGCTCCAAACATGGCGGTCTTTGGATTTAAGTAATACAACATACTTAAACCAATAGCCGTAAGCACAACAGCTATAGTAAAAGCCGTATTGACCGACATGCGCCCCGAAGGGATTGGCCGATTTTGGGTACGTTTCATTAACGCATCTAAATCACGCTCAATAATTTGATTAAATGCATTGGATGCCCCAACCATACAATACCCTCCGATGGTTAATACCAATAGTTCAGAAAAAATTACCGTATCGGCAGCTAGTAAATAACCTGCTATAGCAGAAAAAACAACGCTTACTGCTAAACGAACTTTGGTAATTTCCTTAAAGTCGGTAACAAAAGAAACTTTGGCTTTTTGGATTTCAACTACACTCAAAATTGGCGATTATTAGGTCATTTTTTTGAGGTGCAAAGATAGCCCATAAAAACCTTACCCACAATATTTCTACAAGGTATTAACAATTGTGACACTTTGGTTGTTTGCCAAAACAAAAAAGACCACCATATTGGTAGTCTTTTTTCATTTTCAACAAAATAGAAATTAATCTTCTACTCTAAACGTTATTGGTAAATTATACAATACACCAACTGTTTTATCTCTTTGTTTTCCTGGCTTCATTTTAGGTAATAATGAAACAACACGTTGTGCTTCTTTCATCAATTTTGGATGTGGCGCTCTTGCTCTTACATCAACAATATCACCTTTTTTATCAATTTTAAACATTACAAAAATTCGCTGTACTCCTGACAATCCAAGTTCCGAACCTAAATCAGTATTGAATTTACGATTCACAAACTTTTGGATCTTTTTTTCCATACATGCTTTTTTTGCCGAGTTCCCTCTTTCCTTTTCGCACCCTGGAAATGTTGGTGATTCTGAAATTAAAGCAAATGGCACATCACCAATCTCTTCCTCGCCATCACCTTCATCAGCAGTAAAGTCAGGCACTTCATCAGGGATATCTTCCTCCTCTTCTACATCAGTTTCTTCAAAAACAGTTTCTGGCTCTGGCTCTTTATCATCAATTACTTCAATAATTTCGATAGATGGTGGCGGTGGCGGTGGCGGTGGTGGTTTTCTAAAAACCATTTTTGTGATAGGAATATCCTCTTCTTCTTCTACAACAAGTTCAAACTCCTCTTCTTCTATTATTTGACGGTCGTAGGTTTTATATTCAATACCTCCCCAAGTCAATAACAGAACCACTATTAAGCCTACCTGAAAAAAAAGCGTGCTTTTGCTCCTTAAGTCAGCTTTTGGATTCTTTTTTAAATTCATAAGATCTATTCGTTAGTCGTGAGTAAAAATAGCTAAATTATTAGCTATTTAAAAAATCTAATACCCACTTTTTTTATTAAAACTAAATATTTTATTGATAAACGCATAATAAGTAATCCTAAAGCTGCTCCTAATGTATTTGCAAGCATATCCAACACATCGAACTGCCTGTATGATGTTAATCCCCATTGCGCAAATTCCATAAAGACTCCTAAAACTACAGCTATAAAAAAGGCTTTTACTAATTGTTTTACAAAGCCTACTTTGGATTCCTCTGAAGTTTTACTATTTAAATACGCTCCCCATATAATTACAAAAACCATGTAAGCTGCAGCATGTGCATATTTATCACTATTTGGAACTCCATCTGGAAATACATGAATAACAAATTTTGCCAACGAAGCTACTACAATAAAAATCCCATAGCTGTAAGCAAGAATCGCTAATGCATTACGCATTTACTAAAGCTTTATAATCTTCAGCACTCATAAGACCATCAATTTGCCTTGAATCGCTTATTTTAAGTTTAATCATCCAACCTTTGCCATATGGATCTGTATTTACAAGTTCTGGATCATCCTCCAAACCTTCATTGAATTCAATAATTTCTCCCGAAAGGGGCAAGAATAAGTCTGATACTGTTTTTACCGCTTCAACACTGCCAAAAACTTCATCCTGATCTAAGGTTTCATCAACTGTTTCCACTTCAACGTATACGATATCTCCTAATTCGCTTTGTGCGAAGTCAGTGATACCAATAATTGCTACATCTCCATCAATGCTCACCCATTCGTGTTCCTTTGTATATTTTAATTCTGAAGGAAATTCCATAAAAAAGCTTTAAATTATTTTTAATTGATAACAAATCAACTGTAGTATACCTACTAAGTCGACACTGCAAATTAAACATTATAATAATTTATTTAAACAACTATTTTATTTTTTTAAGAAAATTTAATTCCCAAAGTTATATCGCAAAGTAAACCCGCTTCGGATATTTGTTTGCGGAAATGCCGTGGATACCGAAAATTGAGAAAATGAGTGGTCGTAGAAAAATAAAGCCGTCAGGTTTTTACTTAAGGCATAATCCGCCGTTACGCGCAAACTATAAATATCTTGTCCCGAGGTTACTTGGCTGTTGTCAACTTCAAGATTACGAATAACCGTTTCGTTTTGACGTAACGATAAATCTGCTTTTAAGTTTAAATCACTTTTTATAATTCTTCGGCGGCCACTTGAACTACCAAATCGAGTACCAAATGTAATATCCTTTACACGGTACCCCAACCCAATAACATACTCACTTCCTTTGACCTCAGTCAGCAAACTATTATCGAAACTAAAAGATAAAGCACGATCTCTTCTTATTTCGGTAGACACTTTAACTGAGCTTTTCGTTTCCAAATCAACCTTTAATAAGGGACTGAATTGCTCCGTTAGGTTAACGTTTCCAAACAGTAACTCATTTTTAATATTACCTCCTTGATCAAAGCGTTCATCCCCAACATCGTTGGCATTAAATTCTAAATTAGACTGAAAACGATTAATGGTAAAATCCGAACGATAGGCATGCGCCAACGAAAAACGCTTAAATCGTTTTTTAAACCATTTCATTTTCATTAAGCCTGTATATTTCATGCTCCAATTAGGCAATGGTATATCTCTAAAAGATCCTGTACTAATGTTATCAGCACTATTCCCTGAATACGCTGCTAAAAAAGCAGGTAATAATACCGCCTGATTATTTGGCCCATAACCTACAGGGTAAATTGTTTCATTGCCATTGGCATCTAAAGCCCTAGGGGCATTGGGTCCTGCTAATCTGTTTGCAATTATTACTCTATTCGCCTTAAAATCTTCGAAAGCTTGTGAGGTAGTCTCATTACTTTTTTGGAATGCCGTTTTAATTAAAATTGTAGAAATACTGTAATTTCCAAACGTATTAGGTGTAAGCGAGTTATATTCAAACTGACTATCTGCAATTACATCCACTATATAATTTTCCGTATAAGTTGTTGATTTAGCTCTATTAGCGGTAATGTCTATCTTGAAATTTTTTAAAGGCTCTACCGTTCCTTGCACATCTATTTGGTTCGCTGTTCTATTTTGATATTGCTGGTTAAACTCATCATAAATTGTCAACCATCCCCTACGAGCAGCCTCCTGCCTTACATCGGCCTGACCCCCAAAAACAAAACCTGATGATGGTTTCAACGTACCTAAAAACCCAATATCATTAGTATATCCTGGCAATACTGTTCCCGCATCATTTTGGAAATTGATGTTTAACCTTTTCAGCATTGTTACAATGCTAATCCCCGTATTATAAATTTTATTTTTAGTACTTAATTTTTTAGAATTTATTTTTCTACGATCAGCAATAGTCCTTGGCGCTACTTTTACTGTTTTTACACCTAAAGAATCTTTCTTTTTCTTTTTTCGTTTCTTTTTCTTTTGGTTGGAAGTCTTTTTTACCAAACCTATTCCTTTATAGAATTTAGATAAATCTAATGCTGTATTTAAACGATGTACTCCGGAATTTTGAATGGTATTTCCTTGATCAGGAATAACCTCTCCAGTTTCTGGATCTTCCAAACTCCTAAAAATATCACTACCCTTTTGCCACTGAAAATTACCTGTGTACGAATACGCCGATTTTATAAATGCTAAGGCAGGAAACTTTTTGAATGGCAATTCATAATTAGCCTGCAAACTCTGATTGTGATTGTTTGGATCTCCAATATTAGTCAATCCATCCCAAATTCCAATATCATCAATGACGTTATTGTCATCATCCAGATAATTCCTAACAATTCTATTTACCGAAGAAGTGAAATTGAAATTTAAAGATTTTGTTAAATTGTAATTCAATGCGTATTGCCAATCAAACAAAAAGTTTCGTTGTTTTAACGCTGGTATTTGTATGCTTCCTGGTGTGGCTAGAACATCTCTAAATTGCTGGCTATTAAATCGCCTATTTAAACCTGAGTTGACACTTATATTTGTTGGAAAAGGGTTAAAATTGAAATCCTTTAAAAACGCCAAATGCTTAGACTTGCTTAAAAATTTGATCTTTTTCAATGGCTCAATATTCCACGGCACAAAACTATAATTGTAGGTGACATTGGCATTAAAACTTTGATCCAAAGACTTTTCTATTTCGAAATCGCGGTGATCAGTTTGGTTGTATGTGGTAGAAAAACTAAGGTTTTCAACATCATAAGGCATTGGTTTTTTCTCTCCTGTACGTTCTTTTCGCAAACCAATTAAACTAACACTCTGCCTTTTAGTGTAATCTGTGGAGCGTTCTTCAATAGCATCTCTTTCATCACCTGCATTATCTAATACATCTTCCAAAATCAAATCCTGATCTAAAGGATCATACTGTGGCGTAATTAACTCCTCGCCCCTGCTATATGTTACCGGGATTTGGAACCCCCATTTTTTAGGAAACAATTGCCCAAGTTGCACACTAGTTGTAAAGTCATATTGTTTAATATCATCGGTGCTTCGTTCATTTGGCCCTTGCTCTACACCGCCAAATCCAATAGTACTTAATCGACCAGAAGCCGTAATATTAGCAAAATCAGCAATATTTGCATCTACGTTGGCAACAGCTGCCCACCCCCCTTGATTTCGAAGTCCACTCAAACGCATTTCATTAAACCACACTTGAACGCTTCGGTTATTTGTGATGTCGTCTCCAATTAAATTATTTTTCACCCCTAGCATTAGTACGCGTACATTTCCAAAACTAGGATTCCCTTTAATACCAATTTTAAGCTCGCCAAGATCAGGCACATCTTCTTTGGTTAGTTGCTCTAGATTCTCGTTAAAAAATAATAACTCTTGCCTTTCAGCTGTGGGTAGTGACTTTACTCTTGCTTTAATCCTTTGTAGTAAATCCAGGGATAAATTAAAGTTATTATTTTCTGGCCATAATTGTGATTGAGAAACTCCTTGACTCACTTCTAACGGAAGTTCAATTTGATAAAAATTATCGGTAAAATCATTTCCAATTCTTATAATGGCACTAACATCTTTATCATCAAGTAAATCTTGACCAGGTAAATCTTCTGCATGAATGAATAATTGCAAATTTTCATACTGACGCATGTCTATATTAAAATTATTAAACATTGCTCGACCATCTTGAGCCTGCAAGTCATTTACCGTTAACGCTAATGAACGTTCATCTTGCGATAAAATAGTATTGTTATTATTTAGTTGTTCTCTAACAATTCCTGGTGGTGTTTTGTAATCTGGATTTTCTTCTATACTTACAGAAGAAGCTTCAAAAAATGTAGGGTCAGTTACTCCACCTTCTGCACTTACGTTTAGCCCTTCAGTATCTATCCCATCACGAGAGGTTACCTCATACCTAACATAATTACTACGAACCAGATCAAGAGTTCCTAAACGAAGCAAGGTTTCCTCCTGAAATCCAGACACAAACATACGCATAAATCGCGCTGAACGCAGGTTTGAAGCTCCCCCTTCCGAAGTTCGTAACTTTTCCGTAGAATTTTGCGATCTATTTAAATCGTCATTATTTAATGGAATTTTGAATTGTATCCACTCATAGGGCACTGTATTTCCATTAGGTGTATTAGCATTACCAGCAACCACACTAGAAATTAAAGGATTGTTTTTGTTTAGCACATTTCTGCTGATATCTATAGTATATTCAAAATAACTATTAATATCATCCATGGTATTATCCCTATTCACATCCTCTACTGTGGGCACAGTGGTACTCCCTCTATTATCATTAGACACCTCAGTAAATGAATTTCCATCGATTCCATTAAACCTTTGGTAACGTTCAACGATACCTCCATTTGCTTGCAAAAAGGACTGATAGTTATCATTTGATGGATCCTCAGCATCTACATTAAATGCATTAAAGGCTATTAGCTCCTGATCATCCTTAAGACCATCAAAACCTGCATCCTGGATCGTTCTGGCACCACCTTCGGTATCAAATGCATATATCAATGATTGATTTTGAGGAATTCTTCCTATAGGTCGCCCACCCTCACCCAATCCTTCAATAAATTGCTGATTATTAGTTGTACCTGTAAATGGAAAATTTTCGGCTGGAAGTCCATTTTCGTATTGCTTGCGACCATCCTTTAATACATCTTCACTGATGTTACCAATATTAAAAACAAGTTTCCCTGAATCATTCAAGTCATTTATAAGACTATCACCTACGTAAGGGTTAAGCATCCAAAATTCTAAAAACTCAATGTTAGCCTCTTCAAAATTTGTAGTTGTTAAAGCCCTGGTAATTCCTCCAAATTTGGCATTTCTATCTTCAGTAACAAAACTATTGTTAGTATCGTAATTGTAAGGACCTTTTTCGTTGGGTCTATAATTTAAATCCAAGGTAAAAATTGCTCTGGTTTGGTTTTGTGCAATTTCACGTTCTCCAAAAATTTCGTTAATACTAATACGTCGAGTACTTGCCAATGAAATATCATCATTTGTTATCCCATCGGGTCTTCGGTTATTGTAAAATACAGGATCGATACTGTACCATGAAAGTCCCGCCCTTTTATTTCCTGCTGCTAGTCCGTTAATTCCGCTTTCACCTCCAAAATTTATAGGTGCACTCGATAATTCCCATGAAAGTGGTGACATCATACTTATTCTGGATTGAGACCCTTCAAAGTCATCGACATACGAGGTAATTTCTCCATCAAAATCTGCCGCATCAGGCGCATTTGCAAACAAATAGGCAAACTCCCCACGGAATGAGAAGTTTGAAGGCGCTTCCGTATCTACATTTGGCAACTTGTTAGCCATACGGGTTAAAAAAGGCACCTCAGTTGAAAAGTTAGTATTTAAACCTACAATAGTATTGTTTATAGGCTCAAAATTTAAGTTTGATTTTTGAGTTAACGGACGTTCTTTTAAATTAATTAACGTACCACCAACAACAAAATCTTCCGAAAATTTATGCTCCACATTAACTCCCGAAAAACGTTTTACTTGTTGCCCAAAAACTGCATTATTTTCAGTTGAGATATCAATTGGAGTATTGGATTCCTTAAGTGCCTGATCTAAAATTTCAACACAACCAATTTGATAGTTTACCGAAAAATCAATCCCCTCCTGCAGGACTCTCCCTCCTGCAGTAACTGTGACCGAACCCCTCGGCACATTAAATGCACCTATACTAATACAATCCTGACCTGATGTTTTGTATCGTCCTTTAAGCTGAAATTTATTTTTATCTGCTTGCTCCTCTCTTGCAGCTATTTTAATATTTGAGTATAATTGATCGAATACATATTCTTGTTGTTCTGCATTCCAGCTGTTTCTTTGAGCTGGATTATATTCTAAATCAAAGTTATTAGGTTGCGCACTTAGTGCCCTAAATAAGTGTTCCCCAAAAGGCTCCACTGTAGTAAATATAATTCGTCCATTTTCAGGATCTACGGTTAAACCAGGGAAATAATCAAAAAAACCGTCACCTCCATTAACTGGGTCATTATTGATATTTAACCTATCCATGTTTAGCACTTTAAGTAAAGTTGGACTGTTCCCAAATCCGTTTCTTGGCACTAATGTCTGGCTTCCTACTTCAGTTAAGTAATTTACTGGTGAAGGATCGGTATACAATATATTTAAATTAAAATCTTCCTGCGACAGACGAAAAACACCTAAACTATAAATATTTTTCATCATTAAATCCCAGGATGGCAATGCCACATTAACTTGATTCGATTTTAATAATTTAACAATTAACGCTTGCGTTTGCGAAACATTATCTACATCATCTGTCCCTGGGGTTACTTCACCATTCGTTGTATCTGCTGATGTGTTTGCTACTCCATCGTTTGCAAATTCACCTACTTGAAATACCTCACCGTCCTTTGTATATTGGAATGCTACTGCTAAAATATCATTATCACCTAACTTTTGATTTAAAGAAACATATCCCAACTGAGTGTTTACGGTATACTGGTTTTCAGTTAACAATCGTGCATTTTCCAACCTAGAGTAATCAGATACTTGAGATGGATTGAATCCTGGCACGTTGAACCCCTGATCTACCTGATTAATGTCACGAATCCTGGAATTTAAAAATCCCCTACCCGCTTGATCTATTAAATTAGGATCAAATTGATTATTTTCATTTTGAGGCAAACTATTAGGTGTCACTCCTGGTCTTAAGAAGCCACTTGGAGGTGTATTTGGCGCTATTTGCATTCCTATATTTTCAGGATCAGATTCACCTAAATCCTGTAAGGCTACTACATTACGCGCGTTGGAAAATCCTCTGGCATTATTGGCGCGATTAGTGACCCAAACCTGCACTCTGGTAATTTGAATATTTGAATTGATGAATGGATATTGTGCTAAGGATCTGTCATAATTATCCCTAAAAAAATGCGCTAAAAAATAGTGCCTATTTTCATCATAATCTATTGCAAATTGCTCAAAATCTTCTACTCTTCCTCCTCCTTGCACACTTACTGATCGCGTATCCGATTTTTGTTCTGAAAATACTCCTGTTACAGTTGTTCTTCCAAATTGCAATTGTGCTTTTACTCCAAAAAGACTTTGTGCTCCTCTAATCAAAGAACTATTTAAAGGTAAATTTACATTACCAATTTCAAGTGCCTGAAGAATACTATCCTCATTAGGATTATACCCTAATTTAAGTTGATTTTGGAAATCAAAGGTAGACTCGGTATCGTAATTTGCTAATACTGAAAGTCTAGTACCAATATTTCCTTGCAAACTCAAACTAATACGTTGATCAAAATCCAAGGTAAAGTTACTTTGATTTTGAGGTGAAAATGCAGGATTATCAGTCTTGTTAAATAAAATCCCCAAATCAACTTCAACTGAACCTTGGGGTATTAATTCAATTTCATTACTACCAAATATAGTTTCGAAAAAACCAGAATTTACATAAAAAATAGGAAGTAAATTTTTTCTTTTTTCTTCTTCATCCACATTTTTACCCGTAAGCGCATTTACTTTTTCCTTAAAGTAATCTCTCATTTGTTCTTTCCGAACCAATTTTTGAAATTCTTGCGGAGTTAAATATAATGGATACCTAATACTAAATTCACCTAATTTTTCAGAATATTTATATCGATCTGTTATTGGATCGTATTCGTATTTACTTTCGATACTATCAGGATCAGGTAGCGACATTTTTGTAAACGAATGTGTCGTGCTTGTTGAATCCCGGACAGTTTCTTCTTTTTCTTGTGCGAAAATATCAGTATTTGTAAGTACAAAAAGTCCAATAAAAACTATCCATACTCTATATTGTAGGTGTGTTATTCGTTGCAAATGACTATAATTTTTTTAGCGCTTGTTTTATCACGTTTTCTACAGTAAGATTTGGTTCCGAAGTCAGAATTTTCTCTACCACTTTCTGAGCTATCTTTCTATTAAATCCTAAAGTCTCCAATGCTGATAACGATTCTTCTTTGTTGGTATTGCCTGAAATCGAAGAAACTTCATCAACTTCATGCAGTTTTAGCACTTTATCTTTTAAATCCAAAATAACTCGTTGAGCTGTTTTTGCCCCTATTCCTTTTACGGATTGAATGGTAGCGACATCCGCTAAAGCAATTGCATCCTTTACCTGCTTTGGGTTTAAGGAGGACAACATAGTCCTAGCAGTACTTGAGCCAATTCCTGAAACTGACAATAACAACCTAAAAATGTCTCTTTCAGCTTTTTCAACAAAACCGTATAATGTATGTGCATCTTCTTTTACCTGAAGGTGCGTATATAGCTGCAACAATTCACCTTCTCCAATTAAGGAATAAGTATGCAATGAAATATTCAAAAAATAACCAACACCATTACAGTCTATTACAACATCTGTTGGGTTTTTTTCTATAAGTTTCCCTCTAATATGAGTGATCATAAAAACGAATAAGATTAGTTGTCAAAAATACTAAAATAATTAACTTTTTGCACCTACGTCCTTGTTAGTTACCCCGAAAGGATTCGTAAAGTATTTCTGACAAATGATTTGTTATAAAAAACAGAAAAATCACGAATAAACTACTGCTGCTTTACCTGTGCATCAACAACAGCTATTGCAGTCATGTTTACCATTTCTTCCACACTTGCACCTAGTTGTAAAATATGTACAGGTTTTTTCATTCCCATTAAAATAGGCCCTACTGATGAAGCTTTATGCAATTCTTTTAACAATTTGTAAGTACTATTTGCTGCGCTCAAGTTAGGAAACACTAATGCGTTCACCCTTTTATTCACTAGCTTCGAAAATGGAAAGCGTTCTTTAAGCATTTTATTATTCAATGCAAAATCGGTTTGCACAGGCCCATCAACCACCATTTCCGGATAGGTTCTATGCAGTAAACTAACCGCCTCATTCACTTTAGCCACATCCATATCCTTGGCTGTGTTAAAGTTAGTGTATGAAACCATAGCAATAACGGGATCAATTCCAAAAAAGCGAGACGTTGCCGCCGTCATTCTAGTAATTTTAGCCAGTTCTTTTGCCGAAGGGGTAATATTAATTGAGGTATCACTAACAAACAACGGCCCATAATCCGTAATCATTAAGTTGGTTGCCGCAGCCCTACGTATTCCTGGCGCTAATCCAATTAACTCTAAAACAGGTTTTATTACCCGATTGTAACTTCGGGAATACCCTGAAAGCAATGCATCTGCATCCCCCATATTTACCATCATAGCACCGAAATAATTACGCTCTCGCATCAAACTTTTAGCATCATAATAAGTAATTCCTTTGCGCTGACGCTCTTGCCAGTATTTTTCCGTATACAAATCTCTGCGAGCTGCTTCATCATTGGATTTTGGATCAATAATTTCAATACCTTTAGCGTCAAATTTTATTTCATTCATCAATTCCAAAATCATTGCTTTGTTTCCTAACAAAACAGGAATTGCTATACCCTCTTCAAAAGCTATTTGTGCTGCTTTCAATACCTGAATTTGATCCGCCTCTGCGTACACCACTCTTTTAGGTTGTTGCTTTGCTCGGTCGATAAGCAATTCCAAAAATTTATTATTATCACCCAACCTCCCTAACAACTGTTGTTTGTAAGCATTCCAATCTTCAATTTCAATTTGTGCCACACCGCTATCAATAGCTGCTTTGGCAACTGCTACCGGAATTTCGCCAATTAAACGCGGATCAAAAGGTTTTGGAATAATGTAATCCTTTCCAAATGTCAATTTGGTTTTGTTGTATGCTATATTTACCTGTTCTGGCACTGGTTTTTTAGCTAATTCAGCTAATGCCTTTACTGCCGCTTGCTTCATTTCTTCATTAATTGCCGTAGCCCTAACATCCAACGCGCCACGAAAAATAAATGGAAATCCTAAAACATTGTTTACTTGATTAGGATGATCACTTCGGCCAGTAGCCATAATAATATCTTTACGTGTTTTTACCGCTAAATCATAGTCAATTTCAGGATTTGGATTTGCCATTGCAAATACTATAGGATCATTTGCCATGGAAAGCAACATTTTAGGGGTTACTAAATTTGCCATTGACAACCCTATAAACACATCGGCATTGATTAAAGCATCTTCCAGCGTGTCTAAATCTCTGTCGGTAGCAAATTCTGCTTTTTGCGGGGTCAAACTGCCACGATCCTTGCGTATAACCCCTTTACTATCGGTCATCACAATATTTTTGGCCAAAGCACCAAAAGACTTGTACAATCTAGTACATGAAACTGCTGCTGCACCCGCGCCACTGATTACAATGGTTACATCGCTAATTTTTTTACCCACCAATTCACAGGCATTTAATAACGCTGCCGCAGAAATTATAGCCGTCCCGTGCTGATCATCATGCATTACTGGAATATCCAGCTCTTCTTTTAAACGACGCTCTATTTCAAAAGCTTCAGGCGCTTTAATATCCTCTAGATTAATCCCTCCAAAAGTGGGCGCTATATTTTTAACAGTTTCAATAAAGGCATCCACATTTTTTGTATCAACTTCAATATCAAAAACATCAATATCA
Organism: Aquimarina agarivorans; assembly: GCF_000218485.1. GTDB lineage: Bacteria > Bacteroidota > Bacteroidia > Flavobacteriales > Flavobacteriaceae > Aquimarina > Aquimarina agarivorans. The sequence goes on along the minus strand of NZ_AFPB01000022.1, from coordinate 24,109 downwards.
GCAAAAATTTTAAACAACAATCCTTTACCTTCCATTACTGGCTTTGAGGCCATAGCACCAATATCTCCTAACCCTAAAACCGCTGTTCCGTTTGAAATTACCGCCACTAAGTTTCCTTTTGCCGTATATTTGTATGCATCGTTAAACTCTTTTTCAATAGCTAAACAAGGCTCCGCTACCCCTGGCGAGTAAGCTAGTGACAAATCACGTTGCGTATCGTATTTTTTTGTAGGTACTACTTTTATTTTCCCAGGTGTAGGTTCGGCATGGTATTGTAATGCTTCTTTTTTCTTTTTATCTGAATCCATGTTATTGGTTATTGGTTTTCGGTTTTTGGCTTTTGGCTTTTGGTTTTTGGCTTTTGGTTTTTGGCTTTTGGCTTTTGGCTTTTGGCTTTTGGCTTTTGGCTTTTGGCTTTTGGCTTTTGGCTTTTGGCTTTTGGCTTTTAAGGTACTATCTTTTTTGTTTTACGCTACATATTGCGACTTAAAATGTTTCTTTTTATCAAGAAGTTTTTCACAGTTATTTAAAGTGTAAAATCAGACTTTCAATTTAAAAAACATACTCCTGAATATTATTATTCCCGAAGCATCTTTAGTATAGATCCAAAAGCTAGTCATTTAAAAAATTAATATTTCGGGTTAACCCTTGGTATTTTGTTCTTTTTACAGCTGATTTTTGAAAAACTTTTGAAAAAACATCTTGTGTAATTTCCTGCCAGTCTTTTTTTGTCATATCTAATAATTCTGGATGAGGGTTAAATAACGGCTCATTATGCGCTGTTGAAAAGCGATTCCAAGGACATACATCCTGACATACATCGCACCCAAACATCCAATTGTCAAATTTCCCTTTCATGCTAGCTGGCAAACTTTCTTTTAGTTCAATTGTAAAATAAGAAATGCATTTGCTTCCATCTACAACATAAGGCTCCACTATGGCTTGCGTTGGACAAGCATCAATGCACGCAGTACAACTCCCACAATGGTCTGTTACCGCATGATCTTGAGCTAATTCAATATCCAGGATCAATTCTGCAATAAAAAAAAATGAACCTGATTGTTTTTGAATTAGATTGGTGTTTTTTCCTACCCAACCCAAACCGCTTTTTTGGGCCCAGGCCTTATCTAAAACTGGTGCAGAATCCACAAAAGCCCTACCACCAACTTCTCCTATTTCTTCGGAAATAAAATGATGCAATTCTTTCAACTTTGATTTTATAACATGATGATAATCCTGACCGTAAGCGTATTTGGAAATTTTAGGGGCCGCAGCGTCCTGTTGTAACTTTTCAGGATAGTAATTCAACAATAAAGATATCACACTTTTTGCTCCGTCGACCAATTTTGTGGGATCTAAGCGTTTATCAAAATGATTTTCCATGTAACGCATTTCTCCATGCATGTTATTTTTAAGCCAATTTTCTAAGCGCGGGGCTTCTTCCTCTAAAAAACCCGCTTTACTGATACCGCATGACATAAAGCCTAATCGCTTAGCTTCATTTTTAATTAATTGCGCATATTTAAGACTTGCATCCATTTGGTTTTACTAAAATACATAATGCTTAGCAGATCATACTAAAAATTATTGCAGATGGCTTATATGATTTCTTATGATAACTTCATTACAAATATCAGCTATTACTACTGTTTTCTTCACAAAACAAATGAATCTTTTCAATATATTTGCTTAGCTCTTTTTCAATGGTTTTAAAAAATATACTCTTACTTTTTTTTTGCTTATCGGCAACGGCTGGGAATGCTCAGGAAATTAATTTTAAATTAATTGACAGCACTGTTACTCCAAAAAACACCTACGATAAATTTATTGGTACTGACACTCATCAATTTCTTTATTTTACCAAGGACGAGATTATAACTAAAACTAACAACACCGATAAATGGGTTTACACTAATTATGAATTAGGAGAGCCCACAAATATTTCATTACTAAACTCGCTACAAATACTCGTTTTTTATAAAGAAACCAATACTATAGTTTTTTTGGATCGATTTTTGAACGAAACACTACGGATTGATTTAAATACCATTCAACCCTCAAAAATTGCTCTATGGGCTGAAAATACCAAGAATCAAGAAGTTTGGTTACATAACGAAATATCAAATAGTTTGGAATTTTATAATTATCAAAGCAATATTACGCTAAGTCAAACCATTCCTTTTTCAGAAAAACCGTTACAACTAACCGCAGATTTCAATACGGCTTACGTGCTTTTTGATTCTAAAATATGCAGTTATAACATTTACGGCACTAAACTTCATTGCACGGATCATTCCGCTATTGAAAATATTTTTTTAAACAACAAGTACGTAGTAGCTACTAACAATAAAAATGAGTTTTTACTTTTTGATAAATCTTTGAATGCACTCAGTTCATCGTCTATTTTACAAAATAATTGGCAAGATTTTTCCGTAAGAAATGAAAAACTTTATATTTACAATGGAAGCAACGTTTATACGTACCAATTAACTTTATCTTCAAATTAACCACTATGCATATAGCTGTCGCAGGAAACATAGGCGCTGGAAAAACTAGTCTAACCGAATTATTGGCAAAACATTTTAAATGGTCGCCATTGTATGAGGATGTTTTGGAAAATCCATATTTAGAAGATTTTTACAACACCATGGATCGCTGGTCGTTTAATTTACAAGTATACTTTTTAAATAGCCGTTTTAGACAGATTTTGGACATAAGAGCATCAGGTAAACCGACCATTCAAGACCGGAGTATTTATGAGGATGCCTATATTTTTGCCCCTAATTTGCATGCTATGGGATTAATGGCTAATCGAGACTTTGAAAATTACCGCTCTTTATTTGATCTTATGGAAAGCGTAGTTGCAAAACCAGATTTATTGATTTACCTACGAAGCAGCATTCCCAACTTAGTAAAGCAAATCCATAATCGTGGTCGTGATTATGAAAGTAGTATTTCAATTGACTATTTAAGTAAACTAAATGACCGTTATGAAGATTGGATAAAAGGTTATGACAAAGGAAATTTATTGATTATTGATGTTGACAACCTTGATTTTGTTAATAATCCTGAAGATTTGGGCGAAGTTGTTAATAAAATAAATGCCAAACTTAATGGGCTATTTTAATTTTTGCTAAAATCAATATTACAGTTAAAAAACAAATGACTTCACTTCATAATGAATTAAAATCAAAAGTTTAGCCCTTAAAATTTAGCCAATTTGTTATGAGTAAATCAGCATTTCCGTCTTTTAATGCTAATGCTGAAACTAAAACTATTGACATTGGTTTATTAAAAAAATTACCCCCAACGACTACCGAATTACTCATCAATTGCAACAACATTTTAATTATTGATTGCATTAAACTCACCCTGCTTAACCTATCGTTAAAGCAAGTCATTTTTATACAAAAGGACCCTTTAAGTTCAGCTACTTTTATTACCGCTGGAAGTTGTTTTTCCGAATACGAAACAGACCAGTTTGATTATTATTTTACCCGAATTTTATTAAAAAACACCAGATATCCGCTAACAAGTTACGTAAAAAAAGTGCACTCGGACTTACCTGATGACTATTCCATATACCAAACTGTCATAGAAAATGCTCAAATTAAAGACTATTTTGACAAAGGGTGGTTTTGTACATTTTTTCAACTTGTTAAGCTTAACGCAGAAGGGAAAAAAGTTGCTGCCTATTTAAAGCAGGAATTAGAAAAATGCGACCACTATTTAGCTACTACTATTAATAAAAATCCTAACAAAGCAAAATCATTTGTTAATGACCTAGGTGGAAATATTTTTTTACTAAAAACTTTAAATTTTGAAATTTTTGAGCATTTACACACGGCGCTGTTTTCAATAGAAAGTATTCACAATGAATTTACTATAATTTTAGACACCATGTATTTGAGTGATAACAACTATATCATTGCCGATCTGTATGATTTTTTCTTAAAATTGGTTAGCCAAATAAACATCTTTTTTTCAAAATTTAAAACGTAGTATTTTCCACAATAGCTTTTGTTGCTCCAACTTGACTTGCGACAAAATCTCTTGATGCTTTTCCCATATTATGCCTAAGTTTATCATTTAACAACAATTTTTCTAAAGTATTTTGAAAACTTTTTTTGATCCGTAACTACTTTAAGTCCTCCGTGCCTTTCCAATGCTGTTGCCTCAGGAAATTTACTTATGTTTGGACCAACTAAAACTGGCACTCCAAACACAGCAGGTTCTAAAATATTGTGCAAGCCTGTAGTTCCCATGGCGCCACCAACATAAGCAATATTCGCATAACTATAAATTTTAGTCAGATATCCAATAGCATCAACAACTAGTACTTTAGAGTTAGAATCAACCCCTTCAGAAAGCACACTTTTACTTACTTTGATTTTACTTAGTAACGCTTTAATTTTATCAGGTTTAATTTCATGAGGTGCTATAACAAAGCACACATTGGCTGAACTTGTATTTATAGCTTCTGCGTAAGCGAAAGTGCAATCAGGCCATGTACTCCCTAAAACAACACATACCCTATTATTAATAAATGCTTCCATAAAATCCAATTTATTATCCATTTGTAACTGAGCATTAACTCGGTCAAAACGAGTATCTCCACTTATGGTTACATTATTAAAACCATTCAAATTTAAAATTTGTTTGGAGGCCTCATTCTGCACAAAAAAATGAGAAACTCTTTTTAATGTTTTTTTAAAAAAAGCACCGTACCATGTAAAGTACAATTGATTTGCCCTAAAATTTGAAGACACCATATATATTGGCACTTGATGCTTTGTTAAGGCTTTAAAATAATTTTCCCAAAAATCATATTTAATAAAATAAGCCGCCTTAGGTTTAACGCTTTGCACCAATAATTTAGCATTTTTAGGCGTATCGATAGGTAAGTATAGTGCGCGATCGATTAGTTTATGATTCTTTTTAACTTCAAAACCAGAAGGCGAAAAGAAAGTGACCAGTATTTTAGTATGATCTTTTTTTAGTTTTTCTATTAAAGGTACGGCTTGCTCAAACTCCCCTAAAGATGCACAATGAAACCAAAGCCAACTACTTTTAGAAAAATCTGCCGTTTGCAAGGTTTTTTTTGAATGTATTCGACCAACAACAAATAACTTCATTTTGGGCGAAATTACCGTTAAAAATGGCATTATAAATTCAAACAGATAAGAAAATAAATTATACAGCAATCGCAACATGAAATTCGATTAAGTTTTTCTACAAAAATACAATTCATATAAGCGTTGATCTATTTTGAAAAGATATAATATTTTATAAACTCAAAATCGCAGACTTAAAATGAGTTTTAAAACTATAAAAACCAATAAATTATTATCTGTTTACCATTATGAGGTTTGTTTAAAATTTTATCAATTAATTTTTATCGCAATAACGTTCTGCTTTTTAAGTGAATCATGCGGATTAAAGTATTGAAAAAATTTATGAAACCGCTTAGCAACAAATAGTCGTATCCTACGTTTGTCAACGAAACACATTATTTTATTGTATGACTTTTTTTATTAAAAGAAAAGGCCAAAGAACCGATAAAACTAATTTCATCACTACAAATAATTAAAATGAAAAAAACCACCTTATTAGTTAGCCTTGTATGTATTGTATTTACAAGTTTTGCTCAAAAAAGTAAAGCTACACTTCGTTTAGAAGAATATGCTAAAAACGGCTGTGATGTTGTTTTTAACGAAGACCCTGAATGGAATATCACTTATGATTTATTTAGACTTAATGGTGACTTGGCACCAAACCCAAACTTTGTTAGAAGAGATCCCAGTTCCGTATTAAAAGTAGAAGGCAAATATTACGTTTGGTATTCTTATAGTAGAACTAGCATGAAGGATAAAATAGCACCTTGGGATATGAATGATTTGTATTATGCCACATCTTTAGATGGAAACACCTGGAATGAGCAAGGCGTTGCTGTTGGCAGGGGACCCGCTGGATCTTTAGATCATCGTTCAGCTTTTACTACTGAAGTTTTTTACCACGAAGGCACTTTTTACTTAATTTATCAGGCTGCATCCAATACTGAGGGGATTTTTGGACGAAATACCATTGCTATGGCTAAGTCTCAATCTCCAGATGGTCCTTGGGAAAAACTTACAACTCCTTTGTTAGCGCCAACTCCTGTTACTGGAAATCAAAAAGTATTTGATAGTAATGCAGTTCATGATCCCTGTTTAATGTTTTTTAAAGATAAATTTTACCTATTTTACAAAGGTGAAGGAAATGAAGGTAATATTTGCGGACTTGGAATTTGGGATCTTGACAAACAAGTTAAGTGGGGGGTTGCAATTTCAGATAGTCCAACAGGACCTTTTGTAAAATCCCCATCCAATCCTATTACCAATACTGGTCACGAAGTTTGTGTATGGAAATCAGGCGAAGGACTTGGTATTATGGTTCATCAAGATGGACCCGAATTTGCTACGCTACAATATGCAGATGATGGAATAAATTTTGATTTAAAGGGTAGAGTTCAAGAATTTATTAGACTTCAGCCTAGAAATACAGATTACCCAGAAGCAGCTGGCCTGTATCGCTCAATAAATAATGAAACCTCTCCTGTATCGGGAGTTTCATGGGGAATAAGTCACGTATTAGAAAATAACCAATGGATGTCCTTACGAAGGTTTGAAAACGTAGATAAAAGTAAAATTGTAAATGATTCTGATAATCCTGGCATTCAATTAGGCGTTTTATCGACTAACACTTTTGTGACCTTGGATGACAGTTCAATTACTATATATCCTAACCCTGTTCAAAATAATATAAACATTACAGGAATGGAACAAGTAAACAATTTAAAATTTGATATCATGGCTTTAGATGGTAGCATTGCAAAAACTGGAGTTTTAAAAAGTTCAAACGCCATTGATGATATCAACATTGAAAAAGGTTTTTATATCCTTAAGTTGACTGATGCTGACAATGGCGCTACCATTACTAAGAGCTTCATTAAAATGTAACTCAAAACGGTATTTTTTATAAAATACTAACAAACAATAAATATTTTATTTAAGCGGAATCTCCGAATTGGATTTTCCGCTTTTTTGTACGTTTAAATTTGGGGTACCTAAATTGATACCGTTTATGAAATTAACTTTCCCATTTAAAGTGCTTCTTTTCGCTTAAGACTTCAACATGAACCACCACCTTAGCTAAGGCTACGCTAATATTTCATATCTTATCAAAACAAAAAACACCTAATTTTATTGGAATAATTTAAAATTAGAACCGGCATAAGATTTCAAGTCAAAAAAATTATACACAAGATACTCTAACACTACTCTCCGCAATAAAACACTAAGTCCCTTTTACTGTTTAAAAATCTTACGCAGCCATCTTTTAAGCGTTAATAGCCTTACAAATCAATTGTATTTACTTTTAAAATTTAAACAACTTTTTTCTGTAAAATTAAGCTTGTCGGAAGATTCTCTGCTAAGTAATTAACAAATTATATAGATAATGAATCTAATTTGTTAATATTAAAAAAGTAAACTACTACAAAAATAATGTGAAATTAACATTAAAAATAAGCTTACATTTTGATTACTAATAACTTAATTTCAGTCCAAAAAAAAAGGGGTTTAAATCAAAAATTAACTTAATTCAATCGTTAAAATTTAGAGCAATAAGCATTTAACAGCTAATTTAGGCCAATAATTTTATGTAAGAATTACAAATCTTTTGTTGAACAAAAACTACCCCCTTATAAGAATACAAACTACCCCCCTCAAAAAAATTTCCGTCAAAAAGTCCACTTGTAATTAAATATTACTGCTCAATTACGGCTACTGACCTGGTATAACAACTACTAAAAAATTAAATCGAAAACTAAACACACTTAATTATAAATTACAATGATTAAATCAAAAAGTGCTTCCTTTAACAGAAGCTTTTCCAAACATATAACTGCTGTTCTGGCATTTTTCATATTCAACATATCTTTCATTCACTCAAAAACAATATTTTTTGATACTGCCTATGGCAACTCAGGAAATATAGCTTCTAAAATTCAAAAAGCTATTAATAGCGCTGCTGATGGTGATATTATTGTATTTAACAGTCCTAAATATAATTTTGACGGCGCAACCATTGTTACAATTAATAAGGCAATAACATTTCGTGGAAAAACCCCTGTAAATGGATTTAATGCAAATAAAAGAGGTGCATCAGGAATTAGAACGGTCTGGAATAATACGTCTTCCTTTTTATTAAGATCTGATAACATAAAATTTGCTAACGTTTCAATAATAAAAAAGAATCTTGGCGAAGATATTTTTGATATTCTTATTGATGCACGTCACACTACTTATTTGGCTCCTAACCCAATTGCTGTAACTCAAGAGCAGTACAAGGGTATAGAATTTCAAAATGTTATTTTAGATGGCGGTGCTTATAGTATTCATACCGGTAATGGGATTGGATTGAAGATGACAAACTCTTCATTAATTAATTATCGAAGAATTGGATATTGGGCCAATCGTTTTGGTAGAACTAATTTTTCAAGAAAAGCAAGTTTAGTTAAATGTGAAATTAAACCTGATGGAACCGTTGGATTTGATGACCGTGCAATTTCATTAGATGCAGGAAACAGCGAATACCCAACAATTTGGAATTTTAGAAACACCTTATTTAAAAATTGTTTGATAGAAGATTCTGGTATTGCCTTGTCTAGAATTGAAAATGTGACTATTGAAGGATGTACGTTTAATGATACAACTGGTGCTGTTGATTTAGTTCATATTGAAGAATTTTCAAATGATATTAGAGTGCGTAACAATACATTTAATTGTAGAGTAAAAAACACAAACAACAGTTCTAGAATTGTACAATTGGATAGAGAATTACAGGTCTCTTCAGATTTAGAATTTATTAATAACAGAATTGTAGGTACTTATAATTTTTTCATATCGGCATATGCTCCTAGTAAAATTACCATTACTGGAAACAATTTTACAAAAGCCAATGCTGTTAATAATAATGCTATTGACTTTTCTTTTTACGAAGCAAGAAGTCGTGAACCAATTCCTAACGAATTAGCCTCAAACGACATAAAAATTGTAAATAACCCTGGTTTAAATTTACCTAAAAATAAGGGTATCAGAATGAATATTCCTCGTAACAATGCTAAAATTGAAATCAAAGGAGTTCCTAATTCATTAAGAAGAATAACTAGAATTACTCCTGCTGCTGCCATATTACCAAACGGAATTTATACTATTACAAATAAAGCTAACGGGAAAAAACTTACTGCTTCCGGAAGTGGTATTGTGACAACCAATGGAAATGGTGCAAATACTCAGTGGAGAATTACTTTTAACCCACCTTACACATATCATATTCAAAACGTGGGCAATAAAAGGTATTTAGAAACACATTTAGGATATACTGAATTTGACATTATTAATGACAAACCTCAAAATATTTTTCCTTTTTTAAATGCAGCCACTGGTGCATTGCCATTTTGGGCAATCACAAAGTCTGGTAACGATTACGAATTTTTTCCTGGAGGTAATGAAAAGCAATCCATTTTATCCACAAACGGATCAAAACCAATTAACTTGGTACATGGAGTTGGCATTGACAGAAATTACGTAAGATTTGTTATCCCAATAAAAAATGCGGCTAAATGGAGTATTAAACCTGTATCAGCAAGTACTCCTGCACCTACCAATCCAAACCCTGGAAACGGCAATACTCAAAATGCTCCAATAGGTAAAATCATCTGGTTAAAATCAAATAACGGAGCCTCAGCATATGTAAGCGCCCGAAAAGATGAGCCTTTTGCTCCATTACGTGCAATTGCTACAAGGGTAGCTAAATGGGAACAATTTTTAGTTGTAGATGCTGGAAATGGCAAAGTACACCTTAAAGCCATGGCAAATAACAAATATGTTCAAGCCAGAATTAATGAAAACAGCCAATTAGTAGCAAGATCAACCAACAAAAATGGTTGGGAAACATTTACTTGGGAAAGTAAAGCCGGAAATAGAGTGGTTTTAAAAGCTTTTAATGATAAATATGTAACAGCTCGCTTAGGTATTACTTCTAAAGAATTAGGTGCTATATCAAACAAAATAGGCGGCTGGGACACTTATACTTGGGGAGTTGTAAATAACTCTGGTCAAAAAATAATAGACGCTACTATCGACTCGCAATTTAGCGGATACGCCGTATACCCTAACCCTGCAAATGTTAATGAAATGGTTACCATTGAAGGTGCTACAACTAATGAAATGGTTACTATTTACGGAATAAATGGTCAATTAATAGATCGTAAAGTTGTAGATTCTAATAATCAAATTGATGTAACACATCTTTCAACTGGTATCTATTTCTTAAAAATAAACGCCAAAACTTTAAAATTATCGGTAAAATAATTAATTGATAATTTTTAAATAAAATCCAGCGGATTCATACCTGCTTTGTAATTCTGTAAAAATTTTAAAAAATTGTCTGAGGAGTAAAATCTTCAGACAATTTTTTTTATTAAAAAAATTTGATTTCAACCTTGACCAAGACAAAATTAATTATTTAAAAATTTTTAAAAAAAAACAACCACTTAAACTATTGATTTAACTAAATTTATAAAAGCAAATGAAAGTTTTTTACTACAAAAAATAATTAATTAAAACTAAACATGAAAAAAATTACACTACTATTATTATCCACCATTTCATTTTCTGTCAATGCTCAAAACTCAGATTCTATTATAGGCAAATGGGTTTTTAAAGACGCTCACAATAAAGAAAAAATTGATCAAGCAGGCTTAGATTACATGAATGCTGAAATCATTGATAAATGGACATTTATTTTTAAAACAGATGGCAAATTTGAATCTCGTATCATGGATGAAATTGGTACAGGCAAGTGGAAACTGAACGAAAACAATAAAACAATTGCTGTTGAAAGTAGTGAAGGTGTACAGTCTGAATTCACCATTCTAAAATCTTCAAAAAATGAGCTTGTGCTTAAACTAGGTATGGGCGAATTTTTACTAACCAGAGGAACTAACATAAATCAAGTTACTTCCAAATCCAACTAAGGCTTTAAATTTTGAAATACCAAAAAGTCATACCAATAATTTGGTATGGCTTTTTTACGTTAAAACAATCACTACCCCAAACGTTCTTTCATTTTACTAATTTCTAGTGCTATTTTTGACAACTTATCCTCAACTCCATCGGTAAATTCAGGAATACGTCTGCAAAACACGTAACGCACACGCCACAGTTCTTTAATTTCTGAAATTGAAAAAGTTTCATCTTCAATGTTTTTATGATCTGCTCTTAGAACAATTTTGTTTTTCACAATGTAAAGTCTTCTAAATATTAACTGTGCATTGACTAATACAAAAACCAAGGTTCCGTTGTTCAACTTTTTAATTATATCATTAGGTACTTTTTCACCAACAACTATATCCTTAGGATAAAACCCATTATCATGACTTGTCATTTCTAGATTTGAAACGGTAAAGCCCCTGAATTCTTTATCAATGTTAATTGGTAACTGAATTATTGGAAGCTCATTTATAAACTTTTCTTTATCGTAAAATTCAACGTACTCATCAGCTGTAAGGTCAGTTATACATGGAACTGAAGCAAATTTTTCGCGTTTGTCATCTTTTACATCAGTGGTGATGTCTCCTTTAAATTTTAGCAGTTCATTTACCGTAAGCTCACTAGTCAACAAACTTTCTAATGATATGCTAAAAAAATTAGCTATTTTTAAAATAGTTTCTATTTTAGGCTCACTCCTACCCTCCTCATAAGCACCTAAAGTCCCTCTTTTTAAATCAAATAGCTCTGCAAATGCTTGTTGACTCAAACTTTTAACACTTCGGATTTTTTTTATATTTTTTCCAAAAAAAGACATTAATTGCTAATTTTATTTGCAAATATAAAAATTAATTGTACATTTACACTAATATTATTAGCTAATATACCACTTATTAACTAACAGCAACAGTAACACAAGTATATTATCATTAAATAAAACAGTAATAACTATTTTTTTTAGCAACCCTTATAGATAACCCCTTATGATGTAGCCATTAATTTTGCACACAAGTACAGTAACATATGAACTAAGTTTTCGTATTATTGAAATAAAAAATCAAAACTTAAAACCAACTTAAACAAGTAGATATGAACGAAAATTTCCAAATGATTAAAGAATATCTTTTCCAACTCAATTTTGATATTTCTCACGAAAGTGAAACTGAAAATATCATTATGATTAGTAAAGAAAGTGAGGGTATTAAAAACCTGATTTTAGGCATTGCCACTCCAATTTTAATCATTGAACAACACATTTTTGACATTAAAAATAACAATGCAGAAATTTATAAAAGCCTACTCCAAAAAAACAGAGATATTGTACATGGAGCCTTTGTTTTGGATGAGTCTGGTGAAAGGGTAATTTTTAGAGACACCCTGCAAATCGAAAATTTAGACTTAAATGAGTTAGAAGCTAGTCTAAATTCTCTTGGTTTATTATTGAGTGAATACTCACAACAGATTATTAATTTTTCAAAGTATTAAAATTATGAATTTTTTCAAAAGATTATTTAAAATAGGAGAAGCACAAGCAAATTCGGCACTAGATAGTATCGAAGACCCAATTAAATTAACCGAACAAGGTATTAGAGATATGAAGGGGGATTTAACAAAAAGCTTGGAATCATTAGCGCAAGTTAAAGCTTTGGCCATACGTGCTAAAAATGAAACTGAAGAGTTTGCTGCTAAAGCAGAAGATTATCAGCAAAAAGCCATGCTAATTCTAAAAAAGGCGCAGTCAGGTGATGTAAAACCAGAGGAAGCTGATCGATTGGCTAAAGAAGCTTTAGTAAAAAAAGAAGAAGCTACTGCTCAGGAAACACGCAGTAAGGCTGATGCCGATAAATTTGACAATTCTGTAGCACAGTTGGAACGTAATGTGCAGGAGGTAAAACAAAACATTAGCAAATGGGAAAATGAACTAAAAACATTAAAAGCACGGGTAAAGGTTTCAAATGCTACAAAAAACCTGAACAAACAAATGGCTGAAATTGACAGTTCCAGTACGGTTTCCATGCTGGAACGCATGAAGGAAAAAGTACAGCAAGATGAAGCTTTGGCAGAAGCCTACGGAGACATTGCTGACTCTGGCCGTACTATTGACGATGAAATTGATAAGGCTTTAGACACAAAAAACATTAGTGCCGATGACAGCTTAGCAAAACTAAAAGAACAAATGGGATTAGGTGGCGATAAATCATAATAGGTTAAAGGTTAGGTTTTTTTAGCAAAGTAAAAAAACCTAACCAATCCTCACCAATGATATATCAACTGACAATCGGCAACCGAAAACCAGTTATCGATACATTTTTATCGCGCTATAGCTTCTTAAAACACTCGAACCGATTCTCTTCCCCTATCCCTTCGAGTAATTTGTATTGTGAAATAGAGCTGATGGTATTGAAAACTATCTAATAACATGTAATAAAGCTCTCGATAGTTTTTATTACTACACAAAACATTCAAATCAATGTCAATTTGATATCGCTTTGACTGATTTGTGCAATGTAATAGAGCTGATTATATCGGCAAATAATTACTAACATAACTCAAAATAAATACGATGATACTTTCAACAACAGATTACGTACCCAATAAAGAAATCATTCAAATTTTAGGGGTAGCGCGTGGCAGTACCGTTAGGGCCAGAAACGTTGGACGTGATATTTTTGCAACTTTAAAAAACATAGTAGGCGGTGAAATTAGCGAATACACCAAACTACAAGCAGAATCACGCGAACAGGCCATGCAACGTATGCAACAAGATGCCAAACGCCTAGGTGCCGATGCCGTTATTAATGTTCGCCTAACCACATGCATGGTTATGCAAGGTTGTTCGGAGATTTTAGCTTACGGAACTGCTGTAAAATTTAATCAATATGAGGTGTATAGAATTTATGATACTTGGCATTCACGGATTAATTTGGGGCAGTTTCGGTATCCTCTTAATTTATTTTATTTTCTATCAAATAAAACAACGAAAAGCAGAGGATTTTGAAAAACGGGATAATTAGATACATATAAATCCTAGCCAGAAAAACTCACTAACAAAACTAAATAACTACTTACATTGGAACAACTATCTCACATCGTCTTTTCGCCAGTAAATATAATACTAACCATACTAATGCTTTTACTCATAGTATATTGGCTTTTTACTATGGTTTCGGGTATTGACTTTGAATACGATGTGGATTTAGACATTGATGTAGATGTTGATGCTGATTTTGATGTGGATGTAGACAGCGAAACCCATATCGAAGGTGGAAATATGGATTTTCAGGATGTGGCTAATACCGAAATTAATAATGAAGATATCGTTCGTAAACGAAGAAAAAAATTAAAATGGTGGCAAATAATACTTATCTATTTTAATTTTACGGGACTTCCGTTCATGTTTACGTTCACTTGTTGGATATTTATTTGGTGGTTATGTACCACCATAAGCACCACATTAACTAACACTTACAACACTAGTTTTGGATATATCTTATTTTTGGCTGGCATTATTCCTTCGCTATTTTTCATGAAGCTATTTACCACACCATTCAAAAGCTTTTTTAAAAACCTAAACAAAGATGGCGATCTGCCTACCGATATGCTTGGTCGAAAAGGGAAAATGCTTTCTACCATCAAAGAAAATAAAATGGGATCGGCCGAAGTAGTGGCTGACGGTAATCCAATGTCCATTTATGCTAAATCCTTAAATGGCGAACAAATAAATTACGGTCAAGATATACTAATCATAAAACAGTCTGTTGACAAAAATTATTATTACGTAAAATCTTATAACGATTAACTAAATTAAAACTATGAATTCAATTTTACCACTTATCGGAATTGGAATAGGATTACTCTTATTCCTGATCATTGTATACTTTGCTATAATAGCAATGTTTTACAAAAAAATCCCTCAGGGACAAGCCTTAATTCGGACAGGATTTCAGGGCACAAAAGTTGCTACTGACAAAGGGTTATACGTAGTCCCTGTGTTTCATAAAGTCGAAATTATGGATATTTCAGTAAAAAAAATTCAAATTGAACGCTTGGGCGAAGAAGGACTTTTATGTAAGGACAACATGCGGGCTGATATCAAAGTAGCCTTTTTTGTTCGGGTTAACAATGAAGTAGAATATATTAAAAAAGTAGCACAAACCATTGGTACAGCACGTGCTTCAAAAATTGCAACGCTGGAGGAGTTATTTGAATCCAAATTTTCGGAAGCCTTAAAAACTGTAGGTAAAAAGTTTCAGTTTATAGAATTGTATGAGGCACGTAGAGAGTTTCGCGATGAAATTGTAGACATTATTGGAACCGATCTTAATGGATATACCTTGGAAGACTGCGCCATTGATTACCTAGAGCAAACTCCGGTTACCTATTTAAAACCCGATAATATTTTAGATGCCGAAGGAATTAAAAAAATCACTGAATTAACGGCGGCTCAAAACATGAAAGCCAACCTCATCAAACGCGATGAGGAAAAGGTGATCCGTAAACAAGATGTGGAAGCTAGAGAAGCCATTTTGGAATTAGACAAACAACTTGCCGAAAAAGAAGAACAACAAAAGCGCGAAATTGCCAACATTAAAGCTAGAGAAGAAGCAGAGACCTTAAAAGTATCTGAAGAAGAGCGTTTAAAAGCTGAAACCGCTCGCATTATTACTGAAGAAAAAGTAAAAGTTGCTGAAGAAAACATGGAGCGACAAATTATTGTTGCTGCTAAAAACAAACAACGTACCGATGCCGTGGAAACTGAACGTGTTGAAAAAGACCGTATGCTTGAAGCTACCGAACGCGAACGTATTGTAACCTTGGCTCAAATTGAGAAAGAAAAGGTAGTAGAGGTTGAAAAGAAAAACATTCAAGATGTCATCAGAGATCGGGTTACTTTAGAAAAAGGTGTGGTTGAGGAGCAGGAAAACATGAAGGATATTGAAGCCTTTAAAACTGCGGATCGCCAGAAACAAGTTAAAATTACTATAGCTCAAGCCGAAGCAGAAGAAGCGTTGATTAAAACCACCAAAGCTGCCGAGGCACAAAAAGAAGCGGCAAAACAAAAAGCACAAGAAATTAATATTGAAGCGCAAGCGCAAAAAGAAGCTAGTGAAAAAGAAGCGGAAGCTCGTAAAACATTAGCCGAAGCAACTGCCAAGGAAGAGGCTGTTATTGGAATGTCCGAAGCGCAAGTAATGCATGCCAAAGCGGATGCTAATGAGCGACAAGGTGTTGTTGAAGCTACCGTTATTGAGAAGAAAGCCAAAGCCGAAGCTGCTGGTATTTTAGCGAAAGCTGAAGCTACTAAAGAAGAAGGTATTGCTGAAGCAGAAGTTATCAAAGAAAAAGCCTTAGCTAAAGCTATTGGCGATAAAGAAATCGCTTTAGCCGAAGCTGCTGGTATTGAAGAAAAAGCGGAAGCTATGAAAAAACTTGACGGTGTGGGTAAAGAGCACGAAGAATTCAAGTTGCGTTTGGATAAGGAATTACAAGTGGACTTGGCCGAAATCAATATCCAAAAAGAAATTGCTTACGCACAAGCAGATGTTATTGGTGCAGCCTTAAAAGCGGCCAATATTGATATAGTTGGTGGGGAAACGATGTTTTTTGATCAAATTATTGGACAGATCACTAAATCAAAAGGTGTAGATCGTTTAGTAAACCATTCAGATAATATTACTCAGGTTAAAGATGCTATTTTAGGAAGCGACGATGTTAAGGGAAATTTATTAGATAAAGTAAAAGGCTTTGCTACTAAATACGGAATTTCATCTGAGGATATCAAAAATGTAACTATTGCAAATCTATTACTTGATTTGAAAGGCAAAACCACCGATAGTAGTGAACAAAACCTATTTAGCAACTTAGCTAATTTGGCAAAAGGATTAGGTTTATCTGATAAAAAATTAGGGTAAATATTGTTAGTATTGATCAGACAGTACAAGTGATCGAGGTGCTGTCTGATACCCTAATTGTAATTTATTAATACACAACACAATCACTCTAATACTTTATTACAATGAAAAAAATACTCAGCTTACTAATTATAGTTACAGCCATTAGCTGTACACTATCGAACAAAAAAGATCTAGATAGTAGCAAAAACAACCTTGCTACTGAAACTGAAGCACGTGTTATTAAAATTGATACGGTAATTG
This sequence comes from Aquimarina agarivorans, assembly GCF_000218485.1. Taxonomy (GTDB): domain Bacteria; phylum Bacteroidota; class Bacteroidia; order Flavobacteriales; family Flavobacteriaceae; genus Aquimarina; species Aquimarina agarivorans. Next base: position 6,861 of record NZ_AFPB01000022.1, on the reverse strand, counting down.
ATGAAGTGATTAGCAAAAAAAATGAAAAGGGTTCCATTACTACCACAAAAAATGACCGTATACAAAACTACAAAACATACCGATGGTTCCTCTCTAACGGATCGATCTACGGTGGAAAATGTAGTATCCGAAACTACCACAAAAAATTAAGTTTGGGATAACGAAAATAATACGTGGGTAACGGTGGATTGAAATTAAAAATCAAAAGCAAACACTAATAAACATTCAGGAATATGGGATTTGGAGGAGCAGCTGCCGCAATGGCAACAGTATTAAAAAACAACACAAAACAAACTTATTATCATGCTAACTAGAATATTTAAATCATTTATGTGCTTGTTGCTAGTCCAAACAGGCTATGCCCAACATATCAACACCAAAAAACTAGATCAATATTTCGAAAACTTGGAGGAACACAATAAATTTATGGGTAGTGTTGCTTTGTTTCAAAATGACAGCATTGTGTACACTAAACAGGTAGGGTTTTCTGATATAGCGACTAATAAAAAACCTTCAGCTAATACCAAATATAAAATTGGATCTATTAGTAAAACTTTTACCGCTACATTAATTCTCAAAGCGGTTGAAGAAAACAAACTAAAACTCACCGATCCACTATCTGCATTTTTTCCTAAAATAAAAAATGCCGACAGCATTACCGTAACTCATTTATTACAACACCGTAGCGGCATTCATAATTTAACGAGCGATCCAAATTTTTTTAATTACTACACCAAACCTATAACCAGAGAAAAATTAGTAGCTCTCATTACTAATTTTGATAGTGATTTCCCTCCTGGTCAAAAATTTTCATACAGCAACTCCAATTATGTATTACTTTCAATACTATTAGAAAAAATATATAAAAAGAAGTTTAGCGACATTTTACAAGAAAAAATTACTGTACCGCTACAACTAAAAAACACGTATATAAAGCCAAAAATTAACCTCCAAAATAATGAAAGTAACTCTTATTTATTGGCTAAAAATTGGACAAAACAACCGGAAACTCATATCTCAGTACCTTTAGGTGCTGGCGCAATAAGCTCAACTCCTAGTGATTTGGTTTTATTTGCTGATGCCCTTTTTAACTATGAAATTATTTCAAAAAAAAATGTTGAGTTAATGAAAAGGCTTAAAGAAAACTATGGCCTTGGTATTACCAGTATTCCATTTTATGAAAAAAAAGCCTACGGTCACAATGGACGAATTGATGGATTTCAATCTGCTTTTTCGTATTTCCCAAAAGATAAAAAGGCATTTGCTATAGTTTCAAATGGAATTGACTTTGCGCTGAACGACATCACCATTGCCGTTTTAAGTGCCCTTTTTGACAAACCTTATACCATCCCTGATTTTAATATTAAAGTAAATTATGATGCCTATGTAGGTACTTATGGAAATGGAAGTTTCCCTTTAAAAATTACACTATTCCAAAGTGGCAATACATTAAAAGCGCAAGCTACTGGTCAAAGCGCTTTCAACTTAAGTAAAAAAGACACCCATTTGTTTACATTTAAACCTGCTGGAATCAGTATGGAGTTTGTGCCTTCAAAAAATCAAATGACTTTTAAACAAGGGGGGCTCATTCAAGTTTTGACTAAGGAATAAAATTGAACCCGATTTATGCATTAGAAACTATTGTATTTATGATTTACTGTAAATACTACCACAAACTGTATTTTTTAATTTAACTATAAAGCAATGATGCTATGCTAAAATCATGAAAACACTAGTATTTATTATACATCATAACCTCATGACAAAATTCTAACACATAAGATTAATAGCATTAAAACTTTTAAATCGCGCCTTGTTTTTTTTAAAAATGGAGCACATAAATTTTGCTAAGTGAAAAAAAGAGGTTTCATACAACCGATAATAAAAGAATAGTACATGGAACAAAACAACACAAATAGTACACAACAACTCGAAGGAGGTACCTATGAGATTATCCAAAACCGTTTACAAAAACAGAAAACGGAACTACTACAGCGTTTAGCTCAGTTAAATGATGCCCGTAAAAAAGTTTTTGGAAGTGTTGAAACCAAATTGATTGCTAATAATCGCATCAATACCGAAAACAACTGTATTGCACGCGATATTGTAACTATAGGAGAACATTGTATTTTTGGATATAATGTTCATTTCGGCTTACGTACCGAAATGACCTTAGCCGACGTGTTTAGCATTTACACCTACGAAGAAAATCATTTTACACCTCAGCCTTTAGAGCTATTTGAAGACTCTACTTTTGTAAGCGATTTTGTAAACCTATATAAATATTACCGAAACACCATATTTTCCAAGTTTGCCATTGTTGGTAATTACTTGCATATGGTGTTTCAGTTAAGTGATAGTCCCACCGATATTAAAACCTTTAAATGGTTAATTAATGAAGGGCAACTTACTTATATTGATAACCGAAGTGAACACGAGTTTACATTTCCGAAACAACACGAATTTAATTGGACCGAGGTAACTCGTGATATGCATCGTTATGGTGATCATCCGCATATTTCAATTTTAGACAAGGTTTTTGTAGAAACCATTGGAGGTGATTTAACCATTAAAATCGAAGATAACACCAACGATGGTAAAGGAATTTATAATGAATCGGTTGAATTAGTTGACCAAACTTTGGATGACGGACAATACCGTTATGCCGATTTAGGCAACCTAATTGCTATTGAAATTAAACCCTTTCAGGAAGCGCCTCGTTATTTTGTGTACAACCATAAAATTCAAGAAGTCAAAAAAATTGACAGCATAAAAGATGCTTGCGTTTTATTATCCGATGAACAAGGCGTTATTTTTGCCGATGGGTATTACTTGCAGTCTGGCGATTTTAAATTATTTGACAATGGAATTAACGATGTTAAATTTCAAGAAAAAATAAGCTCTCCTAATGGAGAAGATTATTTATATGTCTTCTACGAAAGTAAAAAAGGCTTATATGTATTAATGTCCTATAATGTGATTGAGCAACAGGTAAAAACACCTATTATTTGTAATGGTTTTACCATTTTAACGCAGGGCGAATTATGTTATTTTAAAACCGAAGATGAACAAACCAAACACCATGTGATTCAAATTTGGCAAACGCCTTTTATTAAAGGAGATGTTATTCCTTCGGAACATACAGATACCTTACTCTATAAAATAGGCAACAAAGATATTGTAAAAGCCATGGCCGAATGCCAGGGCTTAATTACTCTTTTAAATAAGGAGGATAGTTACGATGGTTTGTACGATGATATTGCTAAATTTTCAAGTGACATTACCAATAGTTATTATTGGATTAGAGAACCAGACACCTCTGATTTAGCGGTTCCCTTAGATGAAATTAACGGCGCTGCCAATGCAGCTATTGATGAGTTTGAAAAGGTTATCCAACTCCGAAAAACGGCCGAAAACACTACCAAGGAAACCAAAGCTAAGGCCGATGCTATTTTTAGTAAAATAAAAAGCAGTTCCTTTAAATCCATTGATGATTTTGTTCAGGTATTAGCGCAATTACGTAGCCTTCGCGGAGAAGTTATTGGCATGAATGATATCCGCTATGTGGACAAACAATTTATTAGCGATTTAGAAGCAGAAATTGCCGAACAAACAGATCGAATTTCGCAACGTTGTGTTCAATTTTTATTGGATGACAAAGCCCTTCTGCCCTACCACAAACGTTTAGAGGAAAAACAAACGGCACTTGAAAGCATTAAAAAAGTAATTGCTGTCAAAAAACTAGAGGAAGAAGTCAATCAAATTGCGGTGGATTTAGAAATGCTTATCGACATTGTGTCTAATTTGCAAATTGAGGACACCTCGCATTCTACCAAAATAATTGACAATATTTCTTTGATTTTTGCAACTATAAATCAGCTTAAAGCGGGAATAAAAAACAGCATAAAATCCTTAGGCAGTAAGGAAGCCACTGCCGAATTTGGCGCACAATTAAAACTGGTTAATCAAAGTATTATTAACTATTTAGATATTGCTAGCACACCCGAAAAAACAGATGAATTACTCAACAAGGTTTCGGTTCAGCTAGAAGATTTAGAAGGACGTTTTGCTGATTTTGAAGATTTCATTTCTCAAATCATTGATAAACGCGAAGAGGTTTACAATGCCTTTGAAACTAGAAAAAACAGTTTAATTGAGGCCCGAAACAAAAAAGCGGTTGCCTTAGAAAATTCTGCAAACCGAATTTTAAAAGGAGTCACCAAAAAGGCATTGAGTTTTGCCAGTGTTGCCGAAATCAATGGTTATTTTGCTTCGGATTTAATGATTAATAAGCTTAGAGATATTATTGAAAGCTTACAAAAATTAGATGATGCAGGTAAGGCGGAAACTATTGAAACTGCGTTAAAGGTTGCTAAGGAAGATGCCACTAGAAAACTAAAAGACAAACAAGATTTATATGAGGATGGTGAGAATGTTATAAAACTGGGTAAGCACAAGTTTGGCGTTAATAAACAAGCATTAGATTTAACTATTGTATACAAAGACAATGCGTTACAATACCATTTAACGGGGACTGATTTTTATCAAGAAATTGAAAATGAAATCCTTCTTAAATCTAAAAAATATTGGAATCAAGAATTAATTTCCGAAAATGAGAACGTATATCGATCAGCCTATTTAGCCTACAAGGTATTTTCCAACAATCCAAAAGAAAGCTTAGAAAAGCAAACGGAAGAAGACTTACTACAACTTATACAAACCCAAAGCAGTAAAAATTATGCCGAAGGTTATGTGAAAGGCGTGCATGATATTGATGCGGCTAAAATTTTAAAGGTGTTAGTCACTAAAAATCATGATTTAGGCCTACTGCGTTTCTCTCCAATTACTAGAGCTCATGGACAGTTTTTTTGGCACAGCTTAGCTGACGAACAAAAAGAGTATTGGAATCAAAAAATTAAAGCATCGGGCGAGGTACGTGCTGTTTTTCCTGAAAGTACTGCCTACCAAAACATCATTTCGGAATTAGCAGCGTATATATCCACTGCAAAAATCCTTGAAAAAAATGTGGCAACGCCTACAGCAAATTCACTTTTTACTGAAACCGCTGTAGCTTCCTACTTATTTTATGAGTTACAAACTGACACTGTTTTTTGCATAAGCCAAACTGCTCAAGAAATACATGATGCTTTTATCAAGGAATTAAAAAGTAAAAAGGGAAATACTTCCTTTAAAAAATCGCTTGAAAACACTAGGCAACAACATGGTATTCACGAAACCATACAATTAGCGCTGCAATGGGTTACTTCGTATATAAAAATAGCCCATTCAAATTTACAAGCCTACGCACATGAGGTCGTTTGCCTACTTTTGTTTAAAGATGCCTCAACGTCCGAAGTGATTCATGTAAATCCTTTGCAAATTATCGAAAACTTAAAAGGAAGTCATGCCTCAATAACCGAAGGTAATTTTACTTTTAATTACCACCAATTTATTTCAGATATAACACTTTTCACTGCTGTAGAAGTGCCTGCTTTTGAAAGTTATAAAAATGCCAAACATCAGGTCACTGAAGAATTAAAAGAATCATTAAAACTTTCGGAATTTAAACCTAGAGTCCTTTCCTCCTTTGTCCGTAACAAATTAATAGATCAAGTCTACTTGCCTTTGTTTGGCGATAACTTATCCAAACAATTGGGGAGTCTTGGCGATAACAAGCGTACCGATCGTATGGGAATGTTACTATTAATTTCGCCTCCAGGCTATGGTAAAACTACCTTAATGGAATATATGGCCAATCGTTTAGGTCTGGTGTTTATGAAAATTAATGGTCCTGCTATTGGTCATGAGGTGACCTCTGTAGACCCAATGGCTGCTATCAACTCGGCAGCACGAGAGGAATTGAAAAAGCTAAATCTTGCTTTTGAAATGGGGAATAATGTGATGCTATACCTTGATGATATTCAGCATTGCAATCCCGAGTTTTTACAAAAATTTATATCCCTTTCCGATGGAACTCGAAAAATTGAAGGGATTTATAAAGGCAAACCAAAAACCTATGATTTACGTAGCAAAAAATTCTGTGTTATTATGGCAGGAAATCCCTATACCGAAAGTGGCGAAAAATTCCAGATTCCGGACATGTTAGCTAACCGTGCAGATATTTATAATTTAGGAGATATTATTGGCGATACTGCCGACTTATTTAAACTGAGTTTGGTTGAAAACGCCATGACTTCCAACCCGATATTGTATCAATTAAGCAGCAAGTATTTTGATGATATTTATAAACTGATTGAAATGGTCGAAACAGGTTCGCAAGAAGGTATTGAACTCCAAGGAAATCATACCAAACAAGAGATACAGGATTATGTATCCATTCTAGAAAAAGTAATTACTATACGAAACACCGTGCTTAAGGTAAATGAAACTTACATTAAATCGGCAGCTATGGAAGATGCCTACCGTACCGAACCTTCGTTCAAATTACAAGGTTCGTACAGAGACATGAGTAAATTAGTCGCTAAAGTAGTTCCTATTATGAACGAAAAGGAATTGCAAAGCCTGCTCCTATCGCATTACGAAAACGAATCCCAAACCTTAACTAGTGCCGCCGAAGCTAATTTATTAAAGTACAAAGAGCTTACAAATACCATTGCTGGAGAAGAGTTACCTCGATGGGAAGTGATTAAAGAAACTTTTGTAAAAAACAACAAGCTAAAAGGCTTTGGTGATAAAAACGAAATGGCACAAGTATTGGCTCAAATGATGCAGTTTAGTGAGAATTTAATGGGGATTCAAGAAGTGTTGAAAAATGGCCTAAAAAATAGATTAAAAAAGTAACCTCATTAAAGCAAGCGATAAATTTCAATAAAATAAATTACGTATATCCGCTTAGTGTCT
>NZ_AFPB01000023.1:0-2500 GCF_000218485.1 Aquimarina agarivorans | reverse complement strand
CTCACATCTATTTTTATTAATTGACAGCTTAAGACTAAAATAATCAATCAGATAAACATAACTACTGTTTCTAATCGATACCTTAACCAGTATTTACCTTATAGGCAAATCTCTAGAAAGGAGGTGTTCCAGCCGCACCTTCCGGTACGGCTACCTTGTTACGACTTAGCCCCAGTTACCAGTTTTACCCTAGGCCGCTCCTTACGGTGACGGACTTCAGGTACCCCCAGCTTCCATGGCTTGACGGGCGGTGTGTACAAGGCCCGGGAACGTATTCACCGGATCATGGCTGATATCCGATTACTAGCGATTCCAGCTTCACGGAGTCGAGTTGCAGACTCCGATCCGAACTGAGATAGGCTTTATAGATTCGCTCCTGTTCACACAGTGGCTGCTCTCTGTACCTACCATTGTAGCACGTGTGTGGCCCAGGACGTAAGGGCCGTGATGATTTGACGTCATCCCCACCTTCCTCGCGGTTTGCACCGGCAGTCTTGCTAGAGTTCCCGACATGACTCGCTGGCAACTAACAACAGGGGTTGCGCTCGTTATAGGACTTAACCTGACACCTCACGGCACGAGCTGACGACAACCATGCAGCACCTTGTAATATGTCCGAAGAAAAGTCTATCTCTAAACCTGTCATACTACATTTAAGCCCTGGTAAGGTTCCTCGCGTATCATCGAATTAAACCACATGCTCCACCGCTTGTGCGGGCCCCCGTCAATTCCTTTGAGTTTCATTCTTGCGAACGTACTCCCCAGGTGGGTCACTTATCACTTTCGCTTAGTCACTCAAACCGAAGTTCGAACAACTAGTGACCATCGTTTACGGCGTGGACTACCAGGGTATCTAATCCTGTTCGCTACCCACGCTTTCGTCCCTCAGCGTCAATTAATTGTTAGTGATCTGCCTTCGCAATCGGTATTCTAAGTAATATCTATGCATTTCACCGCTACACTACTTATTCTAACCACTTCACAATAATTCAAGTCTAACAGTATCAATGGCAATTTTACGGTTGAGCCGCAAACTTTCACCACTGACTTATTAAACCGCCTACGGACCCTTTAAACCCAATGATTCCGGATAACGCTTGGATCCTCCGTATTACCGCGGCTGCTGGCACGGAGTTAGCCGATCCTTATTCTTATAGTACCGTCAATCTGCTACACGTAGCAGGGTTTCTTCCTATATAAAAGTAGTTTACAACCCATAGGGCAGTCTTCCTACACGCGGCATGGCTGGATCAGAGTTGCCTCCATTGTCCAATATTCCTCACTGCTGCCTCCCGTAGGAGTCTGGTCCGTGTCTCAGTACCAGTGTGGGGGATCTCCCTCTCAGGACCCCTATCTATCGTTGCCTTGGTAAGCCGTTACCTTACCAACTAGCTAATAGAACGCATAGCCATCTCATACCAATAAATCTTTAATTATAAATTGATGCCAATCTATAATACCATGAGGTATTAATCCAAATTTCTCTGGGCTATCCCTCAGTAAAAGGTAGGTTCTATACGCGTTACGCACCCGTGCGCCGGTCGTCATCTGATGCAAGCACCAATGTTACCCCTCGACTTGCATGTGTTAAGCCTGCCGCTAGCGTTCATCCTGAGCCAGGATCAAACTCTTCATCGTTAATCTTTAAATATTTTCTAATCAAAATATCAATATCAACAAAACAGAAATTATTTGTCGCTTCTCAAAATGACTATTCTAGTCTTAATGCTTTATTCTTTTGGTATTAATTTCACTTATTCTAGATCTCCACCTTCGTGGAAATGATATAAGCTACTTAAAATACGCGCTGTCAATCAATATGTCAATGAACTCTTTTTCGTCAATCATAAAGCATCGCTGCTTTCTAATTTTGTTGCCGTTTAAAGCGGCTGCAAAGATAAATTCTTTTTTAACTCTAACAAGAAAAAAATGAACTTTTTTTTGCTTTACTTTTTATTAAGTAATTTCACTTTAAAACCTTTACTTCATCTTTAAAAACAACGTTTAATTGTTTCTAATTTTGTTGCCGTTTAAAGCGGCTGCAAAGATAGTTGTTTATTTGATTCTGACAATAAAAAATAAAATTTTTTTTATTTTTTATTTCTGAAATCAATACTACTTAATACACAATACTTTCTATGAACTTTTCGCCTTTACAACACTAATTGCTGCGCTAGCGGGGTGCAAATATACAACGCTTTTCCTTTACAACAACTATCTTTTTTTATGTTTTTTATCCTTTTATTGGTTCCAACCACTTTTACCCACTTTCTTTAGAAGATTCGTAAGGATTTTTAGGTTTTGTTAACAGATTCTCCAGACGTATATGCTTTATGATTTTTGGCTGTTGGTATTTTTGGGTAGAAGGCGGAAGGTTGTTGGTGGGTAGGATTTTATATTACACTATATATAATAGGACTAGCTTCTTTTTAAGTTGCCCTCGCTTGCTTAGTATTACGTTAATGCTATCTTTTTTGTTTTGCTGCTGACAACTCCCAAC
>NZ_AFPB01000024.1 GCF_000218485.1 Aquimarina agarivorans | reverse complement strand
GCGCCCGGCGCACTTCGCCGGTGGCCGGGTCGACCACCGGCAGCGTCGGCCCGGCATAGTCGATGAATAGCTTCTCGCCCGCACGGTGCAGCTGACGCATCGAACGTTTGAGCGTCTGGGCGTAGCGCCGGTAGTGCTCGACGAACTGGGTGTAGCGGTAGGTCGGCTGGCCCGCATGCGCGGCGAGATATTCCTCCCACAGCAGCTGCAAGGTCACGCCCTTGCGTCGCAACTCGCGGTGGATGCTCAGCACATCGGGCAGCACTCGCTCACCGCGCGGCTTGTTCGTCGACGTCGGTGCAAACAAGGCGGCCGCCAGCGCGGCCTCGTCCATGGCCACCAGCGCCGGCCAGTCCAGCCCGGCCACCCGCGCCGCCGCGATGTACTTGCTAACCACGCCCTTGGACAGCTGCAAGGCACGGGCAATCTTCTCGTGGGACAAGCCGGCCTCAAACTTGAGGCGCAGACATTCTTTGATGTTTCGCATGGCTACTCGCGGCGCCGCCATCTTCCTCTCCCGAAATCGGTCGAGGATGGCGGCGCATCAGGTCATGCGCAACGAAGGGAAGGCTTTCGCTAAGTCGTGACCGGCGATTTCGGTAAGCCGTGACCACCTGTTTCGGAACAGGCGGAGAATCGGTCACGTTGCTACCGAAATGAGCGGTCACGCGTTAGCGAAATGAGCGGTCACGATCAACCGAAACGGCCGGTCACGGTGCTCCGAAATCCGCAGCCTGGCCGACGCAGGCTGTTGACGAAATCACTATTCGCATGGTCGCCGAACTGCTCGACAGCCTGACTCCCCGAGCCGCTAACCAGGCGCGCGCTCTTCTGGTCGACATCTTCAACCACGCCGCCGCCAAGGGGCTCTGCCCAGACAACCCGGCGGCCAGCACCATCGCCAGGATCGAGAAGAAGCAGCGGAAGCGGCATACGGTGGAGGGGTTGCGAGCAATACGCGAGCAGGCCCCAGCCTGGCTGCAGAATGCGATTGACCTGGCACTCATCACCGCCCAGCGACGCACCGACATCCTGGCGATGCGTTTCGACGATGTTCGGGATGGTTTCCTATACGTTGTCCAGCAGAAGACGGCCAAGGCGAGCG
>NZ_AFPB01000025.1 GCF_000218485.1 Aquimarina agarivorans | reverse complement strand
AATATTTAAACCATAGATATGGAGCTTCTACTAAAAAATGGGATGGTACAAGTAATCCAAGTAGAGATGATTTTGCAAAAGACATTGAAAGTGAACAGGGAATTATTTTATTCCACGAAAAAATGTCTGGTTTAAATGGTCACGCTGATTTATGGGAGAAAGGAGAAGTTAAGACATATAACTTATTCCATACAGCTCACTCGATGGAATTTTGGGAGGTATCTAACTAAAAATACAAAAGATGAAAAAAATATTTCAATTAATAGTACTTTTATTAATTACGAGTTGTAATTCACAATCTAAACAAATAATACCATTTGAAACAGATAGAGGTTGGGGATATAAACAAGACGGAAAAATTATAATTCAACCTAAATTTGGAATAGCTAGTGAATTTACGAAATGTGGCATAGCAGCAGTAGGAGATGGTGAAAATGGCAATTATTATATAGATAAAACTGGGAAAAAATTAAATATCCCTATTTTAGAAATTGGTAATTTTATTGACGATTTTCAAGAAAACTACGCTAGATTTAAAAAAGATAGGAAAATTAGGGTTTATAAACGAATGTGGAGAAATAGTTATAGATGCTAAATTTGAGAGTGTTACGCCTTTCAAAAACGAAATAGCAATTGTACATAGAGGATTTGAAATAATTAAAAATGGCCCTTATAAAACACAAAAAGGAGGTAAATTTGGGGCAATTGACAAAAAAGGAAATTTAATTATACCTTACAAGTTTGATTTTATTTCCGAGTTTTCTGAAAATAAAACAGCGACTGCAAAAATTGATAATAGAGATGTAACTATTAATTCAAAAGGTGAAATTATAAAATCATAACATTTGCTAACAATTTGTATAGTGCATAGCTACCCTATCGGGATAGCTACAGCACCATACAAGAGTCGTTAGCATTAATTTAAGAGAATTTGGTAGGAGACATTAAGCATATTGTTATCATAGAAAGTTTAATTAATGAAAGGTTGACTGGGCTTGAAATTTATAACGATTGTATAAAACCAAGAATTGACCACCTAAACAAACCTTTTACTCACAAATATCATTCGACAAAAACAAAATCTGAATTGATTGACTTATTAAAGTTTTATCAAAAGGAATCTTTGAATTTAAGAAATGGACTTCTTTTACATTTTGAAACTCACGGAGCAACAAATAAAACAGGTTTAATACTTGCAGATAACTCGTTATTCGAATGGAAATTAATGACCGATTTACTACGTCCAATAAATATTGCAACCTGCAACGGACTTTTTATAACAATGGCTAATTGCTTCGGAAGATATCTTTCTAATGGAATTGACTTAAACAAAAAAGCACCTTATTCGGGTTATATTTCAGCAAGAACAGCAATATATCCAAGTGAGATTGTCGATAAATTTAGTATTCTTTTCGAAAAACTATTGGAAAACGGTAATCTAGTAGAATCTTATTTAGAGATGCATAAAAACGAATCTAACTTTTATTATAAAGATTCTAAACGGACATTTGATAAAGCGTTTGAAAAAATGATAACTGACTTTAACAATGACCCTGTTTATAAAGCAAACCTACTAAAGAAAAACTTTGAGCAAGTAAAAAAAGAAACTGGAAGAGAACTTACTAATTCTGAATTAGAATTGACCTATAAAGCAGTTATGGTTGATATGTATGATAAAATGATAAAGGGTTTTGAATTTGAAAATTGCGAATAAAAACTAATGCTAA
>NZ_AFPB01000026.1 GCF_000218485.1 Aquimarina agarivorans | reverse complement strand
GGTAGTTGGTAGTTGGTAGTTGGTAGTTGGTAGTTGGTAGTTGGTAGTTGGTAGTTGGTAGTTGGTAGTTTAGGGAAACTGAATTTGAATTAGCTTATTGTTCTATCTCATAATAATTATTAATATTTGTTTCCATGTCTATAACATACTTACTTAAACGCATTTTTTTACCTTCATTCCTACAACCCAAAACTCTCAACCCGCAACCCTCAACCCTAGTCTCATAAACAAAAAACTCTTTATCAATTAAGATCTAAACAAATGAAAAAAATAAAAGTAGGTGGTGTACCCGAACATTTCAATTTGCCTTGGCATTTATGTATCGAAAATGGCAATTTTTTAAAGGAGCAACTTGAAGTTTCGTGGCAGGATTTCCCTGGGGGTACAGGAGCAATGTGTAACGCTTTACGAAAAAAGGAAATTGATGTTGCTATCATACTTACTGAAGGTTTTGTAAAAGACCGTATTGCAGGCAACCCTTCAAAAATTGTGCAAACCTATATTGAAACTCCCTTAATTTGGGGCATTCATGTAAATGCAAAATCCAGCTATCAAAATATTTCCGACCTACAACACACCAAAGCTGCTATTAGTCGCTACGGTTCAGGTTCGCACTTAATGGCTTACGTTAATGCGCAACAACAACATTGGAAAACTGACGAACTTGCATTTCAAGTTGTTGGTAATTTAAATGGCGCCATAGAAAGCTTAGATCAAGGAACCTCCGATTATTTTATGTGGGAACATTTTACTACCAAACCTTTAGTAGATAATGGTACTTTTCGCAACATTAGTGACTGTCCTACTCCATGGCCCTGTTTTGTTATCGTTGTTCGTGAAGAAGTGATTGAAAAACAACCAGATAGAATTAAAAAAATGTTAACCGTTATTAACACAGAAACTATAAATTTTAAGCAAAAAAATGGTGTTGCTGAACTTTTAGCCGATCGCTATAATCAAAAGCTGGATGATATCACTAAATGGCTTAACCTTACTGAATGGAGTCAACAACAAATTAGTAGCGACACCTTAACTAAAGTTCAAAATCAATTACACGAACTTAAAATAATAGATAAAATTGTGGATGCTTCAGTATTGAGCATATCCCAAACCTAAGATCGAAAATACCATCCTTTACAATTCCATAACGCATTATATTATTAACCTTTTAATAGTTGTTTATTTTAAAAAATTTGAAACTTTTGGTTACCAATAGATCAACAAACAAAACATCACATTATTCACATTTAGTTAACACCAAAAAATAAACACATAAACTTCTTATAACAATTTCTTAAAAAAAACTTTCAACTAAATTTAGGTGAGTAGTTTTAATTTGTAATAATTAACAATCCTTTCACAAACTATAGTATATCAGTTAGTTGATTTAAAGCTATAATGGGAAGAACCAACTTAAATTATTATGAAATCAATTTATAAAATAATTGCTTTAACTACACTAGCCATTGCTACCAATGCTTGTCATGAAGATGATATCACAGGAAGCCCCGTTGAAAATCCATTTGAAACTGAATTTTCCAAAGTATCCAGTATTCGTTTTTCTCAAAATGGATTTCCCGAAATAAGTGCTTACGACAAAATCACACAACAAATATTTTCAACCAATCCAGAAGCTAAACGAGTTGAAATTATTAATCTTACTGATGTAACTGCTCCTAAATTAGCTTCAACTATTGATATTAGCAGTTTTGGAAACAACCTAAACAGTGTAGCTGTAAAAAATGGATTGCTTGCCATTGCCATAGAAGGTGAAAATAAAAATGCAGACCAAGGAAGTATTGTTGTTTTTGATACTAAAAACTTAGAAACACCAATTATGAACCTTAAAGCAGGGGTGTTACCTGATATGGTTACATTTACCCCTGATGGAAAATATATTCTTTCAGCAAATGAAGGCGAACCAAATGATGATAATACCATTGACAATAAAGGATCAGTCAGTATCATTGACATTGCGAACAAGTCAATAAAAACCTTGGATTTCACAGCATTTAACAATCAGGAGGAAACGTTAGAAGCAGCAGGTTTTAGAGTTTTTGGAATAACCCGTAATGACAATGAAACAATAACCAATACACTTGATATTGATGTGGAACCTGAATATATTACCGTTGCTAACGATTCTAAAACAGCTTATGTTACGTTGCAAGAAAATAACGGTATTGCTGTTGTTGATTTGTCTTCGCAAACAATTACAGGTATTTTACCATTAGGGTTTAAAGATTTTAACGATCCTACTAATGCCTACGATGTTAGTGATAAAAGCGATGCTTTTGCCCCAGCTAACTGGAATGTAAAAAGTTTTTATATGCCTGATGCCATTGACTATTTTACTGCAGATGGCACTGAATACCTAATTACAGCGAATGAAGGAGATGCTAGAGATTACGATTTTTTTAGTGAAGAAACCAGAGTGAAAGATTTAAAACTGAATCCTATTACGTATCCTAATGCCGATGAACTACAAAAGGATGAAAATTTAGGCAGGTTAAAAATAACCACTGCAAATGGCGATACTGACAATGATGGAGTATACGAACAAATTTTTGGATACGGAGCACGTTCGTTTTCTATTTGGACTACAGATGGTAAATTAATTTATGACAGTGGTAATTTTTTGGCAAAAAAAGCTGTAGAATTGGGTACCTATCCTAAAAATAGAAGCGATGATAAAGGCACCGAACCAGAATCAGTAGTTACTTATACCATTGGAAAATCAATTTATGCATTTGTTGCTTTGGAAAGAAGTGGAAATGTGTTTGTGTTCGATATTTCAAATCCGATTTCACCAGTATTTTTACAAAATTTACAAAATAGTTCTCCCGAAGGTTTAGCTGTTGTACCTGCTGAAAACAGTCCAAACGGAAAAGACTTATTAATTGTTAGCAATGAAGATGAAGGAGGAGAACTCATCATTTATTCAAAAGAACCACTATAGACTAAAAGTACCATAGTTTCGGGTATGAATAAAAGTCATTGCTTTTTAAACATCCGTTTTTTGCAATTAGCTATTAGCTATTAGCAGTATTTTAAAGCCAATAGCTAATTACTAATTGCCAATAGCTCTTGTAATATTTTTTAGAAGCTAAAAGCGAAATGCATAAAAAATGCATAGTTTTAATAAAACCTGAGACCAATAAAAAAAAATCAACTCAATTTTTTATTACACTTAAATTTACAAAAAACGATATTCAATCAGCTTATCGTTTTTTGTTTTTTCTTATCAATACAATCAGTTCAAACATCCCATTAATAATCCTAAATCATAATTTAGTAAGCAATTATTTTTATATTTTATTAAAAAAATGCGTTATTTATTGGTAAATCAACACTAATTATAGCTACATTTAAGGCTTCAAAACAAATAACCCGATATTTATCAATTAACAAATTAATTCTAATTGCAATGAGGTTAACCAACACCAAACTAAGTAAGTTTTTAATTTTTACAGTCATTTTAAGTTTTTCGAGCTGTAAAAACACAGCACAGGAAACAGCGCCTGAAACTGTAAATGAATCACCTGTAAACAATAACGAACTTGTTTTGCTTGATTTTAATAATACTTTGGACGAAACGAATGTTAAAACTGATGATGCTAATTTCGAGGTTATTAAAGATGGAAACAGTTCTAAACTTAAAGTTTCTACAAATTCAAACATTATCAAACCTGGTTTGGTAATTCACAAACCTAAAAGTGCCACTTGGGATTTAAATGGATACTATCAAGTAAAAGCTGATGTAACTAATATTGGGGATGAAGAAATGCAAGTGGAGTTTTATGTTGGAAACGATCCTGATGAGTTGATTAAGTGGTATTGTTCTGATTATGCTGACTTAAAACCTAATGAGTCTAAAACAATTACTGTAAATTTAGCTTGGAGTGATTGGATACACCAACCCCAACTTGATATTGTTGGTATGCGTGGAACTCCCGGAAAATTAAAAACCGATATTGATGCTATTGATCAAATATCATTTTATTCAAGATATGCTAAAGTTCCAAATCAATTTACAGTTAACAATGTAAGAGCCGTAGGTAAACTTAAGGTAAAAGATACAGCTAACTTTTTCCCGTTTATTGACCAATACGGCCAGTATATCCATAAAGATTGGAAAGGGAAAACGCACACCGACGAAGAATTAAAAAAAAGTGCTGAAAAAGAATATGCAGCGTTGAATGCTAATCCTGAACCAAAAAACAGAAATAAATATGGTGGATGGACAAAAGGACCAAAATTAAAAGCCACAGGTTTTTTTAGAACTGAAAAACACGATGGAAAATGGTGGATGGTTGATCCTGAAGGTTATTTATTTTGGTCAAACGGTGTAAATTGCGTATCCTCTGATGCTGTATTTACTGGTATTGAACACAGAGAAAAATATTTCACTGAATTACCTGCTAAAAACGGACCTTACGGACAGTTTTATACAGTAAGTAATCATTCTACACATGGTTTTTACCATGACAAAACACCTTATGATACTTATAATTTTTACCAGGCAAACTTATACCGCAAATATGGCGACAACTGGCTCGAAAAATTCCGTGAGTTATCCCACAAAAGAATGAGAAGTTGGGGGTTGAACACCATTGGTTTTGTGTCTGATAATGGCGCTTTAGCTAAAAAGAAAACACCTTACGTAGGATCAATTTGGATAAATGACACCCCTAAAATTGAAGGTTCTGTTGGGTTCTGGGGTAAATTTCATGATGTTTTTGATCCAAAATTTAAAAAAGCAGTAAAAAGTTCAGTAGCAAGTCAAAAATACGGTGCTGGTGATCCTTGGTGTATTGGATATTTCATTGATAACGAAATGGCTTGGGGATCCGTAGGATCTTTGGCTATTGGTGCTTTAAGAAGCCCTGCTACACAACCAGCAAAAATTGAATTTATTAAAGACTTAAAAAAGAAATACGGTTCAGTAAAAAAATTAAATGATAAATGGGGTACTACACATGCTTCTTGGGATGCTTTGTTAAAAACAACTACTCCTCCTGATGAGACTAAAGCTAAAGAAGATTTAGTCGTTTTTTATGAAAAAATTGCCGACACTTATTTTAGAACTATTAAAGAAGGTTTAAATACTATTGCTCCTAATCAAAACTACTTAGGCTGTAGATTTGCTTGGGCTAATAATGATGTTGTTTTGACTTCTGCAAGTAAATATATGGACATCATGAGCTTTAATAAATATGAATATAGCGTGGAAAACGTAGGATTGCCTAAGGGAGTAGATAAACCAATTATGATTGGTGAATTCCATTTTGGTGCCACAGACCGTGGACATTATCACGCTGGAGTTAAATCAGCAGATAGTCAAGCTGACCGTGGTGTTCGCTATGAAAAATATATGAAAGGAGCATTACAAAATCCGTTGATTGTTGGAGCACATTACTTCCAATATTTGGATCAGCCACTAACAGGTCGATTTGATGGCGAAAATTATAATATTGGTTGTGTAGATATTTGTGATAAACCTTATGAGGAGTTTTTATCAAAAGTTAAAGAAGTAGGACATCAGTTATTTGAACTACGTTCTTCCAAATAATATTGAAAAATATTTATACAAAAAGCCTCTTCAAATGAAGAGGCTTTTTTTGATAATAATACCAATTAAAAGCATATACAGTTTAATTTTTAGTCAATAAAGTTTGTTAATTTTTACAATTCAAATTTATTTTTATGACAAAAATTATATCTAAAGTAATTCAACCTTTTACTTTTTTACTATTAATCATCACCAGTTGTTCTATTCAAAATAAAATCTATGCCCAAAAGCTTGACAAAAATGAAATAGATACCGCAGAAATTACGCTATTTGATTTTGAAAATGGCATTGATAAAACAACAATTATTGCCGAAGATGCCGCCTACACCCTTACAAAATCAAAAAAGGGAACTGTGCTTGAAGTTGCCACCGATTATAATTTATCAAAACCTGGCATTATTTTAAAAGAGCCTAAAGGTGCGCATTGGGATTTAAGCGGCTATTATTCCGTTAAAGCTGATGTAACTAATATTGGCACAAAAGAAATGCAAGTAGAGTTTTATGTTGGAGATGATCCAGATGGATTAGTTAAGTGGTATTGCTCCGATTATGTAGATTTAAAACCCAATGAAAGTAAAACAATTACAGTTTATTTAGCATGGAGTCCTTGGGCTTTTGAACCACAAATTGAAATAAATGGTATGCGTGGCGTCCCTGGAAAAATAAAAACTAATTTAAAAGCAATTAAACAAGTTTCTTTTAACGCTCGTTACGCAGTTTCCAAAAATAAATTTACTGTTGACAACGTAAGAGCTGTACAAAAGTTAGAAATTAGAGACCCAAAAGGATTTTTCCCGTTTGTGGATAAGTACGGACAATACAAACACAAAGATTGGAAAGGAAAAATACATTCTGATAAAGAATTAAAAGAAATCACCAAATTGGAAGCTGAAGCAATTGAGAAAAATTCAGGACCTAAAAATCAAAACAAATACGGTGGTTGGACTGCTGGACCTCAATTAAATGCTACTGGTTTTTTTAGAACTGAAAAACACAACGGAAAATGGTGGATGGTAGATCCTGAAGGTCGTTTATTTTGGACTAATGGTGTAAACTGTGTTTCATCAAAAGCCCCAACAACTGGAGTGGAATACCGTGAATCTTATTTTGATTTTCTTCCAAAAGAAGGAAATGTTTTTTCTGAATTTTATTCCAAAAGCAGTTGGGGTGATCATGGGTTTTATAAAGATAAGAAACCTTATACTGCCTATAATTTTTATCAGGCAAACTTACGTAGAAAATATGGCGATGATTGGTTGAGTGAATTTCAAAATTTAGCTCATAACCGATTGCGAGATTGGGGGATAAATACCATAGGATTTGTCTCTGATTTGGAAGCTACACAACAGCACCGTACCCCTTTTGTGGGTTCTGTCTGGATTTTAAAAACACCCAAAATAGTAGGATCAACGGGGTATTGGGGTCCCTTTCATGATGTTTTTGACCCTGAATTCGAAAAAATTGTAAATAAATCCATGCAAACACAAAAAAATGGTGCTGGTGATCCTTGGTGTATTGGCTTTTTTGTTGATAATGAATTATCATGGGGTGATATAGGTTCGTTAGCTATTGGCACCTTAAAAAGTCCTGCCAGCCAACCTGCCAAAATTGAGTTTGTAAAAGATTTAAAAAGCAAATATGGAAGTATTAACAAGCTAAATAGCATTTGGAAAACTAATCATACATCATGGGATGACCTACTAAATACTACTACAACTCCAAAATTTGAAGATGCAAAAGAGGATTTAACCACTTTTTATGGAAAAATAGCAGATACTTATTTTAGAATAATTAAAGAAGGCTTAAACACCATTGCGCCTAAACAAAATTACCTAGGCTGCCGTTTTGCTTGGGCAAATAATGATATCGTACTTACTGCCGCTAGTAAATACATGGACATTATGAGTTTTAATAAATATGAATACAGTGTTGAAAATATAGGGTTACCCGAAGGTGTTGATGCCCCAATTATGATCGGAGAATTTGATTTTGGTGCGTTAGATCGTGGTCATTTTCATTATGGTGTAAAATTAGCCAAAAATCAAGCTGAACGAGGTAGTATGTATAAAAGCTATATCGAAGGTGCATTGCGTAATCCATTAATTGTTGGAGCACATTGGTTCCAATACAATGACGAGCCTTTTACGGCACGTGGTGATGGCGAAAATTACAACGTAGGTTTTGTTGATATTTGCGATAACCCGTATACAGAACTTATCGACAAAGTAAGAGAAACGAGTTATAAGCTATACGAATATCGCTCTGAAAATTAAGAAAACATGTCCAATTGATTTGTTTGTAAAGCTCCTTCTAACTGAAGGAGTTTTTTTTTGGTGGTCAATCCACCTGCATAACCTACTAAATCACCATTACTCCCTATAATACGGTGACAAGGCACTATAATTGAAAGGGCATTTGCTCCATTCGCTGATGCAATAGCTCTTATGGCTTTCGGGTTGTTCAATTGATTTGATAACTCAAGATAAGATGATGTTTTCCCGTAAGGGATTTGAGTAAGCGCCTCCCAAACTGTTTTCTGAAAATCAGTTCCAACAAACAACAAAGGCATATTAAATTCAGATTGTTTTTTACTAAAATAATTTAAAAGCTGTTTTTTAGTCTCCTCAATTATAACTGATGTTTCCTCTTTAAAATCTGCTTCTAAACCTTTTTTGATTCGAGCATCAACAGCCGCTCTTTGTTTTCGATACCGCCAATCGCATAAACACAATTGCTCCTTAAAAGAACCTAA
>NZ_AFPB01000027.1 GCF_000218485.1 Aquimarina agarivorans | reverse complement strand
GTCACTATCTAAATCAATTAAATTAGGCAGCCCATCACCATCTTCATCACAAACTAGGTATAAACCAAAGGCTACAGCTTGCCTTCCGTTAATTGACAAAATATCAATATCAATAGTACTGGAATTTTCAGAATAAAAAATTGAACTACCTCCCGAAATTTCAGTATCAACAGCATCAAGGACTTTTGTCCCTCCACCGATCCAATTTCCTCCTGAATTTATACTCTCTAATAAAGTCCAATTACCTCCATCGGTTGTAAATGTTATTCTTTCTTCTGGATCTAATGTCGCTTCTCCATCAAAAGCAATAATATTCAACGGAAATGCTAACCCAGCTTTGGTAGCAGTAAATGTTACTCTAAATGACACATGCGCATCCATAGCTCCTAAAAGTGCTTCTTGAGTTCCAGGTGTATTGTATAGTTGATGTATAAATGCTCCTGCAAATGAATTTAAATCTGTTGGAACATATGAACTTGCATTAGTGACGTTAGAAACATTAGAAAAAGTAGCCGTTACTGACAATCCATTGGCTAAAGTAAAAGTTTGAGTATCTCCATCCTGTATACCGTTACTTAGATCAGCCCCATCCCAATTAAAAATATAAAGCTCATCTTGAAATGCCCCTGAACCTGAATTTGAATTGGCTATACTAAGTAAATCGCAACTACCTTCTTCTGTATCAGGAATACCATCATTGTCATCATCTAAATCCACAACATCAGCTATACCATCGCCATCACTGTCCATGATCTCTCTAAAGTCAACCTCTGGAGTAGCATTTGGATCTGTATTTGGTAAATTAATTGGGTCGTTACTTGGGTCTAAAACAGTCCCGTTTGTATCACCGTAATCATCTGCTATCTCATAATCTCCATATAAACCATTGATGCCTTCTGTTCCTGCTGGTGGTCTAGAAAGCCCTGCCTCCTCTCCATCTAATTTACCATCACCATCTGAATCTGTATCTAAATAATCAGGTATGGTATCATTATTAAGAAATGTAGCATCGGTATTTTCTGGTGAAATACCTGTTTCTGTATCATCATCAGCACCCGTTTCATATACATCAAACAAACCATTGTTACCTACAGAACCCGTTGGTGCGATATATCCTACTGTAGGCTGTGCTTCAACATTATCTGGAATACCATCGTTATCTGAATCAATATCTAAATGATTTGGAATTCCATCGCCATCCGGGTCAATATCTGCTGGGGCACCTGTATTAGGGTTACCATCTCCATCTATATCAGGATCTTCTTCCGTATCTAAAATACCGTCATTATCATCATCTAAATCTGCACTATCAGGAACACCGTCTCCATCGGTATCAAATCCTTCTCTCCAATCTGGTTCCATCCCTGGCATATCCGCATCAGGGAAAGGGTCGTCAGCCATTTGACCACCATTAGTAGGATTAGTTACAGATGTACCTGTTCCTAAAGCAATTCCATCAAAATTATCATCCAATCCGTCACCATCTGCATCTGCATTTGCAGGCACGGTATCTGCTACTCCATCTTGATCGGTATCGTAAGCCTCTATAGTATCACTTTCTCCATCACCATCACTATCGGTATCTAAATAATCTGGAATGGCATCACTATTTGTAAATGTAGTATCGGTATTTGTAGGAGTAATAGCCGTTACACCTGCTACTGCTACTGGGGCTGCGATATCTGTATCGTCAACCGGGTCGTACACATTATCTATACCATCACCATCAGTATCTATACCAGAAGGCGCTATATAATCTGCAGTAGTTTGCGCTTCTATATTATCAACAATTCCATCATCATCTGCATCAATATCAAGATAATCAGGCCCATCCGAACCAAAACTATTTACTGGAGTTGTTCCTGTTGCTGAAAAAGCATCATCATCACTATCCACTTCATTTGGAATACCATTTGCGCCTACTTCCACTGTACCTCCTGTATCAATACGCCCATCATTATCTGTGTCAGTTGCTAATGGATTTCCACTTTCGACTACATCATAAATACCATCGTTATCACTATCCAAATCGGCACTATTTAAAATACCATCACCATCGAAGTCTGATTCTGTACACAATAAACTTCTAAATGCAATATTATCTATAGTTATTGAACCTGCATTAACTGCTGGGTTATTGTACAAATAAATTCTTATTTTATAGAATGTATTAGGCAATAATTGCAGGTTAGTAGTTGCTGGCACCCTAAATGATGATGTGCCAACTGTAGCCTCATCAAATAAAACTACATTACTTACAAAATTGTCTCCCGATATAGCTACTTGATATTGATACCCTGATCTGAAATCTACGGCAGGTATACCCATTGGTTCTGCAAAGAAAAATAACTGAGAAATCGAATAAGGATTTGAACCTGTTGTAAAATCAATTTCTAAATAATCATTATCCGCTATAGCTCCTGCCAAATTAGCCTGATCAACTCCTTGTAAATCGATATACCCTCCTCCTACATTATTAGGGTCTTCGGTATAACTAACTCCTGATCCAAACATTTGAGAAGAGGCACTTACTACAAAATCACCTCCAACTGTAGTTGGTGAAAAATCTCCTCCTGCATTATCATAAAGCAACATTAAGGGAGAAGGTGCTGGTGTAGCATTAGGCTCACACGTATTTTCTTCTACATCGGTAATACCATCATTATCATCATCTAAATCTGTCACATCGGGAATCCCGTCTCCATCAGTATCCAAAGGTTCTAATAAATCACGATAATCTACATCTGTATCTGTTTGAGATGGATCTCCTACATCTGTATTTGGGGTATCACTTGATCCATTATCTAAGTTGTTATTAACATCCGCAGTTGAATTATCGACATCAAAAGCATCCAATAACCCATCCATGTCAGTATCATTGGTATTCGTTGGTATCCCCAAATCAGCTTCTGCTGTATCTGGAATACCATCATCATCGGAATCTGTATCTAAATAATCGGGAATAGTATCTGTATCAGAATTTTCAGGAGTGGTTATCGGTGTACTACCCCCAAATTCTGGATCGTATTGGTCATCTAACCCGTCCATATCTGAATCATTATTCAATGGAGGTTGATATCCTGCAGTACTTTGCGCTTCTACATTATCAGGAATACCATCATTATCCGAATCAATATCTAAATTATCTGGAATACCATCATTATCTGTATCTGGACATGCCAAACCTGATAATGAAATATTAATATCAAAATTATTAGTTGTGTCTGCTGAAGTCGTAGTAATTGTTAAATTATCCAGTACCTGAGGATCCACAAAATTCGCTACTGTAACATTACTTTCTGTAGTCGTAACCGTAATAGTTAACCCATCAGGAGAAATGGTTGTTCCTCCATCTGCCGTAAAAGTAGTGGTATCCACTTGAGCACTTAAATCATAAGTTCCTATTGGCAATCCCGAAAACGTTAAATTAGCCGTTTCAGCTTGTACTGAGAATAATGTATTTTGATTGAATACTAAACTGCTAGGCAAATCTCCTGGCGTTGTAGTTATACCACCAGCACCTGAAGTTGCAGCCCCTCCAGCATCACTGTAAGCTATATTAAATACCTCATCTCCATCTGTATTATTCAGGATACCTGTTATTGTATTCCCAACTCCTGAAAAAACAGGATTACCTGTATATGAAGTACATTCTAAACTATCAGGGATACCATCATTATCATCATCTATATCAACTAAATCTGGTAATAAATCATTATCTGTGTTATCAGATACAGCTGGCCCTGTTGGATCTAAAATTTCTGCTGTATTTAATGAATCATCTCCTAATCTACCATCTGTTAACTGATATTCTACCGTATATACCTGAGCACCATTTACATTTTCTATCGCTTCAGTGATAATAAAATTTCTATAGACCTTATCTACAACACCAAATACCTTGTCCCCATATTTACGATAATCATCTCTTTGCTCTAAAGCATCGATTCCATACCAATAAAACTTAATCGTAGCCGATTGACCTGCAACATCACACTCTAGTGTGAAATCAACTAAACCAAATGGATATTCATAGTCTTCATCTTCAATACCTCCATTAGATACAATTTCTGATTCTTGAATGATTTCCATATTGGTAATCTGACTACAATCACCTGTAACTTCTAAGGTCACGTAACTCCCTGTACCACTTCTATCAGGGATAGACGCTACATCTGGTTGCAAGCTATCTATAGTCCCATCATTGTTACCATCTCCACCATTAGGAGCCGCGTCTTCAATAGCAACATCTACATTGTCATCGTCATCACAGTTTTGCATAGTTGCATCTTGCGATATGTTTAGTGCTTGGTTTGCAGGACTTGGTGTTACCGCCGTTCCATCTTCTAAAGTCAATACTTGCCCACTGGCATTTACAAAACCGTCTCCTTCTGGATCAGCAGATCCATTAAAATTCCCTGTTAGATTAGTTACTACTCCACCAATAGTAGGATCACCCGTGAAGCTCCCTCCTGTATTTCCCCCAAGAATACCTGAGTTAGAAATATCTGCTTCTGTAAAACCTGCATCTCCTTCAACAGCATCAGCACAACCGTCACCGTCTGAATCCAAATCTAATTGATTAGGGATTCCATCTACATCTAAATCAAATGAAGCACATCCACTAGATAAGAATCGGAAATTATCAAACGTTACGAATCCTGCATCTGCCCCTGTTCCTTCTGCTGCATATAGATACATACGTACCTTATAGGTAGTACTGGCTGTTAATTGGTAGTTTAATCCTGAAAAATTAATAAATTCTTCATGAGTTGGCTCTTGTAACGCATTTCCAAATCCACCAGAAAATGGAGACCCATCTGCTAAACGCGTGGTCTGCATATTAGATACTAATACTGTTGAAGTTGTGAAATTGTCTGTACTAATTTCTACTTGATAGGTAAAATCTGAATATATTGGAAATCTAGTATCTGTAGATAAATTTGTTCCTCTAGAGGTATTAAAGTTACCATTCGGCAAAAAGGTTATTACATCCTGAACCTGAATAAATCTTGCTATAACAGTTGCTGTACTTAAAGTTGTAAACGTAAATTCTACATAATCCTCGTCGGTAAGTGCACCTGCAGCTGTAGTTTGATCTACACCACTAAAATAATAGTACCCTTGGATAGCTACATCATTATTAACAGTATCCAAAGATTCATCTGTTAAACCTGCTCCAAATACTGGCGCAGTAACATTAGTTTCAATAGCATTGTGATCCACAAAGTCAGGCTGGTATCTAAAGTCTTTAGCTACTGGTGTGGTTGATAAGGTATTTCCATTTAACCCAGCACCTGCACCACCTGGTTGATTAGGATCGAATCGAAATGTAGGTGTACCAAAATTTACAGTACCTGCATCACCACAACCAGACTCTACTATATCGAGTATCCCATCATTATCATCATCGATATCTGCGATATCATCAATCCCATCTCCATCAGTATCAATCATAGGAGCTGTTACCGCTACCTGAACAGGTCCTACTATTGCATTACATAACGTTGTTTCGATGACATTTAAATTATTACCTATAGTTAATTGTGGACTTGTGCCATCAAAAGACAACAAATACACCAAATACTGATTGGGTGCATACATTCCTAAATTGATAGTTCCTGTATTTGGAAAGGGCGAAGCAATTCCATAAATGTTCAAGCCCTTATCAGTTACTACGTATACTGTTGTACCCCCTAAATTAGTCGTTCCAGTAGCGGTAGCAACTATGGTAACATCCTCATTGCTTAAAAAACTACTATCAGCCACAAAAGGGTTCGGTACCGTAGGAACAATTGGAAATTGAGCCCACGAGGTTACAGAAACCATTAAGGTTATAATATTCAAAAGAATAAAACGTAATAGGTGAGTTTTTTTAAAGTAAGCATTTAAAAAAACGGGTAGCGTAATTATTTTCATAATCCTATTATTTATATACTGAATCTGACAAAAAAATATAATTTCACACTAATAGCTTAACGCAAAATGCTTACTATTAATGTTTTATAAATTTAACTTTTCTTTTTCAATTGAAAATCAACATGTTATATGTATTACAATTTTTTCGACAAGAAGAATGATAAACAAGTTAAAACACCTATTTATTCGATGAAAAACAAAATTCATGACTTGCAAAACAATAAATAATTTACTGTTTTACAGTTATTTATGATTAATTCACGTTAAATTCCACATATAATTAAACGATTGAATGACAGATAGATATAAAAAAATCAAAACATTAATTTTTTTTGAAATAATGAAGATGAAACAGTATTACGAAGCTTATGACTTAAGAAATTTATTTGTGTTGAAACAAAATTAACATTTCTTGATTTTAATAAATATTTGAGTGTTTGTTGTATTTAGTAGTCAAAGAAAGAAAATAACTGAAGCGAAAAATTGTAGTGAAACCTTTTTCATTAGGAATTACAAAACCATTATTTTGGCTTGAAAATATAATTTACGGTTGAGGATATTTCTACTTCCGCAGAAACGACACTTACTGTAATCGTCCACAAATTTTCTGATTAGTTTCGAAAAATTAAAGCTGCCTAAGATTAATTTTTGTTTATTTTCTTTTCATATTAGAAAAATTGAATATCCGTAATCACTAACAATATGAATTGCTTCATGAGGCTATCTAAAAAGTTAAGAATCTTGTAATCGTACATTAAATAATGTTGAAATAAAATTTGATTACCAATTAATTAACAGGCTTCGACTTTCGCTTAGCCTTCGTTAATATTACTTTTTAGACGACCTAATCATTTATGATGTAAAATCAGTAGGATGAGATTCCTGATCAAGCAAGGAATGACGAAACGGTATATATTATTATCAATTACCGATATTCATTAAATTATATTAGCAATTCAAAAATAAAAACACCGAACAAATAAATTCCGTAAAAAAGTACTTAAGCTCAAGATATCCACGCTTTCGCGGGGATATCTGAACCTTTGTTTATTTTAATTAGGCGCAATGGTTGGTGGCACGATATCACAACAACTGGTATCATCATTAACATCTTGACTACCTCCAATAGCTTGGGTATTTGGCAAGTTATTTAAACCTGTTATTGGAACACCATAAGTAGGTGAATTAGGATCGGTATCTACATTTGGACTTGTCACTGTACCCGAATTACCTACCAAATTGGCAATTACTGACATATTGGTACTACCCGTATAACCTGTTACAGGTTGCCCCGCACTATCTAAACCATTGTTTGGCAGGTCTAATCCTGTTCCAGTAGCATCGGTAAGGTCAGTTTGTTCAAAATCCCCATCGCCTTCTATAGCATCTGGACAACCATCGCCGTCAGAATCTAGGTCTAATCTATTTTCAATACCATCACCATCAACATCACAGGAGTAATTATAAGTTATATTTTCCCATCCTAAGATTATTTCTCCTCCACCTGAACTTCTATTTGCTACGAACGTATCAAAATAAATCTCTTTAACCGCCTTATTTGGTGCTGCAATTTCAAAAGTCCGATCAGATTGCGACCCGCTTTGATTTGGGAATGTTGAACCTATTGCACCTATTAACATAGGATTTGTAGATTCTGAAAAAGGGTTGCTGATAGTTTCAACATAAAAACGATCGGGTTGTGTGGGTGTACCAGTAGTTCCTAAGGGGTTTTCATCCTGAAAAATAGCTAAAAATTCAGGACTATCAAAACCAAAATCTCCAGATTGACCATAAGAAAGTGTTGTTCCGTCTAAAAAAACGTAACGAATTGTTCGAATATACTCTCTACCATCTAAATCAATTGCTGACAAAACAAAATTGTCTATTCCAGCGTTATTAGAAAAAGTAATTGTTTTATCGAAAACCAATGGGCTTCCTGTTCGGGACTGAATGGTATAATACGTTTCTACATCATAACTTCTTCCATTGTTATTAACTGTTTCTATTGTTCCATCAAAGGGTGATAACATAGGGTTTAATGAAAACTCTGAGCCAGAGGAAGGTACAATACTAAAACACTCAGCATCATCCAAAATTCCATCATTATCATCATCCACATCTACAAAATCTAGTACACCATCTAAATCTGAATCGGTACAATTTTCTTGAGTAGCATCGTTATAAATTGCTGTTGCATTTTGGGTAGTTTGACTTCCTCCTAAACCATCCAAAGGGACTCCTGTACCATCTACATTTCCTTCATCGGCATCTGCTAGATTATTGCTAGAAGTAAGGTCTGTTTGTCTGAAATCACCAGAAGCTTCTACGGCATCAGGACAGCCATCACCATCGCTATCTGTATTTTTTGAATTGATACATAAACTATCGGTACTGAATGAAAATTGATCTAATCCATGAGGATCGCGTACCGTACTAAAATTAGTGGGACCACTCATAAAAGGTCCTAAAAAACCTTGTACAATTCGGTGACGTATAGCAACGGTTGAAACAGGGTTAGGGGTTAAAAATGAAATAGTGGTTTCAATATTTTGTCCTGAACCTAAACTTCCCCTTAAATTGCCAACGCTATCGAAAATATCTACGGTACCTACCGTGTCATCTCCTGTAGGTTCATCTCGTAAAAAAGCTATTAATTTACCATCGGCTATAATTTCGTATTGAAGAATTAGATTCGAAGGATTAGGTGGTGTACCGAATGTGTCAAAAATATCCACCATGTCTACACTAAATAAGGTAACTGGAGTTGTAAAGTTATAGGATACGGTATATTCATCATCGACGCCTCCGTTAAATTCGGATTCTACAAACACTCCGCTTCCTGTATCTCCAGAAATAAAACCACCTGCTGTAGTGGTACGTAGTTCGGCTTCCGCATCTGCGGCATAGGTATCGGAATACGTAATTGTTCCGTTCGAAAAAGTGATGCTGCTGGTGTCTGCTGTTCCTCCGCCTACACTTCCTGTGGTTGTATAGTCAGACGCGCTGCTTAAGGTATTTATATTCACTCCTTCTCGAATAGCTGCTTGTTGAAATCCATTATCAACAGCTCCTGTGGCATCGGTATTGCCTCCTATAGTAAAAATTCTAAATCCGCCTGCTTCCCAATTTACCGCAGCTGGTAAGGGATCGACGGTTGTGGTTGCAATATCACATACGTCAAATTCATCTAAAATTCCATCATTATCATCATCTAAATCAACCTCATCGGGTACACCATCATCGTCAAAGTCTTCGCAATAGTTAATACCATCTTGCGTATTCCCTAAACCTTGACCTCCACCAGCAACATCTGGCACTCCTACAAGGCTTGCCCCTACAGTATTCCCTAAGTTTGTAGTTACCGCCCCTCCATTTCCATCAGATAGGGTTCCCGTTGCTGTTGCTCCATTATCAGCTACAGTAAAATTCCCTGCAGCTTCTTCTAAATCGGCACAACCATCGTTGTCGCTATCTAAGTCATATATATTGGCAATTCCATCATTATCGGTATCGTATTCAGTACATGGATTTATGGAGATATTGAAATTATCTAGGGTCACATTATTCCCCACATCTTCGGCAGCAAAAAGATATATACGAATGGTATAGGTTGTGCCTGCTTGTAATAATACATCATTATTAGGTCCCGCTCCGTCTTGGTAATTATCAAATTCATTAAAGGCATTAACCCCTCCGCCTGCATCGTTATTCGAATCTGTGAAAGCTGTACCATCTTGAATACGAGTTGTAGTTTTAGCTGTTTGTAAGATTTGTGAATTGGCTGTAAAATTATCTGGACTAATTTCAATTTGATACGACCAATCGGCATAGATTGGCTTTCTTGGCTCTGTTGACAAATTTAAACCACGAACGGTTTGATATACTCCACTTATGTTTGTGGTAATATCTATTAGATTATCAAAGCGAGTAACAAGGTCTACATCATTTCTTACAGTAAAACTAAAATCTAAATAATCATTATTAGTACGAGCATCGGCAACGCTAGCACCATCTACACCACTTACCCAAATGTATCCATGTGATGCCACATCGTTTCCTGTAGCTATAGAACTATCTAATGATTCGTCAGTTAATCCAGAACCAATACCTAGGTTACTCACCGTAAGGTCTACATAATCACTATTAGCAAAACTAGGCTCGTAACGATCTGTTTTTGCAGCCCCCGTATTCCCATTTAAACTATTAACATCCATAGGAATGTTAATATTAGGATCCCATCTAGCAATTTGAGCAAAAATGGGACTAGTGTCACAACCACCCTCTAATCGATCCAAGATTCCATCATTATCATCGTCTAAATCTGTAAAATCGGAAATGGTGTCACCGTCAGAATCTTGAGCATAAAACGTTCCTGACACCAATAACATTAAGCTTGTTAAAAGGAGGTAAAGTTTTTTACAAAAAAAAGTAAATTGTGTAATTTTATCCATAATAACCTTATTTATTAAAAATCATAATACACTAAAAAGCAGGTATTTAGAGTATTAAATTACAACTCTTAAAAAATATAATTAACTGATATGTAATGTTTTAGATAAAACAACCATTTTAATAGATAAAAAGCATATTTTTTCGACAAAAAACAATTTAATGTATTGAATTAAATTTGTAAATAGAGTATCCAACACTTAATATTTAGAATGAAGCTTATCCACACAAAAAACCCTAATGTTTGTTCCAAATGAATCACTATGGATTAAAAGTACCATAATAGTTTATTTTAAAATCAACAATGTTTACCTTTAATATAACTACCCAACTACTAACCAACAACTTGTATCAAAAAATTCAAAAAAAATCTTTGAAAAGCAATTTAAATCGACTAAAAACAAAGTAGCTTTTTTAATCATTTTTTGAGATATATGCAATCAATGTATTTTTTTAAAGAAAAATAACTATATTAAATAATTGAAAATCAATTTTTTAATAAATAATAGATGAATTCCACCTATTGTTGTGCTATTTATATTAGTAAAGCCACTTTACCAATGACTGATGTAGTTATAAAAAACATCCTAAAAAAAAGTAGAGCAAATAACTTAGAAAGAAAGATTTCAGGTTATTTGTACTATGATGATGGCCATTTTTTACAATATATAGAAACTGATATTGCCCAAACCTTGGATAAACTCATTGTAGTACTTGAAAAAGATCAAAGGCATCAAATTATTAATTGCTTTAAAAGTTGTTTTACTGGAAATAAACGTTTTTTAGAATGGAGCATGGGACAAATTGATAAAAATCAATTAATTAACTTAAATTTAGAACAGCAAATCATGAATTATATGAAATGGCTAAAAAGTCAAAATCATAATGTTGATATGAACTCCTCAAAAATATGGAATATGGTTGATTTACTTGCATCGCACAAAAAAGTGCTTCAGTTAATATAATCAACTAAATATCCTGTTAAAATTTAGGCATTTGTTCAAAAAAACCGCCCTAATGTTTCATGTTAGCCGTATAAAAATCATACACGTGCTCCACGTCTTTTTTTGCTAATGGTTTTTCTATGTAATC
The DNA here is from genome assembly GCF_000218485.1 of Aquimarina agarivorans. GTDB lineage: Bacteria > Bacteroidota > Bacteroidia > Flavobacteriales > Flavobacteriaceae > Aquimarina > Aquimarina agarivorans. The sequence continues at coordinate 18,206 of NZ_AFPB01000027.1, read as the reverse complement.
AAAAATTAAATCACATTTTTCTTTGGCCTTATCCATATCATTTTTCCAGTTTGAAGTAGTTAATAGACTAATCAAAATATCTGACCGAAACTGATCTGAAAATTTCATGTATTCCTCTAAAAATTCAAAACCATCCATTACGGGCATGTTGATATCTAAAAAAATTACATTAGGTTTCTTTTTATTTTGTATTTCGCAAGCTTTCAAAAAATGCAGGGCTTCTTCCCCATTATGAACCTCGACAATTTCTTTGGTAACATGGCACGTATTTAAAATCTTTTTGTTGTAAAAATTGGCTGTTAAACTATCATCAACCAAAAGCACACAATCCATTTGTTTCATATTATTCAATTTTAATTCTATTTTGGTAATGTAAAATAAAAAGTTGTACCGCTATTTAATTCCGATGTTAGCCAAATTGTACCATGATGATTGGTCATAATTCTGCTACAATTGGCCAAACCTATACCATTGCCCTCATACTCTTCGGGCAAGTGTAATCTTTTAAATACATCAAATATGCGTTTATAATGCTTTTTAGCAATACCAATACCATTATCTTTTATAAAAAATTCATAGTATTCTTTTTTCTCTCTTACGCCTATTTCAATATATGGGGCTTCATTTTTACGTTGATATTTGATACTGTTGGCAATCAAATTTTGAAATAATTGACGTATTTGAGTTTGGTCACACAACACTTCTTTTGGCAATTCAGATACCGAAATTGTTGCTTGCGAGGACTGAATAGCTTCATTTAGATCTTTTAAAACATTTTCAATAATTACATTTAGATTGTTAGACTTTCGTTTTAAAGATATATTTTCCAATTGCGAATAACTCATTAGATCTTTAATCAAACTTCCCATTCTAATGGTAGCCTCTTCTATAAACTGTAAATATTGCTTCGCATCAACTTCTAAAGCATCAAAGAATTCCTCTTTAAACAGTCCTATAAAACTTGTAATGGTATTTAAAGGCTCTTTTAAATCATGACTGGCTAAATAGGCAAAACGTTCCAACTCTTCATTCAACTTCCTGAGTTTATTCTCGGCCTCTTTATTTTCATGAATATACGTTAATGTCCCCACAACTTTCATTAGTTTTTTATCACTACTGGCATTGCCGTTAGCACTTATTTTAAACCATTTAAATTCGTTTTCCTTAGTTTTAATCCTTATATCTTGTTCATAATTCTTGTTTTTTTGAGTGAAAGATTTTAAGCTACTTATAAATGACTTTTTATCATCAGTGTGTATAAACCTTAACAACTGCCTGAATGAGCAGCCTATTTCTTCTGGTGTCCAACCTGTTAAGTCGCATAACTCTTTGGACCACCATGCTTTATTTTTTTTGCCGTTTGACCACTCCCAAATGGCAGACCTACTGCATGTAAAAGCTGCTTGCACCCTTTCTGTAAACTCCGCTAATTCTCGCTTAACTTTTTTGGTCTCATTTATATTTTGAGTTGAGGTTATAATTGATAAAACTTCGCCTGCTTTATCCCTTTGATACACGCTACTTGTAGCCAACAACCACAAAGGTTCCTTAGTTTTTTTATGTACAATTCGATATTCAATTTGAATTGGTACTGATGCGTTTTTGCTGGCCACATTTTGGTAGTGATTTTTTAATAAAGTAATGTCTTCTGGAAAAATGATACTTTCAAAAAAATCATTTTTAAAAGCATCATTTTTCTTTTGTTTATAGCCAGCAAACTTGGCTATATTAGAACTTACATATGAAAATTGTTGTTTACTAACATCATATGTCATAATTACTGCAGGGCTATTTTTTACTAATTTTCCAAAAAAATTGATAATTTTTTCATTATCAAGCTGTTTTACTTTGTATTCGTGAATATTAAAAAAACTTACTAATAATCCCATAGGTTGCCCTAAGTCATCCCTGTCTAATTGAATAGTTGCACTAAACCAAATCCCATAATTATTCTGGACCTCTACAACGCAAAGCGTTTCTGTTTTTAAAACTTGCTTACATAAATCTACAATATTATAACCAACAATAGCTTTTGCAAATTTTTTGATCATTTTACTAGAGTTTTCAAACTCTACTCCAAAAAAGTGACTGATTTCAGAAGCACAACTCAAAATATTTAATTTTAAATCTAAAAATATCCACCCCACCCCTGCAGTACTAGCAAACGTTTTAAATTTATTTTTAGGCTCGGAGTTTTCATTTTTTATTAAAGCATCATTTAGTGTATTTTCCTTTGAAAAGTCATTTAAGGCTAAACCCAAATGCTTGTCATAAGCCGCATCATGTGAGGTTGCTATTACCTCATTTTGAAGTTTAACAACATATAACTTTTTTTTATTTTGAAACTTAAGCGTCTTTCTAATTTCTACGGTAATGCATTTTCGATCTTCAGTGTCGTATATGTTTGTTCTTAGCGTGCTGGCATCCGAATACTTTATTTGCTCAAAACATTTTAGCAATTGAATTTCAATTTCGGGTAGCAACGTTCCGACTAAATTAACTGGTAATTTTTTTTCTTCCACAAAGTAGCGTTTGTAATCGCCCGATGTAAAATGAATAACATTGCTTTCATCAATACACATAATTGTCAAGCCAATGTCAACAAATAATTCCTCCGGGGTAGATTTTCCTACACTATTAAAAACTTGCTTTCTAATCATATTCAACTACAGAACTCAATTTTAATACAATTTATTCTTTTTCAATGACTTACAATAATAATCGCCAGTTTTTTAATCCAAGAAAAAAGTATTTTATCGAACATTAAATAGATCAAAATCTCATAAAACTTCAATTTTTTGACCATATCCTTACAATTACTTCTACCAAAAAAATAAAAGCTTCTTTGTATATAATCTTAATTTAATATTTTTACATCCGCATAAAATTAAATCATTTGTAAAATGGGAAGAGCTTTTGAATTTCGTAAAGCGCGAAAAATGAAACGTTGGTCTGCAATGGCAAAAACGTTTACACGTATTGGTAAGGATATTGTAATGGCCGTTAAAGAAGGAGGTCCTGATCCAGCTTCCAACTCCCGCCTACGTGCCGTTATTCAAAATGCTAAGGCTGCGAATATGCCTAAGGACAATGTAGAACGTGCCATTAAAAAAGCTTCAGACAAGGATCAAGGCGATTATAAAGAAGTCCTTTTTGAAGGCTACGCACCACATGGTATTGCCATTTTGGTAGAAACAGCTACTGACAATAACAATAGAACCGTTGCTAATGTTAGGGCTGCCTTTAATAAATGTAATGGAAATTTAGGAACGTCGGGGTCAGTAGAGTTTATGTTTGATCACACTTGTAATTTTCGCATTAATGCGGAAGGTATTGATGTTGAAGAACTAGAATTGGAATTTATTGATTTTGGCGCTGAAGAAATTTTTAAAGACGAAGATGGCATTTTAATTTATGCGCCTTTTGAAAGTTTTGGTGCCATACAAAAAGAATTAGAAAACAGAAATATTGAAATATTGTCCTCTGGATTTGAACGTATACCACAAGTAACTAAAGAATTAAGTGGCGATGAACTCGCTGATGTTGAAAAGTTACTTGAAAAACTTGAAGAAGACGATGATGTGCAAAATGTATATCACTCTATGGTGGAAGCATCTGCCTAAGTAATATGTAAGATTTTCTGGTAAACCAAAAAATCTTGCCTTTTTTTTGAAAATAATACTTTTCTCAGCAAAAAAATCTGTTGATAAGTTGATTTTTTATACTGTTTTAAAATTGTATTTTTACACTGCAAACCAAACCAAAATGCATGGGAAAGATTATAGCTATTGCTAATCAAAAAGGAGGCGTAGGTAAAACTACTACTTCAGTAAATTTAGCTGCATCGCTTGGGGTACTTGAAAAAAAAGTACTTTTAATTGATGCCGATCCGCAAGCTAATGCTACTTCTGGATTAGGTATTGATGTTGAAACTGTTGAAAACGGCACCTACCAATTACTTGAACATACATCTAACATCAGTGACACTATAATTGACACCAATGCGCCTAACGTTCAATTAGTCCCTGCACATATTGATTTGGTAGCTATTGAAATTGAATTGGTAGACAAAGACCAGCGCGAATACATGCTAAAAAAAGCTGTTGCCCCAATAATTGATCAGTACGATTATATTTTAATTGATTGTGCACCATCACTCGGGCTACTCACACTAAATGCTTTAACCGCTGCCAATTCTGTTGCTATACCCATACAATGTGAATATTTTGCTTTGGAAGGTTTGGGAAAATTATTGAATACGATTAAAAGTGTCCAAAAAATTCATAATAAAAACTTAGATATTGAGGGCTTATTACTCACCATGTATGATGCCCGTTTACGATTATCAAATCAAGTTGTTGAAGAGGTACAAAAACACTTTAATGAAATGGTTTTTAAAACCATCATTCAAAGAAATGTACGATTAAGTGAAGCACCTAGTTATGGTGAAAGCATTATTAATTACGATGCATCGAGCAAAGGAGCAGCTAACTATTTAAGTTTAGCTAATGAAATTATTGAAAAAAACAAATAGAATAAATAGCTATTTATGGCGAAAGCAACAAAAAAGCAAGCGCTAGGACGTGGATTATCAGCATTACTAAAAGACCCTGAAAATGATATTAAATCTGCAAGTGATAAGAATGCAGATCAAGTGGTTGGTAGTATTGTTGAGTTGGATTTGGATGCCATAGAAGTCAACCCTTTTCAACCACGAACCAGTTTTAATGAAGAGGCTTTAAATGAACTCGCTAGCTCAATTAAAGAATTAGGCCTCATACAACCCATTACTGTTCGTAAGCTTGGCTTTAACTCCTACCAATTAGTGAGTGGTGAACGCCGTTACCGTGCCAGTAAAAAATTAGGTTTAACCACCATACCAGCCTATATCCGTATTGCTGATGATAAAGATTCATTAGCCATGGCGTTGGTTGAAAATATTCAACGTCAGGATTTAGATCCTATTGAAGTAGCTTTATCCTACCAACGTTTAATTGATGAAATCAATTTAACGCAAGAACAAATGAGCGAACGCGTAGGTAAAAAACGATCCACAATAACCAATTACCTACGTTTATTAAAATTGGATCCAATAATCCAAACTGGGATTCGCGATGGGTTTTTGAGTATGGGACATGGACGTGCGCTAATCAATATCGAAGATCATGACACCCAAATTAACGCCTACGAAAAAGTAATCAGTGATTCTTTGTCAGTACGTGCAACAGAAGAACTTGTTCGTAGTCTTACTAATGGAGCAACAACAACTAATAAAAAAGCGACTCCTAAAAAGAATCCTTCATTTGTTACTGAAGCCCAAGACGAGTTTACTGATTTTTTTGGTGCAAAAATTGACATCAAAGCCAGTAGTAATGGTAAGGGAAAAATATCTATCCCATTCTCGTCAAAAGAAGATTTTAATCGTATTTTGAAGTTACTAAAGCGTGGCTAAACAAGGGCTAATATTATTATTTTTATTTCTATCAATCCATTTATTTTCACAGGAAAAAGATAGTCTTAAAATTGTTTCAGTTGATTCCGTTGCTGTAAAAAAGAATTTAAAAAAAATGGCACGAATTGAGCGCAGAGAACTGAGGCGTAAAAAAAACATTAGACCTTACGATCCTTTAGCGCCCTCAAAAGCTGCATTTTACTCCGCAGTACTCCCTGGATTAGGTCAAGCATTTACTGGAAAATACTGGAAAATCCCTATCGTGTACGGTGCCTTAGGTACTGGTGTTGGTATTGCCATTTGGAATAAAAACAGGCATGATGAGATTAGAGATATTTTTAAAGATAGACTCAGGGGAATTACTACAGACCGATTTTTTGATCAGGAAAATAATCGCGAAATTCTGAGCGAAAGTGGCCTTATTCAAGCCCAAAGACAGTTTAGAAAACAACAAGAATTATCAATTTTAATATCTGTTGGCATTTATGTATTGAATATTGTTGATGCAAATGTTACCGCTCACTTGCAACAATATAACCTTAATAAAAACTTAAGTTTTGTTCCAAAAGTTGAATTAGATACACCAACTACTCAACCAAATTACGGAATGTCACTACGCTATAATTTTTAATAACAAATGCAACATTAACGATAAACTAAAGTCATAATTAACAACTATTTCCAATTAATGAAATATATAAATTATGATAAAAAGCTACTTATTACTATTTTTATTGTTGTCATTTTCTCCCATCTTTTCTCAAGAAATCTCACAGCAACCTAAAAAATACGTCACTTTTAAGAAGCAACAACTAACACCTTATTCCCCATTAACTCCATCAAAAGCTTCTTTTTATGCTGCTATTTTACCTGGTTTAGGCCATGCCTACATAAAAAAATACTGGAAAATACCTATAATTTACACCCTTTTAGGCTCAGGTATAGGAATTACATTATGGAATTCAAAAAAATATACAGCGCTCAGAAATGAATACAAAAATAGACTTATAGGCAATCCAAATATAAATTTTAAAAACTATACAAACGCTCAGCTTATAAGAAAACAGAATCATTTTAAAAAACAAAAGGAAACAGCCATTTTAGCAACAGCTATAGCCTACGTTTTAAACATAATTGATGCTAATGTATCCGCTCACTTACAACAACATAACATAAATAATCAATTAAGCTTAGCCCCAAAAGTTAAATTTAATTCGGTAACAACCAAACCGAATTATGAAGTTAGTTTAGTATATAATTTTTAAGTCCATACTTATAAAGAAATTGTATATTCGCCTACGAATTTATTTTTGATTAAAATTAATTTAAACAATAACAAAATAATTTAGCTTCAAGCAGAAATTAAATAAAATGAAAATAGCATTACTTGGATACGGACGCATGGGGAAAGCAATTGAAAAAATTGCTTTAGAAAGAGGTCACGAAATTGTACTAAAAGTTGATGAAAATACCCCTACTTATGATGTTTCTATTGCTGATGTAGCTATTGATTTTAGTATTCCTACAGCTGCGGTAGGTAATTTAACCAACTGTTTTAATGCTGGCGTGCCTGTAGTTTCTGGCACTACTGGCTGGCTTGATAAGTACGATGAAATGACACAACTGTGTACTGAAAAAAAAGGAAGTTTTATATATGCATCCAATTTTAGTTTAGGTGTTAATTTATTTTTTGAATTAAATAAAAAAGTAGCCCAATTAATGCAACCCATGCTTGGAAATTATGGGGTTACCACAGAAGAAATTCACCATACAAAGAAATTAGATGCTCCAAGTGGTACGGCTATTACGTTAGCCGAAGGCATTATAGAAAACACAGATTTTGAGGGATGGAAACTTTATGAGGGTGATAAGAAAAATGTGACTATAACTGCCAAACGTGTTGGTGATGTTCCTGGCACACACAGCATAACTTACCATTCTGAAGTTGATGAAATTGAAATCAAACACACCGCTTACAACAGGCAAGGTTTTGCTTTAGGTGCTGTAGTCGCTTCTGAATGGCTAGTAAACAAAAAAGGGATATTTGGAATGAATGATGTTCTGGGACTGTAATAAAAATAAAATGTCCTCAAATTTGAATAACAAAACAAATCGTATTTAATACAAATACAGTTAATAAAATATAGTAATATGACACTAATTCAGTGGTTTATAGTTTTTTTAATCATACAAGTCATACATTTTTTAGGAACTTGGAAACTATATATAAAGGCAGGCTTTAAAGCTTGGGAAGCTGCTATCCCTGTATACAACGCATTTATACTCACTAAAATAATTAATAGGCACTGGTCATGGGTTATTTTACTATTTGTACCAGTTATTAACGTAATTATGCTGCCTATTTTTTGGGTTGAAACTATCCGTAGTTTTGGTAAAAATACTCCTACTGACACATTTTTAGTTGTTGCTACTTTAGGATTCTATATTTATTACGTTAATTATTTTACGGACGTTACGTACATTAAAAACAGAAGCCTAGTTCCCACAACTGCCGCTGGAGAATGGGTGAGCTCAATCCTGTTCGCTGTAGTTGCAGCTACCATTGTGCATACCTATGTAATGCAGCCTTACAATATTCCAACATCATCCTTAGAAAAAACACTACTAGTTGGTGATTTTTTATTTGTGAGCAAATTTCATTATGGCGCCAGAGCACCAATGACTGCCGTATCCTTTCCGATGGTACATGACACTATTCCAAAATTAAAAGTACGTTCATACCTTAAAAAACCTCAAATCCCTTATTTCAGGTTTCCTGGATTTACTAAAATAAAGCGTAGTGATATTGTGGTTTTTAGTTGGCCTGTAGATACCGTAACTCAATTTTTTACCAAAAATGGTATTAAGGTAGTTAAGCCCATTGATAAAAAAAGTAATTATGTAAAGCGTTGCGTAGGTACCCCAGGTGATAATTTAACCATTGTAGACGGAAAGGTGTTTATTGATGGAAAACCACTTGATTTACCTGAGAGAGCCAAACCACAGTATTCGTATACGGTTACTACTAAAAAAACAAACGAAATTGTTAACCTAAAATCATTGTATCAAAATTATGATGTTACTGATGCTATAATTAATCCAAGGGGATTAGTTTTGCCTAATGGCAATAAAATTCCTCCTACTGGAATCACTTACGAGCAAGCTAGCGCCAATGGTTTTAACAAATACAGAAATATTGGTAGCGAGTACATAGTTTCAGCGTTTACGGAAGCAGAAGCTAAAAAATATGCTGGTACTTCAAAAATAGCATCTGTAGAACGTGTAATATCTTTAAAAGGAGAAAAGGAGACTAAAATATTTCCAAACACTGGAAAAGTTGACTGGAACAAAGACCAAATGGGACCTATTTATATTCCTGAAGCTGGTAAAAAAATTAACCTTACTCCAGATAATGTCGCTTTATATAAACGAATCATTGAGGTGTACGAGGGATCTGAAATGGGTATTGACAATAGAGTGAGCCTAAATGGCAATCAAGTGCTGATCAATAATTCTCCTAGTAGTTCGTATACTTTTAAACAGGATTATTATTGGATGATGGGAGATAACCGACACAATAGTGAAGATAGTCGCTACTGGGGCTTTGTCCCAGAAAACCATATTGTTGGTAAGCCCGTATTTCTTTTTATGAGTTGGGATAAAAATGCCAAGGGAATTTTCAATAAAATCCGATGGGATCGTATTATGACTACCGTTGGTGGCGATGGCAAGTTAGTATCCTACCGCTATTTAGTTTTCGCCTTAATTTTAGGGTATATAGGGATTAGTTTCTTCTTGAAAAAGAGAAAAGAAAAAGCAGCTTAGTCAATAAAATAGTACTATTTTAATGAGTAATATACTTACACATCCTAGTTATTTTGGTTCAATTGCTCAGTATGTAGCAATTGCAAAAGCTAAAAAAGTAATCTATGAAGACTGCGATAATTACCAGAAGCAAACTTTAAGAAACAGAACTTACATATACGGTGCCAATGGGACATTACTTTTAAATTTGCCCATTTTGCATTCAGGCATCAAAGGGAAAAAGCGCTTGTATAAGGAAATTGAAATTGAACACCAGTTTAATACTTTAAAAATTCACTGGAAATCATTAGAATCCGCATACAGGACTTCTCCTTACTTTGAATTTTACGAAGATGATATAGCTCCACTTTTTGAAGAAAAACCAAAATACCTGCTTGATTTTAATTACAAATGTTCTGAATTTATTTTTGATTCCCTTCAATTAACTCCTGAAATATCTAAAACCACTTCTTTTGAACTTACTCCATCAGAAAAAACTATTGACTACAGATCACTTGTAAATCCTAAAGAAAAAGCTGTAGGCACTACTTTTAAAAAGTACATTCAAGTATTTGAAAGCAAACACGGATTTATACCCAATCTTTCTATTTTGGATTTACTTTTTAACGAAGGCCCTAATGCACTGACATACTTAGAAAATCAATCGATATAATATACTTTGGTTATATATTATTACTTGCCTCAATACTATTTGTAGTTTACTGCATCCATAAACAATCTTGAAAATCTGTAGCCATATGCATTAACAAACCTAATGCTACTACACGAGTTTTAGGAATAAAAAAAAATATAGCGTAGAATCCTATGGCATAATATGTATGAAGCGGATGAAAATTGATACTGCACCTATTGGCTTCAAAAATTTGTTCGGCAAATAAATGATCCAGATCTACTGCTATTGTAAGCACTAAAATACCCCATACCGCTTTCCAGTTCTTTCTATAAAAAAAGTAAGCAACAATACCTGGGAACAAAAAATGAAATCCATAATGCACAAAAGCCCTTAAAATCTCCATCATTTTTAGAAGCTTATTTCACTAATTACCGGAAAATGATCGGACCATCCTTTTCGTTTTACAATTTTATGAGCATGTACCACTGCCGATTCGGGAACAAAAATAAAATCAATCCGCGTTGGGAAATAACTAAAATCATAAGTAGCTCCAAAACCACTTCCTGCTGCTACAAATGTATCTTGAAAATTACTAGAATTAAATAATCTTTTATACACATAAGAAAATGCGTTATTATTAAAATCTCCTCCAATAACCACAGGAAAAGGACTTTCGGCAATGTGCGTTTTTATAATTTCAACTTGCTTTTCTTGATATTTGAACACTTGGCTGAATCGCTTTAATATGCTTTTCCCTCCCCTCTTTTGCAATTCTTCTGCCTTTTTCGAAAACTTATACGAGGACAAATGAATACTATAAAATCGAATGGTATCGTTTTTTATTTTAATATCTGCAAATGCCGCATCCCTCCCCATTTGCGTATCCTTCCATTGAATCAACCCTTGATTTGTAATCGGGTATTTGGATAAAATATAATTAGAAAGCACATTTGACTTCTTTATTTTTTTTGTTGTGTACGGGTATACTTTTTTTAATTCTCGTATTTTACTTGTATAAGTCTCCTGAACTATAAGTATATCAGGAAAACTGTCTTTATACACTTCCATAAATTCATCAATAAATACAAAATGTTCATCCGCAGAAGAAAAGTGTCTGGAATTGTATGTCATTAGTTTTATTGTATCTTCCCCTTTCTCCTGATTGGATCGGCTTGCACCAAAGTTAAAACCATACAATCGCTGTACACTTTTTGCACTGACTACCAAAAAAAGCGCCGACAATAATACTTTTTTATTCAATTGAAGTAACCAATAAAGCACAAACCCAAAATTTACAACTAATAAAGCAGGCATTAAAAGCGAACAATAATTTACAAAGTGTAGCTTGGTTGGCGGTATGTATGAAATTAATAAAACCCCTAATGATAATACAACTACAATAGAGTTCAACAAAAAAGGAATACGCTTCATGTATTTAACTAGTTTTTTCCAGCTTTGAATAAAACGTCTTTCTCTTTTTTTGAAAGACTTTCATAACCACTTTTACTTATTTTATCCAAAATAGCATCAATTTGTTGTTGCGTAGGTGTTTTACTATGAGTGGATTGATACGTTGTTGTAGCTTTTGCTTTAGTTGATGTAGCTGATCTACCCTCTTTTTTTGCTTTGTATACTGTTTTTAATCTTGTTTTTTCCTTTGGTTTAAACAAACTGACTACCCAATCCATAAAAGCTTCAACTGGCTTTCCAATGTCATTCCCTTTTTGAAGTTGCGTCATATACAAATAACCAATTAAAGCGCCACCCAAATGAGCTAAATGCCCTCCAGCATTTCCGTTAGGAATATTGATAACATCAAAAAACAGTAAAGCCACTGTAATCCACCATAGTTTGAAGGTAAAGGGTAAAAACATAAGTTTAAAGGAATAATTGGGGCTTTGAACTGTTGCCGCTACCATAACTGCATTTACTGCTGCTGATGCACCAACTAATACTGAAGAGTGTACCGTTGAAAAAGCAGGAAATAAATTATATGACAACATGTAAACTAGACCACCTACAACAATTCCAAGAAAATAAACATTTAAAAATCGACGCCCGTTATGAATATTTAAAAACACTTGTCCAAAAAAATACAAATACAACATATTAAATAAAATATGTCTGAATCCACTATGCAAAAATCCGTAGGTAATTAATGTCCAAGGCTTGTAGATATAACTAAAAATATCGTGTGGAAAAGCAAACCAATTTTTTACAAATTCCAAATTTGTATCAAAAAGAAATCCTATAGTGTTTAGTACAGGAAAAAAAACAAACACCAACACATTAATAATAATCACTTTGTACAAAACCGAGGCCTGTAAAAAATACTTTGAATATAATTCTTTAAAATTCATTAATTCCAACGTTTATCATTAAACGAATTCTTTTTCCAATACCATATAATTATAAAACCAACTATTGCTCCACCTATGTGTGCCCAGTGAGCAATATTAACTCCAGAAAACATCGATTTTCCTGTTATAGCAAAAAATAAATCTAATAAAAAATACCCTCCAATTAAATACTTAGCCTTTATCGGAAAGGGTATAAACAATATTTGTAATGGAAGGTTGGGAAATAATACTGCAAATCCAGCAAATAAGCCTGCAATAGCACCTGATGCTCCTAACATACCTCCTGGAAACTGTTCATTAATGATCATTTTTTTTATTGCCTCTTGCTCAGATATACCGTTTTGAATATAACTCTCAAAAGTCGGCAAAAAATTAATATAATCAATTAAAAGATGCAACCCTAAAGCCCCTAAGCCTGCAGAAAAATATAAAAATAAAAAATGCTGCTTCCCTAAATGATTTTCTAATATAGAACCAAACATAAATAAATTGAACATATTGAAAAATATATGTGACGGACTTCCATGCATAAACATATGCGTTACAATTTGCCAATATTTAAAATATGGATGCTTTGGAAAATACATTACAAAATATTCGTAAAAGAAATATTTAATTTCTTCTCCTAAAAATGTACTCCCTATAAAAAACACCACATTTATGATCAATAATGTTTTTACCGTATCTGTAATTCTATCCATTCTAAAACTTTTTATCTAATTCATCAACACCTAATGTAATAAATGTTGTTTTTCCATTGGGAGCTCGATTGGGTTCTTCGCAAGCAAATAATTGATTTACCATATGTTTCTGCGCTTCGTTTTCCAAAACAACTCCTGTTTTTACTGCTGCACTTTTTGCCAATGATTTTGCCATAACATCTATTTGCGAAAATCCTGTATCTGGTACTTCTTGCTCCATATCAGCAATCAATTGCTCTAAAATGATAGACACCTCACTTTCGGTAATCACCGTTGGTATCCCTTGTATTGAAACTCCTTCATCAGTAAAACCATTAAAATTAAAACCAGCGTGTTCCAAATGTTTTTCTAATGACTTTAAAAGAGCAATTTCAGTTACTGAAAATGTCAATTCCAACGGAAATAAGAGCTGTTGACTCACTGCATTTGACAAACTAATTTGTTTTCTAAATTCCTCGTACAACACGCGCTGGTGTGCCCTGTTTTGATGTACCACTACCAAGCCACTTTTAATTGTTGTTACCAAGTACTTACGTTGCAACTGATACACGGTTTGTGTTTTTTCCGCTTCTGCAGAAGCTTTATCAAATAATTGCACCGTATTAACAGCACTTTCAAATTCTAATTTAGAAGTTTCTTCACTGGGTGCATCTGTAACTTTTGTATTTAAGCCTGAGTAAAGTGCCTGCCAATCATCTGTTTTTTTTGCTTTAAAATTGGAAACAAAAGTAGTAGTGTTGTTTTTAATCTTTTTATTACTGTAATCGATCAAATTGGGAGTTTCTTTTTTAAATTCAGTCGCAAAAGGATTAAAGTCCCTATCTACTTCAATTTTTGGGGTACTGATTGGTCTTTTAGCCTGCTCATATGGTAAATCCATACTCGCATCGCGTTGAAAATCCAAAACTGGAGCAATATTAAATTGGCCCAAGCTATGCTTAACTGTTGCTCGGATAATGGCGTATAGTGCCTGCTCATTATCAAATTTTACCTCCGTTTTTGTAGGGTGAATATTGATATCTATTGATTTAGGATCTACTGCTAAATACAAATAATAACTAGGATAACTTTTATCCTTAAGCAACCCTTCAAAAGCTGAAGTAACAGCATGATGCAAATAAGGGCTTTTTACAAAACGATCATTAACAAAAAAGAATTGCTCGCCCCTAGTTTTTTTAGCATGGCCTGGCTTACCCACAAAACCTGTTACGTTTACTAATTCAGTTTCTTCAGTAACAGGGACTAATTTTTCGTTTGTTTTACCACCAAAAATATGTACTAGCCGTTGCCTTTTATTAGAAACTGGTAAATTCAATACTTCACTTCCGTTAGAATAAAATTCAAAATGCACATTGCAATGCACCATAGCTACACGATGAAATTCGTCAATAATATGGCGTAATTCAACGCCATTCGATTTTAAAAAATTTCTCCGTGCAGGAACATTATAAAATAAATTTTTAACCCAAATAGCTGTTCCTTTAGGTGTGGCGCATGGTTCCTGAAAAATTACTTCACTGCCTTCTATTTTAATATGAGTGCCTAAATCCTGATTTTCTTGTTTTGTTTTTTGTTCCACATGTGCAATAGCCGCTATTGACGCTAAAGCTTCCCCTCTAAAACCTTTGGTAGCAAGTGCAAATAAGTCATCCGCAGTTTTAATTTTTGATGTTGCATGTCGTTCAAACGACAAACGCGCATCCGTAACACTCATTCCTTTGCCGTTATCCACCACCTGAATTAGTGTTTTTCCTGCTTCTTTTATAATTAAACTAACATGAGTTGCTCCTGCATCAATAGAATTTTCCAGCAATTCCTTAACTACTGATGCTGGCCGTTGGACAACCTCACCCGCAGCAATTTGATTCGCTACGTGATCAGGCAAAAGTTGAATAATATCTGACATTAGCGCTTAAAAAAAATAGATAGATCAAAATCTATAATAAATAAAAAAAGTAAGAGTAAAATAATACAAATGTACAGCACTCTTTTATTAGCACTACTTCTTGGATTACTACGATATTCATCCCAAGCCGATGAAAACTTTCCTTTTAAACTTTTTGGCGTTTCAATGGTAGATCGGTAACTATCAAATTTATGACTCAATTCAAAGGGACTCCCCTCTTTTTCACTTTTGTAATAGCGTGGAGTATAACTAAATTTTTTATTTTTCCGCCTTGTTAACAGTCCCATAAGTATAATTTTTCAAGAATTATAGCCATTTTAACACAGCATATAATTACAATTTTAAGATAAAATTGTTCAAAAACCGAGCCAGATCGTATTGTATTTTAACAATTTCAAAGTTACTTAAAACCGATTGGATACAAATAATAAATGCCTTAAAAATTAAGGCATTTATCACATGATTCGGTTTAAAAATTACACACTTATTAAAAATGAATTACTTTTGTTCGGCTTCTTCCAAAGCTTCTTTCTTCATTTTTTCATTTGCAACAATTCCTAATTCTACTCTACGGTTTTTGCTTCTCCCTTCAGGGGTACTGTTATCGTATTTCGGCATAGTTTCACCAAACCATTGTACTGAAAAACGCATTGGATCCAAGCCATGCGTTTTTAAATAATTTGCTACTGATTCCGCTCTATTTTTCGATAATTGCAAATTGTAAGCTTCAGCTCCACTGCTATCGGTATGACCAGTAATTGAGATGTTTGTGTCGGGATAATCCCCCAATATTTTTTGCAATCTTTTTAACGTTTCCTCCGATTTTGAATTAATAGCTGACTTTCCTGTATCAAAATAGATTCCACTTTCTTCATCAAAAACAACATTAATGCTTTCACCTACACGCTCTACTTCAGCTCCTGGCAGCTCCTCTTCAATACGTTCAGCTTGTTTATCCATTTTTCTACCAATAATGCCTCCGGCAACACCACCAACAACCCCTCCTAAAACTGCGCCAAGTTCTGAATTACCTCCTTTTCCAACGTTATTTCCTAAAATACCGCCAATTACTGCTCCACCCACTGCTCCAATTCCTGCACCTTTTTGTGTATTATTAGCATTCTGTACGGTTTTACAGCTAGTTACTAAACTAACAGCTAAAAGTGCAATTACTATATTATTTAAATTCTTTTTCATCCTATTCATTTTAAAAATTCATTTCGCATTATCTCTATGTAAAATTAAATTTTCTTGTTAAAATGCATTTACTCTTTCTGTATAGTTGTGAACTCAATTAATAATCTTCAAAATGAACCGCTATAGACTAAAAGTTCCATAGCTTCGGTTATGACTAAAAGTCATTACTTTTTAAACATCAGTTTTTTTCAATTAGCTATTAGCAGTATTTTAAAACCAACAGCTAATTACTAATTACCAATAGCTCTTGTAATATTTTTAAAAGCTAAAAGCGAAATGCATTAAAGACGCGTAGTTTTAACTAAACCTAAGACCAATAAAATATTCATATTAATAAAAAAATAATTGGCGATACAGATGTTTAAAACTAACAAACTTGAGGATTAGTAAGTATTATTTTGCAACTGGTTCAAAAACCATAGTATTTTTTAAAAACTCAATTATAAAATTTAGCTAACACATGCTTATCTTTTTTAAATCAAAAAAATTGGCTCTTTAAATTGCCAAAAAAAGGCAGTTATAAATGGATAAGACAACGTCTTTTGTTCTATAAAAATTTGTAAGGGTGTTCACAAAAAAACTCAAGCAGACATTCATCTTGAAAAAGAAATAATAGTAATTTAGCTATCATATAATTTATAGGTAGCATGAATACAATCCCAAGCTTAGATTTGTCATTATTTTTATCTGATGATACAGCAACAAAGCATCAATTTGTTGTTGATTTAGGCAACGCCTTTGAAGAAATTGGTTTTATTTCACTTAAAAATCATTTTTTATCTGAGGCATTAACCACCGAACTTCATAAGGAGATTAAGGCCTTTTTTGACTTGCCAAAAAGTATTAAAGAGAACTACGAAATTTCTGAATTACACGGACAACGCGGTTACACTTCCTTTGGCAAAGAACAAGCCGTAGGACAAAAAAAAGGAGATTTAAAAGAATTTTGGCATTTTGGGCAAGAACCCCAAGTTGGACTTGAATATACCAAAGATTACCATAAAAACATTCAGGTAACTGAACTCCCTAATTTTAATAAAGTAGGTATGGAGGCTTTTAAAATGCTTGAAAAAACAGGGCAGTACTTATTAAAAGCAATTGCATTATACTTGAAGCTTCCTGAAAATTATTTTGACCAATGGAGCACCAATGGAAATAGTATTTTACGTCCTATTCATTACCCGCCGATAACGGAAGCTCCTGAAGATGCCGTTAGGGCCGGTGCGCATGGCGATATTAATTTGATAACCTTACTAATGGGTGCCTCCACTGGCGGTTTACAGGTATTAAATAAACAAAAAAAGTGGATTGATGCTGCTCCGCACGAAAATGAATTGGTAATAAATGTTGGAGATATGTTGGAACGGTTAACAAATAACAAACTCAGATCAACGATACATAGGGTGATTAATCCTCCAAAAGAAAGTTGGCATGAGCCACGTTATTCTATTCCGTTTTTTATGCACCCTCGTTTAGACATGCCTTTAAACTGTTTGGAACAATGCATTACTGAGCAACAGCCCAAAGCTTATGAAGACATTTTAGCCGGTGATTTTTTATACGAACGCCTGGTTGCAATTGGATTGATAAATTAGTTGATGGTTGATGGTTGATGGTTGATGGTTGATGGTTGATGGTTGATGGTAAAATAAATTATTTTATTTTTTTACTCAAAAAATAAAATAATTTTCAAATAAAATTTAATCATACTCTTAACTTTGTTTTATTCAAAAAACAACTAACAACTAACAACTAACAACCGACAACCCAAAACCCAAAACCCACAACTAAAAAAATATGGCAAAAAAGAAAAAATTAGGATTGGAAGATTTAGGAGGTTTTGTGTTTTCAACTAATGATGATTTTGACTTTCAAACCGATGAAACATATAAAGAGTTAGCACCAAATGAGCAACATCTGGAGGCGCATTTTAGCAACAAAGGACGTGGAGGCAAAACAGTAACTGTTGTAAAAGGTTTTGTCGGAAGTGATGATGATTTGAAAGCACTTGCAAAAATACTGAAAAAAAAATGTGGTGTAGGTGGCGCTGTTAAGGAGGGGGAAATTATAATTCAAGGAAACTATCGCGATAAAATTATGGAAATTCTAAAAAAGGAAAACTATAACGTCAAGCGTGTTGGAGGCTAATGTT
>NZ_AFPB01000028.1 GCF_000218485.1 Aquimarina agarivorans | reverse complement strand
TTGGTTGTTAGTTGTTAGTGAGAAATATACTTTTATTAAGAAATGCTTATTTTATATTATTTTCCAAATTTGAAATTTAATTATTAGTAATAATTGATTGTTTTTTTTCAACAAAAAAGTAATATCCTTAGTCAAATTTATAATGCTGATGCAAAGGATCAATGACAACTTTATTGTAACACAAAAAAGCCCTACCAATTAAAAAATGATAAGGCTTTAAAAAAAAACTCTACTTACTACTATAATTAATATAAATACACACTAAAATTTCAATTTACTGTTTTAAAATAATGAATTCGCTACGTCTATTTAACTGATGTTGTGCTTCGCTACACTCAACTCCATCGGCACAGTTATTTGTTAAATTAGTTTCTCCGTAACCTCTACCTGTCAATCTTGCAGGACTAATACCTCCCTTGTCTATTATATATTTTATTGTACTTTTATTACGCCTAGTACTCAATCGCATATTGTAATCAAAAGGAGCACGACTATCAGTATGACTTCGTACATCAATATTCATTTCAGGATATTCTTTCATAACAGAAATTACTTTTTGCAATTCAATTTCAGCATCTGGGCGAATGAATGATTTATCAAAGTCAAAATAAATTGGGTTCAATTGCAATAGTTTGGCTAAATCGTCACCCACCTTAGCCGTTACAACACCTAATTGAGCAGTTCCTTTACGTAATTGAATTGGCTGATTGTGCTTAAATTCAAACGCCTCAGTGGATGCAAAGTTAACTTCTGTAAATTCATAAGCTTCTTTAGATGCTCTTATTACATATTTTCTATCGCAATCAATGGGCAAGCTATACTTAGCATCCGAATCAGCTGTAGTACTTGCTATCTTGTCCATATTAGCATCAAATAAAACTACCTTAGCATTAGGCAACAAAGCTCTAGTTTCCGCATCAGTTACAATACCACTCAGGTACTGATTACAACTTGATATTAAATCTTCGGTTTGTACAAAACTATAAATATCATCATCTCCCACACCTCCGTAACGATTACTGGTAAAAAAACCTATTTTAGTGGCTTCATCGATTATAAAAGTAAAATCATCATCGGAACTGTTTATAGGTTTACCTACATTAAATGGATCTGAAAACCCACGTTTAGTTTCATTAGGTTCGGAAATAAATACATCCAAGCCTCCTAGTCCAATATGACCATCACTAGCAAAATATAACTTCCCACTTTTAGAAATAAATGGAAACGTTTCCCTGCCTTCAGTATTAATTTTAGATCCCAAATTTTTTGGCTCGCTATAGCTGTCTTTTCCTGTGATATCAACTACAAACAAATCCGACATGCCTTTACTCCCAGGCATATCGCTAGCAAAGTATAATTTTTTTTCATTAACCGATAGCGCAGGATGCGCTACTGAATATTCATCACTATTAAAAGGAAGTTCTTTTATATCTGTCCATTTATTATTTACAAGCGAAGCCTTATATAATTTTAATTTTGTTGTGCCATTAGCATCTGCTTTACGCCTTTTATTTGTATAATTATTCCTAGTGAAATACATGGTTTTACCATCCTTAGTAGTCACTGTTGAAGATTCATGTAATTTTGTATTAATATTTCCTTTTAACTCTTCAATACCTTCAACCGCTATGGACTGTTTACCTTCTCTAAATGTTCGGTATAAATCTAAAAAAGGAGCTTCATTCCATTCATGAACAATTCTTGATCCTCCATTACTACGAGATGAGGCAAACATAATTTGATCATCTTTATAAAAACTAGGTCCAAAATCAGATCTTGAAGAATTAATTGGCAAATTAACAATATCAAATTTTCCAGATTGTAATTCTATTAATTCTAAATAATTACGTTCTTTTTTAAATAATTTTACTCTACTTTCTGATTTTCCTGTAGCTTTATCAAAAGCGACCATTACTTTGTCTGCTTTATCGTAATTTCTCAAATTTTTTAAGGTTTGACTATATCTAAATAAATATTCAGGATCTAAGGATTCATTATACTCATTACAAAGCTTTTCATACCAAACAGAAGCATCTGCCAACTGAGCATTAAAATAATAAGAATCCCCTATTTTTTGATAAATATCTTGTGATGTATATCCTTTATTAACTACATCAATATATATTTTTCTGGCATCAATGTAGGAGAGTTTATCGTACTCTTTATCTGCCTTCTGTAGTAGTTTTTCTTGTGCCACTAAACTTAAACTAAACAAAATGCTTAGGATGAGTATACTTTTATGTATGTACATTTTTTTCATAAGACAGTTGTTATTTAAAAGAATCTTGGTGTAATTATACGAGAGTATTTTTTGAATAGTTCAAACCTAAGTAATAGCTCAAAACTCCCATCATTAAATTTTGTATTCCCTAATTCAGTAGTTTCTCTATCGTATGCAAACCCAACCAGTAAACTATCTGACAATTGAAATCCTACTAATCCACTTACAGCAGCACTCCAACGGTAAGCTACTCCCAAAGTTAGTTTATTATGTAATAAAAAATTTGCAGATAAATCAACTTGTAACGGTGCTCCAAATACTACTTTAGTAAGTAAGGCTGGTTTAAATAATATATTTTCTGAGAGCGTCAATGTATAGCCTGTCATTAGGTAATAATTTATTCGCTCTTCAGCTAAAAAACTTGCATTTCTTGATGAATTTACATTAGCCTCATCAAAATGATTTGTCTCTAGTAAATTAGGAACACTTAAGCCTACATAAAATTTATTCGTATGATAATACAAACCAACCCCTACATTAGGACTTAACTTATTATTTATATTAGTTTGAAATCTTGTGTCGTCTTGTGTAAATCTATTTAATTTATTAAAATCAACACTCAATAAATGTACTCCTGCTTTTAATCCGAAACTTAACTTTCCTTCATCTGATGTAGGTATAGAGTAAGAGAAATCTATATTCGCATAAGTTTCCTCTGCTGGGCCTATTTCATCTTGAACTACTGATCCTCCTAAACCAACTCTTCCCAAACCTATAGGCGAATGTAAGGCAAGTGTTTGAGTTCTTGGAGCTCCAGGCAATCCCACCCATTGACTTCTATGCAATCCAACTACACTTAATACCCCTCTAGAACCTGCATAAGCTGGATTAATTGAAATCGTATTATACATATATTGAGTGTATTGGGCATCTTGTTGAGCATACAAACCTGTAGCTGCACATGTCAACAAAATTAGGATCACTACTTTTAAATAATATTTTTTCATATCTAAAATATTTAGTTTTTCAGGGCTCATTGCAGAACCCTGACTTTAAACTCTCTTTTAATTGATATATAAGTAACCTGCTCTACTTACTGATTTACCTGTACTTTCTATTGTATAATTTAATATGTAATAATATGTACCTGTTGGCAATCTATCCTCTTCACTTACAGTTGTTCTACCTATTGAGAAACCTTGGAATACATTTCCTTTTGTATTGTATTCTTGAGTTTCATAAACTTTTAGCCCCCATCTGTTATAAATTTCAATATTATTAGTAGATGTAGCTTCTAAACCTGTGATTACTAAAGTATCATTATTACCATCACCGTTTGGTGATACTGCATTAAATACTCCAATACCATCAGCATTATCATTACTAACTCCATTTGGTTCTAAATAATCCGGAATACCATTGGCATCTGCATCTTCTGCATCTTCAGGGTTACCATTAGCATCTGGATCTGCATTTTCATCAACAGTTAAAATATCATCTCCATCATCATCTGTATCTAAATAGTTTGGAATGCCATCTCCATCTGTATCATCATTTGTTGGGTCTCCATCACCGTCAACATCTTCAAACTCGGTTAATATTCCATCATTATCATCATCTGCATCTCGATAATTAGGTTGTCCATCGCTATCGGTATTTGTTAGAACTAACGAAACAGAACCAACACTACCTAAATTACCTAAATCTAAATCATCATTTACATCGAATCCATCATTTACATCTGTTCCTTCGAATTGATCTAACAATCCATCTCCATCTTGATCAGTTAGTAAACCATTCAACTCAATTCCTGATTCAATAACATCTGGAACATTATCTCCATCAGAATCTAAATCAAGATAATCTGGAACACCATCTGGTATTGGCTGACCATTAATATCAGTTTCACTATCTACAGGTGTTCCTAAAGGCGTACCTCCATTATCCGTGTCATAAGCATCATCTAAGCCATCGTTATCTGTATCTATTCCTGTTGGCGCATTATATATCGCTGAAGGCTGAACTTCGACATTATCAGGTATACCATCGTTATCCGAATCAATGTCCTGGAAATCAGGAACACCATCTGTGTCGTTATCGTATGCTACTTCAACCTCTTCATCAACGTCGCCTATCATAGGGTCATTATCATTATCATCCAAATAGGCAGGAATGCCATCACCATCAATATCTTCTAAAGGATTTAATCCTGGTGTTTCATCAACATCTAAGATTCCATCATTATCATCATCTGGATCCAAACTATCAGCAATACCATCTGCATCATTGTCTTCAAAATCTAGATAATCTGGAATACCATCATTATCAGTATCCAATGCATCTTCATCATTTCCATTTCCATTTGGATCAGGATTTTCATCTATAGTTAATACTCCATCATTATCATCATCTGGATCTCTGTAATTTGGTTGATTATCAGCATCTGTATTCAATAAATCTGTTGGAGCCATCCCTAAATTACCATTATCTAATTGATCATTTACATCAAATGGATCGTTCAAGTTAGTTCCTTCATAGTTATCTAATAATCCGTCTCCATCTAAATCTGCAATTGGGGCATTGGGTTCAAAACCTGCTTCAACTACATCCAATATACCATCGTTATCAGAATCGGTATCTAAATAATCCGGAATACCATCTGGGATAACCATTCCTGACAAGTCTGTTTCACTATCTACTGGTGTACCAAGTGGTCTACCTTCATTATCAGCATCATAAGCATCATCTAACCCATCGTTATCTGTATCCATTCCTGTTGGTGCATTGTAAGATTCTGAAGGTTGTACTTCTACATTATCAGGAATACCATCGTTATCTGAATCAATGTCTTGGAAATCTGGAATACCATCTCCATCATTATCATAAGGAGCTTCAACTATACCATTCACATTTCCAATTCCAGGGTCATTATCATTATCATCTACATAAGCAGGAATACCATCACCATCAATATCTTCCAAAGGATTCATTCCTGGTGTTTCATCGACATCTAATATTCCGTCGTTATCATCATCTGGATCAAGGTTATCTGAAATACCGTCTCCGTCATTATCATCCATATCTAAATAATCTGGAATCATATCACCATCAGAATCTACAGGTGGAACTCCTGAGTTAGGATCACCATTTCCATCTGGATCTGGATTTTCATCTACAGTAGGTATACCATCATTATCATCATCCAGTTCTAAATAATCTGGAGTACCATCACCATCAGTATCTCTTGGTGGAGTTCCTGTATTTGGATTATTATCATTATCAGGATTTGATTCTTCAAATGCTGTAAATAGTCTATCATCATCATCATCCACATCTAAATAATCTGGAGTACCATCTGCATCTGTATCTTGAGATGCTGGTACATTACCTGCTGAATCTGGATTTTCAAACTCTGTATCTACTCCATCATTATCATCATCCACATCTAAATAATCTGGAATGGTATCCGTTGGATAATCTGGATTATTAGCAGGTGTTGTGCCATCTGTATTTTGAGCGTCACTAATATCTCCATCATTATTAGGATCAGGATTCTCGTTTTCAGTTAACACCCCATCATTATCATCATCAACATCTAAATAATCTGGAATACCATCTGCATCAGTATCTTCATCTGTAGGGTCCGTATTTGTTGGAACATAGTTTTCAAGAACTGTAGCTACTCCATCATTATCATCATCTGTATCACGATAATCAACTTCATCAATAGTATCAGAATTTGGTGTATCTACAGAACCTGCTTCTAACTCATCGTTCGTATCAAAGCCATCATTAGGGTCGTCTCCTTCATATATATCTAATAACCCATCTCCATCAGTATCTGTCGTTGATGTTGTAGGTGTATTTCCTGACTCTACCACATCTAAAACACCATCTCCATCAGCATCTATATTAAAATAATCAGGTATGCCATCGGTAGTATCTCCACTATCTACTGGAGTTCCTAAAGGAGTGGTATCATATACATCATCGACACCATTCATATCTACATCAAGTCCACTTGGCGCAACATAACCAACTGTTGGTTGCACTTCTACATTATCTGGAATACCATCATTATCTGAATCTATATCCTTAAAGTTTGGAATACCGTCTCCATCTGTATCGTTCTCCCCAGGAACACCCTCTGTATTTGGATTATTATCTCCATCTAAATTTGGATCTTCATCTACATCTAAAATTCCGTCATTATCATCATCCAAATCTGCACTATCTGGAATACCATCTCCATCATTATCATCTATATCTCTATAGTCTGGAATACCATCTCCATCAGTATCTACCGCATCATCAGGAGTACCATCGCCATTATTATCAGGCTGTTCTGTTATTGTTGGTAAACCATCATTATCATCATCTGTATCTAAGTAATCTGGAATACCATCCATATCCGTATCCTCTGCTTGTGGATTTCCTGAATTTGCATCATAAGCCTCTGTACTTGTTAATAATCCATCTGCATCATCATCTATATCACGGAAGTTTACATCTTCAGTCCCATCAGTATCATCTGTTCCTATTGCTCCTGTATCTAAACCTTCATTAACATCTGTATACCCGTCATTAATTGTTCCATTTTCATAATCATCTAATATACCATCTCCATCTTGATCACCTGTATCATTTGCTGTAATCAAACCAGCATCATCGGTATCATTCACATTATCATTGTCCGAATCCGTATCTAAATAATCTGGAATACCATCTGGTGTACTAGTCCCTGATTGATCAACTTCACTATCCACTGGAGTTAATCCTGCCGATGTAGTTGGATCAGTTGAAGTTGTATCCATATCATAAGCATCATTTAATCCATCCATATCTACATCCACATTTCCTGCAATAGGTGCTATATAACCTATTGTTGGTTGAGCTTCTACATTATCTGGAATACCATCATTGTCCGAATCCAAATCTTGGAAGTCTGGAATACCATCTCCATCTGCGTCAAATATATCTACTATTCCATCTGCATTCGCATCTGGTCCTAGATCTGTATCTTGATAATTTAGAATCGTGTCATTATCATCATCAGCCACAGGACTTAATGTTGTCCCTACTGGTACTTCATTTTGATCTAAAATACCATCATTATCATCATCTATATCTACATTATCTTGAATACCATCCCCATCATTATCATTCATATCTAAGTAATCAGGAATACCATTTCCATCTTGATCTGAAGGATCAATTGTATTAGGGTCACCATCAACATCGGTCATTTCTGCTATGGTGTCCACTCCGTCATTATCATCATCAGTATCTCTATAATCTACTTCATCAGTACCATCCGTATTTTCTGTTTCTTCACTTCCATCATTTAATCCATCATTAACATCAAAACCATCATTTGGAGTACCATCCTCAAAAGCATCATCTAATCCATCTCCATCTTGATCATTTCCTGATAATACAATATCTGGTTGACCATCTTTATTCATATCAAATGCTTCTATGGTATCAGGAACACCATCTCCATCACTATCCTCCTCTTGGAAATCTGGAATACCATCCGTATTTGTATCCTCAGGATTATTTAATGGTGTACTACCTGCAAAATCAGGATCATATGCATTGTCAATACCATCTCCATCATCGTCATTATTTGTAGGTTCAACATATCCTACTGTTGGTTGCGCTTCTACATTATCTGGAATTCCATCATCATCACTATCGATATCTAAGAAGTCCGGACTACCTGTACCATCAGTATTTGGATTGGTTAATGGCGTACCACTTGTTACTGTTCCTCCTGTATCATCAACACTATCATCCAATCCATCATTATCGGCATCAATCATACTACTTGGATCTCCTGGTGTTGGGTAATCTACCTCCCCATCTCCATCGGTATCTGTTCCCCC
>NZ_AFPB01000029.1 GCF_000218485.1 Aquimarina agarivorans | reverse complement strand
GATCTCAAATCGATCTTGGAGAAAACTTTGGCTCCCTTCAACTGATCAAACAGATCATCAATCCTTGGCAGAGGATACTTATTCTTGATAGTGACATCGTTCAAAGCACGATAGTCCACACACATTCTCTTAGTTTTGTCCTTCTTCTCAACAAAAATAACCGGGGCACCCCAGGCGAGGTACTCGATCGGATGTAACCTTTCTGAAGCTGTTCATCCACTTGCTTCTTCACTTCTACCATCTCATTAGCTGCCATCCTGTAGGGTCTCTTATAGATTGGTGCAGTTCCTGGTACCAAGTCGATACGGAACTCGATCTCTCTTTCTGGTGGCATCGTTGTGAGATCATCTGGAAACACCTCCGGATACTCACAAACCACTGGTATGTCTTCCAACTTCTTTGGATCTTTGATTGTTTTCGAGGGTTGTTCTTCAGCTTCCATCTGATTCAAACACGTCCTAGTTATTACTGACTCTGGTGACTGATATGTCACAAGCTACGTAGA
>NZ_AFPB01000030.1 GCF_000218485.1 Aquimarina agarivorans | reverse complement strand
TCACGTACTACGCGCAAGCGATCAGAACTGGGGAAAACAGAAGCAGCACAGGCGCGAGGAGGAAGAACCAGCGTTTAGAAATTAAGCGTTGAGATCTGATGGGGGTCCTCTGTTTCCTAATAGCGCAGGAGAGGAATCCGCCCGTTGCCGTAGTAACGACGCTATCAATCGCATTGAATCGGCTGTCCGTTAGAGAGGCAATCTCGTGGGATTGAATTCCGGTCCGTTGCAAAAAAGGAGAGTGAGAGACGCAATGCAGGCCTCAGCCTCGGCCTCGGCACGCGCGCGTGTGGCTTTCTGATCCCCACCTCAACCGGTCAACAGGGAGCCTTCAATAACTCTCTATTTAAGTTGAGATACTCCTCTTTTAATTCCCATGGTGGTATTATTATCCTTAACATTTATTATGGGCCCTTGAGATTTAATAGAAAAATCGGTCCTCGCCCATTTATTCTAACAATCCCCACCAAATTTCATGGCTCATAAGAAATGTTGTCAAAGTTGTGCCTATTTGATATACCAGTGTTTTGGTGGAGACTGTTAAGTTGAAATTCCACCTAGGAAATGAACTACGTCAGACCACAACTGAACAATAGACTATGCCTTGAATTGTCAGTCTTGTGTGATCAGGTTTCACTCAAACCCTTGACTGGTACTGGGCTGCCGTTTGCATCCCCTCTGTTTGGAGCATATAAGTCAAACTCCAGGCCCTTTCATGAGTATCTAGAGATCGCCCAAATCTGTAGTCGT
>NZ_AFPB01000031.1 GCF_000218485.1 Aquimarina agarivorans | reverse complement strand
GTCCAATACCAAAGTATAAAAAGAAATAACTTTTTTACTATAGTGTTAAATTACAAATAATTTAACAAATTTATATTTTTAATGTTAGCTAGCTAACATTGTGTTGAAGTCATAGGTTATATTTTTGAACAAATAAAAGTTTTGTTTAGTAAAATAGTATAATTATGAAACGTTTTTTACACACTAAGAGGTTCAAAATTTTATTTTTTGCTACCTTTTTAAGTGGAATGAGCTTATCCTTTGCACAAGCCATTCCTCGTTTAACTAAAGTGGATCCCGAAAATAATTTGGTAACGGTGACCAACTTTGGCGACCAACCTGTAAATCTTATTGACTATTGGTTTTGTCTTGGTCCAGGAACTTACCAAAGATTAGGTGCTTTAACACCAGTTTCGGGAAGTATAAACTTAACTGCAAATCAAAACTGTAACATTGCCTTACCAAATGCCGGAAGCTGGTAGTGGTCTATCTTTTTAAAGTGCTCCAAACTTTTCATCAGTAGATGCTATTGAAGATTTTGCACAATGGCGAGTAGATGGCAATGCAAGAGAGGGTTTGGCTGAAAGTAAAGGGGTATGGACAGCTGGCGATTTTATAGACGATACAGGTGTTTATAGTTATATTGGTGATGGTACTGAAAATGGATTAGCCCAGTGGGAAGCTTCATTAGTAGATGCCGGGATATTAACGGGCGGTCCATTTGAATTTTTTGTTGGTGATGGAGTAGCAGATAACATTCCTGCAGATGGTATAACGATAGCAGGGGGTGTAGGTTCAGAATCAGCATGGGTAGTAACCGATGAGGATTTAAATATATTAGGATTGCCATCAACATTTTCGGCAGTTAATTTTGATACTGCAGGTTTAGGAACATGCTTAGTATGGTACTTACGTCACGATGGTTCGTTAACAGGAGCAGCTATTAATGCAAATGCAGGTACTGATTTAGGTGGGAATTTTGATCTTTCAAACCCGATAGAGGTAGTAAGGAAGACTGTTGATGCCGGTGTTTTAAGTGGCGGTCCTTTTAAATTTTTAGTTGGTGATGGAGTAGCGGATAATATTCCTGCAGATGGTATCACTATCGAAGGTGGTGTAGGCGCAGAATCTGCATGGGTAGTGACCGATGAAGACCTAAATATACTAGGATTGCCCCCAACGTTTTCGGCTGTTAATTTTGATACTGCTGGTTTAGGAACGTGCTTAGTATGGTATTTACGTCACGATGGCTCATTAACTGGTGCAGCTATGGGAGCAAATGCTGGTACTGATTTAGGAGGAAATTTTGATCTTTCAAATCCAATTGAAGTGGTAAGAAATACAGTGGATGCAGGTGTTTTGAGTGGAGGTCCATTTAATTTTTGTGTCGAGGATGGGGTAGCGGACAATATTCCAGCCGATGGTATCACTATCGAAGGAGGTGTAGGATCAGAATCTGCATGGGTAGTAACTGATGAGGACTTAAATATATTAGGTTTACCACCAACATTTACGGCAGTAGATTTTGATGGAGCAGGAGCTGGAACATGTTTAGTATGGTACTTACGCCATGATGGTTCATTGGGTGGAGCAGCTATTAATGCAAATGCTGGAACAGATTTAACAGGAAATTTTGACCTATCAAACCCTATAACAGTGAATAGAGTTGTTGGAGGAGATTGTGCAACATTATCAATAAACGAATTTGATACAGAATTACCTGTAACAATTTTTCCTATACCAGCGAGCGATAGTTTAACTATTAGTACAACTAATGCTTCTGGAGATCTTGATATCAAAATCTACAGTTTAACAGGTCAAGAGGTTCTTGAAACTGTTGCAATTTCCCAATCGGGAAGTGTAACTTTCGATGTTCAAAATTTAGAACCAGCTGTTTACATTTTAAGTATAACAGATAAAGATGGAAAGAAACAGTCTTTTGAACAAATTGTGATTGAATAATTTCCGAGGAATATAAAAATTTCAAAATATTTAAACCACCTATTTTTAGGTGGTTTTTTATTGGTTATTTTGAGTAAAATTAATTATAATTATTTGATTACAAGGTTTTTATTGGTCTTAAAAATAGTTAAAACTATGTACTTTAGTGCATTTCGCTTTTAGCTTCTAAAAATTTATCTTCGTATAATGTCTTATCAACGAAGTAATGGTCATAGCGTAAGTCGGTTAACAGTTCACTTAGTTTGGAGTACAAAATACAGATATTCAGTATTGCAAGGAGATATAAAGCAGCGTTGTCGTACAATTTTGATACAGATTTGTTAATCAGAGGATGTCAATATTCTAAAGGGAGTTGTCTCAACGAACCATGTCCATATGCATGTTGAATACCGACCTTCATTATCGATAAGTGATTTGGTTAAGAAATTAAAAGGAAGAAGTTCTAGGAAATTACAACAAGAGTTTCCAGAGTTAAATAAGCGTTATTGGGGTCGTCATTTCTG
>NZ_AFPB01000032.1 GCF_000218485.1 Aquimarina agarivorans | reverse complement strand
AACAAGAATTACGCTCACTACGAAAAGAATTAAAAGAAGTCCAGCTGGAACGAGATATATTAAAAAAGGCGGTAAGCATCTTTTCCAAGAGCGACAGATAAGGTATAATTTTATACTAAAACACAAGCAGTGTTTTTCTGTTGAAAAGATGTGTAAATACATGAGAGTGAGTAGGAATTCTTATTACCATTGGCTAAAGGCAAAAGATAATTTTAACGAAACATTACTCCATTTAAACAATAGGATTACCAGTATATTCTATGAAAATAAAGAGATTTATGGAAGTACTAGAATTCAAAAAATGTTAGCAAAAGAAGGCCTTAATTACAGTGTTTCTTATATTGGTCGATTAATGAATCTACTTGGCTTAAAGAGTATTTTGAAAAAGAAATTTGTGATCACTACCGATTCAGATCATGCTAATCCAATAGCAGAAAATATTCTGAATAGGGAATTTGATTGTCAAAAAATAGGGAAAAAATGGGTATCTGACATTACTTATATACCTGTAGCAAACCATTGGAATTACCTAACGACAATAATAGATTTAGCAGACAGAAAGCTAGTTGGATGGTCTTTAAGCAAAGATATGACTACAGAAAATACAGTTTACAAAGCTTGGTTAAATGCTAGGAATAATAGAGAAATTAAAGAAGGGTTTATTTTTCATTCGGATAGAGGTGTTCAATACACTTCAAATAAAATAGTTTCCTTACTAAATTCAAATCTTAAAATTACTCAAAGTATGAGTAGAAAGGGAAATTGTTGGGATAACGCTGTAGCTGAAAGCTTTTTTAAAACAATTAAATACGAATGCTTAAATAGGTATCATTTTTCAGATAGTGAGCAGCTTTACAGGTGTATTGATCAATATGTAAATTGGTACAACACTAAAAGAATACATTCTGCTTTAAATTATTTGACACCTTTAGAAATGGAATTGAAATTAACTCAAAATAAATATAGAAACGTGGCTTAGAATATTTGTGCCATATTTTGTTGGTA
>NZ_AFPB01000033.1 GCF_000218485.1 Aquimarina agarivorans | reverse complement strand
ACATTTAAATTTTACTTAAAAATAATTTAATTGATTTTTTAATAAAGTAAAAAAGGAAATCAAATGTTAAACTTTATGTTTTTATGGCTATCGATTAGCATATTATTTTTAAGTTAAATTTTATCGTTTTATTAGTTCTAACAATCTTATTGTCTGTAAAATCATCAATTCCATAAAATTTAAATTCTGTTTATGCGGTTTTAATATTTTTTCAATTTTATTAACATTTAGTTTTAATTGTTAAAATACTGATTGTTAATTTTTTACACTTTTATTTATCGAGATATTTTAATCTATTTGTGGCTAACTAGAACACAAAACCACTAATTATGATTAAAAAAACTAATAAACAATTAGTACTAATTTTTATTATGGTCTTTCAGAGCATAATGGCACAAAATAAAACGGTTACCGGTACTGTAACTGATAATTTGGGGATGCCGCTTCCTGGTGTTACAATATCCAAAAAAACAGATTTCTCTGGAACTGTAACAAATTTTGACGGTAATTATAGCATTGATGTAACTTCAAACGATGAGTTAGTATTCAGCTATATTGGTTTTATTACTCAAACCATACTGGTTGGAAATCAAACTGAAATTAATACTTCCCTTCAGGTGGATACTGAGTCTTTACAAGAGGTGGTGGTAACCGCATTAGGAATTTCAAAAGAAAAAAAGGTATTGGGTTATTCAACTCAGGAGGTAAAAGGGGATTTAATTACGGAAACAAGACCATCAAATGCAATTAATGCATTATCAGGAAAGGTTTCTGGGCTTCAAATTAGCACCCCAACAGGAAACTTAGGAGGTTCTACCCGAATTTTACTACGTGGTGCCGGATCTATTTTAGGTGAAAATAGGCCATTGATAGTAATAGATGGCGTACCTGTAAATAATGATAATAATAATGATAGAAGGAATTTAACCACCACACAAACAGGAGGAGGGGGTAGAGATTATGGGGATAATAGTTTTGATATCAATCCCGATGACATTGAAAGTATGAACGTATTAAAAGGAAGTGCAGCTGCGGCATTGTACGGATCTCGAGGAGCTAATGGCGTAATTTTAATTACTACAAAAAGCGCCAAAGACGGCGCAGAATCAATTACTATTAATTCAGGAGTTACTTTTGAAAGTGTGAACGTGTTACCAAAAGTGCAAAAGCTATATGGGGGTGGCGCAGGTGATCCAAGTACCATTGGGCAATCCTCATTTAATACAGCAACAATAAACGGCAGACAGTTTGAAATTGTTGATTACGCTACGGATGAATCCTGGGGTCCCAGATATGACCCTAATAGATTAGTATTACATTGGGATGCATTTGATCCCGAATTTGCGGATGATTTTTTAAATCCTCGTCCTTGGGTGTATCCTGAAAACGACGCAGAATCTTTTTACAATACAGGAGTAACAACAAATACAAATGTAGCTTTTGCTAAGGCTTATGCTGATGCAGGAGTAAGATTTTCACTGGGACGTACAAAAAGCACAGGTATTATACCAAATTCCGAATTGACTAAAACTACGTTTAATCTTAATGGGTCTTCAAAAATTGCCAATAAGGTAACCGCTAGCGCTGGGGTTAATTATACTATTACTGAAGGGTTTAACAGACCAGAGACGGGTTATGGCGACAATAGTTTACTACAAAAGTTTTATCAATTTGGTCAAACCTCTTTAGATTACGGTAGGTTAAGCAATTATTTATTATCAAATGGCGTACAAAGGCCATGGAACAGGACTGCATTTAATGATGCTACGCCTCGATTTTCGGACAATCCCTATTGGACAATACTACAAAATACAGCAGCGGACCGCCGAAACAGAGTGTATGGAAATGTCAAGGTTAAATATCAAATCAATGATAAATTATTTGCCATTGGTAGTATTTACAATGATTTTTATAATTTAAAAATTACGGAACGCGTGGCCGTAGGATCTCAAGCAACTTCCAGTTTTGTTGAGGTAAATCGATCTGCCAGAGAAACTAATTATGAAGCCAGAGTGCATTATGACGATTCCTTTTTCAATGAAAATTTTAGTGTTTCTGCATTTGCAGGCGTTAACCGAAGAAATAACTTTTCGGCAGAAGTTGATGCTAATACTACGGGGGGATTGGCTACGCCAGGTTTATACAGTTTAAACAATTCTATTGGCGATTTACGGGTTACAGAATTAAATACGGAAGCAAGAGTCAATAGTATTTTTGGTGCAGCAACTTTTGGATTTAAGGATATGGTTTTTCTTGAGGTTACTGGTCGAAACGATTATTCATCGACCTTGCCAATAGCAAATAACAGTTACTTTTTTCCATCTGCATCTTTAAGCTTTGCTTTTTCAGAAGTTGTTAATACTAATTGGCTGTCCTTTGGAAAAATTAGAGTAGCTTTTGCTAATGTTGGTAATGATACAGCACCCTATAGGTTAGTAAATACGTATGCAAGTAGACCAACATTCTTTTCTGGAATACGTTACACCCAAAGAGATGCGGATAGAAATGATGCGTTAGTTCCTGAAGAAAAAGAATCTTTTGAAGTCGGATTAGAGGCTTCCTTATTCAACAATAGGGTTTCATTTGAAGCAACATATTACAATGAAAATACTTTCGATTTAATCACTCCCTTGGAGTTAGATCCAGGAACAGGCTTTACTAGTACATTTATTAATGCAGGTAAATTATCAAATAAAGGAATTGAGGCTTTAGTTAATGTAGTTCCCATCAAAAACGAAAATTTTAAGTGGGGACTTACCTGGAATTTTTCTAAAAATGAAAATAAATTGGAAGAATTATTACCAGGTATTGAAACTTTGGAGTTAGCTCGCTTTCCATTCAATGGAGTAACGCTTAACGCAGTTGTAGGTGAAAAGTACGGACAAATAAGAGGGACAAATTACATATTTGACGATGAAGGAAATAGAGTAGTAGATGCTAATGGGCGATACATGGAAAGCCGAAATGTTGAAAATTTAGGAAGTGTTTTGCCTGATTATAATATGGGAATCAGAAATGAATTTAATTACAAAAATTTAAGTTTTAGCTTTTTGATTGACATTCAAAAGGGAGGACACTACAGGTCGTTGACCAATATTTGGGGGAACTATTCGGGTATATTAGAAGAAACTGCGGCTAATAATATAAGAGAAGAAGGAATAATTTTAGAAGGTGTAACAGGCACGGTTGTTTTTGATGATGCAGGAAATTATACCGTAACTGACACTGAAACTAATGACCAAGTAATTTCAGCTCAGCAATATGGACAAGATCATTTTTTAAGAGCCGATGCTCAAAACGTATTTAAAGCAGATTATATGAAGTTACGTGAGGTATCATTGGGTTATAGCTTACCTAAAGATATGATTGGATCATTGGATGGAGTTACTTTTTCCCTTTTCGGAAGAAATTTGCTTGTCTGGGGCTTGGACAATGATAATTTTGACCCAGAGGTTGCTTCTACAGGGAGTGGGAACATTCAAGGATCCGAAGGAGGGTCTTTGCCATCTACAAGAAGTTACGGATTTAATGTACAATTAAAATTTTAGAAAACACCTATGAAACATATAATTAAAATAGTAGCCATATCATTTTTAATGCTTAATTGCGATAATGATTTTGAGGAAATAAATACAAATCCAAACGAACCAGCCGTTGTTTTGGCAAATGCCATTTTTAACAGCGCAACTAAAGAGCTTACGGACCGGAGTAGGGATGTGGGAGCTTCTGGTCGGGTAACACTTCCGTGGATGCAATATTGGGGACAGACCAGTTACGCCGATGAAGATCGATATGATTACAGAGAAAGCTCTGGACAGAATTACTACGAATTTTTGAATAAGATTGGTAACGATTTTAAAAACATTATAGATCTTAATGAGGATGCAGCTACCAAAGATTTAATGTCTACCGTTGGTAATAACCAAAACCAAATTGCTGTAAGCAGAATTATGCTATCTTATATTTTTCATCAGTTAGTAGATACTTTTGGAGATGTTCCTTACTATTCATTTGGTTCAGACAATCCCAGTTTTCAAGCTTTCGCTTTAAATGAAAATATATTATTACCTGAATTTGCAAATCAAGAAATAATTTATAATGATTTATTGAGCGAATTAAGAGCCGCTTCCGATCAATTAGTCCTAGGAGAACCTGTTTTTATATCAGGAGATAACATTTTTAATGGAGATGCTTCAAAATGGAAAAAGTTTGCTAATTCACTTATTTTAAGAGTAGCAAACAGGTTGAGAAACGTGAATCCTGATACTGCTACAGCTGCTATAGATGAAGCTATTGACGAAGGAGTATTTACATCAAATGCCGATAATGCAGTTCAACCATATCAGGATGCTGATAATACGGCCTCACCTCTATACATAGCTTTTTTTGTTAACAACAGAACCGATTTTGCCGTAGCAGCTCCATTTATCAACCTGTTAAAAGGAGGTGTAGGTTTTGGATTGGACCCTAGGCTTTACGAATTTGCTTCTCCCGTGCAGGCTACCATTGCTAGTATAGGAGCACAATCTTTAGCTGACGCAGAAGGGAATTCGGTTACTGAAGGTAATCCTGATGATTATATTGGAATTCCTTATGCATATGAAACTGTTCAAAAACTACCTTTTAGTTCGTACTCTTTTCCAAACTTCAATGTCTTAAGACGAGACTTTGGGGAAACGCTTATGGAGTATGCCGAGGTTGCTTTTATAATTTCAGAACATATGGGTTTTGATCAAACGCAATATGAAAACGGTATAAAAGCATCAATGGAACGCTGGGGAGTTAGTGAGGTTGATATTACAAATTATTTAGAAACATTACCCGCTGCATCAGAAGAAACTGTTATGACTCAAAAATACATTGCTTTGTACATGCAACCCTATGAAGCTTGGGCTGAATACCGTAGAACTGGATTTCCAAAAACTTTATTGTTACCTAATGAGCAAGGGATGTTATCACCCAGTCAAGTTGCATCCAGTACCGATATAACTTCTGCTACCTATACTTTTGAGCCTCGAATAGCCATTAACGATCTGCCAACAAGGTTAAGGTATCCTCAAGTATTACAAACGCTAAATGGCGAAAATAGAGCTAGTGCTGTTCAAAATTTGGACGAAGGCGATACGGTCCAAAGTAAATTATTTTGGGATGTAAACTAATTTTTGTTTTTGCTGTTTAATTAAATTAGACGTTCAATTTATTTAAATTGAAAAGAATAGCCAGCTCATTAATTGAGTTGGCTATTTGATTTTTTACTCAAGATAAATCCATGTAAGGTATACTAATTATGATTTTAAATTACTTAAATGAAAATTTGGAATTTTTTGTTTGAACAATAACGAAAACACAAGCATAGCCTTGGTTATGGTATTGTTTTATTTTGAAGGTATTAAGTAAAAAGAACTATTTTGAATGGGGAAAATTGATGATGAGAACTTTATAAAAAGCGATTGAGGAAGCTTTATAAACATATTGGAAGATTCAGTAAAACCAACGCTCAGGTTACTTTAAGGAACATTTAGGACACTCACCAACCATTAAGGTGTTGACAAAATCAACTTTATAGTTATTGGAAGCAGGCAAATTTAAATCCATAGGCATACACATAACTTCGCCGCATTGCTTACACTGAAAATGTGGATGATTGTCATTATGAGTAGTATGCGAGCAATCATCGCATTTTGCATACCATTTTAAACCATCCTTGCCAATAAATGAATGTACAATACCATCTTCCATAAGTTTATCAAGAATGCGATAAACTGTGGTTTTATTCATTTTTCCTTCTAATTTCCTAACCAAATCAGCAACTGATATCGCTTGATGTTTTTTATTAAAAACTTCAACTAAAACCTTTACGTATTTTGTATGCCTAATTATTCCCATTTGTAAGTATAAATATACATAAATTTTATTGCAACTCAGTTGCATTTGAATAAAATCCAAAGTAATATTGCAACCAAGTTGCGTTAATAGCTACCCCATGAATTTATTATTACGAAAATCAGATTTTATTGGAGCATTATCAAGCGGATTATGTTTGATTCATTGCTTTGCCACTCCATTTCTGTTTGCTGCACAAGCTCATTTTTTAGAGTGCTGTCATACGCAACCTATTTGGTGGTCGGTGTTGGACTTGGTATTTCTGTTGATTTCATTGGGTGCTATTTATAATACTACCAAAAACACAACAAACAATTGGATAAAAATTGTTTTGTGGTTCAGTTGGGCATTACTATTAGTTATTGTGTTAAATGAAAAAATAGAGGTAATGGAAATTCCTGAGGCGGCCATTTACTTTCCTTCATTGAGTTTAATATTTTTTCATGTTTACAACAGCAAATATTGCAAGTGTAAGGATAATGTATGTTGTGTTTCAGAATAATAAATGATGTATTTCATCAGAACAATAATTTTTTCTGAAAAGGGATTCTAAAACAAGCAGTATAATTTTCCTTTTACAGCAATAACTATTGGTTTTATTGGCGCTTTAGATATGAGTCATTAACAACGCTATAGCATTAATAATGTTTGTAGCTGCATCAGATCAGATATATAGTAGCTAAAATATAAAGATTAAAAAATTAGGTTATGCTAGAAGCAAAAAAACTTGAGAAACGTTACGGAGAGCATATAGCGCTAAAAGACTTAAGTTTTACTGTAGCACCAGGTGAAATATTTTGTTTGTTGGGACAAAATGGGGCAGGTAAAACCACAACAATAAACATTTTTTTAGGCTTGTTAAAACCTACTTCGGGTGAGGCGCTAATTAATAAAACGTCGGTACTCGAAAACCCCCAAATAAGAACATCTATAGCGTATATTCCTGAAATAGTAGAGTTGTACAATAATTTTTCGGGGATAGAAAATATTGACTTTTTTAGTCGTTTAGCAGGATTTAAATATACCAAAGATGAACTGGTTTCATTTTTGAATCAAGCCAATTTGCAAGCGGTAGCACATAACAAAAAAATAGCAACATATTCCAAAGGAATGCGTCAAAAAGTGGGCATTGCCATAGCTTTAGCTAAAAAAGCTTCATACATTCTCATGGACGAACCCACTTCTGGACTTGATCCAAAGGCTTCGGTTGAGTTTGCCAATTTATGTAAAAAATTAGCAGTAAAAGGAGTTGGAATTTTTATGACAACTCATGATATTTTTAATGCAGTAAATATTGGTTCGCGAATAGGAATATTGAAAGAAGGAAGCTTAAAGTATACTACTGAAACAGCTAAAATTACGGCTCAAGAGCTTCAAGATTTATATATAAAAACAATTTAACTACGTAATACTATTAAAATGAATTTTAGAAATAGCTTACTAGCTATAGCTTTTTTGGTTACGCAAATAAGTTTGGCACAGTCTATAATAACAGGAAAAATTGTTGACGAAAATAATATGCCTATAGCATTAGCCAACGTAATGCTTTTGGATAAAGGAAGTGAAAAAACAGGAACTACCTCAGATGATGAAGGAAGTTTTGAACTGCAGATAAATGATAAAGGAAATTTTAAATTATATATATCCTACATTGGCTTTACAAGTATTGAAAAAGAAATTGATTTGACTACTGAGCAAACAATTGATTTAGGAAAGATTTTGTTGGAACAGTCGTTAGAGTCTTTACAATCAGTTGAGATAATAGGAAGAAAGCGGCAGGATTACGTAAGTGACTATTCTTTTTCAGCCACAAAAATAGCTATTAAAAATAAGGAGTTACCCCAGGCAGTAGCCACGGTTACAAAGGAGTTGATTGCTGATCGACAAGCTTTTCAACTTACGGATGCTGTTAAAACAGTTAGTAATGTTGCTATTACAGGGCTTTACAATCATTACAATATCAGGGGGATTACTCAAGGGGATGATGGGCAGGTGCTTAATGGAATGCGTACACGTCAATATTATTTTCTTCAGCCTATAACGTCACATTTGGAACGTGTAGAAGTAATCAAAGGACCTTCATCAGTAACTTTTTCAAGCGCAGACCCAGGAGGTACTGTTAATATTGTAACAAAAAAGCCGCTAACTAAAAAATATAGAGAAGTGTCTTTAACTACCGGAAGCTTTGGAACGTTGAGAGCCACTGCCGATTTTACTGGACCTTTAAATGATGAAAAAACGCTGCTGTATCGTTTTAACGCAGCGTACCAAGAAGCAGATTCCTTTAGAGATGTAGTTAATAGTATTAGTTTTTTGGTCACTCCATCATTAAGTTATATTCCTAATAAAAAAACTGCACTTAATGTAGAAATGATTTATAATATTGGCGATGGAAATTTAGATAGAGGTCAACCAATTTTTGATGCAGTTGATGAAGATTACGATCCTAATAGCACACCAATTTCGTTAAACCCAGGAGCTATCGATGATTTTTACAAGACTAAAGAAATTGTGTTTATGGCAAGTTTTAGTAAAAAGTTTACTGAAAGTTTTGGTTTTAACGCTCAGTTTATGAAACAAACCTGGGATGAAGATTTACAAGAACATCGTATCGACGCATTTAACCAGCCTTATGATATTAACGGGGGAGTGCTTCCTGATCTTGTAGCGTTGCGTTATGCAGAAAGACAACAGTTTTGGGAGACGGATAATTTAAGTGCATTTTTTAATTACGACATTAAAAATGACAATTTTACCAATAAAGCCTTAATCGGGTATGATGGTTCTCGTTGGGAAAGAAAAGTAGGTGGACAAAACTCTTCAAGAAGATATTTGCTAAATGATGGTACTTTAGAAAGATTTATACCAGGAACAAGTAACCCTGATGATTTTCAGCAAACTGCTGATGGATTGTTAGTTCCCGCTGTACCTCATTTTAATTTAACGGATCCATTTAATGGCATAAGAAATACGAATGATTATGTATTAGCTCAAACACAAATCCCAGCAAATTTGACATCATCAGACGGAGTTTATTTTCAGAACCATTTCAAATTGGGGAAGTTTTCAGCTTTATTAAATTTGCGATACGAGTGGTTTGAAGATATTTTTGATTATGAAGGAGATGAGCAAAAATTTAAAAAAGAAGCTTTTATCCCCAGAATAGGGGCAACTTATGAGGTAACAGATGATATAAGTGTGTACACTACTTATTTGGAAGGTTTTCAACCACACACCAATACAGTATCATTGTCTCCATCAGCCGAAGGATTCTTTTGGACAGCGTCACCAGGGAGGTTTGATCCTTTAGAAAGTAGTTTGATAGAATTTGGAGCAAAAAGCTCCTTTTTTAACGGTAAATTGAGTGCCAATATGGCCATTTTTGAAATTACTCAAAAGAACATTTTATTGGGTGATACTTTTAATTTGGACAACTTAACAACCAGAGGCGAGCAAGGTAGTAGAGGTTTTGAAATTGATGTTGCGGGTTACATAATTCCAAACTTGCAAATAACTGCGTCTTATGGTTACAACGATGCCATAATTATAGATGACTCCATAGAAGATTTTATTGGACAGCGAATAGGTGGTGCGCCAAAAAATAATGCTAATTTTTGGGCACGTTATGATTGTATGAGTGGAATATTTAAAGGACTTGGACTTGGTTTTGGTGCACAGTATGTAGATGAAAGATTTACATGGTACAATCCAACTTACCTAGCGGATAGAGTGTTATTACCAGAGTATACCGTATTTGATGCTGCATTGTATTACAAACCTAATAATACTGGAATTCAACTAGCTATAAAACTTAATAATTTAGAAAACAAAAAGTATTGGTTGGGAGGACTCAATCCTTCAAGGCTTGGTCCAGGTGCACCTAGAAACATTTTGTTAAATGCAACTTATAAATTTTAGATTGAAATGAAAAAGGATGTTGTGTTATTGATTGCTAAACAATTCTTTAAAAAAACACTGAGCACAAAAGGCTTTTTAGTGCTTTTAGGTATTTTTTTAAGTGTTTTAGTTTATGTTACTTTTAATGGATGGACTTCATTTAAAAAACATCAGCAAATTGTAACACAACATCAAAAAAAAGCGAGAGCAAGCTGGGAAGCCAATCCTGATAAACATCCGCATCGGATGGCTCACTTTGGTACCTTTGTGTTTAGGCAACAGCACCCATTGCGTATTTTTGATTCGGGATTAGAAAGTTATACTGGAAATGCTATTTTTTTAGAGGCTCATAAACAAAATACAGCTAATTTTTCTGAGGCAAGTTTAGCTACTGGCTTAATGCGCTTTGGTGACTTGAGTATTGCCATGCTGCTTCAATTAATTTTACCACTTATTATTTTTTTTATTGGTTATGCTTCAATAACTACGGAAAAAGAGAACGGGACCTTAAAAATGATTTACCTGCAAGGAGCTTCTATGAAGGATGTGTTATTAGGAAAATCAGTAGGATTGTTTTTCGCAGTGGCGCTATTTTTCCTGCCATCATTGTTAGCGTTGTGGAGTATTTCGTTTCTAGAAAATTATGCCAATCATAGTGGAATTATACCCAGAGCTCTTTTAATTTCTGTCGTTTATTTAGTGTTTTTAATGCTTTTATGTGCAACAACAATTATTGTTTCTGCGCTAAGCGAAAATTCAAATAAAGCATTACTCACATTATTAGGGATATGGTTATTGTTTTTTATAATTATACCAAAAATTGCACAGTCACTTGGAAATGCTACTTATCCTAATCTATCAAAAACGGAATTTAAGGCTGCAGTGGAAGCTGAGGTTATAAAAAAAGGAGACAGTCACAATCCAAACGATCCTTATTTTAATAGCTTGAGGGACTCAATTTTAAAAGCAAACAAGGTAGCAACTATTGAGCAACTTCCTTTTAATTACAGCGGATATTTGATGAGTAAAGGCGAGTCGCAAACTGCTAAGGTATACAACAAACAACATAATGAACTTATAGCTACTTATAAAAAGCAGAATAGTTTGACAAATAAGCTTGTACTTTTTAATCCTTACTTGGCCATTAAAAATTTATCCATGGGTTTTTCAGGTACTAATTTTAGTACTTACGCTGATTTTTTAAAACAGACCGAAGTTTACAGGTACAAACAATCGCAGTATATGAATAACTTGCAAATGAAGTTTATCAGCAATAAGGCTAAGAGTAGTGAGGGCAAAGTAAATGTAGTGGATAAAGTACATTGGAAATCGTTTCCTAAGTTTAATTACCAATATTTGTCTGTAAGTAACATTATTAAAAATCAATGGTTTTCATTAGCTAGCCTTGGTATTTGGATGTTTCTTATTGGGTTAATTGTGGTTCAATTTTCCAACCGTTTTAAAATTATTTAGCAATGTATATACTGTTAATCAAACAATTTTTAAGATCAAAAGCGGTGCTACTGTCCTTAGCAATTTTAGTTTTTTTGGGTGTTTTAAGTATTTATATAGGAAAGCAATTTTTA
The DNA here is from genome assembly GCF_000218485.1 of Aquimarina agarivorans. GTDB lineage: Bacteria > Bacteroidota > Bacteroidia > Flavobacteriales > Flavobacteriaceae > Aquimarina > Aquimarina agarivorans. The sequence continues at coordinate 11,353 of NZ_AFPB01000033.1, read as the reverse complement.
GATCAAAAAAAAGAAGCTATTACCAAAGCCATTACACTGCAACAAAAGCACACTGAAAGGCAAGTAGGACACCACAAGGATGATATAGGTTTGCTTATGTATTACCTTAAATTTTCATTTATAAATCCTGTTAAGCCTTTGGCAGGAATTTCAATTGGACAAAGCGATTTAAATTCGCATATCCAAAATGTAACTATTTTGAATTTAGAAGGGCAAAAGTATGATACCGATTTGGTCAACCCTTCAAAATTACAAGTGGGTAATCTTGATGTTAGTTTTTTGATTGTTTTTTATTTCCTTTGGTAATTATCGCACTAAATTTCAATTTACTGTCCGAAGAAATAGAAAAAGGCACCTGGAAAATGATTTTAATGCAAGGAAAGTCTCCATTCCAATTTTTAATTAAAAAGATTTCAGTACGTGTTGTGTTTATTTTTGCGGTATTAGCAGTATTATTTTTGGTAGCAAAAGTAATATTACAAATCCCATTGGATAGTAATTTTTTATACATAATAATTAATAGTTATTTATACCTATTATTTTGGTTTTCGTTATGCATATTCGTTATTTTTTTACGAAAATCCTCTAACGCTAATGCTATAATTTTGTTGAGTAGCTGGTTGCTTTTGGTGGTTTTTATTCCTGTTTTAATTAATAATTACATTGTAAATAAATACCCTGTTGGGGAAGCATTTACAATGACTATTAAACAGCGGGACGAGTATCATAAACGTTGGGATACAGACAAAAAAGAAACTATGGATAAATTTTACGCACATTACCCGCAGTTTGCTAAATACGGAATTAAAGAGCAAGGTTTTTCATGGTTATGGTACTATGCTATGCAGCAAATGGGAGATGATCAATCAAAAAACGAGCGAGAGGCAATGTACCTTAAAATTGCGCAACGTGAGGCGTTAAGTAAACAAATAGCGCGCTATTTTCCGCCACTACAAGTACAGTTGTCAATGAACGAAATTGCAAAAACGGGTTTGACCAATCACATTGAATTTTTAAAAGCCACCACCAATTTTCATGAAGATTTACGTTTGTTTTTTTATCCAAAAATCTTTGAAAATGAATCAACGGATTCCATTGATTGGGAAAATCATGAATCAGATTTTTTTAAAGAACCTTCAACTTACAAATTGTTAAACAACATTATTTTTACGATGATATTAACTGTTTTATTATTAAGTTTTGGTTTATACAAACGAGTTTTTTTCAAAGTAAAATAAGCAGTGTTGCTAAAATTTTTTCCTAATCCTATTGTGCCTGTTTTAGTGTTTATTGCTATAATAAAAGCAGTAATTTGAACTTAAACAATAAAATAATGTACTCTTTAAGAAAGTAAAATTCTTAAATTTAAAAACAAAAAGTACCTTATTTCAAAATATTTATTATGATAAAAAAGGGGTTGCTTTGGTTACAAAAATTTCAGGTAAGTTAATCACCTCAAATGAATTTGGTGTTAGGCTTTTTGTTATACGTAACTATTGATTTTTTAATTTTGTCCGTACCTATTTTTCATAAAGTAGATATTTCATTTTTAGACAACTTGTTTATTTCTACCTCCGTAATATCAACAACAGGTTTGGTTACTATCAATATTTTTGAGTCGTATAATTTTTTTGGGCAATTAATAATCATGCTTTTATTTCAATTAGGAGGCATTGGTTATATGACGTTAACTACCTACTACCTTTTATTTACCACAAATAAAATTACGCATTGGCATCAAAAATTAATCGGGGTTGAATTTACGCTACCTAAAGCCATTAAAATTAATGATTTTCTAAAAAGTGTTATTGTATTTACATTAATTATGGAGGTTTTAGGGTCGGTTTGTTTTTTTATTGCGTTTGTAAATGAAGGGATGGAAATTTACAAAGCAATATGGTACATCATTTTTCATAGCGTGTCTTCATTTTGTACGGCAGGTTTTAGTTTATTTGATAACAGTTTTGTAGGGTATCAGGATAATGTATTTATAAATTGGATTATTTCAGTTTTAGCAATATCAGGTTCATTAGGATTTATTGTTTTTACTGATTTGTGGTATCGAATCACTAAAAAATCAACTAAGCTTACTTTTACGTCTAAAATTGTTATCAGTGGTTTTATTATTCTTCTGGCTTTATGAACACTGCTGTCTTTTTCGGAAGACTTTTTATTTGAAAATATTCTTTTTGAAGTCGCTTCGGCTTTAGGTACAGTTGGATTAAGTAGGGGCATCACTGGAGATTTGTCCAATTTAGGGAAAGTTCTTATTAATACTCTAATGTTTATAGGCCGCGTAGGTGTATTAACTTTCGGTTTTGCATTACTTGCTAGAAAAAAAGAAAAAAAGCTATTGCAACTGAAGCATGTGATATAGCCGTTTAACTTTAGTTAGCCAATAAAAAAAGCCTCAATGTTTGAGACTTTATGCTGGGCTGATTGAATTTTACATTCAATAATTAACCAAGGATTAAAAATTATATTTTTTAGTTACAATTTGGATTAATCAGCACGTTCAACTTCGCTTTCTAATTTAAGCACTTTTCCACCGTCCTCATGTTCAATGAGTAATGCTTTATCGTCACTACTTCCATTTCTGGTAACTTCGCTACCATCGATTGTTTTGGTAATGGACTCATCAAAAGTGTCTTCAACTTTACCTTTTGCTTCCCCATTTCCCCATTTCCATTTTACCTCTGTTCCTGTACGTATCATATTATTTTATATTAAATTAATAATTAAATTAAAATTACAATGTGATAATCTTACATAAAATATACTTTTATTAAAGTATTCATAAGGTTTTTTGATGGCATTTTTTTTGAAGTTCAAAATTATTTTAAATAGGTTAACATTATGCGTAATACCTAATCAACAGATACAGGTTAAAGCATTACTTTTGTAAATTATAGTTACTGCAAATCATTAGTATTTATCAAGTTTGAATAAAAATAAAAATTATACATTATGGAATAAAATTCTAAAAATAGGCGCTTACATTTTTGGGGCTATTTTAGTGCTGTTACTGTGTGTAATTTTATTTATTCGAAGCAGTTCAGGGCAAAATATAATTGTAAATAAAACAGTCAATTTTCTTAAAGAAAAAACACAAACCGAAATAGCTATAAGTAAGCTGTATGTCACCTTTGGAGGGAATATTTTGCTAGAGGATTTTTACGTTGAAGATAGAAAAAAAGACACGTTGGTATTTTCAGAAAAGTTAGAGATTGATGTGCCTTTATTGCCAATAATAACAGGCAAATCCATAGCAATTAATACCGTGGATTGGGAAGGACTAAAAGCCAATATAACCAGAAAAGATTCTATTAACGGATATAATTTTCAGTTTTTGATTGATGCGTTTGTTTCTTCTGAGTCGTCAGTAAAAGAAACAAAAAAAGATACCACTGCAGCACCGCCAGAAATTTCTATTGGCGATTTAAATTTTAATGATTTCGATATAATTTTTAATGATGCAGTATTAGGAATAGATAGTCGATTTACAATAGGAGAATTGGCATTAAATCTGAAAAAAACAGATATTGAAGCTATGGATTATAGAGCTTCTAAACTAAAAATTTCAAATTCGAATATTAAATACACGCAAAGCCCTATTTTAAAAAAGGAAGAAGCATCGGATTCCATTTCATCGTTGCCTTTTTTATCATTTGAAGCTATTGAATTTAATAATATTGATGTTCACTACAATTCTATTGAGGATAAGCTAAATGCAAAAATAGCAGTATCAAAATTACAGGCAGAAACACCCAAAATAGATCTTAACAATAATTATTTTATTATTGACAAATTCAAGATTACTGATTCTAAATTTTTGTTGAAAACGGATTTGGTTGAATCGCAAACGGTGGAAACAGAAACTACCAATACATCATTTGAATGGCCTAAATATGATATTGTCGCCACAAATTTAGAAATTAAAAATACTGCTTTTAGTTATTTTGTAGGGCAAGCGCAACCAAAATCCAACGCATTTGATCCCCAAGCAGTTGTACTCACTAACTTTAATCTGAATATTAAAGAAGCGAATTTGAAAGAAGAGTTTGCTAAGGTTAAATTACAAAATTTAAGTTTCAAGGAGAATTCTGGCCTAAATTTAGAGCAATTTTCTACAACTGCTTCTATAACAAACAGGCAAATAAATGTTGGAAACCTAAAATTAAAACTCAATAACAATCAGCTTTTTGGTGGTGCCAAAGTGAGTTACTCTAGCCTGGAAAATTTTATCAATCAGCCCGAAAATTCAAATTTGAATTTGAGTTTAAACAAAATTCAAGCTGATATTAGTGAGGCTTTCAAATTTCAGCCAGAGCTAAAACAAAATGAATATGTGGCTAAACTAAGTAAACACATGGTTACAGGAAAGCTTTATGTATCAGGGAAGCTGTCGGATATTAAGGTTGACGATACCCAGTTTAGTTGGGGTACTGCTACGGCAATCAATGTAAAAGGGCAATTAAGGAATGCCACCGAACCTGATAAGCTTCAGTATGATTTTCCTGAAATTGAAATAATATCATCCAGTCAGGATATTTATAATTTTGTTCCAAAAGATAGTCTTGGATTACAATTACCTAAAGAGATTGCTGTAACGGGTAATTTGAAAGGTACAACAGCGCAAGTGATCACCAACTCCCAAATAAAAACTACACAAGGAAATGTTTTAATTGATGGAACATTAGATATAACTGAGACCTTAAAATTTGATGCTAAATTCAGTACTGAGGAGTACCAACTGGATCAATTATTAAAAAACGAGCAGTTAGGAGCGTTAAGTTTAAAAATTGAAGGAAGCGGTGCAGGCAAAACAATTAATAAAATGGATGCAGACTTTACAGCTACTGTGGATACTTTTTCATTAAAAAAATACACCATCAAAGACTTGGTCATTAAAGGAAAATTAGATGATGGATCCGGGATGTTGACCTCCAATTACAAAGACGACTATTTAAATTTGAAATTGAAATCTGATGTGGTATTGGATACTGTAAATACTAAGGCCAAGATTGATTTAAACGTAATTGGAGCCGATTTGGAGGCCTTAGGGTTGTTTAAAAGAAATATAAGGACAGGGTTAAAATTAACTGCTGATTTTAATGGGAGTCCTGAGGATTTTAAAGCTACGGCCGAAATAAATGATGGCGTAGTTGTTTATGATAACCATACTTATTTGTTGGGTAAATTAGCGGCAAATGCATTTATTAAAAACGATACTACTGCGTTAAGTGTTACTAATAAAATTGTTGACCTTAAATTACTATCAAACACAAATCCGCAAGGATTTTCCAAGGCGATCACAAATCATTTTAAAAGTTATTTTACCACTACATCAAATAAAATAGTTGATACTATTTATACACCTCCAGTAAAATTAAAATTAGAAGGTCATTTAAGTCAAGCGCCAATTTTGAGCGAAGTTTTTTTAATAAACCTAAAAGATGTAGATACCGTAGGAATAATGCTTGATTTTAATGAAAATTTAAATAAATTAAAAGCAGAGGTAGTAGCACCCCATATTAATTATAGCGGTAGTGAAATTGATAGCTTGGCTTTAAATGTAAATACCAGTAACCAAAATTTAGATTTTGATTTGGGATTTAATGCCATTACCACGGGACCAATTGCTATTAAAAAAACGAGTATAAGTGGCAGCCAAAACAATGGTAAAATGCAACTTAGTTTGCTTTCAATGCACGAAAAAGAAAAACTGATACAATTTGATGCTACTGTGAATTCTAAAAAGAACAGTACGGAGCTCAAAGTAAATCCACAAAGTTTAATTATAAATAAACATAAATGGCGCACACCCACTACCAACAAATTAGTGTTTTCTGATAATAAATTGACTTTTACAGATTTTAATTTTACCAATAACAACCAAAAAGTAGCTTTTAAAAATGACTTACCTAATGTAAAAAAAGAGCATATTGCTTTAAAATTCAATCAATTTAAAATCAGTGAAATTTTAAATTATTTTAATCCTGAAACTGAATTAGCTCACGGTACTTTAAATGGAAATTTAGTTGTTGAACATCCTTTTACCGATACAGGTATTTTAGCAGATTTAAAGATTTCGAAATTTAATGTGTTGGATGTTGATTTAGGAACATTAACAATGGATGCATCTTCAAAAGATATTAAAACTTACAATTTTAGTTCAGAACTTAAAGAAGGGCAAGTCAATTTAAGCGTCAACGGTAATTATGAAGCCAATCAAAATGGAGCAATATTAAATTTAAATCTGTTATTTGATAAGTTTAATATGCAAGCGTTAGAAGGATTTACCCAAGGTGAAATAACGAACGCAAAAGGTAATTTTTCAGGAAATTTTAAAATTAATGGTAAGCTCAGTGAGCCACAATATAAAGGAAATTTAAATTTTACCAATGCTTATTTTTCAATAGCAAAATTCAATACGGGTTTCACTTTTGTACAAGAAAAGCTTACGGCTAGCAATAAAGGAATTACGCTAAATTCATTTACAGTGTTAGATGAGAAGAAAAATAAGCTGGTAGTTTCTGGTGAAATAGGGACAAAAAGTTTTTCAAATCCAACTTTTGATCTTAGTGTAAAAGCAGAAGATTTTCAAGTGTTAAATGCCGTTAAAAAGGATAACGATTTTTTATACGGTAAAGCCATTTTTGGAGTAAATACTCAAATCACTGGAGATTTAGATATTCCAATAGTAAAGGGTAAAGTTACAGTAAATCCAGAAACCAATGTTACCTATATATTACCACAATCAACAGCTAATATTGAGGAACGTGACGGAATTGTATTGTTTGTAAATAAGGAAAATCCAAATGCTATTTTAACGCAAACGGAGCAAGAGACTGCCAAGTTGAAAGGGTTTGATATTGATTTGAAAATAGATGTTGACAAGTATGCTACTGCTAAAATTATTATTGATGAACGCACGGGTGACAATTTTAAAATTTCAGGACATGGAGATTTAAATTTGAAAATGAAACCTAATGGGCGTATCAGTTTAGCAGGTTTTTATGATGTAAACAAAGGACATTATGAATTAAACTTATACAATTTAGTCAATCGAAAATTTGAAATAGTACCTGGGAGTAGGGTGGTATGGTCTGGTAATCCGTTTGATGCAAAATTGGACGTAAAGGCATTATATAATGTTAAGGCATCAGCTTCATCTTTAATGGCAGCCCAAACATCAGGTGCTGATCCGTCAGTCAAAGGCAAATTCAGACAGGTACTACCCTTTAATGTTTATTTAAATATTGATGGTCAAATTACGCAACCTGAACTCACCTTTAATATTGATATGCCCGAGGATGAACAAGGTGCTATTGGCGGACAAGTATACGGTAAAATTCAACAATTGAATCAGCAAGAATCAGAATTGAACAAGCAAATTTTTTCATTGTTGGTGTTAAATAGATTTTATCCTGAACCGGGCAGTGATGGTAGTGGAGGAGGAGCAGCATCCATAGCTACAAATAATTTGAGCGATGCAGTTTCGGATCAGCTAAATCAATTTTCAGACAAATTATTAGGGGACACAGGTTTTAAATTAGATTTTGGACTCAATAGCTATACGGATTATCAAAGTGCCACCCCGCAAGACCGGACGCAATTAGACATTGCAGCACAAAAATCATTGTTTAATGATCGCCTAACCGTAAGTGTTGGTAGTGAGGTAGATTTGCAAGGTTCAAATACTAATGGAGAAACTACGCCTTTAATAGGAAATGTTACGCTTGAATATTTGCTTACCAAAAATGGACGATACCGTTTAAAGGGCTTCCGCAAGAATGAATTTGAAAATGTAATTGATGGGCAAACTATTGTAAGCGGTATTGCGCTCATTTTTGCTCAGGAGTTTAATAAGTTTGATGAATTGTGGGATGCTATTTTAAGAAAGGAAAAAAAGAAGGCTTCTGAAAAAGATGAAAAAGATGAAAAAGAAAGTATTGAAGAAAAAAATGCGAATACAGAAAAAACTAAGCAACAACCTTAAAAATTACGCCGGAAACAAATGATAAAAAAATATGTGCTATTGATACTGTTAACTTTAGCTGCATTTTCATGTAGTGTATCGCGTTTCATTCCTGAAAATGAGCGTTTATACACTGGGGCGCGCCTAAAAATAAAATCGGATACTTTAATAAAAGGTAAAGGGAAATTAAAAGAAGTACTGCTAAATGTCATTGAACCTAAACCAAACAATAAATTCTTGGGTTCTCATTTTGGATTGTATTATTATTATAAAGCTCAAAAAGAAACATCAAGTTTTGTTACAAAATGGCTAAATAAACAAATGGGAGAGGAGCCAGTGTATCAGTCAGATGTTGCTGCATTACAAATTGAAAAATTACTGTTGAATAGGTTGGAAAACAGAGGCTTTTTCTATAATCAAATAACTTCTAATTTCACTGAGAAGGAAAAAAGAGCATTTGCTGATTTTAATGTAAAAATCAAGCAGCCGTATACCATGGCAAGTTTCCAATTGGATACGCTTTCGCCTCCAATTTACAGAGAGATGCAGGACAATTTAAAAACTTCTAAATTTTCAAAAGGAATGCGTTTTGATCTGGCTAATTTAAAGCTAGAGCGTGAACGTATAGATAAAAATTTAAAGAAAAAAGGATACTATAATTTTAGTCCCGAGTTTTTGGTATTTGAAGCAGATACCAATCAATATAACAACAAACGTTTTGATTTATATTTAAAATTAAAACAAGGAGTGCCATCAAAAGCTATAAAGCCATATAAAATTTCAGAAATAAACGTATTTCCTAATTACACGGTTGAAAAGGATACCCTTGATTTAGATACCATTCGATTTAACAATAAAAATTATATAAGTAAAGAAGTTTTTTTAAACCGAAATATTTGGATCCTTATTTAACAATTAAGGAAGGGCAATTATTTGACCCTGAAAATTCTAAAAATACAGCACGGAGACTATCCACTATAGGTGCTTATAAATTTGTAAACGTACAGTATAAGGAAGTGGATAGTTTGTCAACAGATAGCTTAGGATTTTTAAAAGCAAATATTACGTTATCTCCATTAAACAAAAGGGCGTTCAGGGCAGAATTGCAAGCAGTAACAAAGTCCAACAACTTCGCTGGTCCTGGATTAGCAGTTACTTATAGCAATCGAAATTTATTTAAAGGAGGTGAAATTTTGTCCTTAACTTCCAGCTTAGGATATGAAGTACAGGCCGGTAGTGGCGATCAAGCAGGATTGTCTAGTATCGAGTTAGGACTTAAAACCGAATTAGTGTTTCCTAGGTTGGTATTTCCTTTAAAAGTGAATACTGATTTTTTTAAATATGCCATACCCAAAACCAAAACAGGTTTAGGAATTAATTATTTAAGTCGTAGTAAATTATATAGTTTGGCAACAGGAACCGTAAAATTTGGATACATATGGAATTCAAGTAAATATATTACCCACGAAATTAATCCAATTTCAATAAATTACACACGTTTAGGGAATACAACCGATGAGTTTGACGAAATTTTGAATGAAAATCCTTTTTTAAGACGAAGTTTTGAGCAACAATTTATTGCTGGATTAACATATTCTTTTACACACAACGGCATGCTTTCAACTAAACGAAAACATCAATTTTTTGTAAATGCTACTGTGGATATTGCAGGTAATACAGTAAGTGCATTAGGGGGATCAAACCAAAATGATTCTGGCAGAAATCAATTTCTTGGATTGGAATATGCACAATATGCTAAAGTGGATGCAGATGTGAGGTATCATTGGAATTTTGGTAATCAGGAAAAGCTTGCAGTAAGGTTATTCGGAGGATATGGCTATGCCTACGGTAATTCTGAAGTTTTACCATTTACAAAACAGTTTTTTTCAGGGGGACCGTATAGCGTGCGAGCATTTCGAATTCGATCCTTGGGACCAGGGAGTTATAATAATGAAGGTAATGTAAATGGTTCTTTTTTTGATCAAACAGGGAATATCAGGTTGGAAGCTAATTTGGAATATCGTTTTCCAATCGTTGGATTTTTTAAAGGAGCAGTTTTTGCAGATGCAGGAAATATTTGGAATTCTATTGAAAATGAGTCGCTACCAGGAGGTAAATTTTCTTCAAATTTTATTAGTGAACTCGGAATAGGTTCTGGTGTTGGTTTAAGGGTTGATGTGCAAGGTTTTGTAGTTCGGTTTGATTTAGCCATACCAGTTCATGATCCAAGTCAACCTCAAGGCGAACGTTTTCAAGTTAAATTTGATCAACCACTGCTCAATTTTGCTATTGGTTACCCATTTTAATATTTAGGCCCACTTTTAGTAAATTAAAGCTAAACAACAAATGCATTAAAAAAATTATTTAAGTGTAATAGGAATCCATATTTCCTCTTCAGATTTTGGGTCGTTGTTTTTATATTTAGGACTTAAAACTTCAAAATGCGGGCGATCATCTAATTGGTAACGTGAATTAGGAATCCATTCCGAAAATATGTAATGATAGATACTATTGTCATTACTATTACCCTTATATAAAAATACTGCGTATAATCCTTCGGTTAATTCAAATTCATTCATATTGTTTGGAATGCTATCAAAGTTTGAAACCTCAACAGTAGCCCATTTCGTAAATACATTGGCGGGACTAAAACTTTTAAAATAATTTGGATTATAAATTTGCATTGAAATCTTATTACCATCAATCTTGTTTTTGATATTCTTAATGTTAGGACTGAAGTTTTGCCAAAGTTCAACTGTTTTATTTGAAATCAAATTCATTTTTACATGAATTCCTATTAATTTCTTTCCAGATAAAATTTTTACAATAGGTTTTATTTTCAAACTTATATTAATTACTGATTTGTAAAGGTAAAATAATCAATTAAGCTGTTAAAAATGTTAATTTATTAATAATTGTTTATAGGTGAACCTGTTTTTAGTATGAAATTTATATTCATCCCTAAAAATTACGAATTATGCAAGTAGCACTGTTAACAATGAATTAAGTTTAGAAAATATACATGAAAACGTTAAAGATTGGAAAATTAAATTAGATTTTTTAAGTACAAAAAAAACTTTATTAATAACGATTTATTAAACTCAATTTCTTTTGATCCTTACACAGAAGATTTATTCCATGAGCATGCAAGTCTGGAAAAAAAGCTGGAAAATTTGAAAGAACGTTCAAAAATACTTGAAAGAGAAATAAAAACTCATGATAATAAAATAGGTGGCATGTTAGAGTGTATTGGTAACGAATGTGATTTATATTATCAAGACAATCATGAAGTATTAATGGAAAAATGTAAAGATTTTGAAACCTATTATATGAAAACCAAAAAAGAGTTTATCACCTATGCATCAAAAATAT
>NZ_AFPB01000034.1 GCF_000218485.1 Aquimarina agarivorans | reverse complement strand
TTGTAATACGTTTTTTATTCCAGTTTCCCTTTTTTTTTAAGGAATCCAAATATTTTTTTGTCCACTTCCGAAATTATATCCAAGTCCTTGTAGTTCAGCCATCTGATTTCTTCGATTTCACTAGTCGGTTCCATTATTCCGTCATATTTGGCCTTGTAGCAAGTCATTTTTACAATAACTCCATCTTTTGCACCGTCCGACTGCGCTTTGAAAGTCCCAACATATTCGATAGTATTTTCATCAATTTCAACGTTTAGTTCTTCCGCAATTTCCCTAACCAAAGTTTGTTCGTCAGTCTCGCCATATTCCCTTTTCCCACCAGGAATATAATATTTCGTCTTTCCTCTTGATTTCGTGCTTAAAATCTGTCCATTTTTAGTTTCTATGAACGCTATTTTGTCAACTTCATTCATTTTTTGAGCGATTTTGGAAATGTTTTACAACGGTCTAGTATAAGAATAGTAGCGTATTTTCACACATAAACTTTTCGAATAAACACAGACCTTTTTTGTAATTATTTACTTTCGATTAAGCGCTTAAACCGCTATTATTTTAATACATTGTTGTCAACTGGCTTTACCCACATAGTTTCTATTACTCTATTCATTTCCTCAAACACGATTTGTATATCATCTTTAGTTGTTCTCCAATTCACAAATGATGCTCTAATTCCATTTTTATTATTGAAAAAAGTAGGCGTCATAAATACTTTTCCAGTATCGTTTAGAGTCGTTAAAAAGAGCTGTGCTTTTTCTTGATTTTCTTTTCCATTCAAAGTGAAGACTATATTATTTAATCTTACAGGTGCTAACAATTTAAATTTTTCACTTTGTTCGAGATACTCACCAAGAAGATTAGCTAATGAAATACAATTTTCTACGATATCATTATAACCTTCTTTCCCATACGCAGTAAGGGTGAACCAAGCTGGTAAGGCTTTGAGTCGCCTTGAATTTTCAGGTAGAAAATTGAGATAATTAAAATTATTTAATGGATTCCCAAGGTATGGTGCATTAGAATTTTGAAAACTTTCCGTTTGTAATATTTTGTGCTCTTCTTTCACAAAGAAAACGGCACTTTCATAAGGAACGTTTAACCATTTGTGACAGTCAATTGTAATGCTATCTGAATGTTCCCAATCCTTAAGTAAATGTTTATGACTATTAGAGCATGCTGCAAAACCACCAAATGCAGCATCTATATGCCACCAAAATTTATATTTGATTCTTAATTTATTAATTGCTACAAAATCATCAAAATCAACTGTGTTGACTGTTCCGCCACTTGTTACTAGAATGAATGGTTGCCCATTGAGTGTTTTAATTTTATTTTCTAAATCGGATATTGAAATCGCCTCTCTATTATTCTCAATTGTATTTACTTTTATAATATTATTACTTCCCAAACCTAAAAGCGCAAGAGACTTTATTATAGAAGAATGAGGTGTTGCAGTCAATATGTTGATTTTTTCTGTAACACCATCTTTTGCGAAATCTTTGTTATGAATTTTCCCTATCCATTGACGTGCAACTGCTAGACAAGTAAAACTTGACATAGTTGCTCCAGTTACGAAACCACCTAAAAAGGTTTCAGGTAATTCAAATAAGTCTAAAAGCAAGTTGATTGTTTCTAATTCAATATTTGCTGAAATATCTCCTTGTCCGTTAACACCTTGAGTATTCTGGTCATAAATAGAAGCTAACCAATCTCCAACTATAGAAGCTGGTGTTGAACCTCCTGTTACGTACCCCCAAAATCTTGGGCCAGATGAAGAAACAATTATCGGTTCAAATCTTTTATTAAATAATTCTAATGTTTCATCAGTTCCAAGTCCAGAATAATTTAATCTCCTTTTGTCTTGAATTACGGGTTTTGTTGAAGTAAGTCTTTTGTTAATATTTGAAAGATAATCAACTCCTTGATTTTTAACCTTTTCAAGGACTCTATCAAGTTCATTAGATTCAGATTGTATTTTTTCGTTCATTTTATGTCTGTTCTTTCAGCTTGTTGCCGACGGGTTGGCTATGCGCAGTGTCCCGAAGGGCATTGCGTATAGGTGTTG
>NZ_AFPB01000035.1 GCF_000218485.1 Aquimarina agarivorans | reverse complement strand
TGCTGCTTGTTAGGCAGCTTCTGAGAATCTGGAAAAGCTTGCATGCCTGCAGGTCGACTCTAGAGGATCCCCGGGTACCGAGCTCGAATTCGCCCTATAGTGAGTCGTATTACAATTCACTGGCCGTCGTTTTACAACGTCGTGACTGGGAAAACCCTGGCGTTACCCAACTTAATCGCCTTGCAGCACATCCCCCTTTCGCCAGCTGGCGTAATAGCGAAGAGGCCCGCACCGATCGCCCTTCCCAACAGTTGCGCAGCTGAATGGCGAATGGCGCCTGATGCGGTATTTTCTCCTTACGCATCTGTGCGGTATTTCACACCGCATATGGTGCACTCTCAGTACAATCTGCTCTGATGCCGCATAGTTAAGCCAGCCCCGACACCCGCCAACACCCGCTGACGCGAACCCCTTATTTAAATGCGGCCGCATCGAATATAACTTCGTATAATGTATGCTATACGAAGTTATTAGCGATGAGCTCGGACTTCCATTGTTCATTCCACGGACAAAAAACAGAAGAAAGG
>NZ_AFPB01000036.1 GCF_000218485.1 Aquimarina agarivorans | reverse complement strand
CCTTTTTAGGTAAACCTTTTTATTTAGAAGTTTCCGAAGGTGGTAGACTGAATAGAGAAACCCTATATTTTAAAGGAAAAATTACTGAAATAAAAGGTAAAAAAGGAAACGAGCATGGTGGAATGGGGGATCTTATAGAGGTGTAAGGAATGAGTAACAGCATTCTTTTAGATGATGGTTCTAATATAGATAGCTTTTTAGAAAAATCAGTTTCCGATATCATTGAAGAAATCACTAAAGACTACAATAGCTCAGAATTCAGTATAAGAGTACAACCAGAAAATGACACATTGCTCTCCTACTCGGTACAACATCACCAAAGTACTTTCCAGTATTTACAATATTTAGCCGCTACACAAGGCGAGTATTTGGTATATAGTAGAGATACGTTACATTTTGGAAAACCTGATTTAGGAGACGAAATACCTTTAAATTACGGAGTCGACTTAAAGGATTTTAGTTTGGGTTTAACAGTTAACCCTTTACATTTTAATTATTATAGCAATGATTATACATCTGAAAGTACTATAGAAACCTCGAGTAACAGTATCGCTTCAAGTGCTAGTGGATATAGTGCATTTGCCAACAATGTGAGCAAGCAATTTTTCCATAAAAAAGACAATAAACAAATTTTTTACGGATTCGAGAGCCAACAATTGCAACAACAATTAGACAGCTCGGTAGCATTACAAAAAAAGTTAGCCGAACAAAAACAAGTAAGCATTGTAGGTAAAAGCACCAATACTGGAGTTTCACTGGGGAAAATTATTGTTATTAAGAGTAATCAAGGAGACTTTGGACGCTACAGGGTAATACAAATTAAACACAGTTATAAGCAAGGAGGAACATATACCAATAACTTTACGGCAATACCCTTAGAAATTGACGTTTATCCTTTAACGGATATCGATTTAATGCACCCTTCTCATCCACAAGTAGCCAAAGTAATAGCTGTTAACGACCCTAATGGGATGAGTCGCATAAAGGCACAATTTCCTTGGCAAAAAATGTACAATAAAACTACCCCTTGGATACGTGTAGCCACTCCCTATGCTGGAGGCGATAGAGGGTTTCATTTATTACCCGAGGAAAATGATGAAGTATTAATAGGTTTTGAAAATGGTGATGTAGAACGCCCTTACATGCAATCGGCACTATATACAGGAGTAAACAAGCACAATGCTTGGCAAAGTGAAAACAACGATTTTAAAGGACTTACCACCAAGGGAGGGCATGTTATTGAACTCAATGACACCAAAGGAGGTGAGATGATTACCATTACCGATAAAAATGGTAACAAAATTTTAATTGATACGGCCAATAATAATATGGAAATTTCTGCTTTAGAGAATATGACACTCAGTGCAAAAAATATAAAAATCAGTGCTTCAGAAAATATAGAAGTATCGGCAGGAAAAGATATGACTAATAGCGTAGGAGAAAACTTGAATATGATGGCGAAAAACAAAAATATTGTTGTCGATAAAAACTTAATGGTAAGTACTGAAAAACAAGAAATGGTATCAGAAGAAATTACGTTGAGTAGTAATTCTAAAAATCTTACCCTAGCTTCTGGTAAAATAGTAGATATTCAGAGTACTGAAAAGGTAAAATTATATTAAAAATAGCATTGCAAACTATATTAATGTGGTAGAAATAGAAGAAAAAGCATTAAAAAATAACACACTATACCTAAATCCAGAAGGTTTATATACCCGATATGGATGCATGATTATTTTTGAAGACAATCATGCAAAAAATGCGCTTCGGTATAAATTGGAAATTAAATATATTGGTAAATCTGAAGAGAATAACAATATATTTAGAATAGATAGAAATCCAGAAATATACATTAATGATACAAGTCCTGAAGCCAATACCGATGAGTTAGCAGCAAAAGTGAGTCAAGTTATTTATCCGTTAGAAATAGAAACTACTGCAAGAGGAACTCTTCATACTATAACAAATTTTAAAGAGGTTCAAACAAGGTGGCAAAAAGTAAAGCGACAAATTAAGAGTTATTATCAAGGAGAATCTGTTGATCAATACATTGCTTTAAACGATAAAACGTTAATATACCCAAGTCTTTTTCAAAAGAAAATGGCACAGGATTGGTTTTTACATCTATTTTTCGCTCCTATTTATGGCAGTTATCCAGATGATGCTTTTAACCCTGAAAAGTCTAGTTTTATAATATCCCCTTCTTATAACACCTCTAAATATTATGTAGCTGGTAATGCAGGACCAGTAAGCTATAAGACCATTAATAAAATAAAAAAGAACCCCTCAGGTCCCATTCATTTTGTAAAAATAAAAGGAGAATTACACGATGAAAGGTGTGCTTTAGATTTAGAGCAAGAATTAGAATTCCCCTATTACAAAATGTTAAACCCAGAAGAAAAAGCATTGAAAGGCACCTGTGATCTTACTTACGGCATCAACAAGAAAACAGGAGTTATAGAGGGTATTGAAGCTTTTTTTGACACTCAATTTGAAAACCCTAAAAAAGTTACTGTAAAAATGTTTGCTTTGGAACAAGTGGAAGAAAAAGAAGAAGTCACAACTGAGAAAAAGGCAACAAATAGCTTTTGGTCTAAATTTTTAAAAAAAGCTAATAAATAAGTTATGAGTGAAAAACACGCTGTAGTACAAGGTGCCCTGTGCACATGCCAATTTGGTGATTTCCCGGACAAGCTCAAGGTATTGTCTCAGACAAGAAATTATGCCAACGACAGTGAGGGGTCACAAAAATTAATAGCTTCTACAATGGAAATTGGCGGTGCTACCTTTGAGAAGAATACTTTTGGACAATGTAAATTACAACCCACAGGCAGTAGTTTTAAACCTTGCCAAATAGTAATAACCAAATGGGACGGTGCCTACGAGAATGTTGAATTGAGCAATAAAGGTAAAATACTATTAGAAGACAGTAAAGCCACCTGTCCCATTGCAGGAAGCCCCTGTATTAGCATTCTAAATCATGGTCAAACTGCCGAAGGTACTGGTGCAGGTTTTGAGAATGCAAATCATGAAATTCAAACTCAATTGAACCCAATGGTAGATACAAAAGAATTACAATATGAATCCTATGATGATGAAGTGATAACCATAATTGCTAAATAAAATAGTATGGCTAAAAAAGGTGTAGAAAAAATAGGTAGAGAATATAGAGAAGCAACAAGTACACCGCGTATAGCTTCAGAAATAGTGACTAAGCACGATTTTAAGCCCAAAATGTTTTTGGAAGCTGGCAAAAAAGAACTTTTTCGAGCATTTTATTATAAAGATACCCCCGACGAACAAAAAGGAAGAGCTAAATGGATTGCAAAACCCTCAGAAAACTTCCCATATACAGCAAACGACAGGACTAATATTGTAGGTGATATGGTTGAAATTTCTATGGATCCTAAATACTGTGGATCAAAAGTAATGGAAGTTGAAGCCTTTATGAGTAAACCAACGAATGAATATCCTGCCAAAATATTAATAGTGGGCACTTGTGAACCAAAATTAATAAGTACTACTTGGAGTAAATCTCGTGGCGGAAAAGCCTTATCTGAAAAATTAGAATTTGGCGACGATGTTTGGCTAAATGCTCAATTAGAAGGTTGTAATGGAACTAAGTTAGAAGTTCTAATTTATCATGATGAGCTAGGTGAAGATGAACAAATACCTAAAACATACATAACAGAATGTAGAAATGGAGAGTTAAATATAAAATTAAGAAACACCTATAATTGGAAAAAATACCACGGATGGTTTAAGAATAGCGTTGAAAAATACTATGCAATAATAAAAGTAAAAGGTTCACGAACACTTGTTTTTAGAGAAAAAACTAAATTATTAAACTTTAAATTTGAAGTATCTTCAAGAGTTGCGAAAAAAGCTGTTACAACACGCCCATTAAAATTAAGAAAAAACGAAATTAATATAGAACGCTACGAAACCTGTAGATTCAAGAAAATAAGTATTGAAGATGATGGTAAACCCATAGAACTTTTTAATGAGGATAAATTAAAATTGGGAGGAGAAGAAAAGATGAAAGAATTTGCCATTTCTCAAGTTATTAATTTTGATTTAGATGATGGAAATTTAAGAGCTGATGCCAAACTAATTTTAGATGAAATAGCAGCCTTTTTAAATGAAAACCCCTATACCCCAGTAGAGCTTGGGGCACATTGTGATAGTAGAGCAGATGATAATTATAATGATAATTTATCTAATGAAAGAGCTAGATCTTCAGTGGATTATTTAGTGGAAAAGGGTATTGAAAAAAGAAGAATATCTGCTACGGGTTATGGAAAAAGAAGGCTTTTGGTAAATGGAAAAAACATGACCGAAGCCCATCACCAATTGAATAGACGTGTAACTATAAAATATAAATTTGACGGAACAGGCGCTATAAAATACCAAACCGTAGTTCCAAATAAAACAGGTTCTGTACCAAGAAAAATTAAACTAACCATTGATGGCTTGAAAAGCACTGAGCATTGTTTTAAAGAAAGTAAAGCGTTAAAGCATACCGATGATGTAATTATTATAGACCCTACAGGAAAAAGGATAGAAAAGAAAGGAACATCAGAAATTTTACAACACATTTATGCACCTACCTCTTCATGGCTTCCACTTGCTCCGCTAAACTATATTTTGCCCCATTTGGTAGATCCTAACCTTTATAAAATTTATATAAATACCTGTAGGTATTACTCCAATAAAAAAAACAATACAATACTTATTTCCGCACATCCCGATATTAGGTGGGATTTTCATTTGTATTTGAATTTAAACAACCCATTAGCTGTAAAATGGCAAAACGTAAGTAAAGCTAGGCAAAAAGAACTCTTTTCTAAAGCTGGAAAAATAGGTGCAGAAAAGCGATGGAAGCAAACAGAAGTTAGCTTTGGCGCACTTTTACAAGCACAATGGAACAAAACTGCAAATGGAGTACCTGAAGTATCCGAAGCCACCTACGATGAAAAAAAAGAGTACACTAAGGAATACGACGCTAAACTAAAACAGTTTTATTCCGTTTTTGAAAAAATAAAGGACGCCTCAAAATTAATTGCTGGAGGCACAAAATCTAAATTAACTAAAACTATAGGCAAAAAATTTCCCGCTGAAATTGAAGTTATGCCTCCTAAATTTCGTTTAGGTGCGCATTGGGAATTGGCACGGGGGTATAAAAATAACAAACCCACTAATGAAGTGGGTACTTTAGTTAAATTTTACCTACAGGCAGACCCACTTGTGGGTATGGAACTTACCTTTGATCTATTGAGAACCGCTTTAGGAGCTGCAGGTCCCGCAGGTATAATTGCAGACGAAATACTAGAATGGTTAGAATTCGAAGATAATGATGATAGTCCTTTTAAATTAAAGATATATGTTAACCTTATTGTATTTGGAATTATAAAAATCCCAGAAATTGCCTTACAGTACAATACTGCATCGGACAGTACAGACAAAAACAATATTATAAAAGCCGATGCAGAAGCTACCATTGGCCTTACCTTGGAGGCTGGGATACTTATAAAAGCGAAAGTAGCCTTAGTAGTAGCTCAATTTTACTTTAATGCCGAAGCAAGTGTAGAGGGTACAGGATCCGTCACCTTTGGGCACGCTTTAAAATACCAAAATGAAACCTTGTATTACCGTCCTGCTCTTAGGTTTGATGGGTTAAATGCAAGAGTAGTGGCAAAAGCAGAAATAGGAATCACTATAAAAAAACATTGGCCAGGATGGCATGCAGACCTTGTAGATTATGATGAAGAATTTAAAAGAATCATTAGACCTTTTGATATTGTAGAAAGTATTGAAAAAACAACAGGATTAAATGCCGATTTTGCTATTTTAGGCGACACAGATAAATAAAATTAAAAAATGAAGAATATAATTAAAATACTATTAATGAGCTTTTTGATAAATAGCTGTTCAGCACAATCCAATTTCGATCTTACAGATATTAAACTCAATAGAGATAAAATAACAGAGATTTACGGACCCGATGCACAAAAAAAAGGACACGACCAATATGTATCGGATGGACAAAAAAAATTAATCACAAAAAAAAGTGAGTTTTTATATTTTAATAAAGTATCCTTTAAAGGACAACAAAATCCCAATAGTAAACATGGAATAAATGGAGTAACCTTTACTTATAACAAAAAAGATGCTGTAATAACGAAGTATAAAATTCACATTTATTCTTTAAATGAAGCTGGAAAAATCATTAAGACAGTACACGAAAAATTAGGAAAACCTAATTATGTATTTAGAGATTGGAATGACAAAAACACCAATAGAAATGATAAGTTAATATGGGAAGACCAAGATAATAAAACCTTATATCTCCTTGATATAAGTCTTGATAGTACAAGTAAAGTTTCACTTACTGCTCTATATAACTTTAATGATATTTCAAAACTAGAACTATTTGGACCTTATTCATATTGGGAAGATTACTTGTATGAAAGAAAGAAAAAAAATACTCAAAATTATAGTTATCAAGACTATTTAAAGGAATTAAAAGAAAAAAGCCTAATGATGAAACTCTTAAAATAACTAAATAAAGAATATTTTAATCTTAAAACCTAAGATGTTAAAAAAAATAATCCAAATAGTAATTATAAACTTATTTATTAATAGCTGTTCAGCACAATCTGATTTCGACCTTACAGATATTAAACTCAATAGAGATAAAATAATTGATATAGTTGGTTCCGATTCTGAAAAAAATGCAGATGATGATCTTTCTTTAGGAAAAAGAAGGTTAATTGTAAAAAATAATGAATTTTTACATTTTAATAACGTAAATTTTAAAGGACAACAAAATCCTAATAATGATGATCATGGAATTAATGGAGTTAGTTTTACATATAATAAAAGTGATTTTGTTATAACCAAATATGACATTCACATTTATTCCCTAGATGAAGCTGAAAAAATTATAAAAACCTTACATGAAAAATTAAGAAACCCTGATTATACGTATTTTGGAAGAGAGAAAAGGGAAAATAAATATAGCCTTATATGGGAAGATCAAGAAAATAAGATTTTGTACTGTCTTAAAGTCTCTCTAAATGAAACAAGTAAAGTATATCTTACCGTATTGCATAATTTTGATGACGTTCTAAAACTAGAATTACATGGACCTTTTAATGGTTGGGAAAAATATTTATATGAGAGAAAAAAGAAGAAGAACCTAAACTATACGTATCAAGATTTTTTAGAAGAATTAAAAGAAAGTGACCCTGATAATTATACGTTAAAGGTTACTAAATAAATATATTATTGCTATTATAATCTAAGGTGTTAAAAAATTATTAGAATATAAATAACAAGTTTTTAAATAAATAATTGCTTAAAAAAATCCGATTTTGATTTTATTAATAGCAATTTAATGAAACCTTTAACTTAATAAAGAATATGGTCGATAAAAAAGTAAAAAAGGCTAAAAAAAATAGATAAATATATAATGAAAGAACCTTATTACATGGTTAATTTTTCAGCAAGCGCGTGCTTATTTGAGATACGAATAAATGACCAACCTGTATTAACTATGAATGTAGAAGGGCAGGTATCCACAAGTATACCTGTCAATTATACTATTTCGAGTTCAGGGAAACAAGAAGTAACTATAAAAATATTACCGCTTTCGGGAACTTCTGAATTATCTAAGAAGGCATCATTAAATTATTCCATAAAATATTATGATACCACTGTTGGTTTTAATTTAATAGATACTTTTGATGGTTTTGAATCAGCACCTGTAAATGATGAAAAACTACCTTTAATAGTAGGAGGGTCTTTTTTTGAAGCAGAAATCCCGTACAGTTTAAGAGATTATTGGAAAAATGGTAAAGATATAGTAGATGTTAAAAACTATATATTAGAAATCAGAAAAGCATATAAAGAAATAGCAAACTTAATTGTTACTAGTAGATATGACATTTTAAAACAAAAAATGGAAAATAGAGAATATAATATGGCAACCTCTATGTATCTATCTGCTAAAGATTCTCAAAATCGTATCAATAGAATGATTAATGATTTTAAAAACGGATATAATCAATTAATTTTTGATGAAAAATCATTACCCGTAATTTCTGCTTATGGAAAAAAAATATCTTTAAAACGTTTAAATGGAGACCCAGTCTTAAGCTTTGGTAGTATTGAAGAACAAGAACAAATTATGCTAGACATTGAGTTTTATTGGTCTAAAGAAACTAAACAATTTGAAATTATTTAAGCTTAGTTATATACCAAAAATGAAGTGCTAAACCACTAAAATATATTTTTCAATAAAATTTCATGTAGAACATTACAATTTACCTTCAGTATTTAAATTGATGATTATGAAATAAATAGTACAAAAAATTATTTCAAAGATAACGTCATTTAACAATTAGCACCCAATAAAATAATGAGAAATAACAATTCTCACATATTAAAAGTATTCAAACAACGAGTATCTCGAATACAAAAAGAATTGGAGGGAAATAAAACATTAGTCGATATAGATAAAACTTGGTTAGGAACTCAAAGACGTTTATATACTCAAAATTCAAAAAAGTATGCTACTGAAAAAAAGAAGTTATTAGACACTTTAATTCCTTTTTTAGGCTACGATTGGAAACAATACCGAACAAGAGAATACAATATTTACGTAAACGAAAGGGTCGTAAGTATAAAAAAAGCACTTTACACAGGTAAGGAAATAGCAAAAACAGATCAATGGACTACCAACAAAATATGGCACAAATATTCTAAGCCACGTTTCTATATTTATTTTGAGTTAATTTCAATTCCATTTCTAAAGGTGTCAAATAAAAGTATGCCTAAAAGAATACACTGTATATTCACTACCTAATTGAATTGATTTACCTTCTTTTTTAAGGTGTTCATTATAGCGTTTTTTACCTTTCGGAATCTTGTGGTAAAATAATCTCTTCTACTGGTTTCTTTAGCTTCCCATTCACCAATACCAGTTGGTGTGAATAAAAAATATTCTTGTGTAGAAAATTCAAAATTCTTGATTTCGTCTATAACAATATTGGGTATTATTTTCGTCTTTCTTCCTTTCTTTTTATTCTTGGTTTGGACCATTAGTAGTTTTTGCGATAGCACTATATCTTTAAGTTTTAAACGACAAACCTCAATTGGACGTAAAAAATTATACGACACAAATTTCACAAACAATAATGGTAGAGGATCATTTTCTTTCATATAGGTAAAAAGCCCTTCTAAAACTTCTAAAGGATAAGTATTATGACTGGCGGATTTAGTATCAAGAACCTTAATGCTTTCTACTACATTCTTTGGAATAATCTCACTATCCGCTAATTCTCCAAATAAAGCACTCAAAACAATACGTGTATTATTTCTATTTCTAGCACTGCTTTTCTTTACAATACTTTCAAGATATGTATTAACTACTTGTCTCGTTACACTTAATATACTTTGATCAGCCAGATGATTTTGCTCTAAATACTTCTTGAATTGATTACACCTACTTTTATAATCAGCTTTCGATGTATCAGAAAGTGTACTATTTTTCAAGTCTAAAGCATAATCCAAAGCATCGTTTGCTGTGTATTGTAAAGATTCGCTAGTAAGCTAAAAATTATTTTTGTAAGGAGAATAATCATCTTTAAGTAACTCTAAAACTACTTCTCTAAGCACACCGAGATGATATAACCTTTCTTCTTTGGTTTTATAATCTCTATTGATACTCATGGTCAAAGGAGGTTGCCGAACCATTACTGGACTACCATCTTTATTTTTAAGTTGTGGATGCGCGTAAGAATAATACACATACCATCTTTTAGAAAGATCAAAAGTCTTTCCTCCATGGTATATTTTGGTGTGTTGTATTTTTTCTTCAAACCGTCTTTGTATGCGGTTTGTAATATATCAAAAAAAAGCTCATTGAAAAAGGTTTTAAAAACCTGCTTGTCAATGAGCTATGCTAGTAGCGGGAACAGGACTCGAACCTGTGACCTTCGGGTTATGAGTCGGAATATTAATTTTTAAAAATACTGTTATTCAATAAGTTACGAATTATAGTGTTTGAAAAACTATGCATTTCTATGTCAATTAGATACTTTTAAAAGATACTTTAAAATTTCATCTGTTTTGTTATAAATAATAATAGCAGTGTTGATATGTTGATAACTCCAAAAAAAGAAAAGGAAGCAATGACATAGCTCCGCTAAAGGAACACCACAAGAACATGACGGGAACAAGGAGGAAAGCCCTATTTCTGTCCTAAAAGATCAACTCAAGGTCAAAGAGAGTGAAATGCGTTAAGATCAGCTGATGTATTTGTTGTGATAATATCATTGAAGGCTTCCCTGTTTTTCATACAGTTTAAAAATCAATTATTTTTAGATTATGAAGAAAAGCAGATTTACCGAGGCACAGATCGTATCTATGCTTCAACAGTACGATTCAGGAATGAAAGTCACCGACATCTGTCGTGATAAGGGAATTACCACAGCCACTTTTTATAGTTGGAAGCGTAAATATGGTGGTATGGACGCTCAACAACTTAAAGAACTAAAGTCACTACAAGAAGAGAACCGTCGTCTCAAACAGATGTTTGCTGATTTGAGTTTGGATCACAGAATCTTAAAGGATATTGTTGAAAAAAAGCTTTAAAGCCCTGTGAGCGGAAAGAACTTGCTCAGGCCGTTGTTACACAAGAAGGTCTGAGTATTCAGAGAGCTTGTGAGATAGTAAGTTTGAGTAGGTCTATGTGGTATTACAAATCTCGCAAAGACGATACTGAAGTTATTGATAAGCTTATTGAGATGAGTGAGATCAAACCTAACCGTGGTTTTGATTATTACTATCACCGCATACGCAAACAGGGCTTTATATGGAACCGTAAACGTGTTTTAAGGATATATAGGTTACTAGGTCTTACAATGCGCAGGAAAAGCCGAAAGAGGCTTCCCGCCAGAATCAAGTCACCTTTAGACCAACCCGTTCAACCTAGAGAAATCTGGAGTATGGATTTTATGTCTGATAGTTTAACTACTGGACGTAGTTTTAGGGTATTGAATATTATTGATGATTACAATCGTCAAGCCCTCTGTACCAGCTCCGACTTCTCGATGCCTAGCATAAGAGTTGTTTCATACTTAAAACAAGCTATTGAGGTTTATGGTAAACCATTAGAAATACGAGTGGACAATGGTCCTGAGTTCTTATCGAGAATATTTGTTCAATTTTGTGAGAGTGAATCTATACATATCAAATACATACAGCCAGGAAAACCCTCGCAGAATGGATATGTAGAACGGTTTAATAAGACCTTTAGAGAAGATGTGCTAGATGCATACTTATTTAGAAGCTTAGAAGAAGTAAGAGTCCAGTCAGAAGTGTTCAGAGAGGATTATAATGAATATCATCCTCATAAATCCCTCGGCAGGAAGAGTCCGAACGAACTTTTAAACGACTTTTTCAAAAGGGCTAGCCCTTTTGAAAAACATTTTGTTAATTTAAACGCTGTGTGAAAAAGGGTAAGTCTTCATCATTTAGATTGCCAACTTTACTTTTAAATATAAAGTAAGATTATGCCTACTTTTTTTTATTTGCATTTATTTCATTAAAATGATATTTTTTTTAATTTATATTTATTTAAACATTTATTTTTTTAAAAAATTATTATAAATTTAGTTAATTTATTGTGTGTAATTACAAACATAAGGTACTTACCAAAAGGTAAGTACCTTATGTTTGTAATAGTCTGATATTCATTACTTTATTTTTTTTAATTAAAAATATTACTTACGTTAAATTTTAGCTATTTGTTTAATTTAATTTTTGTTAGTTAATTTATATCATTGAAAGATGAACCTTTTTGTCCTTGCCCATTTTTTGTTGAAAGTGGTAAATGTGACTCAAGGAAGCGAAGCTATTCACTCAACTCAAACAGCCAATTATTTATGCATTTCAAAAAACCATATTATGGATGGTATGTTTTGTACGTAAAATCGAGATTTGAAAAAAAGGTATATGAAAATTTAAAAAAAATAGGGGTACAAGCATTCTTACCTCAAGTAAAAACAATAAGGCAGTGGAATGATCGAAAAAAAGAAATTTTAATACCGCTATTCTCCTCTTATGTTTTTGTAAATATTACTTCTTCATTTGAATTTCATAAAGCATTATCAGTGAATGGAGCATGTTGTTATATCCAATTTGGAACTGAATACGCTAAGGTTTCAGAAAAAGAAATTAATCAAATGATTTTTTTGACTAATGAAAATATTATTACTAATCTCGAAATTAGTCCTCAATTATTCAAAGTAGGGGAGACTAAACAGATAAAAGATGGTCCACTAAGTGGATTAGAATGTGAGATTATAAAGATAAATAATAGTAAAAAAATAGTAGTAAATATTAAATCTATCCGACAGAATATTATTGCTACACTTTCCCAACAAAGTTTAGTCTCCCTCTGAGAGGATATAGCACAAGTCAATTAATTAAATATTATGGATAAAACTTGATATAGTTTTCTCTCCTTAAGCGTTTGTAAAAATTTGGATATTAGCGCTGTAAGTGTATATAATATTAACTATTTTAAGAATATACAACACCAAATGAAAGGTTGATTGTTTTGGTTATAATATAGATTACTTACCTGCACGAATTTAGTTTAATCTATTCGTAAACTATAATATTAAGATATCAATGCTAGTGCGACAAAATCAACATAATTGTAAAGAATAACTTTTATATTTTTAAATAATCAAAAAAGACAATTGAAGCTTTGTTTTCAATTATATGACTAAAAGTGAGGTTAAATTATCTAATTAATTTAACAATTTCATATTCTCCGAAATCACTTGTCTGATATAATTCAGCATATTAATAAGTTTAAGTGTAATCTCAAAATTAAATAATCATATTAAAATCTTTATGGGTAAAAGCAAAATTGCAGAAAAATCTTTTTTCATTAACTTTTTTAGTATCACACTGCAAAGAGCATTGATGTGCGGTATCTTTTTTACAGATACGTATTTTTTAAGCTTTAGTTCTGATGAAGCGGTTTCAGGTGTGGGAGCAGCCGTTATTTTTTTAGTTTCTCTGTTGTCAATGATTACTGTTATTGCTATGGTCGGAGTTAGTTTTTTATCAATTGCCTCCGGAGAGAAGAACTATGAGAAATTTATTACTATATCAGGAGTATTGATATGGCTTTCTATAGCAATGGCGGTTGTTTTTACTTTATTACAGTATTTTTTATCACTTAAAATAAGTAATTGGGCTGGCTTAACTACCAAAGCCTCAGGAGCTTTTTTTAAGTTATTTATTTTATATGCTTCCTATTTGTATTATAGATGCTCTTTATTCAAATTTTTCGGCAATTCTGTTGGCAAAAAAAAATAGTAATAGCATCATGTATTCTTCCGTAGTTTTATTTGTATGCAACATAGTTTTTAATCTGATGATTTTATTTGGTTTAATTCCCGGGGTAGAACTATCACCCAAAACATTAGCTATGGCAACAATAATAAGCCAGTTTCCGGCAATTTTAATTTTAATATATCATTTAAAAAAGGAAGAATATGCTTTAACAGATTATTTTACAATTAAGAAAGAAGCAAAAAAAGAGTCATTAATGATTCTAAAAAGAGTATTACCACTGTCTTTAGAGCCTATATCTTTTAACCTTAAAGATTTGTTTATAATTGCTTTTATAGGAAACATTAGTTCCATAGCAATAGCATCCTACACCTATTCGAAAAATATTTTAATTTTTCTCACTACTGTACTGGCTGGTGCTCTTGGAGTAACAGTTCAAATTTTTTCAAGTTACAGTATTGGAGGTAAAAACTATCCGCAAGCTGATTTGTATATGAAAAAATCAATAAACTATTATATACCTATTGTGTTTTTCACAATACTGGTGGTTTATATATTTTCGGATTTGGTATTCAGTATATTTACTTTTAATGAAGAAGTGTTGCTTTTTACAGGTATTATCATTCCTTACTTTATTTTTAGTGAAACCTTTCAGTCCGTTTCGTTAATTATTTCTCCAACATTAAGAGGGGTTGGAGATCCTAAATTAATATCTATACTCAGTATTTCTAGTAATTGGATCTTTGGAGTATTAAGTTCATTTGTATTTGCTTTTTATTTTAAAATGGGCTTGTCAGGTATTCTTTTAGGAATACTACTGGACGAAATATTTAGGGCAGGATGTAACTACGTATTGTGGAAAAAATGGATAAATAGCAAATCCGTAAAATAACTTATTTAATCAATGGAAGATTTAAAAAAACAAATAGCAGTTATTGGGTATTCTGGCAAATTTTCGGGTGCAGGAAGCTTAGAAGAATATTCAAATGTAATAATGAAAGGGGAAAGGGCATTTATGAATTTTTCTAGACATACATTAATTAGCGAAGGAGTTCCTGAGGGAATTATAGATCAATCCGATTATATAGGTTTATCAGGATACTTATCTGATGCCGATAAATTCGATGCTAAATTTTTTAAGTTCTCCAATAGGGAAGCGGAAATAATGGATCCTCAGTTTCGCTTGTTTCTTCAAGAGTCATATCATGCACTTGAAAATTCAGGATATATAAATAAAACGAATTCAATAAAATGTGGTGTCTTTGCTTCCTGTGGTATGGCTTTATATTCAGGAAAAAACAGAAATACTTATTTTAAGAATAATGTGGAGCACCATACTGATGTACTCGAATCCTTAGACCCCGTAAAGGTTAAATTACTAAATGATAAAGACTATTTAGCAACTCTTTTATCATATACATTAAACCTAAGAGGCCCCGGTCTCACTATACAAACAGCATGTTCATCATCTCTGGTTGCTTTAAGTACAGCAGTAAAAAGTGTAAGGTATGGGGATTGTGACATAGCATTGGCGGGTGGAGCTTCTATACATGCTCCCCGAAAATGTGGATATCAGTATTATGAAGGAAGTATATATTCTCCATCAGGAAAATGTAATCCTTTTTCATCAGAATCTAATGGAATTGTCGGGGGAAACGGTGTCGGTGCCGTAGTATTGAAAAGATTGGATAAGGCACTCGAAGATAATGATATTATTCATGGGGTGATTAAAGGGGTCTCTGTAAATAACGATGGGGCAAAAAAAGTAAGTTTTACGGCTCCAAGCATTGAAGGACAGCAAGAAAATATAGAAAAAGCAATTGAAGACGCAGGAATTTTTTCAGACGAAATAGGATATGTAGAGGCCCACGGTACAGGAACTAAAATGGGAGACCCTATTGAAATTACTGCTTTAACAAATGCATTTTTTAACAAAAGGAAAGAAAAAAAACCGCCAATTCTGTTCTCTGGGATCTGTAAAGGCTAATATAGGGCATTTAGATGCCTCTGCCGGAATTGCTTCGTTTATTAAATGCCTCTTAATTCTTAAAGAAAAAAAACAGCCATTATTAACCGGATATGAAAAACCTAATCCGTTTATTAATTTTAAAAATACTCCTTTCTACGTTAATAAAACTTCGAAAAGTTGGGATAATTATGAAAATGAGAGAACCTGTCTTGTAGCATCTTTAGGTGCTGGAGGTACTAACGCTCATGTTGTCCTTTCTGAATACAGTAATTCGGTAAAAGAAAAAAAGACCCCGAAAAAAATTATTACCCTCTTTTTATAAGTGCTAAATCCGAGAATTCTCTTAAAGAATATGCTTTGTTGTATAAGTCATTTTTAATGCAAGATTATGATTTTAGGGAAGTTTGCACAAATAGCGTGCTCAGAAAACAGCACTTTGATTTTAGGTTATCTATAACTTCTGAAGACAAAGAGGAGGCTATTAAAAATATAGATTTATTTCTTAATGAAAAACCATCAGTAAATGTTAAATATCATAAGTATACTAAACAAGTAAAAGAACTGGTTTTTGTATTTACAGGACAAGGAAGTCAGTTTGCAGGTATGGGAAAGAAATTTTACGATAATTTCCCAGTATTTAGGGAAGTACTTGACCGTTTAGACAAACTTTTTATTGAAAAAAGAGGAGAAAGCCTTCTTCATTTAATGTTTAACGCGCCGGAGGAAGACTTGACCTTAACAGAGAATGCACAGCCCGCAATTTTTGCTTTTGAGTATGGACTTTACAAACTTTGGCTAACTTTTGGAGTAAAAGTAAAAACATTATTGGGGCATAGTGTAGGAGAATATACAGCTGCCGCAGCCGCAGGTGTATTTTCCGTGGAAGAAGGTTTTAATCTCCTTATCGAACGTGGTAAAGTAATGGGGAGTTTGGACAAAATAGGTGCAATGGCTACTGTTTTTTTACCTCTAGAAATATTAAGTGAAATACTAAAAAAATTAAATGTCGATATAAATATTGCTGCTGAGAACACTAAAAATTCGGTGGTTGTTTCTGGGCATAAAAAAGATATTTTGTCTCTCGAAAAATGGTGTAAAGAGCATGGGGTATCTATTAAAAAACTCAAGGTTTCAAACGCTTTTCATTCGTATCTAATGCAACCGGCAATGGAAGAACTTAGAGTGAAATGGAAAAATAAACAGTTTAAAAAACCGAAACTCAAATTAATTTCCAATCAAACAGGATTGCCTGCTTCAGATAGTATTTCTACACTAGATTACTGGTTGGATCATTTAATGAACAATGTAAAGTTTCACCAAAGTATTAAGTATCTCGTTGATAAAAAGAATGAAGTCTTTTTTGAAATAGGCCCCAAGCCGGTACTTTCAAACTTTATAAACACTTCCTTTGAAGAAGTTCAAACAATTTTTTGTTCAGAGAAAAATAATTGTCTGCAAGATATAAGTAACGCAATAGGGCAGTTTATTTCACTTGGAGTTAATCTCAACCTTAATAACATTTATGATTCAGAAGATTGCGACAGAGTGCTTTTACCCAATTACCCTTTTGAAAAGAAAAGTTTTTGGCTACCATCAAAGAACAGTCAAAATCAAAGTGATATATTTAAAATTAATTGGAAAACTGGTTTCCCTACTATAGAAAGTACCGAAAATAGGTGTAACGAAAATTTATGGGTGCTTTTTGGGGATTATAAAAGTCAAATATCAAAAACAATTAATGAATCATTAAATGGTCAAAAAACTTTTTTTTACAATACCGATGAATGGGAGTGTGAAGAAAATATTGTAACTGCAATCCGAGAGTTAAAGAATAATTTACAAGCTCAGGGGGTTAAAATTATATTCATGCCCAGTGAAACATTACCTTTAACAGGGCAGATCTTTTTTCTGACAACATTACTAAAACAGCTTAATGCAGAATTAGAGAGGGATAATTCCGTAGACCTTCATTATCTATTTAGAAAAAATCATCCCGAAAAAATTGCAGAATCTCAAAAATCGGTAGATTATGCACTTACTGGAATTATAAAAAGCGCACAATACGAAATAGAAAACATTAATTGTTATATCACTGAAATATCTGGTACACATGGGGACGAAGAAGTTTCCTGTTTTCTTTACAGGATTAGTAATTCAAACAATAGAGCATTTTATGAGAGGATAACAAAAAAAGAAGTTTCTGTACCTCAACTGGAAAGCATTACTTTAAACAAGCATTCCTTTTCACTACCAAAAGATGTCAAAAAAGTGTTTGATTTTAGGAGGATTAGGAGAAATAGGTTTGTACCTCTCCGAAAGGCTTTTAAAAGAAAGTACTGTTGAAAAAATTGTGCTGC
The DNA here is from genome assembly GCF_000218485.1 of Aquimarina agarivorans. Classification (GTDB taxonomy): domain Bacteria; phylum Bacteroidota; class Bacteroidia; order Flavobacteriales; family Flavobacteriaceae; genus Aquimarina; species Aquimarina agarivorans. Next base: position 67,712 of record NZ_AFPB01000036.1, on the reverse strand, counting down.
TGGGAAGATCTGCCCCGGATGAGAAAGTAATACAAAAAATAGAAAGCTGGAATAAGGAGCATCCAAAAATAGAATATTATCTGTGTGATATAACAAACACCCAAGAATTAAAAGATTGTTTCGAAGAAAATAATGATTGTATTAAGTCAACAGATCTTCTTATCCATCTAGCAGGAAAACTATCAGATGGAGTGATTCAGAATATGGATTACGCCAAGATAAATGAAGTCGTTTCTCCGAAAGTAACAGGTTTTTTGAATGTTATGAATATCTGTACTTCCAAAAGAATTGTGTTGTTTTCCTCAATAGCAAGTATTTTCGGAGCTGCTGGGCAAAGCAATTATGCCTCAGCCAATGCCTTTTTGGATAAATTTTCTGAACACTTGAGAGCTTCTGGAATTAAAGCATCAAGTATTAGCTGGGGTGCATGGAAAGATGTAGGCATGGCAACCAAGGGAGCTGCCAGTAAAAACTTAAATGAAGCGTATAAAATTTCGAATGAAGAAGCTTATGAATTAATGCTAGCTGCAGTAAATGAAGAGCATCATCATTTGATTATCAACAAATTTTCACAAGAGATATTAGATGAGGTTTCAGATCAGGAACTGAATGAAACCGGAAAGCAGTTTTGGAGCAGTCACGATACCAGTCATACTGTAATGAACAGTGGCAGTAAAGTTGATTTCAACGGACTTTCCGTTCGAGAAACGGAAGTGGCTGTAAAAAAAGAAGTTATCAATTCTATAAGGAATGTTTTGGGAATAAGTTTAAGAGAAAAGATTAAAGATGAAGAAAGTTTTCATAACCTTGGTCTTGATTCTTTAACCTTAATTCAACTCAAGAATATGATAAACAGGAATCTACCTGTAAAATTAACTATCAGTGATTTTTACAGTTATCCAAATATTTCAATTCTGGAATCTTATATACTTGAAAAAATTACACCTGTGAAGGAAGTAAGCGAAGCAGAGAAGATATTTGAACAAAATGAAATATCTGATAAAGATTACTTACTCGACCTTCTGGAAAAGGAACTGCTTAAATAAAACTGCCTGAAGTAGTTAAAATAATTGAAATATATATTGAAAATGAGCTCAGATATAAAACTTTTTATTAATAAACTAAAGGACAACAATGTTTCCCCTGATCTTTTAAACGGCTTTCTAAATACTATAAAAAAAATAAAATCACAAAAAGAAAAAAGAGAAAGTATCGCCGTCGTAGGAATGTCATGTAAGCTTCCAGCTGGTATAAATTCGACTGACGATTTGTGGAAGGCACTATTAAACGGAGAATCCGAGGTGACTGATTATCCTAAAAATAGAGGATGGAATATGGATGATTTTTATATGCCTGATCAAGGAAGCAAAGGCAAAGTATATGTGAAGGAAGGAGGGTTTATTGACGATATAGATTTGTTTGACCCAGGCTTTTTTGGGATTTCCCCCAATGAGGCGATAGAAATGGATCCACAGCAACGGTTAATTCTTGAAACAGCCTATAAGGCAATTGAAAATGGAGGATTTGCATTACAAAATTTACAAAATAAAAAAACAGGAGTGTTTATAGGAGTCGGAACCAGTGATTACCGATCTTTATCTCTGAAGACAAATCAATTTGAGAACATTAACTTTTACTCAGGAACAGGAAACAGTCGTGGGGTTGCTGCCGGAAGAATTTCTTATCTGATGAGCTTAAATGGACCTAGCTTAACGGTAGATACAGCCTGCTCTTCTTCTATGACAGCTGTGCACCTTGGAATTAATAGTTTGTTGTTGAAAGAGAGTGATTACATACTCGCAGGGGGTGTTAATTTAATATTAACCCCACAAGAAATTATTTCCCGTTGTAAGTTGGGTGCTTTAAGTAATGATGCTACTTGTAAATCTTTTGACGAACACGCAAACGGCTTTGCATTGGGTGAAGGTTGTGGAGTTATTGTCCTCAAAAGACTGGAAGATGCTATTAGAGACAATGATAATATTCAGGCCGTTATAACTAGCTCTTCAATTAATCATAACGGAGGTGGTAACGGTATGACAGCTCCTAACGGAAAAAGTCAGGAAGCTGTCATTAACGACTGTCTGAAAGCAGGGAATATTGACCCAGAAAAATTAGATTATATAGAAGCACACGGACCTGGTACAAGTCTGGGCGACCCTATTGAATACTACTCTGTGGCAAATACTTATTGTAAAAACAATAATCGTAAATCGGTGCTTTACCTGGGAGCATTAAAAGCAAATTTTGGACATGCAGAAGCCGCCTCAGGAATATTGTCTGTAATTAAAGCTGCATTGATAGCTAAAAACAGAGTGATTCCTCCACAGGTAAACTTTCATCATCCAAATTCACAAATAGACTGGAATGAGTATCCGATTGAGGTACCCTTGGAAGTAAAAGATCTAAAAAAGCAGAAGGATGAAGTGTATGTAGGGGTGAGTTCATTCGGAATTGGAGGAAGTAATGCTCATTTAGTGCTAAAAACAAGTAAGGAAGACCAGACAGAGAATGATACTTCGGAAGGTAATGAATTATATGGGTTAGTCTTATCTGCATATAAGAAGAACAATTTAAATGCTCAGGTTAAAAATATGATACAATTTCTGAAGCATACAGAACAGCCTTTGAAAAATATATGTTATACACAAGTAGTGAAAGGTAAAAGACATAAATACAGAACAGGCGTTGTTGGAAAAACCAAAAAAGAGATAATTAAAAGGTTAAACGCTTTTTTAGATGGAAGTAAGAAACTGGGGTTGTTTAATTATATAAATAGCACTAATAAATCTGGAATTGCATTTGTTTTTCTGGACACGGATCTCAGGATAGAGAGATAGGAAAATGGATGTATGAGCATTATGCTGTTTTCCGTTCAGTTATAGATGAATGTCAAGACGCCTTTTACGAAATCAGCGGAAAGGATCTAAAAAAAATATGTTTGAAAGCTCAGAGGAAGTACTGGGGTCTGCAGAAGCTGCGCATCCGGCTATATTTAGTTTCGGAATAGCATTCGCAAAACAGTTGATGCATTGGGGAGTTATTCCTGATACCTTAATTGGTCACAGTATAGGTGAATATACTGGAATTTGTCTGGCAGGTGTTTTAGATATAAAATCTGTTTTACAGCTAATACAAAAAAGAGCTTCACTGATAGAAAGCGTAGGGAATGAAGGCAGAATGCTAGCAATAATTGAAGAAGAAGCCCGTGTAAAGGAAGTTATAGTAGAAACAGGAGCAAATGTTGATATAGCAGCTGTTAATGGAGAAAAAGCTGTGGTGGTTTCTGGTTATCTGGAAGAACTGAAAAAAATAGAAAACTCATTTAAGAAACAGCAGGTTAGTGTTAATTATCTTTCGGTTTCTCATGCAGCACATTCATGTCTTATGGACCCTGTAATAGAAGAGTTAACAGAATATGCTAGAGGCATAGAGATAAATAAGCCAGTATTACATTTGGTGTCAAATGTCAAAGGAGAATTTATCACTGATAAAGAAATTTCTCATAATTACTGGGCAGACCATCTCAGAAAAACAGTAAGATTCCACAAAGGAGTGGAGGCAGTTCTCAGTCGCGGCATAAAATGTTTTATAGAAATAGGCTTTAAACCTACTTTAAACCCATTAATTAAAGAATCATTTTCCGAAGTAACAACCATAAATATAAGTCAGCCCAAATTTGAACGAACAGCTCTGTTAACGGCACTTACAAATATATGTAGTTATGGTATTGATGTTAATTGGGAAGAAATACTGGCGCCTTTCTCCTGTAAAAAAACAGAACTTCCAACTTACGAATTTAACCGAAGCAGGTTTTGGTTTCCTGAAGTACAAAATACAATGTTGGATACTCCTGCTAAAAATAGAAATTATAAACTACTTGGGAATATTTATACTGAGGTTTTTAAGGAATCCTTTGAAGAAAGTAAAGAACTAAATTTTAAGAAAAAAGACCCAATAAATATTGTATGCTTTAGAAACAGAATTAAGGAAGAATTGGGAGTTACTTTAAAACTTGAAGAAATAGAAAACAGCAAATTAAATGACTTAGTCACACAGCTTAGTTAATGCTTTCCTATGGAAACAAAGGGTTTGACACTCGTTTACAACGTGAATTCATCTGAAAAAACACTTTTTTAAAACTGAGGCTTTAAACTATAATTAAGTAATTGAATCATTTTTCACTCTTATAGAAAATACCGATGGTTTTATGAAGTTGTTTTAAATTTAATAAACAACTACTCATTTGATTACTAACAAAAAGATTAAAACTACTTAAATATTAAGAACGATGTCTGTTAACATTACAATTATGGGAGCAGGAGTTATGGGAACTGGTGTTGCCCATAATTTTGCCCAATATGGATTTCCAGTAACACTGATAGATATATCAGCAGATCAATTGGAAAAAAGCGAAAAACAAATTAAGAAAAATCTGCGGTTATATAAGTTCCACAAGAATTACTCCAGCTCTGAGGAAACTAAAGAAGAAATAATAGGAAGAATAAATTTTACCTGCGATTATTTGGAGGCAAAGGATGCTGATTTAATAATTGAAAATGTTACCGAAGATTGGGATATAAAAAAAGAGGTTTATGAAAAGTTGAGATCTATTTGCAGAAAAGATACTAAATGGGCGGTAAACACCTCGGCAGTATCCATTACAAAAGTAGCCAACTTACTTCCAAAGCCTGAAAATGTAATCGGTGTTCATTTTATGAACCCTGTTCCTTTGAAACAAATGGTCGAGTTAATAAGAGGTTATCACACTACAGAAAGTACAATAACTTTTTTACAAGATCAAATGAGTCAGTTAAATAAAAGAACGCTTGTAGTTAACGATTCCCCTGGTTTTGTTACAAACAGAGCTATGATGATTTTTGTAAATGAAGCAGTTTTTATGCTACAGGAAGGAGTGTCAACGGCTAAAGATATCGACACTCTGTTTAAAGAGTGTTTCGGGCATAGAATGGGACCTCTTGAAACGGCTGATCTTATTGGTTTAGATACAATTTTAAAATCACTTTATATGCTTCAGGACGGTTTTAACGACGATAAATTCAGACCTTGTTTTTTACTGAAAAAAATGGTGAATGCCAATCTTTTAGGGATGAAGTCAGGTGAAGGATTTTATAAATATGATTTATAATACAAACAATAATAATTAATTCATGGATAAAATTAAAGAAAAAATTAGAGAACGTATTAAACCTATTCTTCAGGGAAATGAGATAGATGATGACGAAAACTTCTTCGAACTGGGCTTGGTTCATTCTTTATTTGCAATGCAGATAATTCTGTTTATAGAAAAAGAATACAAAATAGAACTGGATCCAGATGAAGTGTCACTTGAAAATCTTAGTTCAATAGATGCTATTGCTGAGATTATTGATGAAAGATTTAAAAAAACACCGTCAGTATAATATGGGGTTCAATTCAGACTTTGAAAAGGAAGTAATTTCTTTTGTTTCAGAATATATTACACCGTATGCTATAGAAATGGATGTAACTCAAAATATCCCCAATGCAGTAATAAAAAATATTGCTGATAAGGGATATTTTGGAGCTTGTGTAAAAAGCAAATACGGGGGGCAGAATATGAATGCATACGATATTATGTCTCTTCATAAAATAATGGCTCAGGGACATGGCTCAGTTGAAAATATGTTAACCGTAACAGGTATGGTTACACAGCCTATTCAACGATTTGGTTCCAGAGAAATCAGAGATAAGTGGCTACCCTTAATTGCCACAGGCGAAAAAATTGGCGGAATTGCTTTAACGGAGCCTAACGCTGGAAGTGATTTAAGGTCTGTGGAAACGTGTTTGACAGACAAAAAAGATCACTTTGTTCTTAACGGTGTAAAACGGTGGATAACACTTGGGCAAATTGCAGATTTCTTTCTGGTACTTTGCAAATTGGAAAATAAAACGATTGCAGTTATTGTTGAAAGAAATAACCCAGGTTTAAAAATCAAATCAATAAAAAATATGCTTGGGTTAAAGGCTAATATGCTTGCAGAACTTGAGTTTACGGATTGTGTGGTTCCGAAGGAAAATACAATCGGAAGCGAGATTGATGGTGTTTCTACAGCTATTAATTTTGGACTCGACGAAGGGCGCTTTACTACAGCATGCGGAAGTCTGGGAATCGCAGAGGCAGCTTTAAGTGAAGCCATAAAGCATGTAAGAGAAAAAGACAGACTTAATAAGCATCAATTGGTTCAAAAACTGTTGACAGAAATGATTGTAGATGTAGAATCTGCAAAAAACTTTTGTACAGCAGCTGCAGAGGCTAGAGAAATATTCGACCTATCGATGGTGCGTAAAACACTTTTAGCAAAATACGTAGCTTCTAAAGCGGCAACCAGCGTAACGTCCAATGCCATTCAAATTTTAGGAGCCAAAGGCTGTCATCTTAACTCGTCATTTACTGAGCGGCTATACAGAGATGCTAAAATTATGGAGATTATTGAAGGGTCAACCCAAATACATGAAGTACTTATTCCCAAAGAGTTCTTATACGTATAATTCTTATTTAATCGTAAATGGAAAACAAAAATATTCTTTCAGATATACAGGAGGCTTTTCATGTGCATGCAAACAAAATAGCCGTTATTGAGGGCGACCATAAAATACTGTATTCAGAACTGGACGAGCGTTCGAGTCAAATGGCAAATATGCTCCTTAACTCGGGTGTGAAAAAAGGTGATATCGTCGGAATTTTGATGGTACGTTCAATTGAAATGATTACTACTATTTATTCATTACTGAAGTTGGGGGCAGCCTATCTGCCGTTAGATCCTTTATACCCAACAGAACGTCTAAATTCTATTTTTGAAGATAGTAAAATTAAGACTTTGATAACAAGTGCTAAAACTGCAGCGTATGATTCTTTTAAAGGAAATCATATTTCTTTAAATAACACAAACATAACTCTGTTTTCTAAGGAAAGACCAGCAGTATCAGTTTCTGGTCATGACTTGGCTTATGTAATCTATACCTCAGGATCTACCGGAAAACCCAAAGGAGTTGCCTTAGAACATTCAGGATTATATAATAGGTTGGTTTGGATGCAGGGTGCATACCCGATAACATCTTCTGATACTCTGTTCTTTAAAACAGTGTATACATTTGATGTTTCTGTATGGGAGATATTTTGGTGGTCGATGTATGGAGCTTCGGTAGTATTGCTTCCAGGAGGAAGAGAACAGGATGTAAGATTAATGTTTAAGATGATTAAAAAACATCAAATCAATGTTATTCATTTCGTACCATCTGTATTTCGTTTATTTCTTGAGTACTTATCAATAAAGGAAGATATAAATCCTGTTGCATCATTAAAATATATATTCACCAGTGGAGAAAAATTATTAGTATCGAGTGTAAATACATTCAATCAGTTTTTTAAGAATTCACAGGGGGTATTAGTTAATTTATATGGGCCTACAGAGGCAAGTATAGATGTATCTCACTATGCTTTCAGGGAAAAGGAACGATTTTATAAAACAGCACCGATAGGAAAAGCTATTAGCAACATAAAATTATTTGTGCTTGATGAAGAGTTGCGGGAGAAAAATAACGGAGAAGAAGGGGAATTGTATATTACAGGAATAGGATTGGCAAGAAACTATGTGAATAATGAAGAACTGACAGATTTAAAATTTGTTAAACTTCCGTACCATCAAAATATTCGTGCCTATAAAACCGGTGATATTGTGTACAAGGACAAGGAGTCTTTGAACATTTGTTTCGTAGGACGAAAAGATTTTCAGGTTAAGTTGAGAGGTTTACGAGTTGAACTGACAGATATTGAAAAGCAGCTTAAAACAATAGGAAACATAAAAGATGTAGTTGTTTTAATGAATGAAAATGACAGTAATCAGTTTTTATACGCTTTTTATAAAGCAAATTCTGAAATTAAAGAAAGCCAGATTAAAGAGCAGTTGAAAGCTAAAATTCCAACCTACATGATTCCTAACAGGTTTATTTTCAAGGAGGAATTCCCTTTATTGTCAAGTGGAAAGTTAAACAGGAAACAACTGATAGCTGAGTTATAAAAATAATGAAGTATAAAAATATTTCACCTTGGTTTTCTATGAGAGAGCAAGGTAATACAGATTACAAATGTAGGTGGATCTTTTTTCCTTTTGCCGGGGCAGCACCTTCAGCATTACATGCTGTAGCCAATAGATTAAGCAGTGATGTACAGGTTTTGATTGTAGATTTACCTGGAAGAGGGAAACGCATGAAAGAACCACTTTTTGATAATGTACATACCATTACAGAACAGCTTTTAAACGAATTTACAGCATTACCTGACCTTCCAACCTACTTTTTTGGGTATAGTTTGGGTACCCTAATCGCTTATGAATTAGCGATTGCTCTAAAAGAAAAAATATAAAACAGTTAATTTTAGCGGCAGGGTCGGCACCGCATAATATAAAAAAAGAAAACCACTATATAATTTAATTAAAGAAGATTTTTGGAAACAAATTAAAAGTTACGGAGGCCTTCCCCAGAAAATTTTAAATGAACCAGATTTACTGGATTTTATTGAACCTATACTTCGAGCCGATTTTAAGGTAATTGACTGTTATGATTATAAACCAAAAAAATACTCGACATTCCCATATTAGTGGCAGCAGGAAGTAATGATTTTGTATGCCCTCCGAAATATGTTGAAAATTGGAAAATGTATACTACAAGCAATTTTAATTATCTAGAGTTTCAGGGAGGTCATTTTTTCATGAATGATAATTTGAACCATTTTTATGAATCAATTCAAAAAAAAGTAATGATTTAAACCCTTTTTTAAATCATGTAAGTTTTTTTTAAATCAGATTATGCCTTAGAATCTGTGATAAAGTTTTGAAAAAAACATCTTTATAAAAACTAAGCTAATGTAATTAACAAAATTAAACCATAAAGCAATGAATTTAGATCATTTAAATGCCAAAGAAATAAAAGCAATTTTTGATAAAGACGGGGTAGTAGGTCCCTTTAGAGCATATGATCCGGATATAGCAAAGACCATGCTTAAGAATATTCGGTCTAAAAGTATGATTCAGAATCATGCAATACACAAGAATAATGTTGGATGGGATCGACATTTCGACGTTCAAGATCTTTCTGATCATATATCGAACGTCAAAATTTTGGAAAAAGTAAAAGTTATATTAGGAGAAGATATTTTATGCTGGCGAACAGAATTCTTTCCGAAATTCCCTAAAAGTGCAGGTACGGACTGGCATCAGGTGGGAACATTTCAATACGTAACAGGAGATCCTATTTTACAGCCAACCATATCGGGTAAAGATGAGTATGTCGAAATTACAGCATGGACAGCATTTACTGATGCAACGATTGAAAATGGATGTATGAAGTTTTTACCTGGAACACATAAAAAGCAGTACTATAATGAAGGATTGCCAGTGACGGGAGGGAGGGATACCGAATACACACCTATAGAGAAAGATAATTTTTACGGGTACGATTTTGAAGAGTTTAAAATAGATCCAAAATGGGATCCTGATGAAATGGAAAGTAAGTCAATAGAAATGAAGGCAGGAGAATTTATCTTATTTACCTCAAAGTGTATTCATGGTTCGCATCCGAACGTAAGTGAAAGATCTACACGGTTTGCATTTTCTTCACGATTTGTTCCTACTCAGGTTAAAGTATATCCTAACCATGATGAATTTCACGGACATGGAGGTTTTTTTCAGTTAAAAAAATCAGGTTATGGATGTGTTTTGGTGAGCGGGGAGGATACCTTTAAGCATAACCAAATAAGAACAGAGAATAGTTTGGGTACTCCTTTTCAAAAAATATAATCAGTTAGCAGAAATTTATTTTGTAAATGAAGAAAATTAATATAGGAAAATCAACTTTTGAGCTTGAAAAAGGAGAGCCCCTCTCTAATCTGTATGATTATGATACCGATATTCCGTTTCAGTGTTTAAGAGGCAGATGCGGTAGATGCCTTGTTAAGAAAAATTATGGAAATTTGGGGGAAATTACCCAAAACGAAACGAAATTGTTAAAACGATTAGGCTTTTCTCCAGGTGAATACCGGCTGCTTTGTCAATGTACGTTAGAAGAAAACTCTAAAGTCAATACAATCTAATTTATGAATTAATGCAAAATTATAGTAAAATATGAAGAACCACAGATTTAACAGGCAGATTCTGAAAGAACTAGATATGTTGTCGGAAACCAATAACTACCGTTCTCTTTTGGGGTTATTGGTAGATTATCTTTTTATAGGAGCAAGTGTATACATTGTGCTCGTAAACTGGTATTTCTATCCTTTGGCAGTTCTGTTAATTGGTACAAGGCAACGTGCATTTGTAACCTTGCTCCATGATGCCGGACACGGAGTGCTTTTTAAAAATACTTGGCTAAATGATTTTGTTGGAAAGTACCTTACAGGTTACCTGATTTTTTTGGGTTTTGATGATTATATTAAATCACATGTAGTACATCATCACAACCATATAGGTAACGAAGATAAAGATCCAGATTTGAGGTTTTACAACCATTTTGGTCTATATGAAGATCTTGATAAAAAAGCATTTATCAAAAAACATCTACTGAAACCTATGCTGTTTGGTAATGCTTTTATTTATGCCAAGGCATTGTTTAACGACCGTTTAGGGTATGTTAAGGAAGGTTCTCGTGAAGCTATAATAATGATAGTATACTGGTTGTTTATCATAGGAGTTTTTGCCTTGAACGGATGGTTGTTATACCTGATTCTTCTGTGGTTTGTTCCATTCTTCATCATATTCCCATGGCAAGGGTGGTTTATAGGTATATCAGAACACTTTTTATTAATTAAAAACCCCGACGAAATAGATAAGTCATGGAACAGGTTTAGCCATCCTTTAGAAGCTTTTTTTTCGAGTATACACAATGAAAATTATCATTTGACACATCACCTACGTCCCGATATACCTTACTGGAATCTAAAAAAAGCACATGAGATAATGATGAAAGATGAGAAATATAGGGATCTAAATATTAATATGGGAGGGATTTTTATTTCGTCAAATAAAAATCCCACTTTTTGGAACAGAATTCACGAATTTCTGGATGATAGAGAATTAAAAAGAACTTCATTAAATTAAAGAAATGAAAGCATTAATAACACAAAGTCCAATAAAAACTGAACACTCAATTCAAAAGGCAATAATTGGTATAAAAGGAATTTATGATTGTTTTGTAAAGCAAAAAACAACTCAAGAAGGGATCACCACTTTAATCATATATTTTTTAAGCACACAAATTGTTAGTGAAGAGGATATTAAAAATCAGATAACTGATGTTGCAAATACTGAATTCAAAATGGTCCAGTTAACCTCATTTCCAATAGATTTTAATGGAGAGATGGACGTTGGTCAACTAAATGAAATTCCTATTTTTAATGAAGAATATTTATTATCGCTGGCAGAGAAGTTAAAAACCCAATACACTTCTTTAAAACTTAAATCAGAACTTAAAACAAATTTTGAATTTGAAGCAAATAACCAGTTTTCCACAGCTAAAGATGCTATTGTTTTAGGAGGTGCTGCCAACACGAAAATCACAGAAGGCACGCTTTCAGAAAGTTTAGCGGCGGCAAGTATCACCAGTAACGGTATAACATTAGTAAGCAGTAAGGGAAATGCTGAGACATTTAGTTATAATGAGTTATTTGAGAAAGCGAAAATGACTGCAGGAGCTCTTCATAAACTCAGAATAAGGAAACAAACCCCTATTATTATGCAGCTGCCTGATATGGCACAGTATATTGAGGTTTTTTGGGGTAGTATATTAAAAGGTATACCTGCTATTCCAATGGCATTTCCGAAAGGATACAGCACAAATATGCCCGGGGCAAACAAGCTGCTTGCTACTGTTAAGCAGTTTTCTGAAAGTGTAGTAATATGTGAAGAGAAAAATAAGGAAGTGATTTCGGCTTTTCTAAAAGCGAATACTAATACAACAGTAACAGTGCTTGCCTATGAAGATTTAGCAGGCACTGCTGAAAAATTAAACACATTTGATGTACAGCCTGATGATATTGCGGTATATTTAATGACCTCCGGAAGTACTGGAGCTCCGAAACTGGTACCACAGACACACCGAAGAATTATTAATCGCTGTGCCGGAACTATCGCTGCAAATACGTTCACAAGAGAAGATATCAGTTTAAACTGGTTACCGCTTGATCACGTAGGAGGTATAATAATGTTTCACGTCAGAGATGTGGTTAGCAGATGTTTCCAAATTCAGGTTGATACCAATTATATATTACAAAAACCGTTGCGTTGGATGGAACTTTGTAGTCAATTCAGGGTAAACCTAACGTGGGCACCTAATTTTGCGTTTAATTTAATCAGTTCTTTTAAAGAAGAAATAACAAATTCTAAACTCGATTTATCAACTATTCGTTTTATAATGAATAGTGGAGAGCAGATTATAGCCTCACAAGTTCATAAGTTTTTAGAGCTTTTCAAGCCATTTAACCTAAGCTCAAAAGCAGTTTTCCCCGCTTGGGGAATGTCTGAAACCTGCTCAGCGGTATTATTCAATAAAAGCTTTGATTTAAGCTCCGTAAACCATAAATATGTCAGTGTTGGAAAACCTATTGCCGGAGTTGATGCTAGAATTGTTAATGAGAGCAATGAGCTTTTAAAAGAGGGACAACATGGAAGATTACAGGTAAAAGGAGCCTGTATTCTGGAGTCCTATTATAACAGGCCCGATGTAAATACAGAATCTTTTACAGATAACAATTGGTTCGATACAGGAGATATCGCTTTTATACAAAATGGGGAAGTTGCTGTTGTAGGAAGGAATAAAGATATATTGATTATTAACGGCTACAACCTGTCGTGTCATGAAATAGAAGAATATATCGATACAATTAAAGGTGTTGAACCTTCATCTACAGCAGTAGTACCTTTTAGAGATGGCGAAAGTTATACAGATAGTGTGGCAGTATTCTATCATACAAAAGAACAAGGTACCGCTTCAGAAAATATTAAAAAGGTCATAAGAAGGGAGGTTTCTATGCTTTTTGGGTTTACCCCAAGCGAAATTATAAGCATACAGCCTAATGAAATACCTAGAACATCTATCGGTAAAATACAGAAAGGGAAATTGACAAAAATGCTAGAGGAGGGAAGCTTTAATTTAAACCCATCCGTGGTAAATAAAATCTCTGGAGACGACACATATAAAACAACCGTCCTTGAACGAATATGGAAACCGAAAAAACTATCGGAAATTGCCATCACTAAGCCCAGAACTGCTTTAGTTTTTCCAGTGGTAAACTCGTCTATTAATTTTGAAATACTGCCAGCTAGTGTAGATTTGTTATATGCAGTTAATTCAGATAATTTCTGTAAAATATCTGATAATGAATATGGAGTTAATCAAGACCGCCAGGAAGACTTTATAAAACTTCTTGAAGATATATTCGCTAATAATATTGAACTTGGTACTGTTATTATAGAATCTGAAGAAGATAAAAAAAGTACTAATTCCAGTGAAACTGCTGAAAAAAATGCACTACGCCTATTGTTTTTGGTAAAAGCACTTAGTACATTCCGTGAAAAGCACATTAGCCTTATTTTGGTAAGTAGACAAAATCAGCAGGTTACTTCTGATGAGAAAACAAGAATAAATGCTAGTGCTCAGATAGGTATGCTGCATGCGATTCATGAAGAAATAAAGTGGATTTCTTGCAAACATATTGATGTAAATACTTTAATTGACAGCTCGGCGTTATTTCAGGAGGCTACAGCAATTAATAAGTTTGACAGAGAAGTTGTTTATCGTGAAAATAAACGATTTGTTTCGCGCTTAAGTGAAACTGTGATTAAAAATTACGAAAAGTCCTTTATTCCTAAAGATAATGAAACCTATCTTATAACCGGAGGATTAGGAGGTATCGCTATAACTTTGGCTATGGATTTACTTGAAAAAGCAGCGGTAAAATTAGTTTTATTGGGAAGAAGTGCGTTTGCAGATTTAAATCAGGAAAAACAAGATAATTATAATAGAATTAAGGAGATAAGTGCTGATGTCACCTATGTTAACGCCGATTTAAATGATTATCAAACACTAAAACAAAGACTTAATGGTACGACGATAGACGGAATTTTTCATTTAGCTGCTGATTTTAAAATGAAGGCCATAAGTAATTTTTCTGCTGAGGAGTTCAGACACCAAATTCAGACTAAAGTAAAGGGAAGTTTTAATTTATATGATTTAGCATGTGAATTAAAAATATCAAATTTCATTAACTTTTCATCAGTTAACGGTTATTTTGGAGGAGTTGGTGTTATTGCTTATTCTGCGGCTAATAGGTTTCAGGAAGCTTTGGTAAAATATGCAACTCAGCAAAATGCTGTGAAGGTATGGAATATGGCCTGGTCTATTTGGGAAAATACAGGGCTTGGTAAAAAGATTGAATTTCCAGAGTTAGCAGCTCGTAAAGGGTTTGATATTTTAAAAGCAAAAGATGCATTAAAATTAATGTATAAAGTTTTGAGCCAGGGAGTTTCAAATTCGTTTATAGGCATTAACAAGAACAATCTTTTTATGCAACCCTACCTATCTTTAAAAACAGCACCTTTAAGAGAAATTGAAGTATCAGGTTCTGAAAATAATATAAATACTGACTTTAAAAATTATTTAAAAGACGAGTTCGAAATTGCAATACCAATATCTAAAATTGTTCTCACTAAAGAGGTTCAGACATTACCAGATGAGGACACCGAAACCAAGACTGTATTTAAGGAGAGTATTGAAGATTACGTGACTTCAGTATTTATGGAAGTTCTAAAAATAGATTCTTTTTCAAGAGACGACAGTTTTTTTGATTTGGGAGGAAATTCATTAATACTACCTCAGGTATACAATAAAATTGAAGAAAAATATCAGTGCGGATTGACAATAGTTGATCTGTTTCAACATAGAACCGTTGATGAAATTTCAAGTTTTATAGGTAATAAAACACAAAACTTACAAGAAAAGCAGTCTTACGAAACTGTAAAGGGACACGTTACCAATACCTGGGTAAAACTGTTAAATCTTGAAGATATTAATGATGATGAAAATCTTTTTGATCTCGGGTTAAATTCATTACTGTTACCACAAGCTCAGAGTGAGATTAATGAAAAATTTAACATAGAACTTTCTGTGGTAGATTTTTTCCAATACAGTTCTATTAATGAACTTATCGGAGTTATTTGTGAAAAACTCCAAATAGAAAATTAATTCAGTATCTACTTAATAATACCATTACATTTTAATGCTATAGTAATGCACAAAATGTAATGGTATCATAAGTAAAAACTTTATCCCTGTCAAAAAATTCAATACATACACACTTAAATTCTGCCAATATTTTTAAAGTTATTGGCTACTACAAATTAAAACAGGGTAAAAAATAAATATAAAATGAAGTTACAAGAAAATATTAGAGATCTTTTTGCTGGAACAATGGGGTACGATGCAGAGGATATAGAAACGGGAGTACCTTTATTGGAAATAGGGGCAGACTCCTTTACAATGATGTCGGTTACTAGAAAGATAAAAGAAACTTATGGGGTATCAATATCCATGAGAGATATCTTTGAAAACATAAATACAATCGGAAAAATTACGTCCTATGTTTTGGAGAATGCTAAGGAATTACCTCAAAGTGAAATGGAACCGGTAATGTTTTCAGAAAGTATAAATGAAACAAAAGAGGTCGCACCTGTAAAAGAAATACATGACGAAGCACCTGTAAAGCAGTTTTCAAATAGCTTTTCATTTAAAAGCAGGGAAAAGGGAGTCCAAAGTTTTTCTGAAGTTTCAAATTTTGAACCCCCCGTATCTTTTAAAGAAACAACCAATGGCAGTTCTAAAACTTTTACACCCCGGAAAATGTTGTTTTCACGATCAGTATCAACCAACGGTAACCATAAGAATGATGATGCTTCAACAGCTTGGGTAGATACTAAGAAAAGTAGAGAGCTTACACCGGAGCAAGAAATCTATTTGGATGGTTTTATCAAAGAATATTGTGACAAAACATTCGGTTCTAAAAGAATTGCTCAGGATTCCAGAGCTTATTTATGCAATAATCGTAAAAGTTCGTCAGGGTTTAGGCTCGAAACGAAAGAGCTTTTATATCCAATAGTTACAAAAGCTTCCAAAGGCTCAAAAATAAGGGATGTTGATGATAATGAATATGTTGATATTGCCATGGGGTTTGGGTCTACTTTATTCGGTCATAATCCTGATTTTTTAAAGAAGCGTTTGACAGAGCAGTTAGAAAAAGGATATCAAATTGGACCGGAGTCAGATTTAACCGCAGAAAATGCACGATTAATTGCTAAAACCATAAATATGGATCGAGTTCTGTTTTCCAATACGGGTACAGAAGCAGTTATGACCGCTATCAGAATAGCCAGAGCGGCTAGTGGTAAAAATAAAATTGTGATATTTCAAAATTCATATCATGGCCATTGCGATAATGTTTTAGTAGTACCTGACATAGAATCAGATACATTTGAATCTAAAGGTATGGTTCCTGGAATCCCCGAATCAGCGATAGAAGATACCCTGATATTACCGTATGGAAATGTAAAAGCACTTTCGTTTATAGAAGAAAATGCCGATGATATAGCGGCAGTAATTGTAGAGCCGGTAAGAAACTATTTAGGAAATAAAAACCCTAAGGAATTTTTGAAAAATATCAGGGAAATAACAAGAAGAAAAGATATTATTCTTGTCTTTGATGAAGTATTGGTCGGATACAGGATTGCATTGGGAGGAGCGCAGGAATGGTTTGATATTGAAGCTGATATAACTACTTACGGTAAAGCCATTGCAGCAGGGATACCAGTGGGTATTGTTGCTGGAAAAAGTTGGTGTATGGACTGGGTTGACGGAGGGTACTGGAGCTATGGAGATAATTCAGTACCTATAGGCAATCAAACATATACTGCCGGTACTTTTTGTAAACATCCTTTGGCAATGACTGCTGTAAATGCAGCACTGACCGAAATGCTTGATAAAGGTCCCGAACTACAGCATGAATTAAATGAAAGGACAGAAGAAATGTGTTCTATTCTCGATGATATTATTACACATTATCAAGTTCCGCTGAAAGTCCACAGGTTTGGTTCTAATTTTCGATTTTCAATGTCAGGTAATTTAAGCTTTGCTTTCCAGCCTTTGGAACTGGATATTTTCTTTTATCATGTAATAAATGAAGGAGTCTATGTATGGGAAGGAAGAACATGTTTTATTTCAACCGCGCATACAGATGAAGATCTAAATACGATTATTAGTGCAGTACACAATTCAATTCAAAAAATGAAAGCTGCTGGATTTTGGATTAGAAAAAAAAAAAGACAAGCCTAAACTAAAAAGAAAAGGACTTATAAATCCTATCGCTTCTGTTTTAAAAGAAGAGGCAATTCATAAACCTACTTTTGAAGCAGAAGTATCTGTAAGTAAAAAACAGGAATTAAAAACACGACAAAAACAAACTGTAAAAAATAAGTTAAGTATTTTTGTACCTCTTACTGTTGCTGGTACTGCAAATCAAAATATAAGGACATTTTTCGGATTTTTAAATAAAAGAAATACCGGATTATCTTCCCTTTATTGTTGTTTTAAGGAAAAAACATCTAAAAATTCACTTCAAAACTGGATATCAGCATATCATAACGATTTGATTGAATTAGCTCTCGATATTAAATTAAAGGTAAATGATGAGTCTTTTTTAAGTAGTACAGGCATCCTATCGTGGGATAATGAGTTTAGCAGGGGGCTGTTTTTTGATAAAACAGAAAACCAATTTGAAAAGATTTCAAAGTTAAAGCAAATAATTTCTTCCCAATTAAGCAGGAATGAAATCTTTCCTTCAATAGAAACCACCTTAGAAAATAACATAATAGCATATGAACTTGCCGGATCCTTGGGGGTTGATGTAGTAGTCGAATACACTAGGGAAATAATTACAGGACTCAGTCAAAAAATTACTGCCTATAAAAATACAGTGGAAACATTGTCTCCAAACAGAAATAGAAAACATGTTGTAATGCAGGTTTTTTGTTTTACCGGAGAAACTGAAACTGAAGCAAAAGACAATGCATACCGGTTTTTGTATGAAAGAGCGCAGGAAAATGACGCGTATTGGTTACAATTTATAGTACAAAACGGCAGTACAGCTGAAATTTTACGAACATTAAGTTTTGATGAAAAAGAATATGTTCTTAAAAAGTATATAAACAAGTGTATACAAGAGCGTGTTTTAACCGGAACAAAAGAGTACTGTAAAGAACAACTGCAATACCTCTTCACTTTGGGAATTGACGAAATTAATTTTAGTACTTCTCTGCACGATAAAAAATTAACACACCTGAATAGTATTATATCACTTTTAGAAAATAATCAGAAAAAAACAAAAGACGATAAGATAAATACAAGGCTTGATTCTCTTTGCCCTATTGTTTCTCCTGAATTCATGGAAGAAGTTAAAACCGAAACAAAAAAAACAATTGAAGAAGATAAAGGCTTAAAAAATGAAAATTTTACACTTCCTTTAACAGGTGATCAAAAAGCACTGCTTGTATTATCGAAAGTGAGCAAAGGAGCCATGATGACAAACTCTCAAACTTGGGCTTTAAGAGTTGAGGGTGCGCTGGATGTTGATAAACTTCAAAGATCATATCAAAAAGTTACCGATCGTCATATTGGAATGAGAATAACCATTGATGAAGAAACACTTGAACAAACATTTCATCAACGGTTTGATGTAGCTATTGAAGTTGTCAATATAAAAGAAGAACAGAACTCCGAACAGTTTGTAAAAAAACACCTTAAAGAGGAAGCGGATAGACAATATGATTTGAGTGAATCCCTGCACCGGCTGACAGTTTTAAAAATTAATGAAAATCACTTTGTAATTGTTCTTAGTTGTAACCATATTACTATAGACGGAGTAGGTGTTAGTGTACTTTATACCGAATTGGCAGCCTATTATAACGATTTCAATGCTAAACTTGAAGAAACAATGGGTTTTGACAAGTTTGTAAAATGGCGTTTGGACCAGTCAAATGAACAACATTTTAAATTACAGGAAGAGTATTGGCTAGATGAGGTAAGCTCTGAAATTCCTGTTTTGGATTTACCACTCGATAATCCACGCCCATTAAGCAATCAATACAACGGTTCATCATACCTTATGAACTTTCAGAAAGATTTTTTTAAAGATCTTAAAGCATTTTCCGTAGACAACAACTGCACATATTTTATGTTAGTATTTGCAGCATTTCAGTTACTCCTCTACCGTTTGTCCTCTCAAAAAAAATTGGTAATTGGAGTTGCCTTTAACGGTCGTACAATACCAAACAGTGACCTGATGATTGGCTTTTGTGCAAATATTTATCCGATTTTATGTGAAATAAAACCAGAAGAAAATATACTGGACTTCTTATCAAGGGTAAAATATAAGCTGTTTAATGCTTATGAAAATCAAGACTATCCTTTTAGCCAGCTAATTCAAAAAGGACTAAAAGATAGAGATATAAGTAGATTTCCTTTTTTCTCTGTAGCTTTTAACTGGGACCGGTTAACACTTCCGAAAATGGACGGAGCTTCTGTCAGTTGGGAGGTATTTAAACAAGAACATGTAAAACTCGACCTTGTGCCAAACCTTATGGAGGTAAATGGCGAGTTAAGTATGACCCTCGAATATAATACCGATCTTTTTACCGTTAAAACAATTGAAAGGTTTTGCATGTATTACGAAGATATTTTATATGAAATTATAAAAGACCCTAAAGCCAGCATTTCATCATTGGCCAATTGTATTGAAAGTGATACTTTACAGATGGAAATGTGGCAGGGCAAGCAAGTTAAAGCATTTGAAAATATAAATGCCTTCCATGAATTATTTGAATACTATGCAAGTGTAAAACCTGATAAATTTGCCTTAATTCAGGGTGATAATAAGCTGAATTTTAATGAAGTAAATGAGAAAGCGAATCAGCTTTCCAGAAAATTTTATAATGAAGGCTATCAAAAAGGAGATTTAGTAGGAATTTGCCTCGATAGGTCTTTTAATCAAATTATAAGTATACTATCTGTTATGAAAGCCGGATTGGCTTATGTACCTATTAATCCTGAATTTCCTGATTCAAGAGTTTCACAACTAACTGCTGATGCAAATATAAGATCGGTTATTACCATAGCGGCATACGCCTCAAAATTTCCTGTTGATGATTTACAAAAAATTATTCTCGACGATCTATCACAATTGAAAGCACTGGAAAAAAACAGTAAAAATAATTTGGAATTGGAGATTAATAGGGAAGATTTAATTTATGTAATGTATACTTCCGGAACAACAGGAAAGCCGAAAGGAGTTAGAATTGCACATAAAGGAATCTTAAATCTTGCACATAATTTTTCAGTATTTTTTGAACAAGAACAGATTGATATAGATCAGAATTGGGGATGGAACTCTACCTTTACCTTCGACGGCTCATTAAATGCAATTACACAATTTTATCAGGGAAGAACATTAGTATTACTTGAAGATGTTAAAGAAAAATCTCCTGAAGAATTCTGGCAGTATTTGAACAGCCTGGATGTAAAAGTTGTTGATGTTACCCCTTCCCAACTACAGTTTCTTTTACCTGGACTTTCTTCGGGTAATATAACTTCAGCTCCTAATTTAGTAATCGGGGGGGAAGCAACAGGGCAAAGCTTACTTGAGGAAATAAAAAATTACTGTAAGCAGTACAATACTGTAGCTTTTAATGTATATGGACCTACAGAATGCTCTGTAGTGAGTCATATAAGCGTAATGAACGATCATGAAAAACCTGTTATAGGAAGAACACTTGATAATGTGGAAGCATATGTGGTAAATAATCTTTTACAGCAGGTGCCTGTAGGGACCAAAGGTGAGCTTGTACTGGGAGGGATAGGAGTATCTGAAGGATATCATAATAACGAAGAATTAACAAAGCAAAAGTTTATTAAAGTACCTGAATTGAGTACTGGTAAATTATACAGAACCGGTGATATTGTCAGATGGTTACCAAACGGAGTACTGGAATATATCGGGAGATCAGATAATCAAGTTCAAATCAGAGGAGTTCGGATTGAATTGGGAGAAGTAAAGGCACTAATTAATAAGATGGATGAGGTGAACGAATGTATTGTGGTTTCAAAAACTGATGCCGATAATATTAGTTCACTTGTAGCATATCTTGTCCTGAATAAAGATGTTACTGTTACCGAAAGTGAACTCTTTCAAAAAATGAAATTATATCTTCCCGTAAATATGCTGCCTTCTTCTGTTATTTATATAGATGAAATTCCCATGAACCTTAACGGGAAAGTTGATTTTAAAAAACTACCCGATACAAATGCAGTTATCAAAAGTGATTATGTGCCTCCTGTAAAAGATATGGAAAAGGTACTTTGCATGATTTGGCAGGATGCATTACAGCTTGAAAAAATAGGAATTTATGATGACTTCTTTTTTATAGGCGGACATTCACTGATTGCCACGAAAATCATAGCAAAAATTCAAACAATTTTAGGGAGAAAATTAAATTTAACAGAAATATTTAAATATTCAAATATAGCCTTGTTGGCTCAGTTTTTAGAAGGCGAGAATAAACAGGAAAATAAATCTGGAATTATTCCAGTATATTCTGAAAACAAACAGGAAAGAACACTTTCTTTTCAACAGGAAAGCTTTTGGTTGCTGGATAAAGTAATAGCAGACAAAAGCGTATATAATGTTACTGAACTTTTTGAATTAACAGGAAAAATTGATGGCAAAGCATTAAACAGAGCCTTATGCAATATTGTCGAAAGGCATCAGATATTGAGAACAGTTATTAAAACCGGTGCAGGTAATACTCCTGTTTCTATTTTGCTTAATAAGCCGGCTGAATTGCTTGAAACTGTAAGCTGCAGTGAAAGTGCATTTTCCGAAAGTTTTTTGAAGGAACATCAGAAAAAAGTATTCAGAACTACTTTCAACTTAAATGAAGGATACATGCTAAGAGCAAGATTGCTTCAAGTATCCGATACCAGATCGTTTCTGTTACTTGCAATACCACATATAGCAATAGATGGATGGTCGATGAATATCTTTATGAATGAACTAAGGGCTGCTTATGAAAGATTTACCTATGGTAGTAAAAACACACTGGAAAAACTACCTGTCCAGTATGCTGACTACGCAGTCTGGCAAAGGAAAAACTTACAGATACCCATCTGGAAGAACAAAAAGAGTTTTGGATTGACAGGCTCAAAGATATTCCGCTGCTGCATAATTTACCATTAGATCATCCAAGGCCAAAGATCAAATCATATGAGGGAATTGCATTTAAACATAACATTGGAAAGGATCTTTATGATAAAATCTTAAGATTTAATAAAAAGTACGGAGTTACAATGTTTATCACTTTGCAGAGTGCTTTCGCAGTATTACTGAGAAGATGGAGCAATAAGAAGGATATTTTAATGGGAACACCAGTTGCCAACCGTTCCTTAAAGGAAGTCCAAGGATTGATAGGAATGTTTGTAAATACGCTGGTTTTAAGAAATAAGGTAAATGATGACGCCTCATTTCTATCATTCATGCAACAAAATAAAGAAGAGATTATGCAGGCATTCGAATATCAGGACTACCCTTTTAATCTTCTTGTAGAAGATATTAATCCTGAAAGAGAACTGGGACATTCACCTGTATTTCAAATCATGTTTGCTCTCGAGAATAGTAAGGAAGCATCTAGAGCTTTTTCCGATGAAGTAGAAATTAAAAAGGTAAAAAAAGCATACTATTCTTCTAAGTTTGATTTAACACTATACATGAGTCAAAAAGAAGAAGATATCTTAGTCGAATGGGAATATGATACAAACCTTTTCGAAAGTAAGACCATTCATAGAATTGCCGAATCGTACGTAAATGTGTTGGAAAGTATTGTTGATAATCCTGATAAACCTGTTAAAAGGCTGGATTTTTCTTCTTCAGGATTAAAAGAAAAGGTATTATCATTAAGCAAAGGGAAGGAACAAGCTGTTGACAATATCTGTGTACATACATCTTTTGAAGAACAAGTAGTAAAGAATCCCGATGCAGTCGCACTGGAATACCTTAACACGAAAATCTCTTATCAGGAGTTAAATAGGAAAGCCAACAAAATAGCACATTATCTTATTGATTTGGGAGTTAAAAAAGGAGATTTTGTTATCATTCGTACACAAAGGTCGGCAGAAACATTTTTATGTATTTTAGCTGTGCTAAAGGTAGGAGGTGTTTATTTGCCAGTTGATTCAGGGATGCCTGAAGGACGAATGAAGCATATTCTGCAAAATTCGAAAGCAGATTTTATTATATCAGATAGCTCTTCTGATGAAGAGGCTTTTAAAGATTATCAATTAATTAATATTAAAAATGAGGAAGTTACTGTAGCAATACAAAAACAACTGGAAACTAATATAAAAGTAGATACGCTTCCGGCTGATTTGGCATACTCAATCTATACCTCGGGCTCTTCAGGGCTACCAAAAGGATGTTTGATAGAGCATAGGAATGTGCAGAACTTATTACTTTCCAACCGTCATGTTCTAAATATCACATCCAATTCCCGGATCCTTCAGTTTGCATCTATAAGTTTTGATGCCTCTGTTTTCGAATGGGTAAATGCACTGACATCGGGAAGTACACTGGTTATTGTCCCTGAAGAGATCAGAACAATTCCCGAAGCATTGTCTTCATTTATTAAAACGAAGAATATAACACATGCATTGATTCCACCTATTTTGATCCCAAATCTAAACCCTGATGATTTTAAAAATATTACCTCACTGGTAATCGGAGGAGAATCCTGGAATATGGAAATGATCAAAGATTGGAAAGGTATCTGTAATATTTATAATGCATACGGGCCGTCCGAAGCTTCTGTAATAACATCAATTGAAAAAGTAGAAATAAAAGAAGGAGAACTGTTAAATATAGGCCGTCCTATTTTTAATACAGAGAGTTTTGTACTTAATGAGCACCTGGACCTCCAGCCACCGGGAGCTGTTGGAGAGCTCTATATTGGTGGGGCATCTGTGGGAAGAGGGTATTTGAATAATGAAGAGCTTACTGGAAAGAGCTTTATTTTAAGCCCGTTTAATAAAACACAGCGACTTTACAAAACTGGTGATTTGGTAAGATGGAATAATCAGGGAAAACTGGAATTCATAGGACGCTCAGACAAACAGGTTAAGGTAAGAGGCTATCGCATCGAATTGGGAGAGATAAAGGAAAACATTGAAAAATGTAACGGAGTTAATCTTGCACATATACTGGTTGTAAGAAATAAATTTCAGGTAAATGAGATTATAGCTTTTATAGAAGCCCGTAAAGAGATAGATGCAACAAGTATCGAAGAAACAGTAAGTGATTTTCTTCCGTCATATATGTTACCATCTCGTTATACATTTATAGAACAACTTCCAATGACTATTAATGGAAAGGTAGATGAGAAGGAACTGAGAAAGACAGATTTATTTACAGTAGCTGAAAATATAGTTTTGCCGAAAAGTGAGACTGAAAAGAAAATAGCTGCAATATGGGCAGTACTGCTCGGTGAAAAGAACAAAATTTCTGTGAAGGAAAATTTCTTCAGGATGGGTGGTCACAGTCTAACCATTGCACGGTTACTCGGTGAATTGAAAAAGAGTTTTAACATACAGATAGAGTTGAAAGATCTGTACATAAATCCTAGTATAGAAAAACAGGCAAAGCTTGTTGAAAATTCTGAAAAATTAGCCTTTAAATCAGTTGAACCGGTGAAGCCGGCAGCAAATTATATACTTTCTTCTTCCCAGAGAAGATTATGGGTATTATGCCGTTTTCCAAATGTAAATAGAGCCTACAATATATCAAATATAAAACAGATAAACGGTAAGTTACATGCCGAAATATTAGATAAAGCCTTTGTTAGCTGTATTTTGCGCCATGAAAGCCTTAGAACCAATTTTTCAGAAGATATCGATGGAACTTTACGCCAGACAATTCAGGCAGAAGATTCAGTTCGGTTTTCCGTTGAATGTCATAACATTGTAAATAAGAAAAATAATACCGCTAAAATTATAGGTGATTTTACGAATAGAATATTCGATTTATCTTCTGATTTAATGATAAGGGCTCAGCTGATACAGGTAAAAGAAGAACAATGGATATTACAATATGTTATACATCATATTGCAGCTGACGGATGGTCTATCGATATTTTGGAAAATGAATTAAAGTTATTTTATAACGCAATACACCAAAATGAAGAACCTAACCTTCCTGCTTTAGAATTGCAGTATAAAGATTACGCGAATTGGCAGCAAAATACCCTAAAGAGCCCTCAGGGAGAAGCAGACCTTGCTTTTTGGAAAGCACAGTTTAACAATACATTTCCGCTACTCGATTTACCTGCCGACTTT
Organism: Aquimarina agarivorans; assembly: GCF_000218485.1. Lineage (GTDB taxonomy): Bacteria > Bacteroidota > Bacteroidia > Flavobacteriales > Flavobacteriaceae > Aquimarina > Aquimarina agarivorans. The sequence continues at coordinate 42,203 of NZ_AFPB01000036.1, read as the reverse complement.
TCAAGGCCTAAGATAAAATCATACAAAGGGTATTCTGAGGTATTTAAAATAGAAAATAACTTGTTGGAATGGCTTCACCCTGTTCTGAAAGAAGAAGAAGCTACTCTTTTTATGGGGCTAACAGCCGTACTAAATATTTTTCTGTATAAATATTCTGGTCAAAATGATATAATTCTTGGTGTACCTGTTGCCGGAAGGGATCATGTCGATTTAAATAATCAAGTAGGATTTTATGTAAATACAATTGCTTTAAGAACACAATTCGAAGAGAAGAACAGCTTTATTGATGTACTTAATATTGTGAAACAAAACATGCTGGCAGGCTATGCGCATCAAATGTATCCGATAGATGAGTTGCTCGACCATATAAATATCGAAAGAGATACCAGTAGAAATGCCTTGTTTGATGTAATGATTGCTTTTCAGGATTTAGATGAAGATAAAAAAGAAGTTTTGAACTTTAATGGTACTCAAACTGTTTCGTATACCGAAGAAGAAAGAGATTACAGTCTGCTCGATCTTACATTTAGTTTTGTAAAAAGTAATAGTGGTTTACAGCTTGAAGTAGAATATGATACAGATTTGTTCTCCAGCGAAACAATTGCGCGAATGGCAGACAACTTTTTATTTTTAATAAAATCGATAGGTAGCAATACCAATTTGGAGATTAACAAGCTAGAAACAGTTACTCAAAAAGAAAAAAATATTCTTTTACATGAGTTTAATAAACCCATAGTATCTAAAAAATATAAAGCACTTAAAGACCTATTTGAAACTACGGTAAAAGCGTTTCCCGATCAGAGAGCAGTTGTATATAATACAAAAGAGTTAACATACGCTCAACTGAATAAAAAAGCAAATCAATTTGCAGCTTATTTAAAAAAGAAGCATAAGATAACAGCTAAAGATTTGCTGGTTATTCATATGGAAAAGACAGAAAAACTGTTGATATCCGTTTTGGCATCAGCCAAAATGGGAGCGGCTTATGTAACGGCAGATATAAATGCACCAGAAGACCGGCTGAATTATATTTTAGAAGATACAAATGCCCAACTGTTGATTGACGAAAAACTTTACCGCAGCTTTGTTAAGGGGGAGAATCAATATTCCGGTAAAAATATAAAAATCAGCATAGCAGAAGACAGTCCTTTTACCATTATTTATACCTCCGGGACAACAGGGAAACCGAAAGGAAGTATTATTACTAACAAGAATATAGCTTCCAGAATTCAGACAGAGGTTAAACTATTAAATAAAAGAAGTAAAATAGTAACTGTAAATACTACAAATGCTGCGTTTGATGTATGTTTGCTTGAGTTCTTTTTGCCTTTGCTAAATGGTGGAAGTATTCTTATTCCTACAAAGGCACAGAACGATTCACATTACGATTTAACTACAGCAATCAAAAAATACAAAGTAAATGTTTTGCAAGGAACTCCGGGTTTTATACAACTTATTTTTCAAGATGTCGCTACTGCCAAAATGTTAAAAGGACTGACTCATATATGTATTGGTGGAGAATCTCTTAACAATACATTGGTTCAAAGAATAAAACAAATACTACCAGAAGTTAAGGTGAATAATCATTTTGGCCCTACAGAAACAACAATAGATGCTGTTGTAAATAAAAACCTAAGCAGCTTTGAAAGAAACATCATAGGAAAACCCATACCACAAACACGGGTATTTATTGTAAACTCTGAAAACATATTGGTTCCTTTAGGAGCTGTAGGAGAACTTTGTATCGCAGGAGAAGGTGTCACGAGCGGTTATTTGAATAATGAGGCTTTGACCAGTGAAAAATTTATAGACTTTCCGCTTAGTAAAGAAAAAATATATAAGACAGGTGACTTGTGCAGGTGGCTTCCTGATGGAAATATTGAATTTATAGGGCGTAAGGATTTACAAATAAAAATACGTGGATACCGGGTTGAACTGAAAGAAATAGAACATGTGCTGATTGAAAATGAAAATATTTTAGATGCAGCATTAATTGTCAGGGAAAATGAATTAAAAAATAAAGAAATAATTGCCTTTGTAGTTCTTGATAAAAAAATGAAATCACATGAAATTAAACGCCACTTAAAAAGTAAACTTTCATTTTATATGATTCCTAATCATATCGTTGAGCTTCCCAGCATACCGTTAACTATAAATGGTAAAAAGGATTATAAGTTTTTAGATGTGATGCTATCCAAAGATAAGCCGCGTTTTATTGTTGATGAACTAAGAACACCCAATGAAATTGATCAACAGATTCTGAAAATATGGGGCGAATTGCTGAAAACAGATACTGTTAAAATTGATGATAATTTCTTCAGTTTGGGAGGGAACTCCATCATGATAATTGAAATTAATAATAGGTTAAAGTCCATATTCAGTATGAACTTTGATATTTCAACTTTTTACGAATATACAAGCATTATTGAACTGTCTGATTTTATTGCAGGGAAAATAAACGCTAAGAATACCGAATATGTTGATCGTAAAGAGCATGCAGACGACGAAATGGAAATATTAAACTTTTAGTTTTTTAAAAATGAATAATGATGTTGCCATTATTGGTGCTTCTGTTAATATAGGAGGAATAGAAACCTTACCGGAATTCTTTTCTTTTTTAGAGAAAGATAAAACTACATGTATTGAATTCCCTAAAAATAGATTTTTCGATATATCTAAAAATTTTGATCATCAGGATATTGCGAAAGGCTCTTATCTAAAACAGATAGATTTATTTGATTATGAATTTTTTGCTTTGGATAAGGATGAAGGCGAAAAAATGTATCCGGGAAACCGATTATTACTTGAAGCTGCTGTAAAAACAGTTATGAATGCAGGTTATAGCAATAAAGATATGGAAAATAAACGGGTGGCAACTTTTGTGGTACAGCAGGAATCAGAATATCATTCCTTATTTCGTAAAATTAATAGAAACTCTTCGGAATCTTCTTACCTGCCAATGGCAGGTACCAGAATTGCTAGTTTTTTTAAATGGAAAGGACCTGTTATGTCTATTGATACAGCGTGTTCATCATCATTGTCTGCATTATATTATGCATGTCAGAGTTTAAGGAACAACGATTGTGATGCTGCTTTTATAGGTGGTGAAGTTATAGATTTTGTGTTGAAAAAGACTGTGGAAGAACATCCTATCTATTCTAAAACCTTTAACTGTGCTCCTTATGATAAAAATGCTGATGGTACTGTTTTTGGAGAAGGAGTCATAGGTATTTTGGTTAAGCCCTTTGACCGTGCTGTTGAGGACAATGATCCTATTTACGCCATAATTAAAGGAGGGGCTCTTAATCGTGGAGAAATGGCTGCTAAAAACATATCTGTACCTAAAGCAGACTCTCAAGCAGAAGTAATAAAATTAGCTTGCGAAAATGCATCCATTTCTCCTGGAGATATTGAATTTATAGAAGGACAGGGTACAGGAACAATTGTTGGAGATACTATTGAACTGGAAGGTATAGCTAAAATTAGAAATAATCATTCATGTTATAAAAACCTTAGTATAAGTTCTGCTAAAGCTCAGTTTGGTCATTTGGGAGTACTTTCCGGATTACTGGGGTTACTTCGAACTATATATGCACTTCAGAGTAGGCAATTACTTGGTCAGTACAACTACCAATCGGCTTATTCTAATTTTTCTGAAGAGAAGAATAATAAAATTAGTATTACAAGAGAAAACAAAACATGGGAAGGCGATAGACTTCTTGCAGGGTTAAGTTCATTTGGTATGACAGGAACCAATGCTCATATTATTATAGAAAACTACAGTATGCCAGAGGTAAAGACAAAATCAGAAATGATGTATCTGTTTACGATTACTGGTAAAGATAAACAGAAGGTAGCTGCGGTAAAAAGATATATATTACAGTATGTTGTAAATAATAACGATGTTTGTCTACATAGTTTAAGCTACTCGCTTAATAGATTGTCATCTAATGCTGGATATAGTGAATTATATGCATTTAAAACTCACAAAGAACTTGTGAGACAAATGAAACAGCAAGAAACTTTTGATAAGCGTTATGATGTAGTTTTGATGTTTCTTATCACTGAAATTTACGACTTGAGACACAGCCTTGAATTTATTGAGGGAAGCACTTATTTTAAAGATTATAACTCAGTGGTTGATAAAAACCATTCAATTACTGACAATCAAAAAGCCATAGTTGCACAATACTTTTCATTTAAGTTAATAACCGTAATGAGTTGTTCAAAATTCAAATTTATAGGAGGTAGTTTTGGTAGATATGTAACAAAACTTCTCTCGGGCGAAATACAACCTGAAGATTTAATAACAGCCGAAAAATTAAGCAAAAAAAAAGCATTCGATGAAAAAAGGTTTTTAAAATATTTATTATCCTTGCCGTCTGAAAAAAATTATACAGTTTTAACCAAAAAGGAAGACATTTCAAGCATTTCAGCAGGAATTTATGGTTATAGTAATCTTGAGCTTTATCAATTTGACCCTGAGGATAATCCATATATTAAAGCATTAAAAACACTAATTAATTGTGGTGTACATCTTAATTTAAAAAAATATTTCGGTGAAGCTGTTTTTCTTCAGGATTTGTTTTTACCTGTTTTTGATAAAAAAAGATGCTGGCCAAAATGAAAAAAATACTAAAATTATGATAGAATTAGAAACGGAAAGATTATTGTTAAGGCAATGGAAACCAAGTGACATAGAAGAATATGCAGCAATATGTCAAGACCCAAAAGTAATGCAGTATTTGGGAGGAAAAACTTTTTCAAGACTCGAAGCTTGGCGACATATGGCTTTTTTAGTAGGGCATTGGCAATTAAGAGGTTACGGTCACTGGGCGGTTGAAGAGAAAAAATCAAAGAAATTGATTGGGCGAGTAGGATATTTATATCCCGAAGACTATCCAGGATTTGAGATAGGTTGGACCCTTTCTAGTAAATTTTGGGGAAGAGGTTATGCATATGAAGCAGCTACTATAGCGATGGACTATGCTTTTAAAAATTTAGGAAAGAAAGAGGTATTAAGTTTAATATCCCCAAAAAATTACTCTTCAATAAAATTATCAAAAAAACTTGGGCAGTCATATATTAAAAATCAAAATGTGATGGGCTTTGATGTGGAAGTCTATAGTATTAGTAGAGAACAGTGGGTTGAACAAAAAAGTAAATAAAAAGTAAATAAAAAGTAAATAAAAAGTAAATATATGAAGCTAGTTTTTTTCGTAAGTTTTTCTATTATTTTTTCAATTAATATTTTTTCTCAGAAAATTGAAATTTATGGAAATGTAATAGACAAGGGTAATAATCCAATTGAATATTCAACTGTAGACTTACTATCACTACCCGATTCACTACATATAAGTCGTACTATGACAAATGAGTCAGGAAGGTTTAGTATAAAGATTGTTAATGACAATAAGGCAAACAAATATAAACTTAATATTGCATCTTATGGTTTTGAATCTATAAGTAAAGAGTTTTCTACTAATCAAACTCTAGATATTGGAACATTTATATTAAATGAGATTGAACAGTTAGATGAAGTTTTAGTTGTAGCAGAAAAAAATCAAATTAATATTAATGGTACTGAAAAATCTTTTGACCCCGGCAGTAATATTTTTTCCAAAAACGGAACGGCTTTCGATGCATTGTCTCATATAGCTGGCTTATGGATAAATCGTGAAGGAGAACTTATTCTAAACGGTAAAAAGGGAGTTACTTTAATGATTAACGGCCAAGAGCAAATTTTAGACAAGGATGCATTAAATGCCGTTTTAAAAAGTATTAATGTAACATCTGTTAAAAATATTGTTGTGAATACTTTACCCTCAGCAAAAAATGAAGCTTCAGGAGCTGCAGGAACAATAGATATTAAAATCAAGGATAGAAAAAGCAATGGATTTGATAGTGATATATCACTATCAACACATTTCAGAAATCAAATAAACTTAATTGGTAACTTGAATTTCAGATTGAAAAGTAATAAATGGTATATAGGCGTAGGCATGGGCATCAGTAAAACTTCACGTTTAATGGATGTAAGTAATATTTTTTTGTACAGAGAAAATGCTTTAGAAACAGATGCAGCCATTCTACAAGAAAATGAATATCGGAATAAGAATATTCATAGTACTATTAAATACCAAGTCAATGATAGTAATGTGATTGGCTTAATTTTTAACGGGTTTAATAATAAAACAGATAATCCAGTTATTTCTTCTACTCATGTAAAACCGATTACACCTGAAACTTTGTTTTTCCCTGATTCTTTATCTGTAACAAATTCTATTAATTTAGAAAGACTAAAAAGTGATTCATATGGATTATTTTGGGATTATGTTTCAAACAACGGAAACTCACTTTATTTTTCTACAGACTACTCATCGTATGATAAGGATTTTGATGTTAACGCTCAAACTTTTTTGAGTTTATTTGATACTCCTGATAACATTATAAAGGAGGAAATAATTGATTTTAGTATTCCTTTTGATGTTAATATCTTTTCCGCAAAACTAGATTATTCTATTCCTATAAAAGAAAATTATTTATTAGAATTAGGCACAAAATATAGTAGAACAGAAAATGATAGTGGTAGGACATTCAGTTCTTCCTTAGATTCCAATATCGAAAAAAGTAATTTTAATTATAAAGAGAATATATTTTCTTTGTACACAAATTATTCTGGACATAAGGACTATAATAGAAAGTATAAACAAATTAATTATCAAATAGGCTTAAGGTTGGAACATACCAACCCTCTTTTTAGCTTTTCTGATTCTGATTTAGTTCCAATAAATGATTACACAAGATTATTCCCAAGTTTAAATCTAGGGTTTGTTTTTGAATCGAATAACACCATTAATATTGGATATAATAGGCGTATACAGCGTCCGTTGTATAATGAATTAAGCCCTTTTGTATTTTTTTTAAGTGATTATATTTCTAGGGAAGGAAACCCTTCATTAATTCCTGAGGATATCCATAATTTTTTATTAAGCTATACCTTCAATAAAGGTAAGGGGAATATAGAATTTAATTATTCTCATTCATTAGATAAAATCACTCAAATGCCTTTTCAAAATTCCGAAAATTTTAATGTTATACTTCAAAATGTTAACATCCAAAAAAGGCAGAATTTTTCAGTAACTGGGATATTCCAAAATAAAATAGTCAACTGGTGGAACATATCTAATAATATTTCAGGTATTTATGATAGGTATTACCAAGACAATTTTGAAGGCAGTAAACTTGATATAAATAAAATAAGTTTTAGTTTTGATACTACACATGAATTTTTGCTTTCAAAAAATTGCAATCTACAGCTTTCAGCATTATATCTATCACCTTTTATTGATGGTTTATATGAGACAAGTAATTATTTTATGGCATCGTTAGGAGTTGAAAAATCTTTTTTTAAGAATAGATTGAATTTAAATATGGAACTACAAGATATTTTTAATACTTATAAAGACGATGTTATCGTGAATTTTAACTCTCTTCAAAGTAAATTTGTTCAAAAAATTGATACTCGAATTTTTAAAGTCGCTTTATCATATAATTTTAAATCTGGAGAAAAGGTAAAAAAGGCGTCTAAAGAACAGAGTAATGAAAGTGAAAAAAGCAGGGTCAATTAGATTTTGTAATATTAAATGTCATATAGAGAGAAATTATAGCGAATATGATTATAGTGTATTATTCTTATATTTCTAAACATTTACATCAAAGATTGTTAAATTTTTTACCATTTTTTTCCGAAGCATTTCGGAAAAAAATTAAAAAATATAAAAAATGGGAGGATGCTCAGCTATCATTGATGGGGAGGTTACTTTTGAAAGAAGGATTGGAAAAGAATTTCGATTACGTTTATAACGATAATGAAATTGATCTTACATCTAATTTTAAGCCTTATTTTAAATCAAAAAAAGTTCAGTTTAATATATCTCATTCAGGAAGTATAGTTGTATGTGCTATCTCAAGAGAATATGATATTGGAATCGATATTGAAATCATTAAGGATATAGAGATAGAACACTTCAAAAGTCACATGACTGATTACGAATGGAGTAAAATCATGACTGAAAACAGTTTAAAATTTGAAACATTTTTTAATTATTGGACCCAAAAAGAAGCTGCTGTTAAAGCGAATGGTAAAGGATTATATATTCCATTAAAATCGTTTGAAGTTAAAAATTGCAGGACTATAATTGAAAATAATAAATACATAATTAAAGAACTGAAGATTGATAGTCGATACAAATGTAATATTGGTTTTAGGGAAAAAAATGATTTTCCTAGCGATGAAATATTTATAATAAAACTAGTCCATTTTGAATTTTAAAGGGAGCTATTAATGAACTACCCCAAGACAGAACCGTTGGGGTATCAAAATAATCTTAGTTGATTTCGATGCAACTTTTTATACTCATATTTTCCTTGACTTTGAAGGTGTTTCTTTATAGCTTCCTCATTAGCATATTGACCTAGAAACTTCTAAAGACGTTGATCAAATTAATAAAAAAATTATCGAAAGTGTAAAAATTCAATTTATTGATCATAACTTTATAAAAAACAATAGAGCCTCAGAAAATGAAGAATCTAAAGAAAACCTTTCAAATAAAATAGATTTGTTTTTTAGTTCAGAAGATAGTTTGCAATGGAGAGTAGTCAAAAATATCCTTTATCTGAATTGGTTCATATTGATGAATTTACGGTGGGCGGTAAAGAAGAAGGCAAACAAGGACGAAGCTATAATTCTAAAAAGAAAAAGGCTGTCATTGCTGTAGAGTTAAGTAAAAAACATCAAGTAAAACGAGTGTATGTAAAATCTATCGATGACTATTCATCTAAATCATAGACACCCATATTTGAAGAACATATAAGCACAACAGCAAAAATAGTAACCGATAAATGGAGAGGGTATGAACCTCTAAAAAAGAACTATTCTATTGAACAAAAATTGAATAATCACGGGTGCAAATATATAATTTTTCTGATTTACAAAAGTTAAAATTACTTAGAGTCAAATACTTAGCATTTAATGAAACTTATGATGCTTTTAAATTATCATAATATATACTTGCTAACACGCTGTTTCCACTAAGAATTATTACTATTTATTAATGACATTATTTATAAGATTATGGAACGCTGAGAGCCGTAATAAAAACATCAGGAGTGCTAACTGCATTCCAATATGGAATCAAAATAGGATTGTTAGCGGGATTTCCTTGAATAACATATTCTCCAAGCTTTTCAATATTTGCATCATAATTCCCTTTCTCAACAGAATGAATTAACACTTTAGAATCTACTTTTCCAGACTTTTCAAAAGTCACCTTATAAAAAATATTCTTTTCAAAACGCAAATTAGCCTGAACATCCTGCGCCCAATTACGAACTCCACCACCTCCGAGAAAGCGATTGAATCTGCCATTATCATAAAATAGATGAATCTCTGGAGCAAATAATGCTTGACTGCCTAAATTATTGACATCAATTTCAGGCGTGCCAATTCCGAACAGAAAAGAGGGATTTGTCCCTCTAGCAGTAAACACAAAACTAAATTCACGCTCATCAGCACGATTCCAAGAGTAGGCTGAGAATTTCACTCCTCGACCAAAGAAATCATTAGAAGTTCCTCCCGCCCAAATTCCACGTTCTAAATCCCTAAAAAGTTCCACACCATCAGTAGCTTCATATTCAATTTCACTTAAAGGAATTTTACAGAAATCAATCCATTTAACCGTTTGTTGCTCAATCACAACAGTACCAGCTCCAGTATCTCCAGAACTTAAATCGTTATTACAAACAATGACATCAAAAACACCGTTTATTGGAACTTCAATACAAACCACAATTTGCATCGGATTTACAAAACTCTTTTCAATTATAATAATGGAATCGACACTAAACTTAACTATCGAATTTTCATCAAAGTTAAATCCATTAATGGTGACCAGAAACAAATCGTTGCTTTCATCTTTTGAAGCGACAGTTACTCCTGAGACAAATGGCTTAGGGAAAATACCATCACCATAAGAGTCTGTATTACTATTACCTCCTGAACTAGCTTTTTCATAACATCCCCCTCTAATAATATTGCAATTAAAACTTCTCATAAACCTATCGTATTTCTTGTTGTTGAGCCGTTTTATAATATTGAATTCTAAGAAAGTGTTTCTTGTCAGCTTCAATACCAATACATCTAAACTGATCTAAATTTTGTTTCCCAATAATGGTATAAGCATCATTATCTCCCAATCCAAAGCCTGAGTTTTCAGTTGGTAAAGCACCGTTTTCTTTAAAACGAATTACTCTATGTAGAATTTTGGCTGTGACATCCGCTTCTACAATCAGAAGCGCTGAAACAGCAAACTCAGGAACCGTGAGTTGTACCACTTCCATACCTGAAACTTCTAAATCTTGATACCCACCAGCTTCTTCAGCCATCGGAAATTGCCCCTGTTCTTTAGCATTGATTAGAATAAGCTCTTCTAAATAATTTAGAATCGTGGCTGAATTACCTCTAGGATAAGGTGTCTTTTGATCTCTATACATACTTATACAAATGGATTAATTTCAGGGCGACTCCCTGAAGGATATCCCCAAGCCACATTTTGAGATTTATTAGTGTCGATATCTAAATGCACAAAGGTTTTTCCAACACCAATTCTTTTAAAACCTACTTCACGGGCTATAAATACCAAACGGTTTCGGATAGTTTTGTTGAGGGCTTTAATATCTACTGCCTTACAATTAGGAATTTCATGGGAGGAGTTTCGAACACCACCCACTTTTCGATTCCAATAGGGAGTACGTACTCCAGAACTGATCCAACTAAAAATAGGATAACCTGATTTTTGAGCAAGTAATTGTAACCTGTAAACCAAAAGCGGGTCAATACACTTTCCTGAACCTCGGACATCGGGACTATCAAAAACAGCCGTGTTTATCGGTTTAACAACAAGCTGTTTTTGCTTCTTTTTTACCAGTAATCGATATACAAAAAAAGCACTACCCAATACAAGTACAAGTGTACTTGCTCCAACGTAAATATGGGTATTGCTTTTAAGGTTCATCTTATGCTTTTTTACAGCCACAATCTTTAGGTTGCTTACTTTTCTTATATCTTGAATATAAATCCGCACTTACCCTTACGGCACTGAGCAGTATAAATATGCCAAATACATAATTTAGTGTCTTACTCCCTTTATCAATGTTCATCTCTCGAATTTTTATAGCCTTTAATTTCTTCTTCAAGCTGATCTACATAGCGTTGCAATTCATTGATACGTTCGCGTTGTTTGGTAATGGTTTTATTCATCGCCGTATTTTTATTTTCTAACTGAAGAATTCGTTTTTCCATCTTTTCTGACCATTGCACCCAATTCTCAACTACTAGATTATTCGCCTGAATGTCCAGGTTTCGAATTTCCGCTTTCTTTAAGCGTTTTTGCATGCCGTGTTGCACGAGCAATTCAAAGAATTTCCAAAAGCCACTCGCTCCAAAAACAATCAGTATAATTTTTATAATATCTGTTTTCATCAATTTATTTTAAGGGGTAATCATTCTTCCAAAATCTGTTGCGATATATCGCACAGGAGACGCTGCCACATAAGGCATCATATTAAAAATGATTTCTTCGTTTAGTGAAGTGATATTTCCGCTTATTCTAATATGCCCATCACTATTCATACGATACCTGTAATAATTTCCCTCATTAGAAAACACTTCGCCCACATAATCAGCATTCGTTCTTATAAGCGGTACAGGAAAGACTAGCACAATCTCATTGATAGTCCCCAGACCACCAACACGCTTCAAACGAATATCTTTACACAGAATAATATTATCTTTAGTTTTTACATACTCATTTCTATTTGGAGTATGCTCAATAATTGGATTGATATCCTCTGGACGAATTTCTAATTCTGAAACCTCCCTATCATCCACTGCACTGTTACTAACTTGTACTACATCACTTTGATAGCCAAAAACACTCATATTATGTTACAATTAAAATTCCTAGTACTACTGCGATAATCGTCCCTGTTTTGGTAAAAAAACGTTGCTTTCGAAGTTTACGTTTTTCCTTTTTTAACTCTAGTCGAAGTACCTCAATTTGTGTTTCTTGACTGATGGTAATCGCTCTCAGGTTATAAGCCTTAGCTGATGATTTAAGAATGATTTCATTTTTGGCTTTTACTAAATTTTCTAGGGTTGCATTTTTTTGATGCAGCATCTCAATAAGCGAATCATTGGCTACTTTTTGCTCTAAATAAGTAGCGATGAGTTTAGACTGTTTCATAGAAAAACAAAAATGAGGTTTACCATTAATGGATTGAATCTTTGGTTTTAAACCTTGAGAAAAACTCCAAGAGCTCCACATCAGAAGCATTATAAATACGAGTTGCTTTTTCATGCTGTGTTTCTTTTAATTTGATAATTTTTTGATGGTGATCAGCAATATCCTGTTCCAGACTATCTGCTACTATTTCGATGACTTCAATTTGGTTATCTAGCACTTGAGTCTGATCCTGTAAACTATCCTTTAATTGCTCTGTACGAACCATTTCTTTAGTAGTCATGGAATCATTTGAATGCAATCGATTCATAATCAGAAAAACAATGATCCCAAAGAGCGCTAAAGTCACTACTGTTCCTTTCCAATTTTTCATAAACGCGTTTGTTTTTGTCCTAAAATTTGTTGTAGTATTTTTTCGATAATGAGCTTATGAAACACCATTGCAAAAACAAAGGATTGTAATAAGGGTTCAATCTTATCTGTGGAATAACCACGTAAATACAATAAAAACATCGCATAGACTAAACCAATGAGAAGTACTCGGTAGCGTGTCTGAATTTTTAATCTAGTTACTTTAAAAAGCCAATCGACTACTTTGGTGTAGTTAATCATGTGGGCTAACAACATAAAAGTGATGATGTAGCTCCAATCAAGGTTATTTATATACTGCATTATTTGCTGTAGAATCTGAATCATTTTTCGAGTTGTTTTTGAATTAGTGAAACTTCGTTTGAAATACGGTGTAATTGGCTGTTAGGAAATTGATTTTTCAATAAATGATTGACGAGCATTACGCATACTCCAGAAGCCAAAAGCGCTGCAATAATTTTAAATAATGTGGTATCGGTAACCGTAAGGGTCACTTCCGTTTTAATGCCATCATCATCAATCAAAGAATCAATAATATTATTTAGACTATGTTTTTTTTTCATTGCAGTTGTACTGGTTTTTTAATCAATTTCTTGTAGAGCGATTGAGGTACTTCTTTTACCTTTAAAAACTGTTGTACTCGCTTTTGAGTAGCTGCATCAAAAGTTCCCATTGTTACTTTTTCCCAACCGTGATTTTTCAGTAAATACATTTGAATTTGGGTAACTTCATTTCCTTTACTTCCGAGTTTTAAAGGGAATAAGGGTTCCTTTTTTTGCTTCGGAGCTTTTGATAAATCAGGAGTGGTCACTTTCTTAATCGGGTTTGCTACTGGTTTTGGAGTAGCCTTCTTTTCAGAAGCCTTTGTTGTTGATGTTGTTGTCGGTGCGATCTCCAAATTCGCAAAGGTTTGATCAGAGGCAAAATCATTATTTTTACTTTTCCCCATTTTATATAATCGGTATTGCAATAATCCAACACCAATTATAAGTCCGGCGATTAGTCCTGTTTGTATGGTTTGTTTTCTATTCATCTTACTTGCCCATTGTTTTAAGTGCCCTTTTCATTCCCTCAATATCTTGTTGAGTAAACACCGATTTACCCAATCGCTTTTTTGCCGCTCTAGCCGTTTTTGGTCCAAAAATGCCATCAACGCCATCACCCTTTGCGCCTGTAGTTCCCAAATACTCCTTATAAAATTTCAGGTAGCGTTGTAAAATTTTTACATCTGTATGGCGACTTCCGTATTGCAGAGGATATCCTGATTTACGTGTAACTGCCGAAGGAACATTCTTTATAGAATGAATAGCTGATTTTGGAGTCTCTGTAATGGTTGCTATATCTCTTTGCGAATTAGGTTGCTTTTTCTTTTGTAAATAGTACCAGGTAAATCCGGCACCAGCAAGCACAACAATAGTACCACCAGCAATAAGTAAGTCTTTATGCTCGGTAAAAAAATTTGGTTTTGGTTTTGAAATGTTTTTTTTCATTAGGCTATGGTATAGTTAGGAAGTTGTTTTATAGGTTGGGTCAAGTATCTATGGACTTCGCTTTTGGATAAAAAGCTATTCAGGTACTGCCACATATCCATTTTATATAGCGACCAAAATGCTTTGGAAATACTCGATACATTGGTTTTATCTCTTAAGCGTTTATAAAAGATAAGCGCAATAATTTCCTCATCATCATTAAAAGTACCTTTAGCATTTTTAATTTGCTTAGCGTACTTTTTAGCGGTAGCTTCATCTAATTCTAAAATAGATTTAGGCTGCAACCATTGTTTTACTTGTGCAGTATAATTCATATCAAAAGCATTGTTCCAGTTAGGTACTTTTCTTGTACCCGCTCTGGCACTTAAATCAATTTGCTTTCCTTTACCCAATATTAAAGTTGGGTCATTCGAAGCCTTTTTTTGCTTTTTTAATCGAATACTAATTATCCAAAAAGCACCAATGCCTAACGCAGCTACTCCAGCTCCACCAATCATCCACCAAGTTGTTTTTGAAATATCCATTATGTTTTTATTGTTCTATAATTAGGTAATTGTGCTACAATGCGCAGCACTTCTTTAATTTCTGCATTTGAAAAGCGCTCTTTGAGTGTATCAATGAGATTGGTGGCATACAATTCCTGATACTCTTTAGACACTTGCGCTACTTGCACTTTATCCTGAAGTTTTCTAAAAATGCCGTACACCTGAGCTTCATTATCGCCGCCTTCATACCAACTGCCCCAAGCGCTGTAAATTTGTTTCGCATATCTCGCTGCCACTTTTTTTTGAAGTATCAAAACTTTAGCAGACACTTGTTCCAACACCTTATCCAAATATTTGATATCAAAGGCATTCTCTGCATCTAAAAGCTTTGTTCCTTTGTTTATTTTAGATTGAATGGTATTGAGCAAGATTCCTGTCTTATGATCCCGAATACGTTGGCGTACACTAAAAGCGGTAACTCCTGTAAATAAAACAGCCAGACTAATTCCTGAGATTTTATAAGTGGTTGCTAATTTCATCGCTTTAATAGTTTTACAGCGCTCCCTGCAGGAGTGCCTATGGCTAAATCGGTTAGGGTTGCATTTTTTGTGGTATTTCTAAAAATGATAATCAATCCAATAAGCACCGAACCTAGAACCACAGGTATGCCAATGGATAAGATTTTAGTGATGTCTTTCCCCATCCCTAAAAAATTACCACCAATCTCAGATAAATCTGAAAGGGTTCGCGTAGCCATATTCGTCACATCAATCTTGTTTTTAATGAGCCAATTATTAAAACTGGGATTGGTTAAACAAGAGGTTGCCCCTTTAGCTTTCCAGGTAATGAGCCATAACATTTTAGCATTCTCACTTCCTACTTCTGATTTTAATTTCGAGAAGTACCCCACCCAAATCTCGCACGGGTCGTTGGACTCAGGAATGAGAAATGTTTTGTTATATGCTGTTACAGGTATGGCCATGCTTATCCGATAATCTTATTGGAATATTTTTTTAATTCTGCTTTGGAAAAGCCGTTAGTTTCTAAAAAAGAAGTCAATCGCTTTTTAATTTTAGCTTCTCGCTGAAGCGCTTCTTGCTTATCATAATTGATATAGAGTTGCCGCCCCAACCAAAAACCTACTCCTAATGTGAGAATCGTTTTCATTTATTTGTAATTCTTAAAAATATGTTGCTTTGGAATGCCTATTTCTTCTAACCATTTTGCCGTTTCAAAACCCGGATTTTCCGAAGCTTCTTTACCTTCAATTTCATCAAACCCCAATACAACTAAGTTTGGAAACCGAAGTATATAAAACTTAATGATGGCTTCTAAAGTGGCTTTTTGTTCCTCGGTACGCGAATCCTTACTCCAAGCTTCTTTAAGGGTTCTACCACCCACATAGGCAATATGTTTGGCAATGCCAGTAATACCGTCTTTGCCCTTAGAAATATCCCATAAATCCACAGTAGTGGGATTTTCTTCAGAAATAATGGTTTGTAGCGTACCGTCTTGTAGTACCAAATAGTCAATACCAGGTCTTGAAAAGCCTAAGCCGCCATTACGAACAGGGCTGGTATGTTTATCAATGACGTGTGATTTATCTAGGTTTTGCTGTTCGCCTGTACCTGTACTTTGAATAATTAAATAGTCGATGGGTTTCATAATATTTAAAGAGTGTTAAGTTTTCTAAATCCAAGTAATCGGTAGCTTGGATAGGCTTTAATATTTACTTGATTGTTTTGATTGCCACCAAGGCAGTAGATGTATCTTTTATCTTGAGAATAGCCGATAAAAAAGCCAACATGACCTTTCCAGCTTTGTTTGCTTTCTCGCCAAAAAACAACAATATCGCCAAGACTGGGTTTTTGAGTTTCACTCCCTACTTTTAACCAGGAGCGGGCAGTGAGTTCACCGCTTTTTTCTTTACCTGATTGTAGTGCTACCCAATTAGCAAAGGCAGAACACCAAGCGGTTTCGTCATTGGTTATTCGTTCTTTTCCAATTTCTTGGAAGTAATTGACGATAATTTGATTATGATTTTCGCCAAGGGTTTCTGTAACTCCGTATTGGCTTAAGGCAATGGATATCGTATTCATAGTTTTTAATTCCAATGTTTAGGGATTCCTTTACTCATTTCTACGCCTACTACTTTCCTTGAAGTTTCGGGAAGCAGATCATAGACCTCAAATTGCTTATGGTATAAGAGTAGGGTAATAGTTTGTTTTGGGGGTACGTTCAAGCACCAACTATTTCGACCATCGATCACAGCCTCTTTTACATCATAGAGTTCCGATACGTTGGCAAAGTTTTGCGGACTATCATAATTCCTAAAATAATGGGTAGTACAAATTTCTTTTCCTGTAACTGATTTTTCGATGAGTTGTAAGGCATTGAGTTTTTCTGCTCCAGAATTAATGACTCTCAAGTGTTGTAATACGGCTGGGTTGTGCTGAAAATCTTCTCGGTATTCGTTATATTCTTCATTAAAACTAATGGCTGGAGTACGTATTATTTTTTTGATGTTTATCGCACCTGAGCTTATAGCAGTACTCAAGACAATATCATTTTTAGTGCTTATCGCCAAACCTGTGTCAAAAGAAGTTAAGACTATGGTATCGCTTACACTTCCACTAGCATCAATTAACGAATAAGTTTGGTCGGTTCGATTAGCCACATAAAGCTGCTTAGTAATCGTATGGTACGCCATGGTAAAAGGAGCATTGCCAACTTCAATTGTTTGTTTTATCGAGAATATTTTATTGTCAAAAGCTACAATCTGATTGCTATCCGTAATAGAGAAATAAAGGGTGTTACTTACGGGATGATACCCAAACTTTCCATTGGAAGTCCCCACTTCAATATCCTGAACTAACAATTTATTATCGGAGTCAAAAACAGAAATAGTTTGCGTATCGCTGTTGAATACATAGATATTCCCTGAAGCATTATGAATACCGATAGATTTAGGCGAATCCAAATTTTGGATTACAGTAAGCATTTTTGTATTCGTATCGAATACGGTTACCTCATTGGATACCAAGTTAGCGATATAAACTGCTGCATTACTTTCATTAAACGCAATGGCTATAGGACGTTTGCCAGTTGGGTAACTCGCAATAACTTTAAATTTTAAATCAATTTCATAAAGCTGGTTAGCTACCGAGCCAATCACATAAATAGTTCCATAAGAAGCACTTGAAAAATTGGTATTTACCGTTAAATCCACCGGAGAAATAGCACCGACAACCCCTGTTCCTAAATCAATACTCCGAATAAGCACTCCTAAATCATTCAATACACTTACCGAATCCGATAATTGATTGACTACATAAAACAATCCATTAACAGGATTGTAAATCGCATTTTGTGGATGGATACCGACTGTTGCAGTAAATTCTTCTTCTCCAACAACTATCGGCTCTGATAAATTATCCGTGTTCCCTGCATTCGCTCCCCATAAACTAGCTTTTTGAACCGTATCGGTGTTATTGGTTAGAATAACCTGAGTAACCTCAGAATTCTGAAGTAGTTCTGCATGAGTGTTTGTTTCCGAGCTAACACTATTCTCTTTTCGATTAAGACTATGGGCATTACTTAATTTCCTTCCTTGTTTTTGGATTACGCTTAATTGCTTTAGGCGTTGTTGACGTTTCTTTTTAAAGGAAGCAGCCGAATCATCACGAACTTCGATTAACCCCTGCTTTGTTCCCCATTTGTTAAGTTGTTTCTTATATGCTGGTGTACTTTTTTCGGCTGCCGACCAGCTTGTAGAAACATAGCTATCTTCACTATTATCAATAGGATTAGCAACCACACGATGGAGTGCTTTTTTAGCTTTCATCACTAAAAGCGTTCCAAGCGTTATTCCTGTAAAGGCAGCAAGACTAAGGTTTAGTTTACTAGGCATTTGATCGATAGTTTTCTATAAATTCAATGACATCTTTGGTGCGCTGTACTTGCGCTGCTCCAACGAGTTCAGGGTGTTTCCCAAATACTTTCGTAACGGCATAGACTGCTTCAATCGTTGGAAATCCGTAATCCAAGTAGTTCTTGATACCACACAAATCTGCCGTTTTTTGACTACGGGTGTTTAAAAACCAATGGCAACCTTCGTGAGCGAGTATCGCTACTCTAATTGGAATGGTATAGCCTTGAAATAAGGATTGTGAAATCTGTACACGAGGCATTTTGCGATGCGTTCGTGCAGGAGTGATAAGCTCATTGCCAAAGGCATCGGTAATTTTGCTTAGGTATTGAAATAAGAATTCGTGGTTCGGACTGTCAAAAAAGCCAGCCTTTACATACCCTGCTTTTTGAGAAAAACTGATTGCAAACTCCATAAAACGATGCTGCTCTTCGGTTGCCCAAAGCTTTTGCTCTTCCATTTTTTCAATCTTAAAATCGTGGACTTTAAAAGCATAGTCGGCTGGAGCGTGCTTATCAAATATCTCGAGTTCCAATACTTCAGGCGAAACAGGAAGCGCTATGGAAAACTCTCGGCGTGTTCTTGCTTTTTGAAACCGCGCTTTTCTTTTAAAATAAAACGTATGGGCATAACGGGGGTCATATACCCGAATCCCTAATTCAAAAGGCAGTAATGCTTCAATCACCAGTTTAATCACAAAACGCTGTTTGTTCGAGGGTATCGGAATAATCATAAGCTTGCCTTACTATTAATACGTTCGCTTTTTCATTGCTAGCACACCAATAAGACCAACTACAGCAACTCCGCCAATGGCAAGTGCTACTTTGGGCATCCCTGATGATTTTTCAGGCTGTTTTTCAGCACCTACAGCTATCTTATAGTCTGATGGTGAGGTGTCCGTATTTCCTGAATATTCAGGTGCTAATTGAGGAGTTAAGGCATCAATTTGCTGACCGATGCCTGTCGCTCGCCCCGCATTTCTGTAAATTGTTCCCAAATCCGTAATTACTCGACGACGACGTTCTCTTCTTATTGCTCTTACTGGATTGTTACGTCTTGCGGTTCTACGCTGAATTCTTCGCGCCTTGCGAACAGATCGACGACGCCTTCGATTGGCTATACGCTCAGTTATAGCGCCATTATTTCTTCGTCTTCCCTTTCTGCCTAGACCAAAAAGAAAATCATCGTAAGTTGCTTCATCTCTTAGTAATGCTTCTGTTTCTCCTGCAATCATTTTCTTTTTTTCTTTAACTGATTTCTAATACCCGAAGCGTACTTTGATTGGGATCAAAGTCAATGGCTTCATAGCCTTTTCCTACAAAAGGATAGCCTTTGGCTTCTCCAGGCGATAGCGGCACTCCGTTAACTATTGCTTCGGTAGTGCCTATATTTTTTATAGAACCCATCAAAAAGCCAGTTTGTAATTTCCCTGGCCCCGTGTAATCCTGTTCTTTACTTTTTGCTAGTATGTCCATAATCGTATTTGAATTTTAAATCTACATCATAGGCATATTTGGAGGTCGCATTGGGGGATAGGGCATAGCGGGTCTGCTGTTTCTCATAAATACTACCGCTCCTAAACCAAGTACGGCAATTCCTCCGCCAATCATAAGCATCATTTGGGTTTGCTTTTTAGAGGCAACTTGCCTAGCCGCAGCCGCTTCTTTTCGTCTGCGCTCTTCTTTGGCTTTTTCCTTTCGGGCAGCTTCTTCTCTTCGGCGTTTCTCTTCTCGTATACGTTGCATTCTTATTTCCAAATCGCGTTTAGCTGCTGCTGCTTGTGAACGGGCATACGCCTGATCTTCTCTTGCCGCTGCCGCTGCTGCTCGTCTTGCTCTGCGCTTATTTCTTTTTCGGTTGATTAAGCCTCCAACAATTCCTACAGCTCCTTTAATCAATCCTCCTAGAAACTGATCTTCTTCATTAGCACTCAGGCGAAGAATCAATTGCTCTAAAGCATTTTGAAAATTGCGATCTCCACTCTCAAGTTTATCAATAACCACCTCACTCAAATCATTGGATGCGGGTGTTCCTTTAAAAGTAATTCCGTAGTCAAAGAGTAACTTTTTTAAAGCCTCTGGATAATGGATAATCAGATAAGCGATATTATCGATGACCTGATTGTATTTCAGTTGTGTTATTTTATTTGCCATTGCTGCTATTAAATTTTAGTCCGTGTCCCACCAATGCGCCTGCACAGAAGACCACTCCAATGAGAATGAGATCATCTCTTGAAATTAGTTTTCGCTGGTATTCTTTTGGCGATTGTTCGGGTTTGGATGGTTTCTCTTTTCGCTTTCGTATCTCGTTCCAAATCATCTGAACTTCCTGAGCTAAATTTTTATTCTCAGGGGCATCATTGGATTTGCGAACTATATCTCGATAGTACTTTTCCAGCTCATTGTCTTTATAATCTTCAAATTGTCCTAAGAAACTATCTTCATCTCCAGAACCCATATAGTTTGAATGCCCGCAGCTTTTACAATAGTTTCCTTCAGTATTGTAACTATCATTTTTACAAGCGCCGCAATTGGAGATTGCTTTAGATTGGTTTACGGAAAGAATCGTTTGCTTATCAGGATGTAATTGCACTAAATCCTCAATAAAAGTCCTTCCTTTTTTACGGGAAAGTTCTTTGATTGCTTCAGAAAGTGCTATCGGGTCTTTTGGCGGTTCATAGCCTTGATTATATAGTAATTCAGATACCTTTTTAGGGTTGTGAAAAACAATGTAATCAATCTTATTTTGAGCCAATTGGTATGCTTGTTTCATAGCCTATTGAAAATAAAACAGCCAAAGCAAAACATAAAAAGTTTCTTACGCTTTGGCTGTGATCATTAGATAATTAAAAGCTGTTAGTTAGCTTCTGCGTCGTCTGAGCCTGGAAACTCGTTTACGGATTGGTCTTCTGACTATTCTTCGAGGTGCAGCACGTCTTCGTCTTCTTCGCTTTGGGCGTAAGCCTAAAGCAGTGGGACGTTTTCGTCGTGCTAAATCCAATTGTGGAAGCCCTGTAGTTCGCGGCGCTCTTGAAAGCTCTGCTACATTTTGTCCTTTCAATAAGTTCCCTAGATTTGCTCTTGCCTTAATTGTAAAGGTAAATACCGCAGTTACGCCATCCTCAACTACCACACGTAAAGAATCTTGCCCTGTTACATCCATCTCGAAGTTGTCATCATCGATAAGGGATTGGGTAAAGTTCTGTGGAGAGGTAGCATTCCTAGGTTGGTACACTCTGGTAGTTTTTGAACCTGATGCTGTTCTACGCTCTACACGTAAAACATTATCAAATTGCAAAGGATTACTTACCGAGTATTTCATTCCCGCAATCTTAAACGGATTGGCTTTACTCTCTTCCCGAACTTCTTTATGGCTCGATTCTTCGATATCGACAACCACACCTGTAGGTTGAGCAGCTTCGGCGTTACCCCCAAAAATAACTGCCTCGGCTGCATCTCCAGATTTGTTGGTGACAACCACAGTTAAGGTTCTGTCGTTGGGATCAATTTTACCTATAGATGTTCGGGTGTAATCATCATAAGCATCATCATCATATTCACCTTCATCCTCATAATCGTCGTAGTCATCTTCGTAATCATCATACTCGTCCTCTGCGCCTTCAAAGCCAGAATCAAAATCATCTTCATCCTCATCGTCGTAGCCATCGTAGTCATCATACTGATCTTCGGCAGCTTCTTCATAACGCATTAATTCATCATTATAATCCATTAGTTTTTTCGTTTTAAAGCCTTATTGGAAAGGCGTTACTCTAAATTTTAAACCCAATAGTATCTCTAAATACTATTTTTTATTAGGGCTTGAAATGGCTTTCTTTTTCTGCTCTGCCAATTTCTTAGCTTTCATTTTTTGAACCATTGGAGCGACCAAAAAGGTTCCTAAAGCAAGTCCTGCAACTCCCGCTCCTACGCAGTAGAGAATCGGAGTCCAGGCAATGTCATTTTCTTGTGCCATGCTATTTTTTATTTTTATTGTTGAATAGTAAAAAGGTCTCTAAACCTTGATGGACTGCGAAGGTGGGATAGTAAGATGGATTTTCCGCTGTACGGTTTGGGACTATGGAACCCAAATAATGAAAAAACAAAAGATAGGTTATGTTTTTGTTTAAAAAAGATTGTCTAATTATTACTCAAAGCTTTGTAAAAAAATGCACAACTGAACAATAAAAATGTCCTATTTTCGTATACTGTTCAATTTATGTGTTAAATTAAACAGTAAATTGAACAACTAATATTTTATTTAATCAATGGAAAGTCAAGCGAGCCATTTTTTATTAGATACCCTTATAACTAGATACGGTTTTGAACAAATTGAACTTCAGAAATACTTTCAATTTATATCAAATGAAGAGTATAGTAAGAAATTTATTTCCATACTACTCAATTTAGAAATTATCTATTTTGAGGATTTAGATTTTATTCACATTATGAGGAATAAAATTCTAATCACCCTCGAAACCTTTAAAAGAGAACCGAACATAGATACTCAGATAGTGAAGGATTTTGTGCTCAAAGAAAAGCAAGATTTTGTTTTTGTTTAGTCATTTTTATGGTATCTAAGTTTGTCTGAAATCATTTTAATTATAGCATCATTTTTTGTTTTATAAATTTGATTGCCTTCAAAGTCTTGTTCATTCAGAAGCATTTTTAGTTTACGACTTTCTTCCTGGTCAATAAACTTTTTACAAGCTCTTATAAAAGCAGCACGACTGCAACCTTTAATACGCTGTTCTCGCATATTTACATACACAAAAAAGCTTTTTTGAATCTTGTATTCTTGTTCGGTAATCTTGTCCATTGCAAAAGCATTGGAACATAATTCATATTGCTCGTCAACAATTAACTGAGCAATACGCACCATCTGATATTTTGGAATACGCTCGCGGTAACGGGTTACATCATCTACCTGATGATGTAACCTTAGCCAAGTGCAGTTTTGCCATTCAGAAGTGGTAATTTTGGCTACTGATTGATGGGTTAATACCACATCAATTCCTTTATGACGTACCGTACAAAGTGCACCAATCATTGATTGCCCTTTAGCACCTGTCATGTAATGATCTATATCGTCTAAAACTATGAGTCCATTTTTATAATGCTTCATTATTTTAGTAATCACTTCCTTTTTCTGATCGTTATCCATTGGAGAACCGTCGGGATTAAAAGGGCGAATTCTTCGGGAGGAGACTTTAGTTAAGGCTTTAAGATGGTTCGGACTTACAGTTCTAAATTGTGGATAGTCATCATCATTAGTATCAAAAGCTAATACTTTACGTCCCTTTTTACCAACCGCCAAATGATCCATCGTATAATGCTTGATTTCTAATTTGTTTCGGTAGGTTTTACCAACGCCTGTTTCCCCACAAACCAACATAATCATGGGTTGTCGGTCTAAATCTTCCTTTTGGTATTTAATAGGTTTACGTCCTCGATTTGATTTTGTCTCAGCCATTAGGAATTTATTTTAGGTGCTTCAGCTACTTCCAATACAGAGAAATTATCATCTAGTTTTTCCAAATCTAAATCACTATTATTTTTTTCGAACTCTTGAGCTGTTTGTTCTTCTTTATTTCCTTCCTCGAAAGTTGAAGTGCCGTACTCTTTTTTATCATCTTCTGAAGCTACTTCTGATGACTGAGGGTTCAAAGTATCTGCTCTTTCTTCTCTTACGATATCCAATATGCGAGTTTCTAACAGGCTATTTTCTGCACGAACTTCCAAAACCACTTGTACTTTTTTCATTAGAATGGATACAATAGCACCCAAAAGCTGTTGCTCTGGAGTAAGTTGCTTCGACTTTTTTCGCAGTACCTGAGCTAATAATGGTCGTAAGAGTGCTTGATCCTCTTTATCGAGTTTAATACGCTGAATATTCTTTTCATTCTGCTCCTCAATAACCTGAATAATCTCATCGAACTCATAGAATTCTTGATGCTTGCCAATCTTAACGAAATACCCTCCACCAACAGCAAGGACATTGTTTGTCATTCCAAGAAGTGCATCCGCAGCCTGATTGGCTTGAGCTAAGGGAACTTCAAAATTATTATCGCCATTACCAATACTATCGTCACTATTACCGCTTAGCGCAGTATCATTAATTTCTTGTTCAGGTGCATCGAGTGATTCCTGCGCACGTTCCTGTTCCACACTGGCTTCAACCTGAGTTCTAAAATCTGTAGAGGTAGTAGTTGAATTTGTTGATTGTTGAGTGCTTTTGGACTCAATTCCAGGTTTCCAAACATTCCAGCTTTGCTGTTTTTCTGTTTCATTTACCTGTAACTCGCCACCAATATCTTTTTCTATAACAGGTTGGTTAAGTGGACTACTATCTTCATTTTGAATTTGCTCTAAACGAATTTCTTCAGCACTTGTCGTAAGCGCGTTTTGAACTTCTTGGGCGATGTTTTCTTGCATAGGCTAGTTCAATTTTGCTATGAAATTGATAAAATTGTTTTCCAAGGTTTTGAATTTTTCTATAAATTGTTTGTAGAATTGTGGGATAGATAGAATTTCATCGCACTTATTATAATTATACATTACCGCACGTTTAGACTGTTTAAAATCTTCCCCAATTTTAGCATAACTACTCCCCGTGTATTTTTTCAGTAAATAATAGCATGACATACGGGCTTCACGATATTCCTGAACCGTGCTAGTAAAATAATTAGCTTCTTTAAGGTCGAATACTTGAATACTTTGAGAGATTAAAAAAACAAGAAGTAGTTTCATTTTTTCATTGTCCTTTGTTATAAGTTCAGTATTGTTAGTCAAACTGGTAATCACTTCAATAGTTTTACTCAGTCCGAACGTGCCGATAAGAACATCAATTCGTTCTTGCAAATCAGTATAATTATATGCTGCTGTCTTCATTAGTAACTCGCTAAATTATTTTATAGCCAAATTACCGAAAACTACTTTTCAGAAGTTTTTCAATTCTTTTACAGTCCGTTTCTATTTTTTATAAAAACACCATTAAAATTATAAAATGGTGTTTTTAATGATGTTCATTAATCGCAAGACAAGTAGCTTACTGTCAAATGTTTTTAAAGTTGTTCAATACTATACCGATACCTAAAAACACTAGTCCTAGTCACAATATATTTTCCTATAATTGTTTGCCAACCTAAGTGTGTTTTTATTCCCAAGTCTTTAAAAGTAGAGCGTCCAATATCTTTAACACGCCCCATTTTGACAAGTTCGCTTAGTATGGATTCGTCTTTAGATTTTGGTAAGTGTATTTTTTCCTTTTCCTGAATTGGAGGAGATTCCAATTCCTCAATAATTTCGTTATACTCCAATTTATCGGCATACTCTTCATCAATATCTTCGAGAATTTCAAAATCGAGGGTTTCAAGCTGTTCTAATAAATCCCCCTTTTCACATTCGGAAATGGTATCCAACATTTGATGCATTCTATCAAAGATGATGATCTTCTCCTGAATAGGTTGTAACAATAGCTTTTTATCGAGTTTATTATTCTTTAGAAATATTTGGTGTTCTATTTTTTTCATAGTCTATGCAATTGCTGGTTTAAGTTCAGAAGTATCTGTTATAGCGTTTTCTAAAATATTAGAAAGTGCTGCGGTAGCCAGTGAGGTAGCTACAATAATTCCTGCTGTTTTTAAAAGTTCTGCGCCTTTAGGCATTTGAAGCTTAAACTTTTCATTTTTTGAATTCTTACCAAGATTATAGTAAATAAGTGCTTCAGCAAAACCTATAGCGAGTCCAGCTCCTGTAATTATTAATACTTTTTTATTCATGTTTACTTGAAGTTATTTAGTGGCTCTTTGTTCCATTTTATCATACTTTTCTTTGATGGCTTTCTCGCCTGCTTCAGCTCGAACAAAATTGATTCCGTAGGTATTCATAATACCGCGGTGCGCACGCAAAAGAATCTTTTCAGCTTCCTTTTGCATTTTCACATTATCCTTTTGTGCTGGTGGGATTAAATTGGCTATAGATATGAAGTGATTCTTGATTTTAGTGTGGCGCATCACCTTGGGTTTCTTAGGTTCATTTTTTCGTTTTTCTTCATTGAACTTTCTGATTTTAACCCGACACTTTTTAATGTCTTCATTGAGCATACCCAGCTCTTTTTTTACCGATGCTTTCTTAGGCTTTGAGGTTTTGAGTTCTTTTTTTTCTTTCTTTTTTACTTTTGGTGCAGTATTATCTTTGATCGCTTTAGGAGCAAGCCGCTCTACTAAAAGAAATACTTTCTCGATATTCTCTTTGGCTATTTCCTCAAAATCACTTTTGCTACTTGCCTTGTCATAATCTCCTAGGATATCGGTAACTGCAACTTTTAAAGGTTCAGGTTGCACCTTACTCATATCCAGTGCTTGTAATTGTTTAATGGTCATAGGTTCTGTTTTTATGCAGCGATTAATAATTCTAGTTCTAGTAGCTCTAAGGCTCTGGCACGTTCTTTTTCCTGAAGACGTATCAGTTCGCTATTAGAATTCGGTTTCGTCTTTTTCTTTTTGCCAGGATTTACAATTTCATACAGTAGTGCATCTGCTTCCTGTGCCTTTAAATCTGCTACAGTAAAATTTTTCGAAGTAGATTTAATGAGTCCCCAAGCATTAAAAAGGTCTAGTTTACAACCTGTTAATTCTGTAATCTCCTCTTGATTTTTAATGCTTACTGCTTGCAATTCTTTTTTGGTAATAGCTTTGGTTTTGTACATTTTCTATAGTTTATGGTCAATGGCGTATTTTTGATGATATAAGGGTTGTAAGCTCCATATAAATTCATTGGCTTCTTCTTGATTTGTGTAGTATATAGAACATAGTTGCGGCGTTCCATCGGTTTTAAAACATTCATAGTGGTAGCGTTGAATAGGGTTATCCGCATTAGAAATATCAATACATGTCCACCTTAGAATAAGCGTATTTCGAAATTTTTCTGAAATCATAATTTGAAAATCCCGACAGGTTTTTTCGTTTTCTTTATTAATTATAATTCCACGATTCATAATTTTGTGAATGACGCTTTGCTGAAGTATTATTTTATCCATTTGCCACTAATCGTTTTTTATAGTTAGTGATGATATTTGAAACCTCTTTTACCGCTGCATCCATAGCGTAACTTTGCTCAAAAACAAATCCTTTTGGATTGGTAGCCTGTACAAAAGTATCGCCCATACTGGTAGTTATAGAACCTAAACCCGCAGGAATAGAAAGTTCAAAATAATTACTTAGTGCTATTAAACTTTTAAATCCACGATACCTAAAATACCTGGGATCGCTGCTTAATAGTAGTAGTTGATTTTTATCCAACTTATCCTGAAAGCGTTTTACTCTAATACTCGCCATGCTGACTTGGTTGTCAAAAGAAGTCCCCAGCATTACGTTTACTTCTACAGACACCCCTCGCAATTCTAAAAACTCCACCAGTTCGGCGCAGGCTAAACCGACATACAAAAGCGAATCACCTTTAACGCCTGCATTAGCACCAGCCATAATATAAAGCTGTATGGAAGGATAAGACATTAACTTATTTTCAAAATAGGCATAAGCACTTTTAACAGAAGTTTGAATCTGATGATTTTGAAGTTCAATGTTTAGCTGACTTACAGTAGTATTTACTGGAGTTTGCATGTTTACCTGAAAACTTTTGAAGAGTCCCTTTGCAGCCCTGTCAAATGAAAACACTCCTAAGCCTCTATCGTTATAAGCCATTTTTGGTTTGGGAAGTACATTATTTTCTAAATGCTCTAAATATTTGGCTAGTTTGTCTTTAATTTTAGGTTGAATTTTTTTAACTAAAGGCATTCCTAAATAGGTACGATGTTCATTAAGCTCCTCTATGCTTTTTGGAGTTGGGGTTCCGTACCAATCGGTATTTTGTTTTAATTTACTTTCTGTACCAATTTTTACATTATTCCAACGATTCTCGTTATTATTTGATAGCTGAAGAATTTCTTTATCTGTGAAATCATTAAATGCAAAGACACTATCAAATAACAAATAGTTATAATTGAATGTAGGGGTTTGAACTTTATTTATTTTAGAGCTGCTCACGTATTGCTATAAAAGTAATTCGTTAAGATTTAAATTTTATAGCTTGATTTTGTAGTTCGGTACGCATTTAATAAATTTTAGAATTACGTCTACTGCTTTACATTTATAGTTTATTTTTAGCAAACCTTTTATGAGTTTTAACAATGCTAATTACAAATGAACTAAATCGTAAATGATTATTTAGTTCATTTGTAAAATGGATAATAATTTTTTAAAATTGAAAACAGCAAACTGTCTTCACTCATCGTAGTGGATGGTATTCAGTAAAAAAATAATGACTAAGCATTAGAAGTTATATAGATTGCAAAAAAAGTTAAATTATCGAATAAAGTTTTAGAATGAACCAAACACAACATAACGCTATTGTAAATTTTATCTGGAGTATTGCAGACGATGTATTACGTGATGTATATACAAGAGGTAAATACAGAGATATTATTTTACCTTTTACAGTATTAAGAAGATTGGATGCCATTTTGGAACCTACTAAAGATAAGGTCTTAGAAATGCACGAAAAGTTAAACGAAATGAAGATTGACAACCAATCTCCTCAACTTCGTAAAACCAGCGGTTATGTGTTTTATAATACCTCAAACTACACGTTTAAAAGACTATTAAATGAACCAGGTAACATCCGCCAGAATTTAGAAACGTATTTAGATGGCTTTAGCAGTAATGTACAAGACATCATAAGCAAATTTAAACTCCGCAATCAATTAGAAACATTAGAAGAAGGAAATATTACATTTCCATTAATTGAAAAGTTTTGTTCCAGTACCATAAATGTAAGCCCAAACCCTGTTACTGATAAAGATGGTAGTTTAGTTATGGAAGGCTTAACCAATTTAGGAATGGGCTATGTTTTTGAAGAATTGATACGAAAGTTCAATGAAGAAAACAATGAAGAAGCAGGGGAACACTTTACACCAAGAGAGATTATTAAATTAATGACTCATTTAATTTTTGAACCTTTAAAAGGTAAAATTAAAGACGGAACCTATTTAATATACGACCCTGCTTGTGGTTCTGGTGGTATGCTTACAGAAGCAGAGCATTTCGCTAAAAAATTGAATCCTAAAGCAACTTTTCATTTATATGGTCAAGAGGTAAATCCTGAAACCTATGCTATTTGTAAAGCTGATATGCTCATTAAAGATGAAGACCCCGAGAAAATTGCTTTTGGTTCTACATTAAGTAAAGATGGTTTTCCAAACTTACAGTTTGATTTTATGATAAGTAACCCACCGTATGGGAAAACTTGGAAAGTAGATAAAGATGCTATTCTTGATAAAAAAGAAATCATAGACCCACGTTTTACGATAGGTGTACCAAGAATCAATGATGGACAATTATTGTTTGTAATGAACATTGTTTCTAAACTAAAAAAGAACAGTCCATTAGGTAGTAAAGCTGCAACCATTCACAACGGTTCGGCTTTATTTACAGGAGATGCAGGCCAAGGAGAAACCGAAATACGTAAATACCTTTTAGAAAATGATCTGTTAGAAGCCATAATTGCTTTGCCTAATGACTTATTCTATAACACTGGCATACCCACTTACATTTTTATCTTAAATAATAAGAAGGACGACAACCGTAAAGGCAAACTGCAATTAATAAGCGTTACTACCGAGCAATTTTACAGCAAAATGCGAAAGCCTTTAGGTAAAAAACGTGTAGAGTTTACCAAAGACCATATTAGAGCTATCACTGATTTGTTTTTAAACTTTGAAAACAATGAAAACAGCATCATTCTCGATAATGAAGATTTTGGTTACAGCCAAATAACCGTACACCGCCCACAGCGTGATGAAAATGGAAAAATCATTACCGATAAAAAAGGAAAACCTAAAAGCGACACAGCACTGAAAGACAAAGAAAATATCCCTTTAAAAGAAGATATAGATGCCTTTTTTGAAAAAGAAGTACTCCCATTTGCAGGAGATGCTTGGTACAACCCCAAAGAAACCAAAATAGGTTACGAAATAAACTTTGCTAAATACTTCTACAAACACAAAGCCCCAAGAGCTTTAGAAAAAATATCTGCCGATATTTTTAAGATTGAAGAAGAAACAGAACACCTATTAAAAGAAATTGTAGAAGCATAAATATGGTTGTTGAAAATAATTATATATCAATTTTAACTAAAAATCTTCCAAAGCACTGGGAAAGTTTTAGGATAGGAAGTGTTTTTGTTGAAAGAACTGAAAAAGTAAGCGATAAAGATTTTGCTCCTTTGTCTGTAACTATGAAAGGTATTGTTCCGCAATTGGATACTATTGCTAAAACCAACAATGGTGATAGTAGAAAAAAAGTTTGCTTAAATGATTTTGTTATTAACAGTAGAAGTGACAGAAAAGGAAGTGGAGGTATGTCTAAATACGAAGGCTCTGTTTCTTTAATAAATACTGTTTTAAAGCCTAATGATAAATACGAAAACAGGTATACAAATTATTTGTTTACAAATGTTTTATTTCAAGAAGAGTTTTACAAATTCGGAAAAGGAATTGTAGATGATATGTGGAGTACAAAGTATTTTGATATGAAATACATAAAAGTACCTTGCCCACCTATTGAAGAACAAATTACCATAGCTAACCATTTAGACAGTCAATCCAAAAAAATAAAACACTTCATTAAAAAGAAGCAAACCTTTATTGCTTTGTTAAAAGAACAACGACAGGCGGTTATTAACAAAGCAGTTACAAAAGGTATTAACCCAAATGTAACATTAAAAAATAGTGGTATTGATTGGTTAGGCAATATTCCAGAGCATTGGGAGGTTATTAAATTAGTTGGCTTATGCCATTTTGTTAGGGGTAATTCAACTTTTAAAAAGGATGAACTGTTAAATAATGGAAAATATGTAGCTCTACAATATGGTAAAACTTATAAAGTTGATGAGATTGATGAAAATTATTATTTTTATGTAAATGAAGAATTTTACAAGTCCACTCAAACAATAAAATTTGGAGATGTTATAGTTGTTTCAACATCGGAGACTATCGAAGATTTAGGACATTCTGTTTTTTACAATAGGAATGATATAGGCTTATTAGGAGGTGAACAGATTGCTTTAAAGCCTTATCATCAAAATATTGATAACAAGTATTTGTATTATTCAGCAAAATTATTTACCAAAACCTTACAAATATATGCAACTGGTGTAAAAGTATTTAGATTCAATATTAATCATCTTAAAACAATTTATACGTCTCTTCCCCCAAAAGAAGAACAAGTCCAAATCGTTTCGCACATTAAAACTGAAACCGCCAAAATAGACAAAGCCATTACCCAAGCCCAAAAGGAAATAGAACTCATAAAAGAGTACAAAGAAGCTATGATAGCAGAAGCGGTGTTGGGGAAGTTAAACCATAAAATAATGGGCAACCGTTCGGAAATCCCGAACAGTTCACCTCAAAATAGCAGTAATGTTCTCCATAACGGAGCAAACTAAAAAAAGGTAAAATAGTAGAAATGAGTACGAGTAAGAAAACATACAGCAACAAAGGAAAAACCCAAATCAACGAGCTAAAACAAGGTGTTAAAACACTTGTTTTTAACACGTTACAAACAGTTGCTTTGTTAATAAGTAGCGTAAAATTGTTAAAAAGTTTGGCGTTTAACCCAACTTATTCGTACATTTGCACTAACTGTACACGTTCTACTTCCCTAAGGAACAGTAAACGTGTCTTATTTTCAGAAAGTTACATAACCAAAGATAATACACCCTCCAGGCTTACTAAGGTAGCACACTTGGGGGGTCTTTTCTTTTATAAATCTTTGGTAGGATGAGTAAACGTACTTACAACAAGCCGCCAAAGTCTTTTCAAGACCAATTACAGCAACTTAAAGACCGTAATTTAACGGTAGATGATGATGCTAAAGCATTGGCATACTTAGCCAATATTAGTTATTACCGCCTAAGTGCTTATTTTTTACCCTATCAACAAACCAAAGATTGGTTTGATGACGATACCTCCTTTAAACAAATTATAGACACCTATTCATTTGACCGAGAACTTAGACTGTTGGTTTTCGATTGTATTGAGCGTATAGAAGTTGCCATACGTACACAATTTATTTATTGTATGGCTACCCACTACAATAACAGCCATTGGCAAGACGATAAACAACTTTTTATCAAGCCTTTTTACAATAAAATAGGCAATCTGGTAGACCCTTTTTCAGATTTTCAAAGCATCATTTCAAGAGCTAAAACAGCAAGACGACCAGAGGTTTTCATAAAACATTATACAGACCAGTATAACAAACCTTCAAACCCGCCTTCGTGGATGTGTTTTGAATTATTAACCATTGGCGAATTATCACATATATACAGAGGGCTAAAAGATAAAGACGATAAAAAAAGAATAGCACAACAGTTTGATTTGCATACTACGGTATTCACATCTTGGCTGCATTCCCTTACCTATGTTAGAAACATTTGTGCACACCACTCCCGACTATGGAACAAAGATTTGGCAGTAGAACCTACAAGACTTTTAAAACCTGTTAGAGATTGGGTGGGTACAGATTTTAACAACCATAATAAAAGGATGTTCTATTTTTTATCCTTACTCAAATATTTCCTTACAAGAGTAAATCCAAACAATCGATTGAAAGAAAAATTAAACGATTTGTTTAATAAATATCCCAACGTACCCATTAAGTATATGGGTATTCCCTCAGATGGTAAGGGCAACCTTTTAAATTGGCAAGAAGAGCCTTTATGGAAAAACAATTAAAATAAAAAGACAGCTATATATAACTATGCATACATCCGATACATCAGAAAAAGGCTTAGAAACTATCATAGAAAAACATTTGATAGACCATAATGGATATAAGCCAAGTTATAGTGCAGATTACGATAGAGATCTTTGCATTAATAAAAAATTGTTGTTTCGATTTTTAGCAGACACCCAACCCAATGCCTATGAAACCATCCTAAAAAGAGGGGAACACAAGTTTATAAAGCGATTAACAGACCAAATTCGTCAAAAAGGCATTATAGAAATACTTCGAAATGGTGTTAAAGATTTGGATTTAAGAGTACAACTCTACTATAAAAAACCAACCTCACACTTAAACGAGAAGGCTCAAAAGCTTTACAACGGCAATATCTTTTCTGTAACGAGGCAACTCTATTTCAGTAAAGAAAATATCAACTCTTTAGATATGGTAATATTTATAAACGGTTTGCCAGTAAGTACTTTTGAGTTAAAGAACCAATGGACAGGGCAAAATGTAAAAAATGCCATTCGCCAATACCAAACGGATAGAGACCCTAAAGAACCTTTATTCGCATTTGGTAGATGTATGGTTCACTTTGCAGTAGATGCAGATTTGGTGTATATGACCACGCACCTAAACAGTACCAAAACATTCTTTTTGCCATTCAATAAAGGGAACAATGACGGAGCAGGAAACCCTGTAAACGAGCAAGGTTTAAAAACAGATTACCTCTGGAAAAATATTCTAACAAAAGACAGTTTTAGTAACATCTTAGAAAATTATGCTCAAATCGTAGAAGAAAAAGATGAAGATACAGGAAAGGTAAAACGCAAATTAATTTTCCCAAGATACCACCAGTTAAGAGCAGTTAAAAAATTATTGCATCACGCTAAAGAAAATGGTGTTGGGCAAAAATACCTAATACAACATTCAGCAGGTTCTGGTAAATCCAATTCTATTACTTGGTTAGCCCACCAATTAGTGAGCTTGCACGATACCACGAATACAGAAACGGTATTTGATAGTGTTATTGTGGTTACAGACCGTAGGGTTTTAGATAAACAAATTAGAGACAATATCAAACAATTTGCTCAGGTTAGTAGCGTAGTTGAAGCCATAGACAAAGGAAGCCGTCAATTAAAACAGGCTTTAGAAGATGGTAAAAAAATCATCGTAACAACGGTTCAAAAATTCCCTTTCATTATGGATGAAATAGGAACCCTACAAGCTAAAAAGTTTGCGATTATTATTGATGAAGCTCATAGCAGCCAAAGTGGTGAAACCGCAAGTAAAATGAATTGGGTACTATCAGAAAAAGAAACCCCTTACGGAGAAGAACAAGAACCACCAACTTCTGAAGACCTTATCAACGAATTGATTGAAAACCGCAAAATGCTAAAAAACGGCAGCTATTTTGCGTTTACAGCCACACCCAAAAACAAAACCTTAGAAACCTTTGGTACACAAAACACAGAAGGAAAATTTAAGGCTTTTGATAATTATACAATGAAACAAGCTATTGAGGAAGAGTTTATTCTTGATGTGCTTAAAAACTATACGACATACCAATCTTACTACAAATTAGATAAAGCGGTAGAAGATAATCCAGAGTTTGAAACACGACAGGCCAATAAAAAATTAAGGGCCTATGTAGAAAGCCATCCATTTTCTATAATGGAAAAGTCTAAAATTATGTTAGACCATTTCCACTCCGATATAAGAAGGCAAATAAATGGTCAGGCTAAAGCTATGGTCGTTTGTAAAAGTATAAAAAATGCCATCCTCTACTATCAAGCGTTTAAGGAATATCTAAAAGACATTAATTCACCATACAAAGCAATAGTAGCATTTTCAGGTACTAAAGAAATAGACGGTGTAGAAATGGATGAAGCCAAATTAAATGGATTTCCAAGTAATGATATACCAAACGAGTTCAAGAAAAAAGAATACCGCTTTTTAATAGTGGCCAATAAATTTCAAACAGGTTTTGACCAACCTTTATTACATACGATGTATGTAGATAAAAAATTAGCAGATGTACAAGCGGTTCAAACCTTATCGAGATTAAACAGAGCCTACAAGCCTTATAAGGAAGATACTTTTGTAATGGACTTTTTTAACACTACAGAAGATATTAAAAAGGCTTTTGATCCATTTTATACTACAACAGTACTTAGTGAAGAAACAGATGCCAATAAGCTAAACGATTTGCAAGATGCTTTAGATAATGCACAAGTGTACTCTCAAGATGATGTTGTAAATTTTACAGATTTATACTTTAAAGAAGCCGATAGACAAGAATTAGACCCTATTATTGATAAATGCGTTGCAGAGTTTAAAAATGAATTGGGAGAAGATGCTCAAATTGATTTTTATGTAAAAGCAAAATCCTTTTTTAGAACCTATGCTTTTCTTTCAAAGTTGTTATCATTTAATAATGCTTATTGGGAACGATTATATTGGTTTTTAAAATTTTTGATACCAAAAATAAAACCTGAAGAAATTGAAGATTTAGCTAAGGGAATTTTAGAAGCAATAGATTTAGATAGCTATAGACTTACTCGTACCACACAAGAAGATATTAAATTAAAAGGAGAAGAGGAATTAGACCCTACACCGCCTGTAATGAAAGGTAAAAAGGGGGAACTTGGATTTAATGAATTAGATGCTATCATAAACGATTTTAATACAAAGTTTGGTATTGATAATTGGACAGATGACGATAAGGTGAAAAACTTTTTGTTTGAGCAATTACCAGCCGACTTTGCTCGTGATGAGGATACAGTAAATGCAGTAAAGAATAGCGATAAACAAAATGCAAAAATCACTTCCGATAAAAAAGTAGAAGATTTAATGCAAGATGTGATTTTTCAATACACCGACTTGTATAAAAAATTCACAGACGACCCGGACTTTAAACGTCAATATTTAGACTTTGTTTTTGATAAAATATGGAAGCAACAAAGTAATCAGCAGCAATATAAATGAGAGATAATTTCGTTGAGTCTTCTACCCAATCCGCCTTTTAAACTCAGTAATAAACTCCTGTTTCATCACGCTCCCTTTATACGAATTGAGAAAGCCTTCAAGGTTGACTTCATTTTTAATGTGTTCCGCTTTCTCTTTAGTAATGGCTAAGAAATAGCTATCAATCGCATCTTTGAGTGTTTTACCATTGGGCATCTTACGATACGTTTTTCCAAACTCATCTTTCATTCCTGTTTCTCGCTTCATTTCCAATTCGTAGGCTCTCTCAAAGTTTAGCATGGTACGTAAGGTCATTATATCTTCGGTATCGTCATCCCCAGCTTCTTTACCTTCATATTTTAAAATAGATTTACGAATAGCCAAACAGATATTAACTACGGCGGGATACACAATTTGTCGTTCTAAAGTTTCATTGAAACCAATACGATAAATACAGCCACTAAATCGATCCAATAGCGAAGCATCTTGTTTATTATTCCCCACATAATTGCCACTTGCCCCTTTACCGATGACATTGCCCGTAGCAATACACCCAAAGTTTCGGTGTTTTTTAATCGGTTCATTATTGCCATTAAAAATAATAGCATCCTCTCTGGCACTTTTAGCCAGGGCATCATTAAGCAAACCAGCGGTATTGGCATCTAATTTTGGCATTTCATCCAGAATTAGAATTTTTCCATCACGCCAAGCTTCAATAAGTGCCCCCTCTTTATAGCCAGTAATGGTTTGCCCACCTTTAATATCAATTGGAGAAGTCCATTGATTGCAATTGACGATGCTAAAGGGCAATTCTTTTCCATCATTTTCATTTCTTCCGAAAATGGCATAAGCGACTTTTTCTCCCAGTGTTGTTTTTCCTGTTCCTGCGCTACCTACTAGATATGGATTATTTCCCACACTTAAATCATCCATAATCTTCATAAATTGTGGAATCTGTTGTACTTCGGGAATGTCTAATTTTCTATTATTCATTTTATTTTCGTTTGTTTTGAGCTTGAGCAAATAATTTATCTGCTAGAGCGTTTGCTTCTTTTTTGGTGGAACAAATAGCTTCCACCATATTGGCATCTAATCCACGTTTAAATCTATTTTTCAGTTGTTGTAATGTAAAAGCATTTCTAATTCATCAACTGTACTATCTGGATGTTTAAGTAAGTATCTATACCATTCGTTTTGTCCTTCAAATTTTATATAGTGATATTTATAATTACTAGGCTCAGATGTATGAAATGCATTGAAATGACCATTTCTATCTAGAGTTAAAAGATTTGGGCTCTCCAAAATAGTTGAACCATCTTTCATTCGATACATATTATATACTCCATTGCTACCGAATTTTGTATACTCTTGATCGTCTCTATTATTTAACTTACCAGTTCTCGGAGTTAATTTAATAGTTATCTCTTTTTCAATACCTCCAAGTTCTGCTTGTCCTTTGATATAGTCTTGAATTTCAAGTGGAATAGTGTTATTTACTCTATTTTGATCTGCTAATTCTCTTAATCTATTCGCTTCTTTAGAAAAGTCATACAAATATCTTTTTTGCGAATTATCAGTAATTCCTAACTCTTCAATCATAGCTTGAACTAATCCACCATTTTTGATCTCTGTTGAGGCTAATCCAATTGCATTACCAAATGGTCCTTCAGTACCACCAACGATAATTATATCGCCATCTTGTGTATTTCCATATTCTCCAATAGCTACATTTCTTTTTTGGTCTTCAATGATTGTTTCGTAAAACTTAGCCCTATTAGGATTAGCATTTAACCAATTGAATTCGTCTTTATTGGTAATACCTAACTCATTTACTAAATAGTCTACACTTGTATTAGCTCCTAAAGGTGTGTTTTTAACTAGTCTATCACGCTCTTCCTTTATTAACTTTCTATGAAGGTTTTTAGCTGCATTTTGATTTAATAGCAATCCTCCAAAATGTTTATCTAATAATACTTTCCAGTAATCTGGGTGCATAACATACATATTATCCAAGTATTCTTGTTGCAAGAAATTTTCAATATATGCTCTTGTTGCTACAGCAGTTTTACCATCAAATTTGCCGAATATCTGTAGTTCTTGGTTGCTAAAAACAATCCCTGGAAAGCCTCTGCTTTTTAAAATTTTCTCTGTATGGACTAAAAGTTGAATATAATTTAATCGATCCCAATAATCGTAAGAATTATAATATTGATTTTTAACTCGATTAGTCTCCCTCAAAAGTTCTTCTTGAAAAGGATTATTACGATCCATACTTTTAGCTAAAAAGCTATACTGGTGAGATCCCCATAACTTTCTATCTAAATTATTAGTTAATAATATTTTATTTCGTTCTCTGGTAATTGAGCTTAAATTGTTAATGTTTTTAAGTGGTACTCCATTAACTCTCACATCAGCATACAAAGAATTCGAAATATTTCCATTTTTTATCTCTAACTCACGTTGTTTAAGAGCTCTCAGCCCTTTTAAATCTTGGTTTTTACCTCTACTAACATTAGAATTTAATCTATTATATTCATTTTGAATATCGAAACGATTAATATCTATTGCTCTTTTCTCTGATTCAGTAAAAAGTCTGTTTTTAGCTTGCTCATAATCCCCACTATGGTCAAAGAAATTATTTAGGTGTTTACGTATAACTTCTTTTTGTTTTTCATACCAATCATGTGCGGCTCTTCTTGCAGCTTGTTGTATTAATAATTCGTTAGCTAAAGCAGCATTAAAACTATTGCTAAATGCAAAATTAAAATCTCTTATTTCTGAAGAGCAATTTCGACAACCATCTCCTGGTCCCGCAATGATAGCATTCCCACCACCAATTAAGAATTCGTTTTGATTTGTTGGTTTATCTGGATTTAGAAACTGTGCTTGTATAGTTACTGAACCTAAAACAAATAGTAATAGGGTTAGTTGTTGATATATTTTTTTCATGGCTGTTTACTTTTTTACGATTACTCTAGTCTTTCTTTCCCCATTTACCGTTACGCTTACTACATATGCTCCTTTTTGTAGTTGTGAAGCATTAAAAAAGTAACGATGCTCTCCTTTAGTTTGGGTTTTTCCAGTGGCTAATACAGCCTTACTATTACCTGATAAATCTGTAATTTCTACTTGAACATTTGCTTGTGCTTCTAAGTTGTAAGACACAATTACATCATTAACAAATGGATTTGGATATAACTTAATGAAGCTTTCTTCTTGCTCTGATAATGCTTTTAAAGCGTCATCGCTTAATTCCTTATCACTATTAGCAAAGCCAATTACTTTTTTAAGTACCAATCGTGTAGGAACACCTGATTCATTCCACTCAGGGATATAACTGTCTATGTTTGCAGTTAAATAATGAACAACTTCAAAAGATTTTAGTTGAATATCACCCGATAATAATTGATAGGCTAATGCATTAGGTATTGATTCCTTATACCCTGTATGTGGTAGTGTAATGTTAGTATTGTCAAAATATAGGGTATTATCCAATAACAATACATCATCATTAATCGTCTGGTTATTTGATACTATAGAGGATACCAATGTGCCTGTTTGTTCGTCTTTTTTGATGGTCAGTTCAAAATCAATCTTTTTAGTAATAGTAGTTTTCGACCAATCCAATTGAATTAATTTTCCTTTCCAAGAACCTAACAAGCTTTCTTGGTCTACAGTATTTGTAGTAGCATTTGTAGTTGTTGTGATAGACGATTCTGATACTGCATTAGTACTTTGTTGGCTATCTGTATCAACAGCAGTACTCGAATTAGTAACATCAAAATTAGTTTCTAATAATTCGTTGGCTTTCTGAATGTTTTTAGACACTCCATAACCGTTCAAATAACATACACCTAACCAATACTTAGCCATAGCATACTCGCTTTTTTCAAAATGGCTCACTGCTTTATTGTAGTCTTGATCTATTGATCCGAGACCTTTTAAATACATATAACCAAGGCTATATATTGCCATTTCGTTGCCTTGTTCAGCAGACTTTTCAAACCATTTTCTAGCTTTATTATAATTTAGTTGGCATCCTTTACCGTTTTTGTACAACACCCCTAAATTAAACATAGCAATAGCGTTACCTGCTTTAGCGCCTTCTTTATAGAGTTTAAACGCTTTTCGGTGTTCTTTGTTTGTTGCTGATGCTTCGTAAATAGTACCTAATAGTACTTTAGCATACACATGACCATTAGAAGCACAAGGCTTTAATAAATTAATGGCAAATGTTTGATCCTCAGTAGAGCTTTTATCCTCTTTCAAAAAGGTTAAAGCTTGTTTAAAATTAGAATCACAATTTGATTCTTTCTCTTGAGCCCATAAAGGCTTGGCAATAGCGAGGCATAGCAACACCATTGCAATTGTGGTTACTTTCATTTTCTATGATTTAATGGTTAATGTTTACAATCAATAACACTTCATATAGAAGTGCTACCTTCGAGTGTGTTCTTTTTGCAAAATTGAAATTATTTTTTAAGAGGTTGGTACGGGCGACCCACACTTTTGGTGTGGGTCACCCGTACTTTTTAACCTTCACATACGTTTAAATATTTTCTAGTTATAATTGTCACACATTAAAAAAACAACCCAAGCGTTTTACTTGCTCGGGTTGAAGTCATTCAGGGAATAAAAGAATAACTAAAAAAGGGATTATATGAGATTCCCCCAAAAAACAGCTCACCCCCAGCCTAACTAAAACTAGACCTCCGCTGTTATTCTTAACCTATCAACTAAGTACTATTACTTTACTACTAAATATGATATTTTAATATACTGATCGTTTAATTTTAAATATATTTGTTAAGATCACAACACAAATATACACACATTGTTTGTTTAAAACAAACAAAAATAATACAAAGTGTGTTTTTTATTAATTCTTCATGCGATAATGACTGGTCAAGAAATAAGGCGAATAAGGAGAGAACTCAATAAAACACAGGAAGAATTTGCTAAAATAATAGGGGTTTCTAAAAATTCTGTACAACTATGGGAAACCGAAAAACGTAACCCTAGTTTAACTACAGTTAAATTAATAAAGGAAACTTATAGCAAATACTCTCAAACCTCAAACTCGAATCAAGATGGAATAAACTTGGTTAAAGATGGTGTTGCTGTTAATTTAAGAGAAGTAGCTTTGTTTGTTGCGGATAACATAGAGGAATTAAAAAAGGAAAGGTTTTCTACAATGCTCTTATAATTGAAGCACTAGAGCTTTTAAAGGAAGCACAGGATAGTGATGGTAATATCAATCCTGTTAAATTGTTAGCACAACGTTAGGTGTATATGCCGCCTTAACAATTAGCCTTAATTAGTTGATACTTCTAGATTTTTGTTTATTTTCAAATAAGTGTTTAAATCACTTAAATTTAGATTAACAGAAGATTTAATTAAATCTTTTTTTAGATCATTAATTTTTTTGTGCTGTTCTTTAACTTTAGAATCAATTAAATTTTCAAATTCTTTATTTACATCATCGGGAAATAAATCACCAAAATATTCTTTGATTCTTTCTAATTCTTTTCTTTCTAATTCTTTCATTTTCAGGTAAGGTAATTGTTAGTTTATTTCATCATGTAGACCTGATAGTAATTCTTTTTCATACGCTTCAATATTCTCAGTTTTTATATGCTTTTTAGCGGTTATAAAACTAAATGTTGAAAATGCATTAACCGCTTTTTGAAGCCTAACTCGTGTACTTTCTCTTGTATGTATAAATGAATTAAAAGTAACCGTTGAGACAAAACTTAAAACAATAATAGATATATAATAAAGTGGTTTGGGTAAATCTTGCCTATCCCAAAAAAATCCATATGAACTGAAAAAAAGAACTCCATAAAAACAGAACAGCAATAATTCTAACTTGTATTTTAGGAG
>NZ_AFPB01000037.1 GCF_000218485.1 Aquimarina agarivorans | reverse complement strand
CAAGTTAGTAACCCACGGTAAATTACACTACTCTTAAATAACGTAAAAAAATGTCATTATACACTCAATTGCAAGTATACTTAGACGGTACTTTTTTTAATAAAATTGTCAATTTTTCGTTAGAAGAAAAAATAGGACAGCATGCTGTATTCTCAGTTTCTATCCGTGGAGATGCTCTGGAAAATAGACTTTCAGGATCCACAGTATTAGAACAAAGTCGCTCCTTTTTAGGTAAACCTTTTTATTTAGAAGTTTCCGAAGGTGGTAGACTGAATAGGGAAACCCTATATTTTAAAGGAAAAATTACTGAAATAAAAGGTAAAAAAGGAAACGAGCATGGTTGAATGGGAGATCTTATAGAAGTTAAAGGAATGAGTAACAGTATTCTTTTAGATGATGGTTCTAATATAGATAGCTTTTTAGAAAAATCAGTTTCCGATATCATTGAAGAAGTCACAAAAGACTACAATAGCTCAGAATTCAGTATAAGAGTACAACCTGAAAATAACACATTGCTCTCCTACTCGGTACAACATCACCAAAGTACCTTCCAGTATTTACAATATTTAGCCGCTACACAAGGCGAGTATTTGGTATATAGTAGAGATACGTTACATTTTGGAAAACCTGATTTAGGAGACGAAATACATTTAAATTACGGAGTCGACTTAAAGGATTTTAGTTTGGGTTTAACAGTTAACCCTTTACATTTTAATTATTATAGCAATGATTATACATCTGAAAGTACTATAGAAACTTCTAGTAACAGTATCGCTTCAAACGCTAGCGGATATAGTGCATTTGCCAACAATGTGAGCAAGCAATTTTTCCCTAAAAAAGACAATAAACAAATTTTTTACGGATTCGAGAGCCAACAATTGCAACAACAATTAGACAGCTCGGTAGCATTACAAAAAAAATTAGCCGAACAAAAACAAGTAAGCATTGTAGGTAAAAGCACCAATACTGGAGTTTCACTGGGGAAAATTATTGTTATTAAGAGTAATCAAGGAGACTTTGGACGCTACAGGGTAATACAAATTACACACAGTTATAAGCAAGGAGGAACATATACCAATAACTTTACGGCAATACCCTTAGAAATTGATGTTTATCCTTTAACGGATATCGATTTAATGCATCCTTCTCATCCACAAGTAGCCAAAGTAATAGCTGTTAACGACCCCAATAGGATGAGCCGTATAAAAGTACAATTTCCTTGGCAAAAAATGTACAATAAAACTACACCATGGATACGT
>NZ_AFPB01000038.1 GCF_000218485.1 Aquimarina agarivorans | reverse complement strand
ATATATTTTTTTAATTTAATAGAATAGTGTTAATTGGATTTCATCATTTTACATTGATGTATCTGCAACATTAATATTAGGCGGTTTATATGC
Organism: Aquimarina agarivorans; assembly: GCF_000218485.1. Taxonomy (GTDB): domain Bacteria; phylum Bacteroidota; class Bacteroidia; order Flavobacteriales; family Flavobacteriaceae; genus Aquimarina; species Aquimarina agarivorans. Next base: position 20,203 of record NZ_AFPB01000038.1, on the reverse strand, counting down.
CTTTTGGTATAGCTTCAATAAGTTTTTTAGTATAGCTTTTTTGGGGATTGGAATATATTGCATCTGCATCTCCTTTTTCTTCAATACGCCCTTTATTCATAACCAATAGTTGATCGGCCATGTATTTAACTACGGCTAAATCATGTGAAATAAATATATACGTAAAGCTGTAGCGTTCTTTTAATTCATTTAGTAAGTTCAGTACTTGAGCTTGTACCGATATATCTAGAGCACTTACGGATTCGTCGCAAATTATCAGCTTTGGTTGTAATGCAATAGTACGAGCAATCCCAATACGTTGGCGTTGTCCTCCACTAAATTCATGTGGATACCTATTAAAATGCTCAGTCGATAGTCCTACACTTTCAAGTAGTTCCAGTACTTTTTTATTACGTTGCTGGTCATTTTCGTACAACTTATGCGCTTTCATAGGTTCCATAATAGCTTTTCCAATGGTCATTCTTGGATTTAAACTAGCAAAAGGGTCTTGAAAAATTAATTGGATTTCTTTTCGTAATTCACGCATTTTTCTTCGCGAAAGCGCCGTAATATCAATACCACGGTATTTAATTACTCCTTGATCTATTTTTGTAAGCTGTAGTATCAAGTTTCCTAGTGTTGACTTTCCGCAGCCAGATTCTCCCACTAGGCCCAAGGTTTCTCCTTCGTAAATTGAAAAGCTAACGTTGTCAACCGCTTTAAAAGATGTTTTGGAGAACCAACTGGATTTATTAAAAAAAGTTTTGGATGCATTTATAACTTCCAGAATGGGCTCTTTTGCATATAATTTTTGATGTCTTATTGCTCTATCCTTTGAGGTAAGTAGTGTACTTTTAGGTTTATGATTTAAAAAGTCATTAATAGTCGGTAGTTTTAATAAACGTTCATTTAATGACGGACGCGAATAAATTAATGCTTTTGTATAGGTTGCCTTTGGAGTATTGAAAAGCTGGGTGGTGTTTTGGTGTTCAATAAGTTTTCCTTGATACATGACCATAGTAGTATCGGCGATATCGGCAACTAAGGCTAAATCATGAGAAATAAACAAAATACTCATTTGTTGATCCTTTTGTAACTCCTTAAGTAAAGCAATAATTTCTTTTTGTACCGTAACGTCCAGTGCCGTGGTAGGTTCATCGGCAATAAGTAATTTTGGTTTGCAAGCAATAGCCATAGCTATCACAATACGTTGTTTTTGGCCACCACTTAATTCATGCGGATAGGCATTATAAATACGATTACTGTTGAGCAGTTTTACTTTGTCAAATAAAGCTAATACCTTTTCTTTAACTTCTTGATTGTTATTATTTGTATGTGTTTTTAGTACTTCGGCAACTTGAGGCCCACACTTCATTGAAGGGTTTAAGGCACTCATGGGTTCCTGAAAAATCATACTAATTTGGTTTCCGCGTATGGTTTTAAATTGATCATAGGAATAACCGCCAATATCCTTACCTAAAAATTCAATACTCCCTGAGGTTATAGTAGCAATTTTGGTTGGCAAAAGTCCCATTATGGCCAAGGAAGTAACAGATTTTCCGCTACCAGATTCGCCCACCACACCTAGGATACTATTTTCAGTTAAGCTAAAACTGATGTTGTGTAGCACATTTTTGCCGTTAAAGGCTACGGACAGGTTAGTAACTTTAAGTAAAGGTTTCATACGAGATATAACAAACTTTAATGTGTATAAGGTAGTTCATTTTGATCAATAAGGAGACAATATCTAAAAGCAGTTTTTAGGGTAATTTGATGGTCCAACGTAGATTTTAGTACTTATTCTGTTCAAACTAGACCCCGAATTGTTCGAAGAGCCAAAAAGAGGTAAAGCAGAAACACTAAGTTTTTCATGAGAGTGTTAATTTATACTGAAATAATTTCATGAGTGTCTAATAACTGCTCGTTTTTAAATTTTAAGAGTACTTGAGCCACGGCAATAGTGTCTTTTTCGCAGTAAGTAACAATACGGTCTATATCTTTTTCTTTATAATAGACATCCTTAACCTGGCTGCCATCAATATCATCTTTGGGTGATGGGATGCCTAAAATACTTGTCAATAATTTTAGTGATGTGTAATGCTTAAAATCTCCAAATTTCCATAATTCCAAGGTATCTAAATGAGGTACTTCCCAAGGCTTTTTGCCAAATAAATTAAGTTTGTTTGGTAACGAAATTTCATTTATGATCATTCGGCGTGCTATGTAAGGAAAGTCAAATTCTTTACCATTATGTGCGCAAAGAACGTGCTGAGGTTTGTCAAAATGCGTTTCTAACAAAAGTTTGAATTCCTGAAGCAACTTTTTTTCTTTACCGTAAAATGATGTGACTCTAAATTGCCTTTTTGAGGGATTGTTAGTAAAATACCCCACTGAGATGCAAACAATTTTTCCAAATTCAGCCCAAATACCTGCTCTATCGTAAAATGCTTCAGCCGTATAGTCGTCTTTACGCTGGTATTGCGTTTTTTTAGCATACAAATCTTGTAAATTTTCAGATAAAGCAGCAAAATTTTCTTGCTGAGGCACTGTTTCTATATCCAAAAATAATACATGGGCTAATTTTAAATTAATATGCATTTGCTAAGTGGTAATTTAATGAAGTTGTAGCATTTGATAGGTTTCATCAATATAGGTAGTAAAATCCTTACTGGTATTGGTTTCGGGATTTGGAAAATCCCTTTGGTGTCCTAAGCGCACGATAATTAAATTATCTTCAGGAATACAAATTACATACTGTCCTAAAATGCCGCGCATATAGCTTATTTTTTTGTCTTTATAATTACTTAACCATAGACCAAACCCATAATTTTCACCATTATCAAATTGTGGAGATTGAGCTTTAACTGCCAATGCCTTGGGAATTAACTGCTTTCCTTTCCAAACACCATTGTGTAACCATAATTGACCAAAACGACCAAAATCACGGGCATTACTTGCAACACAACAGTAGGCTTTTTCCATTTCATTTTTTGTGCCATCAATTTGCCACAATGCATTTGAGTGCATTCCCATAGGTTTCCAAAAACTAGAACTCAAATAATTTGCTAACGGCCGTTTGGCGGCTTTTTTTATACACATAGCTAATAATTGTGTAGCGCCACTAAGGTATTTAAATGATTTGCCTGGTTTTTCAGTTACTTTTAAGCCTAATATGAGTTCTTGAATATTGGTGCTGTAATAAGCTTCGGCAGTCATTGAAAAAGGACTGATGTAGTTTTCATTCCAGTTTAAGCCTGATGACATTGATGATAAATTACCTACAGTAAGTTGATTGGCAAACTCTCCTTTAATTTCAGGGAAGAATTTTTTTACTGGTGTATCCAAGTTTGCTATATAGCCATCGTCAATCGCTTTAAAAAGTAAAGCGGTTGTAATGCTTTTCGCCATCGAAAAGGAATTTGTTAAGCTTGTGCTTGAATATCCTTTGGCATAATCTTCGTACCAAATACTGTCATTTTTAATCACTAAAAAAGCAACAGTTCCTAGGCGTTCATTTATGAAGTTTAATTTTTTTGTTGGCTCTACTTTATTGTAATCTTTATGAAGGGGAAAATCCTGAGTAATGCCTTTATTTATCGTGTGTGTGTCAAAATGTTTAGTGTCGTCAATATATGCAGTGGTATGTCCCGTAAAATAAACAACCCGAACTCCTTTTAGAATATATTCATAATCAAAAATAAAGAGTAAAGCGATTATTGTTAATAAAAGCAATGCGACAATTGTAAAAAGTTTCTTCAACCATTTCATTTATATTAAATATACATAAAAAGTAGTTGTAATGGGAAGTACAAGTATTTATCTTTTTAAGGTAAAATGATTAACATGGTATTTCGGGATGTTGTTAACGGTATATTCTACCTTAAACCAGTATTCATCCACAGGCATATGTTTATTGTTGTAGGTGCCATCCCAACCTTCGCCTGACACCGCTAGTTTTTTTAATAATTTTCCATACCTGTCAAAAATAAAAATTTCAGCTAAAGGATCAATTTCTCTAAGCCCAACAATATTCCAGGTGTCGTTTATACCATCTTGATTTGGGGTAAAAAAATTGAATAATTCAATTCCATTAACGGGTATAGACACGCTTCCGCAACCATCAGCATCTTTAATGGTAATGATATGATCGCCAAGGCCAACGTTTTTAAATTCTCCACTTTCTTGAAAAGCACCATTATTTAATTGAAAAACATAAGTAGATGTTTCGTTACCAGTAGCAGTAGCCAAAATGGTTTTACTTTCATTAAACAAATCTGTTGTAAAATTAGCGCTGAAAGTTTCGGGTGGCGAAGCAGTTTTTACCTTTGTTTTAAAAAAATCACTACATCCCGTATTTAGATCGGTCACAAAAACTTCATAATCGCCTGATTTATATGCGGTTATTGATGGAACATTGCTGTTTGGGATTTCATTTTCATTAAAAAACCATTTAAATTCAATGTCAGTTGTAGGTAAATTTGTTTCAATTAAGGCAGGAGAAACATCACCTTCTTCCGCTGGAATTATAGTGCCATTAGCGTCTGTACAAATTCTGTAAATATCTTTCAATTCTGGCAATGGCGGCTGCGATACTTGTAAAGTAAAATCTAAAATTTCAAAACACGATCCTGAGGTAGTAGGTAAATTTCGTTTTTCTACACGACCATAAATGAGCTGAGGACTAATTTTGTTTTCGTAACTTTCATCTATGGAATTTTCATCATTTTGAGCATCTTTCAAAGTTTCAAAAAAAGTAATTTTATATGTCGTTTGGTCAATTCCAAGTGAAGCTAAAGTGGGGTAAAATTCAGTAAGGTTGAATAGGTAAATTTGATCACGATCAAGGTCGCAACCAATAAGTGCTGGTATTTCGGTAGTAATTTTAGGTAAGCTTTCTAAAAAAATTGTGAAACTTTCTTCGGTGCTGTAGCAATTTGAATTTGTTATTTCTTCAATTCGAGTAAAAATAACAGTTTCAGGATTTGAAATTAGATAAGGATTAGGTAAGGCATTTTGTTTAAGTTCGGCATCTTCGTTGGATAAAAAATAATCTATTTTATACCTTGTAGCTAATCTTCCATTAAGTAAAGTTTCGTTAAAGGTAGTTTGTAGGTTAACTAATTCTTCTCCTGAATTATCGTTATCGCAAACTAAGTAATCGGTAATATTACCAGGTTTAAGGGGTTCAATCCGTATTTGAAAGGAGCTTTCAGCCCTGCAATTTCCGTCAATATCACTTATACGAACAGTGATATCTTCTATATTGCCAGACGGAATCTGATAATCCTCAGGTCTTGTAATCAGGCTGTTGAGCGTGTCGAAATACTCAATTTTAAATAGTAAGGGATCTTGGTCACCCATGACCAGTTTGGTATTTGTAGTTAAATTAAAGGAAACCCCTTCGGAAAGTTGGCATTCGGAAATATCCAACGGATTTTCTATAATTTCCGGCTGTGGAAAAAATTGCACTTCAAATTCATTAACTCTATTTGAGGCGCCGTTAAAACTTGAGGTGGCACGGTATAAACCAGGTTGTGTTGCTTCAATATTGGGAAAATTACCAATAAAAAGCTCGGTAAATCCTGATCCATCATCAAATTCCCATAGATAGTTTGTAACATCTGAAAAACGAATAGACAAATCCACAGCTTCATCTCCACATCCTTTTTTTATGGAAACAATAGAGCAATCCGTAGTACCAGCACTGGGTTCGCCTATATTGGTTTGTTGTAATTGAATAAAACCTTCAAATTCACTAAAATTAGTAATTACCAATACGTAAAGTTCATTTTTTTTGGCATCAGGTATGGAAAATGATTCTATTTCATCAGGAAGAAAGCTACAGGCAAGTTCATTAGCTGCACGAAGTTCAGTAAAATCACATAAATTGGCATCATCGTCAAATGGTCCCCACAAAATAAAATCAACATCAAGTCCAAGGCCAGTAGGGTTTCCATTATTGTCAAATCTAGTGTTTTGAACGATTTGAAAGTCAAATTTTCCGGCTTCTCCTACCTTAAAAAAGAACCATGCAGGATAGGGTTGAATTTCTAAGCAACTGTATTGAGGACCAAATTCAGCAAAAGTATTGCAGCCTTCAGCACCAAAATAGCAATTTTCAAATATAAAACTTTCACTACCAGCACATAAAGGCTCAATATCAGCGCAAATCCCCCCTTGCGAGTAGGTGCAGGGAGCAATAATCAAAAATGCAAAAAAAGCCAATTTATATGCATAGCGCATGTATTTTTTCATCATAAGGTGGCAAATGTATGTGTAAATTTAAGTTTTAAAAATTAAAAGGGTTATATTTTGCCCTTTTTTAAATACTGATTAGCAATGTGTTAATTACATTAGCTATTTTTGATTTGACGTATTTTGAAAAAAATTGAAGGATTTTGTTTTTAGAAATAGTGTGCACTGCCATTTTTAAATTTGCTTTTCATTTAAATTAATTTCTTAAGGAGAGAAATTGATAGCTCATGCTTACAGTGGATGTTTTTTTAAAATTTTAAAAAGTATGAAATTGAATTTATATAGAAGCATTAAAAGATATAAATGCATCATTAAAAGGTTTATTGATGCGTTTTAGTTTGTTTTATAATGGCTATTGGAAGTATATTTGCACTTAGATTAAATCTAGATAAGAAGAATTGTGGAGCTGATCACAATTTCTACATAAAAGAATACTGAGTTCTATGAAATTAAAAAAGAAGATATTCTTAAAGCATTAGAAACAATCACTGTAGCTGGCGAAGGTAAAAATATGGTGGAAAGTGGTGCGGTAAAAAATGTAATTACATTTGCTGATGAGGTAGTGGTGGATTTGCAATTGTCAAATCCTGCTTTGCATATAAGAAAACGTGCAGAGGTTGATGTGCTTAAGGTAATTCATGAAAAAGTTTATGAAAAGGCTAAAATAAAAGTTAACATATCCGTAGCTCAGCCGGAACCTTCTGCTCCAAAAGCGAATGAAATTAAAGGGAAGCCAATTCCTGGAATTCAAAATATTGTGGCGGTTGCCTCAGGCAAAGGTGGGGTAGGAAAATCTACAGTAACAGCAAATTTAGCGGTTACCTTGAGTAAAATGGGTTTTAAAGTCGGGTTGCTTGATGCGGATATTTACGGACCGTCAGCTCCAATAATGTTTGATGTAGTAAATGAAAAGCCACTTTCAGTAAAAGTAGATGGTCGCTCAAAAATGAAACCAATTGAAAGTTATGGTGTAAAAATTTTATCAATTGGATTTTTTACATCGCCTGATCAGGCGGTAGTATGGAGAGGCCCAATGGCTGCCAAGGCGTTAAATCAAATGATTTTTGATGCTGCATGGGGCGAGCTTGATTTTTTGTTGCTTGATTTACCACCGGGAACTGGGGATATTCATTTATCAATTATGCAATCCTTACCAATTACGGGGGCAGTTGTAGTCAGTACACCGCAGCATGTAGCCTTGGCGGATGCTAAAAAAGGAGTGGCAATGTTTCAGCAGGATAGTATTAATGTGCCTGTTTTAGGTATTGTTGAAAATATGGCATATTTTACTCCCGAAGAGTTGCCTGAAAATAAATATCATATCTTTGGTAAAGATGGCGCTCGAAATTTGGCCGAGGATTTAAAAGTTCCATTTTTAGGAGAATTGCCTTTAGTGCAAAGTATTCGAGAAGCTGGCGATGTGGGGCGACCTGCAGCTTTACAGGATAATACAATTATAGCGGCTTCATTTGATGAAATTACTAAAAATGTAGTGCAACAAGTGGTGGAACGCAATAAAGACTTACCACCTACAGAAGCAATTAAAATTACAACAATGGCAGGTTGTGCTGCTGTTAAAAAATAATATATGACAGCTACTGAATTACAAAAAAATGTAGAAAAAGCGCTTGAGGAAATTCGTCCGTTTTTAAAAAGTGATGGAGGGGATATTCGTTTGGTTGATATTGAAGAAGGCAAACGTGTAAAGGTGGAATTGCAAGGGGCATGCGTTGCTTGTAACGTGAACCAAATGACATTGAGATCTGGTGTGGAAATGACCATTAAAAAATATGCGCCACAAATTGAAGAAGTTATTGATATTTCTTAACTCAGATTTCTGGAAACTGTAAGTTATTCAAAATACAATTATTACCGCAATACATACGCGGTTTTTAAAGAGGTAGATCCACTAGGTTTACCTTTTTCTGTTTGGCATTATGTAAGTAAATCAGGCAGCTCTTATTATTATACAAAAACGGGGGTCTATCGGTTATCAAATCATTGGGGTAGGGCAGCTAAATGTCGATGGGTATTAGAGTCCAACGGTGAAATATATGTCTCCAAAGGACGCGCAAGAATTGGATTTGCAGAATGGAATGACTTTTATGAGAACAGCGAGGGCACAAAATCGTATTTTATAAAGGTGGACTTTGAAAATTTAAAGGTTACTTATGATCATAAATCAAGAGACACTTCTGCAAAAGCAACTTACAGAACAGCGAAGGAAACGCAAAAAATCATTCAAAAAGTAAAGCGTTTATTAACAACAAATACTTGGTCTAAATATTATGAATATACAGATTTGGAAGTGTTGCGAAAAGCACTTATCGAAGATTTAATAGCTTAATCATCCGACAATTTTAATTTTGATACTACTACTGGAAATAGCTTATAAAGTAACAAAGCAACCAAAGTACCAACACTAAACCCTACTAGTAAATCTCCAGGATAGTGTACTCCAATATAAACGCGGCTATACCCCATGCCAAACGCCCAAATAATTAGGAAAATAAAAAATTTAGGATATTTAGGTTTTAGTAATGAGCCAATAAATACAGCCAGCGCCATGCTATTGGAAGAATGACCCGAAAAGAATCCGAAACGGCTGCAATATTTTGCAATGTACCTTAGTGATTCTTCTAGTTCAGGAACTTTACAGGGTCTGGGTCTTTGAAATCCATCTTTAGCCAAATTGGTCAATTGATCGGTAAATGTGACCATTACCGCAATAAACAACAGAGATAAAAAAAACTTTTTTTTGCCAAGTACCTTAAATAGCAGTACAAGGGCTATTAGCATTAGTGGTATATGCGTGATTTTTTCGGTATATGTCAGCCAGAATGTGTCCCAGGTTGTTGTTCCTAAGTTGTTGAGGAAGATGAGTAGTTCTGTATCTAGCTCGGAAATTCTTTTTAACATGATCACTAGTTTGTATTGCAAATATGAACTTTTTATTTGAGTAATTTTGTGTAGCAAATGCTATAATTATTAATATTAAGAAATGTAGTCTGGTTAAAACTAACTTCATTAAGCTAAAAAAAAATGCTTAGTTTAGCCAAAAAAATAACTATGCGATTTTTATATAAATTTTTGGTATTATTTACATTAATTGCTTGTAATGATTCTAACGACGATGGTAATACTGAAGTTCAAAACGAGCAAGAAATTAAAGCTTACATAGCTGAAAACAATTTGGATGCCAAAAAAAGTGAATCGGGTTTATATTATGTAATTAAAAAACCTGGAACAGGTGAACAGCCTACAAGCACGTCAAATGTAAAAGTGGCTTATAAAGGTTATTTTACTGATGGTAAGGTTTTTGATGAAAATAAAGCAGGAGTCTCCTTTAATTTAAATGGCGTAATCCCTGGGTGGACCGAGGGTATTCAACTATTTAAAGAAGGTGGGGAAGGAATTCTTTTAATTCCCTCAAGTTTAGGATATGGCAATAGAGGAACCAGAGGAATCCCTGGTGGTACGGTGCTTGTTTTTGATGTGAATTTATTGAAAATAAATTAAATTATTAAGAGTTTATTTAATGCCTAATAATTTAAGCACAGTTCATAAAGTGAGATCTTGATAATCAACAAATTTTTTTTTCATAGCCAAATAAAATTTGGTTTGGATTTGTTTGTGCCCCAACACAAGCTAAATCAAAAAAAATTATCATTATGTTATGTCAATAAAATTAATTCACAGTCTTGTGTGGACTGTACTGTTATGTTCCGTTTTTCATGTTAATGCTCAAAAACAAAAGCCCTATGATTTTTAGGTGGGTACTTTTGAAGGAAAGGTAGGGAGCAAAGGTATTTATAAATTTAGATTAAACAGTCAAGGAAAATTTTCGTCTGTAGGACTAGTAGGGCGTACGGAAAATCCATCGTATATCACTTTTAGTGATGATAAAAGATACTTGCTGTCAGTAAGCTTACCTCCTAGTTTTGGTTCTGGTATTTTAGAATCATTTTTAGTAACAAACCGAGGTTTAAAACCAGTCAGTAAAAGCCCTACTGATAAAGCACCATGTTTCGTTACTGTAAGGAATGAACATGTGTTGATTGCAAACTATTCAGGCGGCAGTACCGAATTATTTAAATTATCCCCAAATGGTAAATTATCACATTCTTTATCTAAAGAGCAGCATGAAGGTAATGGGGTAAACGACAGGCAGGAAGCCCCACATTCACATTCGGCCTGGTTTTCCCCAGATTCCAATGTTGTAATTTCACCAGATTTAGGAACAAATCATTTGTGGTTTTCCGAACTGGATTCTTCTCAATTAAAGCTTAAGCCTAACATGCAAAAAAAATTAAAGATGACTAAAGGAGCTGGTCCACGTCATTTGGCATTTCACCCCAATAATTCCAGTTGGATTTATGTAGTTAGTGAATTAAATAATACCATTTCATTTGTGCAAAAATCTGAAAAAGGAAAGTGTAAAATAATAGCATCTACTAGTACATTGCCTAGTACAAATACAGGAAAAAATGTGGCCGCCGACATTGGTATTTCTAGCGATGGTAAATTTTTATATGCATCTAATAGAGGTGATTTTCCACGTCATTTTGCTTTTTCTCCAAATGAAGAATTTTTGGTGGTAGCCAATCAAAACTCAAACAACCTGGTTTCTTATAAAAGAAATAAAAATACAGAGGAACTTACATTTGTTGATAAAATTAAAGCGCCAAACCCCACGTGTGTTTTGTTTTAAGCTTCTTAACAAAAAAGGAAATTCAAACAACGCTGCCTCAATTATTTTTTGTGATTGAGTCAGTATTCTGAATAACAGCACTTTACTGTAATTTATCTAATCCTACCCCCTATTTTTAACAATTGAATTAGCTTATTCAAGTGTGATAATTTTGTTAAAAACCCAGAAAAAGTACAAGGAGACATGGCAGTTAAGGTATATTTAGCGCTAACAATTCACTTTTTTGTACTTATGAAGAAACTGCTTTTATCGCTGAGCATATTGGCTTTTGGGCATTCCATGTTAGCGCAGGATTATTTTCCTAAAAATGATGGCGTAAAAATAGCAAAGGATAATTATTATGTATTTACCAATGCTACTATTCACACTACTCCCGATGTTACTTTAAAGAACGCAACTTTGGTGGTGCAAAAAGGAAAAATTGTATCGGTAGGAAAAAGTGTTTCTATTCCAAAAAATGCTATTGTCGCAGATTTGAATGGGAAGCATATTTATGCTTCATTTATTGATCCAATGACTAGTTTTGGGATAACAAAACCAAAAAATAAATCTAAAAACCCTTGGAGTGGAAATCTGCAATATGACAGCAGTCGTACAGGTTATTACTGGAATGATCATGTGCGACCTGAAACCAATGCCTTAGATCATTTTAAATATGATGAAAAAAAAGCGAAAGAATATTTAAAAGAGGGTTTTGGAACAGTAAATACACATTTAAACGATGGTATTATTCGCGGTACTAGTTTGTTGGTGGCCTTAAATAATGAAGCCAATACTTCGGAAAGATTACTTGATGATCACACTTCGCAATTATTTTCTTTTGAAAAAAGTGTTAAAAGTAAGCAGGTATATCCTACTTCATTAATGGGGGCTATTGCGCTGATCAGACAATTTTATTTGGATGCTGATTGGTACGCAAAAGGTAATGTTGCCACCAAAGATCTATCTATTGAAGCCTTTAATAGCAACAAAAAGTTACCTCAAATTTTTTACGCAGGGAGTACTATTAATAGCATCAGAGCTGACAAATTAGGAGATCAGGCAGGTGTGCAGTACGTTTTAGTAGGCGGCGGGAAAGAGTATGCCCGTATAAATGAAGTCAAACAAACAAATGCGTCCTACATTATTCCGCTAAATTACCCCGATGCTATGGATGTTTCCGATCCGTTGATGCAACATTTGGTTAGTTTGCACGATATGCGATACTGGAATCAAGCACCGGCAAATGCAGCAGTATTGTCAAAAAATGGAGTTACATTTTCGTTAACTACTGATCGGTTAAAAAAATTGAGTGATTTTTCTAAAAATTTAAAAAAAGCTATTAAAAATGGATTAGATAAAAAAACAGCGTTGGAGTCATTGACCACTATACCGGCTAAAATTTTAGGAAAAAGTGATCAGTTGGGGGTATTAAAGGTAAATGCTATTGCTAATTTTTTAATTACCAAAGGGGAACTATTTTCGGATGATAATATCATTTATGAAAATTGGGTACAGGGCGCAAAAAACAGTATTGTTGATATGAATACTGTAGATTTAACAGGCAGTTATGCGCTTACGCTAGAAGGTAAAAAGTATGATTTGACTATTTCAGGAAAGCCTAATAAGCCAAAATCCAAACTTAAGTTAAATAATAAAAAAGTAGCAAGTAAAATTAACTATAAAAATAGTTGGGTAACGCTTTCAGTATCGGATGTGGACACTACTAAAACAGCCTTTACACGTTTGGTTGCTTTAATTGATAAAAGCGCGAATTGGCAAGGCAAAGCTGTACTGCCAAGTGGTGCCGAAACTACATTTAATGTAATAAAAAAAGAGAAAGAAAAAGAAAAAGCTGCAGAAAAAAAGTATAAGCAAAAAGAGGAGCCACCCAATAAAATTATGCCAATTACATTTCCTAACATGGCGTATGGATTTAGTAGTTTGCCAATTGCAAAAACCGTGTTGTTTAAAAACGCTACAGTGTGGACTAATGAAGCCGAAGGTATTTTGCAAACTACTGATGTATTAGTTAAAAGCGGTAAAATTGTTAAAATTGGTAAAAATTTAGTGTCAAAAAATGCAGAAGTGATTGATGCTACTGGAAAGCATTTAACATCGGGGATTATTGATGAACATGCGCATATTGCCACGGCAGCAGTAAATGAGGCGGGTCACAATTCATCAGCAGAGGTAACTATAGAGGACGTAATTGATCCCGATGATATTAATATTTACAGAAACCTTGCAGGGGGCGTTACATCCATACAAATCCTACATGGATCGGCAAACCCTATTGGAGGGCGGTCGGCTATTATAAAATTAAAATGGGGTGAAAGTGCTGAAAATTTAAAATTTAATAATGCGCCAAAATTTATAAAATTTGCTTTAGGTGAAAATGTGAAGCAAAGTAATTGGGGAGGTAAAACACGTTTTCCTCAATCCCGAATGGGGGTGGAGCAATTGTATATAGACTATTTTTCAAGAGCTTTAGAATATGAGCAAAAAATGAAGAGTGGGAAGCCCTATCGCAAGGATATAGAATTAGAAACCTTGCTCGAAATTGTAAATGGAGCGCGCTTTATAAGTTGTCATTCGTACATTCAGAGCGAAGTAAATATGCTTATGAAATTGGCTGAAAAGTTCGGGTTTAAGGTAAATACATTTACGCACATTTTGGAAGGGTACAAAGTGGCTGACAAAATGCGCATACATGGCGCAGGTGGCTCTACATTTTCGGATTGGTGGGCATATAAATATGAGGTAAATGATGCCATACCTTATAATGCCTCAATTATGCACAAGCAAGGGGTTACTGTCGCTATAAATAGTGACGATCCTGAAATGTCCCGAAGGCTAAATCAAGAGGCTGCAAAATCGGTTAAATATGGAGGTGTAAGTGAGGAAGATGCCTGGAAATTTGTCACCTTAAATCCAGCAAAACTTTTACATATTGATGATCGCGTAGGGAGTATAAAAGTAGGCAAAGATGCGGATCTGGTGTTATGGACTGACAATCCTTTATCAGTGTATGCTAAGGCAGAAAAACAATGATTGATGGTGCAATTTATTTCGATCTTGAAAACGATATAAAATTGCGAAAAAATAGGGCAAATGAAAAAAATGAACTAATTACAATGCTTTTGAAGGCGAAAAAGGGAGGTGCAAAAATGCAGACACCAAAAAAGAAAGACAAGCAACATTTTCATTGTGATACCTTGGAAACCATTAACCAATAAAGGAAAAATTACCATAACTATTTGTGTTTAGATCAAATTCAATATGTAATTGGTAGGAGATTAATACTACATTATCATGAAAAAATTAGTTTATTTTTTAGCATTTATTTTTTGTGTTGCGAAGCTATTTTCTCAACAAACACCAGCAAAAAAGCAACTTGGGATACACTCTATTGTTGGAGCAACGGCGCACGTAGGCGACGGTACTATTATTGAAAATAGCGTTTTGATTTTTGAAAACGGAAAAATTAAGGTTATTGGAGCTGAAGGGTCAATTACCCCTGCTGGAGAAATAATAAACGCCAAGGGGAAACATGTCTATCCAGGATTTATTGCGCCAAATACTACTTTGGGTCTGGTGGAAATTGATGCGGTAAGGGCTTCGGACGACGAAAGTGAAATAGGTACTTTTAATCCGCATATCAGAAGTGTTATTGCCTACAACACCGAAAGTAAGGTGGTTGAAAGTATGCGTCCAAATGGGGTATTGATAGCTCAAATAACTCCAAGGGGAGGACGTATATCTGGGACTTCGTCTATTGTACAGTTAGATGCTTGGAACTGGGAGGATGCGGTGTTAAAAATGGATGATGGAGTACACATTAATTGGCCGAGTATTTATAAGCGTGGACACTGGTGGAGTGGCGAAGACCCTGGAATAAAACCGAATGATAAATATAATGAAGCGGTAACAAAATTAAAAGAATACGTGTTACAAGCGAAAGCTTCTGTTGAAGGGAACAATCAAAGAAACCTTCCTCATTTGGCGTTAAAAGGAGTTTTTGAAGGGGATAAAGCATTGTACATTCATATAAATTCTGAAAAAGCAATTTTGGATGCCATTCAATTTATAAAAGTGTTCAAAATAAAAAGACCCGTTTTAGTAGATGCAGATCAAGCCTATAAGGTAGCAGCTCAATTAAAGGCGAACAATATCCCTGTACTTTTAGAGCGTGTACATTCCACGCCTGATTTTGATGATAGTGATTATGATCTACCGTACAAACATGCCAAATTACTCATGGACGCAGGGGTTACAGTGGCCATACAAAATGCAGGGGATATGGAGCGTGCCAATGTTAGAAACTTACCCTTTCAGGCGGGAACCGTAGTGGCGCATGGAATGAGTAAAGAGCAAGCACTTCAGTTAATTACTTTAAATGCAGCTAAAATTCTTGGTATAGATGATCAAGTGGGAACTTTGGCAATTGGTAAGGATGCTACGCTGTTTATAAGTAAAGGAGATGCATTGGATATGAGAACCAATCAACTGGAAAAAGCCTTTATACAAGGGCGAGATATTAGTTTGGAAACACATCAAACAGCACTTTGGAAGCGTTACAGTAAAAAATATACTGAAAAAAAATAACCAAATTTAACGAAGTATCTGGCTTATTGAAAATTTAGCTCAAACATTTTTGAGTATATAACCAAGAAGAAATCTTTAAATTGGAAACGTTTTGATTGCGTATAACTTAGGAGTATTGTTCCATAAAATTTCGGGGTTAATTTGACGATTCCATGGCATTTAAATATCGATGAGCTATTTGTTGTTTATAAAATGTAAGACGCAAAGTATTTAGAATTTTTGATTAAAATTGAAAAACTGGCAGTGTTATTGTTTAGTTTCATTTATTACTTATATTCGTTTATTCGTATTTTTTGAGCATTTACATTGAAAATTTGCATAAAAAATACATGAATGATTATTGGGTCTGATTTTAATTTGCTTGAATAAAAATTAGAATTTTTTTGTTTGCACGAAAAAGTAACTACAAGCCAAACAAGAGCTGAGGTAATTTTTTATTGAATGTAAGCGAAAAAAACTACTTTAAAAAGTAATTTATAGTCGGTAACAATTCGAAACATAAGTTTAATTTTAAAATCAATCAAATTCAATTTTAATGAAGAAAATTTATAATAGTATCCTAGGTGTTTTATTAACGTTAATTATTTTTCAAATGAATGCACAAGAAAGTACAGCCCATGAATTTTACGTGGGGACCTTAACTTTTGAAGGGGATAGTAAGGGTATTTACAAATATACTTTGGATAGCAACGGAAAATTTAAATCTTTAGGCCTAGTTGCCGAAACTGACAGTCCATCCTATTTGGCACTTACTGAAGATAAAAAAATATTGGTTTCTGCCAATATGGATAAAAATTGGGGAAACGGAAAAGTAACTTCTTTTTCAGTTGCCGATAAAGGTTTGGTAGCTATAAGCGAAAGTCAAACTGACAAAATTCCTTGTCATGTTTCCATTAAAAATAAATACGTGTTAATTTCAAATTACGGTGGTGGAAATACGGAATTGTTTAAGCTAGATGCTTCAGGTAAACTATCAGAACTATTATCAAAGGAGCAACATGAAGGAACGGGTACTCACGAACGTCAGGAAGCACCGCATGCACATTCGGCATGGTTTAAACCTAATTCAAATGAAATAGTATCGGTTGACTTAGGAACAAATCATTTATGGTTTTCTGAATTGAATGAAACCAAAAAAGCATTAGAACCTTCAAAACCTAAAAATTTCGCGATGGCAACTGGAGCAGGACCACGTCATTTGGCATTTCACCCATTAAAGCCTCAGTTCATATATGTGTTAAATGAATTAGATAATACTGTAACTTTGGTTGAAAATAATAAAAGTAATAGTTACAAGGTACTTTCTTCTATTTCAACGTTACCAAAAGACTTTTCAGGGAAAAATACAGCAGCTGATATTCATATTTCAAAAGATGGAAAGTTTTTATATACTTCTAATCGAGGGGACAATAACTCTTTAGCCATTTTTAAAATTAACGAAACAACTGGCATTTTGTCGCTAGTAGGAATTGAACCTACAAAGGGGGAGGTGCCAAGGAATTTTGCAATTTCACCAACGGAAGATTTTATTGTGGTAGCTAATAAAAAAACCAATAATTTAGTTTCGTTTAAGAGAGATAAGGTTACTGGTAAATTATTATTTACGGATGAAATTACAGCTCCAACACCAACATGTGTTTTATTTTATAATTAATATAATTTCTTTCAGTTAAACCTATAACTAGTTGTTAATATACTTTTTATGCTTACTAATTTTAATTAACATAAAATTGTGTTTCGTTTGTGGTCAAAGTATTATAGGTTTGTGAAACAGATTTAGGATTGTTTGTTATAACTTATAGTTATTTGCAATGTACAATTATATAAATCAAGTCGATAACCGTATAAATAAATATGATTTATGGTTTGTAAGTATTGGTACAATAATTGACTAAGTTTGTGTAATAAAATTTAATAACCGTTAATAATAAATATATGGCTTTAGAAATCACAGATGCTACTTTTGATGAAGTAGTTTTAAAAAGCGACAAACCTGTTTTAGTAGACTTTTGGGCAGCATGGTGTGGTCCTTGTAGAATGGTTGGTCCAATCATTGAAGAGATAAGCAGCGAGTACGAAGGTAAAGCTGTAGTTGGGAAAGTGGACGTTGATGCAAATCAGGAGTTTGCCGCTAAATACGGAGTTCGTAACATTCCAACTGTATTGGTTTTCCAAAATGGAGAGGTAGTAGGTCGCCAAGTAGGGGTGTCTCCTAAAACTGTTTATGCAGAAGCAATAGATTCTTTATTGTAATCAATATAATTTAAATACTTAAAAGCCCAACAGTAATGTTGGGCTTTTTGCGCTTGTATTAATAAGATTTCTAAAAAATCTAATACCGTTTCCTAAAATTAAATTTCCTCATTTAGCGAGGTTCTTTTTTTGCTTGATACTTCAAAACAAACAAGACTATAGCTGGGACTACGTTGTATTTTCTTTTTTCTCTTTTTTTTTGAACAAAAAAAGTTTTAAAATTTATTAGAGTATTTTAACATCAAAACCAATATAAGTAGGTGTTAATTTTGTGAATAAAGTGCTATAAGCATTACATTTAAGGAATAAATGAATTATTAGAAAATGAAAACACGTTGTCAATGGGCTTGTAAAACGGAGCATGAAAAGCACTATCACGATACTGAGTGGGGAGTGCCACTGCATGATGATCAATTACTTTTTGAATTTTTAATTTTAGAAGGTGTTCAGGCGGGCTTAAGTTGGTCTACAGTTTTGGCAAAGAGAGATAATTATCGTGTCGCTTTTAATAATTTTGCCCCTCGGGTAGTGGCTAATTATTCTGAAAGTAAAATTGAAGACTTGCTCCAAAACCCTGGAATAATCCGTAATAAATTAAAAGTAAGGGCGGCAGTTACTAATGCAAAAGCTTTTTTAAAAGTAGTGGAGGAGTTTGGGTCTTTTGATACGTATATCTGGGCTTTTGTAAATTATAAGCCAATAGTAAATACCTGGAAAACATGGAAGGAAATACCAGCAACTACCCCTATATCCGAAGCAATGAGTAAGGATTTGAAAAAAAGAGGTTTTAAATTTGTGGGGCCTACCATTTGTTATGCGCATATGCAAGCTACTGGTATGGTAAATGATCATGTGGTAGATTGCTTTAGGTATCATGAAGTTTAATTTTTACAAATAGTTCAAAATGTTTTGATCTATAAAAAGTGTCGTTAAATCTGTAATTCGTAATCAATAATTTCTAATTTAAAAGGATGAACATTAAAGATGCAGTACAACTAGGAGCAGGTTTTGGAAATCTGGATTTTTTAGCAAAACAAGTAGTCGAAGGTTTTATTTCAGGAATGCACAAAAGTCCTTTTCATGGATTTTCCGCAGAGTTTGCTGAACATAAAGTATATAATCAAGGTGAGAGTACTCGTCATATTGATTGGAAACTTTATGCAAAAACTGATAAATTATATACAAAACGCTATGATGATGAAACAAATTTAAGATGTCATTTTATATTGGATAATTCTTCATCAATGCACTATCCTATATTAAAAAAGCAAAGTTTAGATACGTATAATAAAATTGGTTTTTCAGCTTTGGCAATTGCCAGTCTAATGAATTTATTGAAAAAACAGCGTGATGCTGTTGGTTTAAGCGTGTATAATAATCATTATGACTACTATGTCCCTGAAAAGGGAAGTGAGCGTCACCACGCTATGCTTTTAAACCAATTGGATGTAGCAATTCAAAACCCTGAAAATAGTATAGGAACAGATACTTATGCTATTTTACATCAAATTGCAGAAAAACTACATAAGCGATCCATGGTCGTTTTATTTTCAGATATGTTTCAAACCAGCTCCGATTCCGACAAGTTGTTTGAGGCGCTTCAACATTTAAAGCATAATAAACACGAAGTCATTTTATTTCATACGCTAGATTATGAAACTGAAATGGAGTTTGACTTTGAGTCCAAGCCTCAGCGATTTATTGATGTAGAAACAGGAAAGTACATGGATTTGTATGCTGAAAATGCCAAAGATGCATATAAAGAAGCAATGTTTATGTTTACAGATCAATTAAAAGCTCAATGTGCTCAGTACCGAATTCATTATGTACCGGTAAATATTCAGGAAATGTTTCATCCGGTGCTTACCCGTTTTTTAGTACAGCGCCAAAAGTTTGGTTAATGCTGAACAATGATAAATGGTAAGTTTTTTTCTTTCAATTAAGGTTTCTTTATGTTTGATAATCAATTTCTTAATTAAAAATTAAAAATTAAAAATTAAATTGACGAATATTTTTTTTAAAAAGTCTTGGTAAAGTAAAAAAAGGTCGTATCTTTGCACACGCAATAACGCACTGGTCTGGTAGTTCAGCTGGTTAGAATACCTGCCTGTCACGCAGGGGGTCGCGGGTTCGAGTCCCGTCCAGACCGCAAGTATTGTAAAAAGCTTCAAAGAAATTTGAAGCTTTTTTTGTAAAATGTTGTGTTGCGCTATATTATGGTGATATGGCCAAAGTTAAACCTCTAAGGTTTATCAACGAGAAGCTTTTCCTAATTATGGAGAGGCTTTTTTATTTTGGAGTATAATGGATCAACCCGAAAAGTTGTGGGATGATAATTTTTAAGCATATATATTTGACAGTCTAAATAAGAAAAATGATACAGATTTCACCCCTCTGAATTGACTTCTAAATGCTTTT
>NZ_AFPB01000039.1 GCF_000218485.1 Aquimarina agarivorans | reverse complement strand
TTAAACAATGCTTTTTAAGTTGTTTTCGATAACAAATCGACAACAGTAAAATAAAATTTCGCAGAACTAAAAGTTAGAAATGGAATTAAAATTGACTCAAAATAAATATAGAAATGTAACTTAGTAGAATTGCACCATATTTATTAGGTAGTCCAAAACTATCTAAAACGACATTATTACACATACTTTTTATAATTATCAATCACAATATTAGCTTTTAAGTCATGTAATAAATTATACAACCCAAAAAAGGTACGATTAATGTACAAAAAGTGTCTGCTCCCTCTACTACCATTCATTTTTCTGAGTTCTTTATCATTGGAATATTTTTCACTTAATTCCGTAATGCTATTCCAAAAGGATTCATCTGAAAAATCAAAGGTTTTGTTATGAAATGGTGAGGTAAACAACGATAACATTTCATGAAATAATGCCGAAAAATATTTTGACTCTTTTGGAGTATCGGTTGGAAGTAAAATTTCCAATTCAAACATTTTTTGATTAAAAATTTCTGGATTGTTTATGTTTTCAATTTTAGCCAATTCAAAATATGGTGTATAAAATTCGAGCGGCACTTTTTTAATACACCCAAAATCAATGGCAATCAAATTAGTGTCATTGTCAACTAAAAAGTTACCTGGATGCGGATCCGCATGCACCGCTTTTAACACGTGCATTTGATACATGTAAAAATCCCAAAGTGCTTGACCTAACTTATCACCTTGTGCTTGAGTAAACTCTTTTGCAGTGAACTCACTTAAATGCACACCATCCATCCAATCCATGGTAATAATACGCTCACTGGAAAGCTCCTCATAGTACTTAGGGAATTTTAATCCTGGAATATTACTACAGGCTTTTGTAATTTCTTTACTTTGCGCTACTTCTAATATATAATCCGTCTCTTCAAAAAGTTTACCTTCAATTTCCTGAAAATATTTTTCTGTTTCTTTTCCCTTTAAATTAAACATCCTGGTAGCAATAGGTTTAACCATTGCCAAATCAGAGCTTATACTGTCAGCCACTCCAGGATATTGTATTTTTACAGCCAACTTTTTACCATCCTTTTCGGCTTGATGTACTTGCCCAATACTAGCGGCATTTACTGACTTAGCTTTAAATTGGTCAAAAATATCCTCAGGATATTTTCCGAAATAGGTTTTGAATGTTTTCCGAACAAGTGGCGCTGATAAAGGAGGTACACTAAACTGAGCTAAGGAAAAACGTTCTACATATGCTTTAGGCAATAAGCTTTTTTCCATGGAAAGCATTTGCGCCACTTTGAGTGCGCTGCCCTTCAAACTTTTTAAACCATCATAAATATCAGCAGCATTATCCTCATTTAATTCTTCCTTTGAAATTTCAGGATTTAGCGCCTTTTTACCGTAATATTTTAAATAATTACCTCCAACCTTTACTCCAGTTTTCACTAATTCAGTTGTTCTTCCCAATTTTGATGTTGGTATTCTATCAATTGTCTTCATTCACTTGTAGGTTTATTGGATTTTACTTGCGTTGGAATTATAGTTGTTTGGTTTGATAATAAAATATTAATCAACAACACGTTCTTTCCATAAAAATTTACCTAAATCCAAAATATTATCTAATGGGGTGTTATCAAATACATCAAAAACTGTATTTACAGATTTTTCAATAGCTACGTCTGTTTTTTCAAATCCTGCAGACTCGTCATCCTTCCAAAATTTTAAAATGAATAAAAACTGAATCCACGTAGCTTCACCAACTACTGCAACTGGTTTTTTGGTGATCTTTAATTTTTTATCTTCGTTATCGATAGTTACTAAGTCTTTCCCAAACGCAACAACTTTTTTCCTTAAACCACCTAACTGCTTCAAATTCTCGAACTTATTATCTGACTGGCTTAAAGCCCACAACACGTAACTACGATTCGCGGTAAGCATTTCAAAAAAGGTAAAATAAAAAGTCAATAATTTTTCGCGACTAGAATAGGATAAATAATCCGCATTTTTGCTTAACAATTCATCAACATGATTAAAAAAATCAATCCAAATTGATTTTTTAAGTCCTTCCAAACTTCCAAAATATTTATAAAATGTAGCCTCTTCTATGTTATTTTCTTTACAGAATGAAAAAACACTTTCAGGAAGCCCATGCAACAACACATGTTCCATATACATTTTAACAATATCTGCTCTTGTAATTTTACTTGCTGTTTTTGCCTTTGCAACCATACTATTTATTTTTATGTAAAGATAATAACTGTTTAACATTTTTTGCTAAAACGTAAACAAAATCATTTGTTAAAATTTCACAAAGAAATCAATGATATGTTCATCAGTAAAATGTTAATACTTACAAAAATAACTGTAAAACATCTTCGAAATGACAAATTATAAATAAATCATTTCCCCGAATTTCATCGAACAACTAAGATTACTTTTAAAAAAGAGTTGATTTTTGATATAATTTTATTATATTATCGATCGTTATTAATCTTATTAATAGCAACTTAATAGTTAAATACTGTTTTAAATATCTTTTCCCAAATCGATAGTTGAAGCTTTAAAACCTTAACCTATGAAAATAAAATTACTCCCTTACGTTTTATTTTTCATTACTTTAATTAGTAATGCACAAACCAACAACACCGCTCTTAAAGTAGGTGATGAATTTCCATATTTTGATCTTAAAACCATTGATGGCTACTCCGTAACCTCTGATGATATACAAGGGAAACTTGTATTTTTTAATTTATGGTTTATACATTGTAAACCCTGTATTGATGAACTGCCAGAATTAAACACCTTAAAAAATCATTACGAGGACGACGTAGTATTTATTTCCGCTACTTTTGAAACTGAAAATGATGTCAAACAATTTTTACTAGAAACAAGATTCAATTTTGAATATATTGCCACTGATGCAGGGCAATTTTTAAAAAACGAAATTGGTAATATCAGCTATCCTAAAAATTTTATTATTGATTATGATGGCACCATTAAAGCCATTAAGGGGGGACTTCCTGTTAAAACAGTAACTACGCTTGATAATAAAATAGTTAAGAAAAAAAGTGATTTTACCTACTTTGCTAAGTATCTGGACAATCTAATTAATTATTAATTTTGCTATCAATTTTACGGAGAAACGTCTTTCTTTTTATCGACATAAAGAACTGCCTATTTATGTCCTGTTTTTATTCAAAATATTGACACTTTGTCAGCATATGTATATTGGTATTTTTTTTGAAACAAATTAGATAATTTAACTAGTATTAACAATAAAAAATACACTATATGGCTACTGGAAATATTAATGTTTCGGTTGAAAATATTTTTCCACTTATAAAAAAGTTTTTATACTCAGATCACGAAATTTTTCTTCGTGAACTTATATCAAATGCTACAGATGCTACTTTAAAGCTAAAGCATTTAACCAGTATTGGAGAATCTAAGGCGGAATACGGAAATCCTTTTATTGAAGTCAAAGTTGATAAAGAAGGAAAGAAAATACATATTATTGATCAAGGTTTAGGAATGACCGCGGAAGAGGTTGAAAAATACATCAATCAAGTAGCATTTTCCGGAGCTGAAGAATTTTTAGATAAATACAAGGATAGCGCCAAAGATTCTGGCATTATAGGACACTTCGGATTAGGATTTTACTCTGCCTTTATGGTTGCTGACAAGGTTGAAATTATCACTAAATCACATACTGATGCACCCGCAGCCTACTGGGTATGCGATGGTTCACCAACTTTTATTTTAGAAGAATCCGATAAAAAAGAACGTGGTACTGAGATCATTCTACACGTAAGTGAAGAAGAAACAGAATTTTTAGAAGATTCAAAAATTAGTGAGCTACTTGTTAAATACAACAAGTTTATGCCCGTGCCTATTAAATTTGGCACTAAAACAGAAACACTTCCAAAACCTGAAGATGCTAAAGAGGACGATCCTGCTCCTACTCAGGAAGTAGATAATATCATCAACAATCCAACTCCGGCTTGGACCAAACAACCCGCTGATTTAGAAGACAAAGATTATAAAGATTTTTACCGTGAATTGTATCCAATGCAATTTGAAGAGCCTTTATTTAACATCCACCTTAACGTAGACTATCCATTTAATTTAACAGGTATTTTATACTTCCCTAAATTAGATCCTAGTGTTGGTATTCAAAAAGACAAAATTCAGTTGTATCAAAACCAAGTGTTTGTAACGGATAATGTTGAGGGTATTGTACCTGAATTTTTAACCATGCTACGTGGAGTTATTGACTCTCCTGACATTCCTTTAAATGTTTCTAGATCTTATTTGCAAGCTGACGGTGCCGTAAAAAAGATTTCAAGTTACATCACCCGTAAAGTAGCCGATAAATTAAACTCGCTATTCAAAAATAGCCGTGAGGATTTTGAAGCCAAGTGGAATGATATTAAAATTGTTATTGAATACGGAATGCTTTCCGAAGATAAGTTTTTTGATAAGGCTAAAAACTTTGCCCTTATTCCAACGGTAGATAACGCATACTTTACATTTGATGAATTAAAAGAAAAAATTGAAGCTGCTCAAACGGATGAGGACGGAAAATTAGTAGTACTTTACGCTTCCGACAAAGATGCTCAACACAGTTACATCCAAGCTGCTAAGGAAAAAGGGTATGAAGTTGCCTTATTGGACTCGCCAATTGTATCCCATTTAATCCAGAAATTAGAGACTACTTATGAAAACACTACATTTGTTCGTGTAGATGGTGACCATATTGACAACCTGATCAAAAAAGAAGATACTACAGTATCTAAACTAAATGATGAGCAAAAAGAAGCCTTGAAAACTACTATTGAAAACGTAGTTCCAAAAGAAACCTATACCGTTCAAGTAGAAGCTATGGACAGTCAGGCATCACCATTTATTATTACCCAGCCCGAATTTATGCGCCGTATGAAAGAAATGCAACAAACTGGCGGCGGTGGTATGCCAATGTTTGGCAACATGCCAGAGTCTTATAATTTGGTAGTAAATTCCAATCACAATTTAGTTGAAAAAATCAACAGTGCAGAAAATGACGATGCTAAAGCATCATTAATAAAGCAAGCTTTAGACTTAGCCAAACTGTCGCAAAATCTGTTGAAAGGTGAAGATCTAACTAACTTTGTAAAGCGTAGTTTTGATCTTATTTAATCTTGCTGTTAAGCAATTTATTATAAGACAACTAAGAGTTGTGGGAAAAATTCACACTCCCAATTAAATACTTTTATTAAAGTATTCACTAACAAAAAAAT
>NZ_AFPB01000040.1 GCF_000218485.1 Aquimarina agarivorans | reverse complement strand
GTTAATATTTTTTGCCCAACTTTCAGTTTATCTTTATTAGCTTCGGTTAGTTTATCATCACTTTCAATGATAGCATCAACCGTAGTACTTTTTTTAGTGGCTATTTTACTTAATGTATCACCATTTGCCACTACATATGTTTCTTGCACTGTTTCTGTTGTGCTAGTAGTTGTAACCTCTTCAATTTTTGCAGTAGCAAAATAGGCTTTGTTAATCTTAGGTCTAAAAATTTTAAGATCGGGAGAAGTAAAAGTAATATGTGAATATTCTCCTTTAAATCGTACTGTAGGCATAGCTTAGTTGGTTTGTCTAATTACTTGTAGTTTTATTTTTTGAGTGTCAGCGGTTACTTTTAGGTCTTCAAGTTGGTCGTTTTCAAAAACATTGCCTTGGTATTTAAAATCGTTTTGAGTATTGGTTAAGTCTAAATCTATATATTTTCCCACAGCATTTGAGGTATGTAATACATAGTATACTTTTTCTCCACTAACCAATTGATAGTCGTCTATTTTTTCTCCTGCAAGATTGGTATAATAGCCGTTTGTAATAACTGGTTCTAAATTTTCATTTTCAATTATAGCTGGAGCTGCTTGTTTTTCAAACGGATTACTAGGATTCCATTCGTTTTCATAGACAAAACCATTAACCCTTAAAATGCCTGGACTTAGAATAATGTTGCAAGTCATGGGTTTGTTATCCTTGTAGTTAAAAGACTCATGAAAATGCAACATATAGGCATTAGCAAATTCCCAATCTTTGTGTTTGTGTAGCCCATCACGTTGATAAAATCGGACATGACCACTAACCATCTGTCTGGATGATACTGCTACGGTAAAAAATTCAGTAACATCTTTAGGTG
>NZ_AFPB01000041.1 GCF_000218485.1 Aquimarina agarivorans | reverse complement strand
CAACGTATAAAATTAATTGCTTGGTTTATGCTTACTTACGAAAATCCTCGCGGATTTTCTATTCGGTTTTTATTTATTAAATTCCGTGCTAAACCACGCAACTAATCTTATACAAAACCGTTGTGCGACATACAAAACAATCTAGAATATTAAAATCTATTAAACAAAATATGGACAGAAGATCATTTAGTAAAGGAGCACTTATAGGAACTGCCGGTTTTATAAGTGGCTCAATAATAGCTTGTGAAAATAAATCAGGATACAATACCGATTTAGAAATACCTAAAGGCAAATTGATAAATATTGCTGATGGATGTGAAGGAACTGGTGAAGCGCCAAAGTACCAATTGGATGCCAAGGGTAAAATGGAACAAATTTACAAAGGTAACTTATACCATAACAAGGATGGTGTTCTTGGTTTTTCAAAACTTCAATCTGGAGATATTCATCAGTTTGATGCATTTTTAGAAACGGGATGTTATCAAATTACTGGTGATGCCATTGAAATGCGTGTGCCGAGTTCGATTATTGGTCGTCGTCCAGGTTTTGGAAATCCAAATGGAGAATTCCCAATGCAACACGGAACTAATATTCGATTCAAAACCAATGGAATACGAATTGGTGCTTACAACAAAGGGATAAATAAAAAAGATTGGATAGACCTTCGTATGAGCTTACCTATGATTAAAGATTTAGGGTTATACAGAGACCCAACTCAAAAACGGATTACTGAAATAGGAAAAGGAGCTGCGATATGGTTAGATATGAGCCACGACTCTACTACGATTTCTAATGTACGTGTGGCAATGGCATCTTATGGGTTACTTTCTACTTGTTTTACTGATACCATTCGTGTCGATAATCTACATACAGCAGATGTTGATTTTCCTGTTTATTTTGGAGGTAATGAAGATTTAGAACTAGAAGGACAAACAACTGCACATTGGGCAAACTCTATAAGCAATTCTTGTTTTGCTGATGGTGATGGCCCCTGTGTTATTAAAGAAACAAAACACTTTAATAATTTTAGTGGTTGGCAATTTAATAACGTGCACATAGTTCGCCAAGGAAGAAAAAAAGGAATTGGTCCGGAATCCTGTAATTTGTATTGGACAAGTAATGGCGGACAAATACGTGGTGGAATCATCAAAGAACCAGGAGTAATGCTACCACTTAGCGATGGCGGTTCCTATTCTAGAAAAGGGGGACAAATAGATGCCGATGGTATTATACTTGGTGGTAGTAGCAACGTAATTGACACTTGGTTTATTGGCGCCTCTGGGGAAGGACGTGCAAACCTTAGGCTTTTACCAGGAGCAAATAAAAATGTAATCCGTAGTTATTTTGGAGGGGCAATAAATGGTGCTATTGATTTAATTATACCAAAAGGTTGTGAAGAAAACATTGTATATTGTACTCCTGGTATGACTATTTTAGACCAAGGAACAAACACTCAATTTATCGGTAAAGAAATTGCCTTAATCATCAATGATTGAAACAAGGAGATTTCGAGATTCTGACTTCTTCAATACGATATCTATTTATTGAAATTTCAGTTTGAAATGAATAAGAAGTACGACCGCACAACACATAAAGCATTCGTCTTGCCGATAGGCCAGAGATGAATGCTATGTTGACTGACCCGGTGGTGGATTTATGGGGAAAGTGATGTGTGGTAATCTTCAATTCTAGAAAGTACAACCTCGTTTTTCACAAATTTCAAGGTTTGAAAATACGCTTTGACTATTGAAAAACGAATTGGACTACCAACTAAAGTAGTTACTCCAGTGTTTCAAGTGAGATCAATATCCTTTTTCTTGTTTAGACTAATAAAATGTATGCCTACGGATATCACTTCACAGCTTTTACGCTTGATTCATAACCTTGTCTCTATTTAAGTTTGTTCCTAATTAATATTATTAACTGATTTTACAAAGCTCCTCTCATTTGTTATTTCAATTGATCAAACCTAGTATATTTTGTATTTTTGAAAAAAGCCACGAATACTTTTTATGTAGTGGCATTACAAGTTAGCTTACCTCATTTATGAAAAAAATACAAATGGTTGATCTTAAAGGTCAATACGAAGATATTAAGGAAAATGTAAACCATGGTATACAGGAAGTATTAGAAAATACTGCCTTTATTAATGGACCTCAGGTACATAAGTTTCAAAAAGAATTGGAAACCTATTTAGGCGTACAACATGTAATTCCCTGTGCTAATGGTACCGACGCCTTACAAATTGCAATGATGGGTTTGGGTTTAAAACCTGGTGATGAGGTGATTACAGCTGATTTTACCTTTGCCGCAACGGTCGAAGTAATTGCCTTGTTACAACTTACTCCAGTACTTGTAGATGTTGAAATTGATACGTTTAACATTAATCCAAAAGCAATAGAAAAAGCAATCACCCCCAAAACAAAAGCTATCGTTCCTGTACACCTGTTTGGACAGGCTGCAAATATGGATGCAATACTCGAAATTGCTAAAAAACACAACCTTTACGTTATTGAAGATAATGCCCAAGGTATTGGCGCCAATTACACCTTTGCCAATGGAACTAAAAAGAAAACTGGAAATTTAGGGCACGTAGCTTCTACTTCTTTCTTCCCTTCTAAAAATTTAGGTTGTTATGGAGATGGAGGGGCTATTTTTACCAATGACGATGGCTTGGCGCACACCATTCGTGGTATCGTAAATCACGGTATGTACCAGCGTTACCATCATGACGTTGTTGGTGTTAACTCCCGATTGGACTCCATTCAAGCCGCAGTCTTACGGGCTAAATTACCAAATCTGGACACATACAATACCAAGCGTAGGGCTTCCGCCAGAAAGTATAATGATGCTTTTAAAGGTATTCCTCAAATTGAAATACCAGTAACGCATACTAGTTGTACTGGCATTTGTGAATCATGCGATTGCCATGTATTTCATCAGTATACCTTAAAGGTAAAAGGCATTGATCGTGATGCTTTAGTTGCGCATTTACAAAAAAATGAAATTCCATGTGGGGTATACTATCCTATTCCTTTGCACTCACAAAAAGCTTATATTGATGAACGCTATAACGAAGCTGATTTTCCAGTAACCAATCAGTTAATTAAGGAAGTAGTTTCCTTGCCTATGCATACGGAATTAGATGATGAACAAATAGCATTTATTGCAAAAACAGTAATTGATTTTGTAACTAAATAAATATTAAAATGAAAGTAACAACTGCAATTTTAGCAATAATCGCCTTAGCAGGAATTATTTGGTTTTTTAAAATTAATAAAACGGATACCGATGCCCGTAAAAATGCCATTTCCGTGGAAGCTAGAATTGAAAAAGTAAACTGCAAACAACGCTTAAAGGGAGACAAAAGTGTAGTCGCTGTTGCTTACAAAGGTCAGATTTACTATATTTTTTTCAAAAATCAAAAAGACTGCGAAGCATACAAAGAAAAGCAATACGTTACGGCATATTATTCCAAAACGCATAATAAGCTATTTTTAAATCTTTAGCTCAAACAGCGTTACTACACAAACAAAAA
>NZ_AFPB01000042.1 GCF_000218485.1 Aquimarina agarivorans | reverse complement strand
CCCCTAAAGATGTTACTGAATTTTTTACCGTAGCGGTATCATCCAGACAGATGGTTAGTGGTCTTGTCCGATTTTATCAACGTGATGGGCTACACAAACATAAAGATTGGGAATTTGCCAATGCCTATATGTTGCATTTTCATGAGTCTTTTAACTACAAGGATAACAAACCCATGACTTGCAACATTATTCTAAGTCCAGGTATTTTAAGAGTTAATGGCTTTATCTACGAAAACGAATGGAATCCTAGTAACCCGTTTGAAAAACAAGCAGCTCCAGCTATAATTGAAAATGAAAATTTAGAACCAGTTATTACAGACGGCTATTATACCAATCTTGCAGGAGAAAAAATAGACGACTATCAATTGGTTAGTGGAGAACAAGTATACTATGTATTACATACCTCAAATGCTGTGGGAAAATATATAGATTTAGACTTAACCAATACTCAAAACGATTTTAAATACCAAGGCAATGTTTTTGAAAACGACCAACTTGAAGACCTAAAAGTAACCGCTGACACTCAAAA
Source organism: Aquimarina agarivorans (assembly GCF_000218485.1). Lineage (GTDB taxonomy): Bacteria > Bacteroidota > Bacteroidia > Flavobacteriales > Flavobacteriaceae > Aquimarina > Aquimarina agarivorans. Next base: position 1,787 of record NZ_AFPB01000042.1, on the reverse strand, counting down.
AATAAAACTACAAGTAATTAGACAAACCAACTAAGCTATGCCTACAGTACGATTTAAAGGAGAATATTCACATATTACTTTTACTTCTCCCGATCTTAAAATTTTTAGACCCAAGATTAACAAAGCCTATTTTGCTACAGCAAAAATTGAAGAGGTTATAACTACTAGCACAACAGAAACAGTGCAAGAAACTTATGTAGTGGCAAATGGTGATACATTAAGTAAAATAGCCACTAAAAAAAGTACTACGGTTGATGCTATCATTGAAAGTGATGATAAACTAACCGAAGCTAATAAAGATAAACTGAAAGTTGGGCAAAAAATAACACTTCCAAATACAGTAGCCACTACCGAGACCAACAAAAAAATAACTTTTGAAAAAGTAAACGAAGGCACTTTGAATAGTGAATTGTACCTAGTAGTAGAAACCGAAGGTTTCCAAGGCTATAGTTTGTATTTTAATATAAAACAAGGTAAGGAAAAAGGTATTGAGGAAAAAGATGCACTGGTTACCTTCAAAGATGAAAAAGGTAATTATGGTACCAAAGGCGAGGTAAAAGTAGGTGCGCTGTGCGAAAAGCATTATATGAATGTAGATGACTATGCCGAAACAGCGATCTACAAATTACAAATAGACCATAACGATAAGACCAAAAAAGAAGCTTGGCAAAAAGCTTTAGAAGGAAAAGACAAAAAAATACCTTTATACTTACTAGTAGAAGGACATACCGTTCCTGGACAAGAAGAAATAAATATCAATTACCACGGTGATAGCGAAGGCGGCGAAATACGTGGCGAAGCAATCAAAAATCTATGGCTAGATAGCGATGGGAATTGGTTTGAATTGAAAAATAAAAAAGTAGACATAAAATATTTATTTAGTTCTAATGCAAAAAACGTTTCAACAAAATCAAAAGACTTGATAAAAAAAGCTGGACGAAATTCTAAAAATTATTCCATTAGCATAACAAGCACTATTAGAAGTGCTAGGAAACAAGCAGAAATAATGTATGATCAAACTGTTAGCAATGGAGTAAAGGCTCAAAAATCTCTATACGGTGGGAATGGAGATCAAATTATTGATGTTTATGTAGACCAATTAGCTAAAAAGAAAACCAAAGAACAAATAATTGTCAAAATGGAAGAGAAAATTAATGAATTAGGTCCTTCGAAAGTTTCTAATCACTGCGGTGATTCTGATATTATTAATGTTTTTGATATTTCTAGTAGAAGGTTAGATAACCCTAAAGATTTTTTAGCAGAATTAGAAAAATTAAAAACGGATGGAAAAATCAAGAAAATAATCAATGAAACTGATAGAAATTGTTACCATATAGAAATTACTCAATAAGCTATGATTAAAAAAATTTTACTTCCTGTCCTTTTAATCTTAAGTATGTCTTGTAAAAAGAAAACTAAGATTTTGGATAATAAAAACTTCGGTAAATCGGTTTTAAAAAATAATTCTCCAATACAAAATGACACATTATACATAAAGGAAAACGTTGTCTTAACACCTAAATTAGATTCTTTAAGGATTGAAAAACTAAAAGAAAAATATAGAGATGATTTTTATACAGTTATGGACGATATTAATTATTACAGATATGAAGCTAGTAAATTTTTAAAAAAAAGAAATATAGAAACAAAATATATTTCTCAGAATACAATAGGCTATTTTATAAATAATCACTACGAGTTTTTTAATTTAAGTGAAATGAAATCTTCTTTAAATTTATTGTTTTATAAAAAAAATAAATAAAATCATAGAAGTAGCTCCTATAGAT
>NZ_AFPB01000043.1 GCF_000218485.1 Aquimarina agarivorans | reverse complement strand
CACGGTGTATAAAACATAGCTGATAAGTGTTTAACTAAAAGGTTTGTTTATATTTAGAAAGTCCGCCAAATTTTTAATTTGGCTTTTTAAAAGAGAAAAATTAAAAACAAAATATAAAAATTCGGCTCTGTGTTAATCCGAAAAGTCAGTGTCTTTTTGCACGCTACGTTTCATACACAAGTCCGTTAGCTTTCAGTAAAAAAATGAAAAAAACATTATACCTAATTTTAGCAGCTATATTTCTATCAAGCTCTGTAAAGGCCCAAATTAATAAAATATTAAAGCAAGGAAATGTTTTTCAAAAAGACTTTAAAACCACAATTCCATTTACTTATATTAATGGTTGGATTATAATAGAAGTAGAAATCCAAAACAAAACCTACAATTTTCTCTTAGACACTGGCTCATCAAATCTTATCACTAATGAATTTGCTCAAGAATTAAACTTAAATCCATTAGGAACTGAAGACATAAAAGATATTAATAAGAAAAGTAATTCTACAAAATACACTAGAATAAATAATATCAAAATAAAGGACATTGATTTTCAGAAAACTATTGCTGCAATAGTTGACCTTAATGCAATAACCGAAATTAAATGTACAAAAATAGACGGAATTATTGGTTCTAACTTAATGAGAAAAGCTGTTTGGGATTTTGATTTTAAAAATCAATTGATAACAATAACAAGCGATGAAAAAAAGCTTCACCTTCCTTCAAAAACAATTTCATCAAAACTATATATTGGAACTGCAGGAATACCTTCTGTAACAATTAATATAAATGGGCAAAAAATATTAAATAATACAGTTGATTTCGGAAATTCTGGTAGTAACTTACTTAGAGCTGATTACTTCAAAAAACAGATTAAAAATAAAAAAATCAAACAAATTGTTAAAGGTTATGGCAAAAATTTTGGTGCTTTTGGACGTTCTGACATTGAAGAGTTTCATCACATAATAATTGATGAAATGAGAATAGGAAACCATACTATAAAAAACTTATTTGCAACAGTAAATAAAGAAAGTGGAAATAATTTAGGTTTAGATTTCTTCAAAAACTACAGAGTAATCTTAAATTGGAAAACTAAAAAAATTAAATTAATAGAAAAAGATATTGCTGGTAATGACTCTTTTATAAGTTATGGTTTTTCTACTCTATATGAAAAAAAAGGTATCTATGTAAATTCAATTATTGAATCTTCAAATGCTTCTAAACTAATCAAAAATGGAGATAAAATACTACAGATAGAAAATCAAAATTATATTAATATAACAGAAGAGAAATATTGCGAAATATTTGAAAACATCCTTGATCTTAAAAATGATTTTTTAGAAATTAAAGTAGAGAGAAATGGAAAAAAACTTGATTTCAAAATATTAAAAACTAAATTACTCTAAATAATAAAAAACCGAAAAGCTAACAATGGCTATAATTAATGCGAGAGCAAGTGCTAGCCGAAATGTTGGCTGATTTGTATTGTCGCAAAAGCTTTTTTCTTATTTTTAAATTCAAACTAAAAAACGGCAAAAGCTTTTGCTTGTGCTGGCTTGAAATTCACTGAATTTCCTCGCCGCACTAATCATAGCCGGAACGTTGTAAACAATGCTGAAAAAATCGAATGGTAAGAATATATTTTGACAAACAGATTTTCAGTCATCTTTTTAAGCAAGAAAAAAGCCAATATGTCAAATTATTGAATAAAATCAGAACTCAAAAGGCAAGTTTATTTTGTTACTCTCACGCACATCTTCTCGATTTAAAGAATGATAAAACCGATATTAAATACTCGGAACTAAAATTTATTGATTCTATTGTTAATGACAACTATCTATCTTATCACGCAATTAAAAAAAAGACATCTTGTTATCTAGCTAGACCTCTCGAAGCTTTTGCGGATGTCGAGAAAAATTCAGACGAAATTGATTTTTCTAGCATTTTTGATTTCGACACAAGCGATTTAAGTACTGAGGATAAAGAAAAGATTGAATCTGCAAAAACTTTATTTACTGATACCAAATTGGATTTTAATTTCCCAGGACTAGAAAATGTTGATTCTAAAATTACCGATCCGTTAAGCAAGTTACTTCCATTCGGAAAAGAACCTATGTCATTAATGAAATGGAGTGAACATTTTATGGGAATGCTTAAAAATATGCAGGAAGACAAATCCGTATATAAAGGTTTGAGAAATGTAACTGACAAACATTTCAATAACGGAAAATTTACAATTGATTACGATGAAATTAATTTCAACGAAGAATTAAAAGATTCACATCTTCAAAAGACATTCATTGAATATGTAAATAGCAACCTTAATCCAAATGGAGACAAGGAAATATCAAAATATGATTTTTTTACTAATGCATATTTTACACTCGACTTACTAGGCATTAGTAAAGAACCATCTAAAAGCGTAAGATTTAATAATATGCTTAATGATGGAATTCATAGCTATTATGCAGCTTATTGTGACTGCGTTGTATCTGATGATGCTGGTTTTCTCAAAAAAACTAGAGCTCTTTACAAACTTTTGGAAATTGACACAAAGGTTATGCACATAGATGATTTTATTAATTCATTTGATTTCATTGTAGAAAAAGAAGAAAAAGACCAAAATACTTTTTCTGAACTATTAATAAACGATATTAAAAATGGTCTAATTGTCGATTCTTATAAATCAATTGAAATTAATCGAAACACTAATACAATAAAACCATTTCATAACTATTTAGGCTTTTTCAACAGAATAGATAATATTCAAGAAAATGGCAAAAACTATTTATACTTTTATAGAAAAACGGAAAACTATTCTAGTTTCACTTTCATCAGAGAATATGAATTAGTTGTTAATAATGCAGTAGACATATTTGGAGCTGATAAGTATTTCAAGGAAAAATTTGAATGGGAAAAAGAAAAAGATTTAATACAATCTGATAAATGGTATGGTCGAGTTTGGGACTTTGAAAGTTTCACTCTGAAAATCGAAACAAACAAAGGCTCTGGAAAATTGAGTATATTGGTTTCAATTAACTAAAGGCACTGTTTACAACAATGGCTATAATTAATACGGGTTTTGGTTCTTAATCCAAAGTTTGGAGCTTTTTAATTAAGTCCGCCAAATCTTTTTGATTTAGATTTACAATAAAAAAGATAAAACAAAATAAAAAGTTTTGGCTAAGTGCTTAATCGAAAGTTCATTACTTTTAATTCCCGCACTAATCATACACCTAACGTTATAGCCAATTAAAAATAAGCCCTGAAACTGAATGAAAGAACCTTCAGAAATATTAATACTTGAAAAATACACAATAAGTATATTTGAAGAAAACGATTATCGATTTGACTCAACAGACAATTGGTATAAATATTCAAAAGAGTACATTAAGGAAGACAATAATGAATTGACCTCTGTTTTTGGAATTAAGATATTTGAAGACGAAAAATTGATAAGCGATTGTATTATCGGTTCAGATGGTGGAGCTACTGGAATTTATATGGATTCAACTATGATAAGTTATGAAGGACTTGTAATATGTTGCTCAGATAAGGTTTTTAAATTGTCGATTCCTGAATTAAACTTAGAATGGAAAACGAAAGCAGATACAATGACTTGCTTCGGAATTCATTCTTTAGATGCAGATTATGTTGTACACGGAGAACTTGAAATAACAAGACTAAACAAAGACGGGAAAATTATTTGGCAAAAAAGGGGACGAGACATTTGGACTACCCCAGAAGGTATAGATGATTTTGTAGTTTATGATGACTATATCCTAGCAACAGACTGGGAATATAATCGATACAAATTTGACTTTAATGGAAATGTCTTTGAAGAGTATAAAGTAAAACCTAGAGTTGAAAAAGCAAAGAAAGAAACTCCTATTATGCCTATTAACAAAAAGAAATGGTGGGAAATATGGAAATAAAAAAAGGCTATAA
>NZ_AFPB01000044.1 GCF_000218485.1 Aquimarina agarivorans | reverse complement strand
CACAATGTATGAAAACATAGCAGGTCAGTTATAAATCCAAAGGTTCAGGTTTTTCTGCTGTAACCGCCAAGTTTTAATTTGGCTATATTTATAAAAAAACTAAACATAGAAATTAAAATTGGCTCTGTGTAAAGTCGAAAAGTAAGCGATTCTGAGCTACGTTTCATACACGCGCCCGTTGTAAAAAATTAAAAATGAAATCAATAAACATAATAATCTTATTTTTAATCTTTGTATTCTTTTCTTGTAATCTAAATAAGACTGAGAAAGATAATTTTAAAAAAAAATTACATAAACAGAAACTTACTAATGATTCATTAGTAAGTGTATTAAAAGAAAAAGAAAAGGAAACAATTATTCTTCAAGAAAAAAATGAGTATCTGTCTATATTATCTGGACAATTTTCAGACTATTTCCCTAACAAAATAGCTCTTTTTGATTTTCTCTTCAATCGATTGAAGAAACATAAACATACATATAATTTTCTTTCATCAAATACAGATTTATTTCACAGAAATGCTTCGTTTGACATAAGTAATTATAGTTTTGGATTTAAAATTTTCACTAAAGGTAAAGCCTTTACTTATATTTTTAAAACAATAAGAAGAGATTCTGAATTTATACAAAATTCACTCAACGAAAAAGAAAAGAAGTATATATTTCAGAAAATCAAAAGTAGTGATTGGTACAAAACCTCAGACTTAGACAAATTCATAAAAACACTTATATTGTCTTATAAGGATATAGAAAAAAAGAATATAAATGGAGAAATTTATGATTCTATAGCTAAGCAAGATTATGACATTTGGGATGTAGCGGGAGAAGATGTACAAAATCTTTTAACACTTACAAATGACTATGGAACATTTTGTTGTGGAAATCTCTTACATTATTCTCACTATTTTTGGTTTAGAAGAAACTCTGAGGGAAATAAGGAGGTAGTATATGAACTTTTAAATCAATTAAATGATTTTGTAATTACAGAATAATCACAATCGCATATAAACTTTTTACAACAATGTATAAAAAAACATAGGGCTTTTGGCTTAATCGAAAAGCTTGTGTTTATATGCAAAGTCGCCAAATACAAAATTTGGCGTTTATGATAAAAAAGATAAAAGCAAAATATTTCTATTTGGCTTAGTACTAATCCGAAACTTATTCCTTATCTCCTGCCCTACGTTTCTTATACGAGACGTTAGTGTTAATTACAAAACTGAACGAAATCAAATGGGATATTTTAGTGACTTAATGATAGATATGCAAGAAAGACCTGCTGATTTTAAATTAGCTGAGCATTTAGACTTGACAATCCACGAACTTGACGAACTTGTATATGATATTGAAGAAGATGAGAGTTCAGACGGATTATTATATAATTATCGAGTTGAATTCGATATAGAAAATAGCAATCCTGAAATACTAAAAAAATAAAAACTTATCCGATGGTGTTAGAATTTATCTACAACCATATGAATTAAATGAAGATTATTACTACGAAGAGGAATTTGAAGCTTTTTCTGAAAATGAAAATCATTTAAAAAAATTTAATGATGAAATTTCTAACCTTTCATCTTTACTTACCTTAGAAATTAAAAAACCAGAATTAGAGAAAATCTTAAATCGACAATTATTTATTGGAGTAATCGGTACAATGGAAACTTTTTTATCTGAGGTTTTCATTAAATTAACTCTTGAAAACAAAGATTATTTGAAAAACTTTATATCAAGTCATCCAAAATTTAAAGCAGGTAAGTTCGAGCTTAAAGATATATTTAAAGAATATGAGATAATTGAAGAAACCGCTAAAAAAGTTATGCTTGACACAATTTATCATAATCTTCCTACTGTAAGTTCAATGTTTAAAAGCACATTCAAAATTGAATTCCCTTCTATTGCAAAAGTTTCGAAATTTGTAAAACTTAGACACGACCTTGTGCATCGTAATGGAATGACAAAGGAAGGTGAACCTGTACCTATTAGTGATGTTGAAATAGTGAATTTAATTGATGAAGTTTCTAAATTTGTAAATGAAATAGCAAAAAACTTAGAGTTAGACGAATAAAAACTAACACTAA
>NZ_AFPB01000045.1 GCF_000218485.1 Aquimarina agarivorans | reverse complement strand
TTGGCATTCATTACCACTAAACTCAAAAACAGAATTTTAAACTAAAAAAATGAACAAAGAACTAAGCGAAATCAAAAATATGCAGGATTTCAAAATTTACTTAAATTATCCGAGAATTCCTGAAGGAAGAGATGGTGCTGGACTTTTTGAAAGAATGAAATTTAATACTTGCAAAACGAATTCGAATGATATGATTTCGTGGTTTAAAAAAGATAACGAACCTGAATTATATCTAATAAGGGTTTCTAAAGAATGTATTGAGCATATTGAAAAACCACGCTTTGGATTCGGAGGTTTACCTATGATGTGCGAAGATTTAAAATTTGTTAAAAGTGTAAATTCAGGATTTACAAAAGATGGACACAAATTAGTTTCTATTCAAATTTTAAAACCCGGAGAATTATCTGAACAAAGTGAATATCGAAACTCACATCCAACAAAAGATGAAGTTTACCAACAACTGCGAGAAGATGAATACAATAGTCATTCTAATTATGAAAGAAATGACACAGAAGAAGATTGGCAAAATAATCCCGAAGAAGACTTTAAATGGGGTGGATTAGATGGAGATGAGGCTCACGATGCAATGTGGAATTGTGATTAAAGATTGAAAAACTGAACTTGACAAAATAAATTGAAAAAATAACGAAATGCCAA
>NZ_AFPB01000046.1 GCF_000218485.1 Aquimarina agarivorans | reverse complement strand
TTGGCATTAGTTATTTTTTAACAATCAATAATTCAGCATATTCATTGATTATAGGACTTTCAGTAATTAAAATAATAGTCCAACCCCATTCAGGTGCTTTAATAGAAAGGATATCACCTTTTTTATGTGTAAAAATAGCTTCGTCAATCTCTTTCATCATATATCCTTTTTTTATCCATCCAATATCACCACCTTTTTTAGCATAAAATTTATCCTTACTATATTTTTTTGCAAGTTCAGAAAATGAAGCACCTTTTTTATAATTAGAAATTATTTTTTTTAGCAAGTATCTCACTTTCTTTACTTGAATCTATCAAGTTTATTGATGATACTTTTGCACTTTGTTTGCTATCACGATTAAGTAATTTTATGGCAAAGTTTTTATCAGGTTTTTGAATAATTTGTCCAATAGACATTTTTTTAATTTGCTTTTGGAACATATCATTATCGTTATTTAATGTCAGCTCTCTTTTAGCTATTTGATAATTACTATATTTAGATTTTAACTTAGATAGTTGATTTGGGTTTATAATATCAAATTTTTGGATATCTGTAATAAGCTCATTGAAGTTACCACTTTTAATACTCTCTACGTCGTCTTCGATTGAAAAGCTTGAATATATTTTTTCGTATAAATTAATATTTTTTGTAAAATTTTCTGGACTTGAAGTTAATGTAATCATTGTAGATTCTTGATTTGCAAAAGCATAAATCATAATGTTCTTTTTCTTTTCACCATTTATATGACTTGTAACCTCGGTTATCATCTTTTTTAATGTTTTACCATTAATTTGTAATTCTTTGTTACTTATTATCTTGAAGTCTTTCTTATAGTAATTTTTAACAAGATTAAGGTACTCTTCAAAAGCATCATTAAAATTTGTTTTCGAGGTAGGAGAGTGCTTTATAGCTATTGCTTCATATGGATTAGGATCTGAATCGCTTTTGGGTTTCAAAGCCATTAAACTCATTGAACTTGAATAAAACATTTTATTTTCATTCCAGTTTTTAGGGATGTCTATTTTATATTTTTTTTCAGAGTTATTTATTGTCTTTAAATCTTGGCTAAAGAAAGTAAAGGAAATAAAGAAAGTAAGAATTGATAAGAATATTTTTTTCATTTAATTTTTTAATTAATGCCAACGGTTAGTATAAAAAAATCGTAGGGCAGGAGGTAAGCAATACCTTTCGATTTAACACTAAGCCAAATATAAATATTTTACTTTTATCATTTTTTGTAAATGCCAAATTTTATATTTGGTGACCCAGCAAGAAAACACAAGCCCTTGTTCAAAACACTTAAACCGCCCTATGTTTTTTATATAG
>NZ_AFPB01000047.1 GCF_000218485.1 Aquimarina agarivorans | reverse complement strand
CTTACCCGGCGACCACGAGAACGTCCGTGGCGCCGACTACTACCAACCCCCGCAACAGGAGCTGTTCGATGATGCCGCAACACACCCTGAATCAACTGCACCAGCTACGCCTGGACGGCATGGCCCGCGCCCTGGAAGAGCAATGGACGCTGCCGGCCAGCCACAGCCTGAGCTTCGATGAACGCCTCGGCCTACTGCTCGACCGCGAACTGGCCTGGCGTGACAACCAGCGCCTGGTACGGCTGCGCAAGAAGGCCAAGCTCAAGTACGCCAACGCCTGCCTGGAAGATCTCGACCGCCGCTCCGGACGCGCCCTGGACGAGCGTCTGATCGCCACCCTGGCCAGTGGCGACTGGATCCGCCAGCAGCACAACCTGCTGCTGACCGGCCCGACCGGTGCCGGCAAAACCTGGCTGGCCTGCGCCCTGGGCAACCAGGCCTGCCGCCAGGGCTATAGCACCCTGTACCTGCGCACCCCGCGCCTGCTGGAACAACTGCGCATCGCTCATGGCGACGGCAGC
>NZ_AFPB01000048.1 GCF_000218485.1 Aquimarina agarivorans | reverse complement strand
TGTTGATACAGCGGGTAATAATCTTACGTGAAATATTTTCCGCATCAGCCAGCGCAGAAATATTTCCAGCAAATTCATTCTGCAATCGGCTTGCATAACGCTGACCACGTTCATAAGCACTTGTTGGGCGATAATCGTTACCCAATCTGGATAATGCAGCCATCTGCTCATCATCCAGCTCGCCAACCAGAACACGATAATCACTTTCGGTAAGTGCAGCAGCTTTACGACGGCGACTCCCATCGGCAATTTCTATGACACCAGATACTCTTCGACCGAACGCCGGTGTCTGTTGACCAGTCAGTAGAAAAGAAGGGATGAGATCATCCAGTGCGTCCTCAGTAAGCAGCTCCTGGTCACGTTCATTACCTGACCATACCCGAGAGGTCTTCTCAACACTATCACCCCGGAGCACTTCAAGAGTAAACTTCACATCCCGACCACATACAGGCAAAGTAATGGCATTACCGCGAGCCATTACTCCTACGCGCGCAATTAACGAATCCACCATCGGGGCAGCTGGTGTCGATAACGAAGTATCTTCAACCGGTTGAGTATTGAGCGTATGTTTTGGAATAACAGGCGCACGCTTCATTATCTAATCTCCCAGCGTGGTTTAATCAGACGATCGAAAATTTCATTGCAGACAGGTTCCCAAATAGAAAGAGCATTTCTCCAGGCACCAGTTGAAGAGCGTTGATCAATGGCCTGTTCAAAAACAGTTCTCATCCGGATCTGACCTTTACCAACTTCATCCGTTTCACGTACAACATTTTTTAGAACCATGCTTCCCCAGGCATCTCGAATTTGCTCCTCCATCCACGGGGACTGAGAGCCATTACTATTGCTGTATTTGGTAAGCAAAATACGTACATCAGGCTCGAACCCTTTAAGATCAACGTTCTTCGTGTCTGAT
>NZ_AFPB01000049.1 GCF_000218485.1 Aquimarina agarivorans | reverse complement strand
AGTCGAGCAGGCGTTGCGGCGTCCACTCACGATGCGCCTGGTGCGCTGCGGGCATGTGTTCGCGCTGGGTACTGTAAGCGCCGCGTCGCCCCAGCAGCAGGTGGCTGGCCACCCGCCGGTTGCCATGCAGCACTTCCAGGGTGTGTGCCGTCAGTCGCACGTCCACGTTCTGCCGGGCCAGGGCGGAGGGCACGCTGTAGAAGCTGCCATTGACCTCGATGTGGTAGTCGATGCTGACCTTGCAGCGCTTGAAGGTGGCGACCTCGTAGGGATGCACCGGCAGCGCTCGCAAGGCCGGGCGATCCAGACGCTCGAACCAGTCGCGCCGGCAGCCATCGAGCCGCTTGAACGGGCGCCGATTCAGATCCTCCAGCAGCTCGGCGATGGCCTGGTTAAGCGCATGCAGGCTGAAGAACTGCCGATGGCGCAGCCGCGCCATGATCCAGCGCTCGACCACCTGCACCGCCACCTCGGCCTTGGCCTTGTCCTGAGGCTTGCGTGGCCGTGCCGGCAGGATCACCGTCTGGTAATGACGCGCGCACTCCAGCGTGGCCCGGTTCAGGCCCGGCTCGTAGCGATCCGGCTGGGCGACCAGGGCGCGCGGATTGTCCGGCACAACCATTTCCGGCACGCCGCCAAAGTAGGTCAGAGCCTGGCCCAGCGAGGTCAGCCAGTCCACCTGGGTTTCGCCTG
>NZ_AFPB01000050.1 GCF_000218485.1 Aquimarina agarivorans | reverse complement strand
CATTATATAACAAAACATAGCTGCCCTTTTGGTCAGCAACGTTTGTTATATTTACCGTTGTGTTTAATCCTCAAAAAAAATCGAATTTGAAAGTATTAGTTTCAACATTATTAATTCTTACCAATATACTCTCCTCTATTGGTCAAGAAATTCAGATTATAAAAAAGACGGATAGTATTCCTAAAATAAAAGAGAAAGGACTAGCTTATATAAATCCAGAAACTAAGCTAAATGATTACTATTTCATTGCAAAAATCAAAATTGAATCAAATAATTTTAATACAATATTAAGTAAATTACAACGGGCTTCAATTGATTTGAATGCAAATGCGTTTAGATTAGTTGAAAAGGATATTTTCAATAATAAAACAAGTATAATTGTTGACTTATACGCTGCCAATTTGGATTTAGTGAAATCTAACTCTAAACTGAATGAATCCAATGTAATTTACTTTTTTGGTAATGACAGTAAAAATCAAAAAATTAAAATCAAAAAAACTAAAATTGAACTAAACCCTGGACAAATCTATCGATATGAAATACCTAAAAATGAAGAAATAAAAATTAACATAGGAGGAATTACTGGTGAAACGGTTTATCACAAATGGAAAGAAAATCAATCGGTAATTTTTTACGCATTTGGAGCAGGAAATCTGAGTACATCCGGAAATGGGTATTCAACCGTCAATCTGAATATCAATACTGGCAAAATATTTGAGTTAAAAACTGATTTCGCTAAGTTATTGATGGAGTTAAAAAAATGAATGGACTACACACAA
>NZ_AFPB01000051.1 GCF_000218485.1 Aquimarina agarivorans | reverse complement strand
GCCAAAGCGCTGATTAGAAAAACTAAAGACTACATAGATTTTAAAAAAATCCCATAATAGGGACGGGACAAGTATTGTCCAAATTTAAAGGAAATAGCTCAAAATCAGATTAAACCCCATATAAAACTTATAATCGATGCCAATAGATTCGTTTTTCAATAGTCAAAGCGTATTTTCAAACCTTGAAATTTGTGAAAAACGAGGTTGTACTTTCTAGAATTGAAGATTACCACACATCACTTTCCCCATAAATCCACCACCGGGTCAGTCAACATCGCATTCATCTCTGGCCTATCGGCAAGACGAATGCTTTATGTGTTACCAGCAGTTTTATTGATTCAGTTTAGTGGTATATTCACCTAACTTTTTCCAAATATCATAAAATTGATCTGGTCCCTTTTCATCATCACTATTTGTATTTCGTATTAAATATCTCCCTGTTTTGGTTTCTTTATCAAAAAACATAAAAGATACAACTCCAGCATCTCCTCCTGTGTGACCAATATATCCTTTAGCACTAAAGCCCATAAAAATTCCAGTGTTATATTCATCGTTATAAGGGTTTTGTTTATTACGTTTATCGAAGTTTTCTTCACTTAAATACTGAGTAAATAATTGTTCGTAATTTTTTTTGTTGAGCAGAGTGCCATTGCCTGTGTATCCCTTAATTAATTCTGTCAGATATTTTGCCATATTATTACTCGAAGCTATAAGCATTCCGTCTGGATAAGTTATAGCCGTATAAAATGGTAATGGTATATTCAAGTCATAATACAATCTTGAATGCTTGGATATATCAACTTCCTCTAATGACCATCCTGAAGAGTCCATTTTTAAGGGTTGCAGTATATATTTCTTTGTAAATTCATTAAACGATATACCAGTGGATTTTTCTATAATCAAGGCAGTTAGCGTAGCTCCGATGTTTGAATATTCAAATTTCTCTCCAGGTTTGTGCTTTAAAAAACCATTTTCTTTATCATAATATTTGCCCTCAACCGTAAGAATTTCTTTTAAAAAATTTTCCATTGGTATTTCTGATGTTGAAGGATTTAAACGTTGGTAAGGATAATTTTCATAAACTTTTGATAAGTCTTGATCAGGTGTAATTATCCAAGCATTTTCCATATAATGTTTTGTGTCTACAATTGTAGAAGTATGTGTAGCTAGTTGTTGTAAGGTAATTTTTTCATTAGGGTGATTCGGATTTGACACATCAAATAATAAGTATTTCTCTATTGGGTCATCTAAATTTAATTTACCTAATTCGTGTGCCTTCATTAGTGCTAATCCGATTAAGGTTTTAGAAATAGAAGCTATATGTTGAATTGTATTTTCTGTATATGCAATATGATTTGCTTTATCAGCCCACCCGAAACCATTGCTATACAAGGTTCCTTTTTCATTAACTATGGCAACTCCAAATCCGTTTGTGAGACCTTGTGTATATATATTTTCCAGTTCATTTGTTAAAGAATCTCGAGCTATTTGCATAGAATCTAACAACTCATTTGTATGTTGTTTTTTTTGATTACAGGAAATACAAATAATCACTCCTATAATTAATAATATAATTTTTTTCATAGGTTTCATTTTAATTGCTGGTAACGGTCTCGGCTATGAGTAGTTGCGTGGGTTTAGCACGAAACTTTGCAAGTACACACTAAACTGAAAACTCTGCAGGAATTTTCAGGATAAGCCTGTAAAAGCAATTGTTTATATACGTTG
>NZ_AFPB01000052.1 GCF_000218485.1 Aquimarina agarivorans | reverse complement strand
CAAGGTATAAAAAACATAGGGGATTTTGTGTCGAATTCTAAAGGCAAGGCTAATCAGCAATGGCGCCAAATATAAAATTTGGCGTTTATAGTAGAAAAGATAAAAGCAAAATATTTATATTTAGCTAAGTAATAAACCCAAACGATAGTGCTTATCACCTACCCTACGTTTCTTATACTAGACGTTACAAGCAAGCGCTCAAAAAACTTAAAATTATGGATAGTTGGGAATCAAGTAAAGTAGCCGAAGCGATTGAAAGGAAGCTAAGAGAAATAATCATTAAATGTATTGAAGAGCATGACGGCGAATGTGACTTCGAAAGAAAAGTCCGTCAATCGGTAAGTGAAAGAATGTATGATTTTGTTAGAAGCTCTTCTTCTTTCGACCTTAATGTTTTAAGAGATTACGAGTTAAAGAATTCAAGCTGTGATGTTAGTAGCGGTAACGATTGTGTTCTAGGTAAAATTGAACTAGAGTATCATGAAAAGCATGACCGATATAAATATGGCGAACCTGGATATAGAGGTAATGAAGATGGAGAAATTTGCCAATATCCTGACTATGCTGATAGATACTACCAATGGGAGAATTTTCGTGAAAAATGGATTGATGTAACTGATAAAGTATGTGAAGACGATAGACGAAAAACAAATGGCTTTATGAATAATGCAGCTTTTGAGCCACTTTGGGGAAACAATCGATCTGGTGGGGATAGCTTTAGCACAAATAGGCACAGAAATGGAGGAGATTTATGGGGTAATCCTCAAATTAGAAAACCTCTTGGTGGATTCAAAAAAATATCGGCTAATGTTTTTAAATCTATTTACAACTTTACCTTAAATTTAAAATCAGCTATTAACCACTACTTAAAGCTTGATGAAGCTTTTAAAAATGAAGATATTGAAACAATAGAAAAAATGACTTCTAAGGATAGTATTTCATCTATTGAAGAACCTAAAGTTATAATTAGGATAAAAAAAGTAAATCATTGGAGTTATTTTAATAATAATGGACATGTAGATCAAGGAGGTAGTTTAACTGAAAAAGATACTGCCGTCTACGTTAAAGATGTAGAAAAAGTAAATCTAAATATTGAAAAAATTAATCAATTAAAGAAGCATAAAGCTTATGATGATTTTAAAAAAAATAATTAGCCAACAACTTTGGATAATCATATTATTGACACTAATAAATTGCAAAGAAAAAGAACAATTTTTAAAATCAATATATACAAATCCATGCTATGTAAACAACAACTACACAGGAAAAATAATCCCAAACCTAAATTTAGATACAATAGATTTAAATCAAAATACGACAAGATCAACAGCACTTTTTTTAGGTAAGTTCAAAAAACAACATACAATCTCGGAATTAGAAAAAATGCATAACAGTCTTGATACTTTTGTAAGTCCATTAGAAAAAGAGAATGACACTATTTATTTCAATTATAAGTTTGATTCTACAGGTAAATTTTATTTAGATGGATATATCCAAGATTTAGTTTTACTAAAAAATTATTATCCCGATGGCAGAGCGAGAGTGATTACAAATTTAATTAAGGTAAGTGAAAAAATAAAAGTTATTGAACAAAAATAGCCAGCTTGTAACAAGTTGTATAATTAATAGCTACCCTAACGGGACAGCTATAAATCATACAACAATCGTTGTAGCTCATACTTTACTAATAAATGAGTCTGATCATCTTGTCGCTCACAAGCGTTGTTTTGAGTTTTTGTATTGGTTCATCTAATGGAATTCTTTTTACTGTAAACTGATAAAAATACACAGCTGAGTTGAGTCTGAGAACTGAATTCAATTAACTGCAAAAACTCAATTTGTGGCTACGGCTGACTGAATAACGGCTAATAATTGAGAGTTTGTACGGTTTTAGCTCGTCCGAAACGCTATGCCCTATCTTGGTGTTTTGGCTCGTGCAAAAAAATACAAGCTACAACAATAACTATAAACAATGCAGGGCAGTCGCTAGCCGAATTAAATAGTTGATTTGCTTGGTCGTAAAAGCTTTTTTCTTACTTTTATAATCGTAAAATTAAAAGGCGCCAAAAGCTTTTACTTGGGCTGGTTTGAAGTTCGTTGAACTTCTTCACTGCACTGTTCATAGTTGGGGCGTTACCACACATAAGCAAAAATAGAATGGAGAATTACCTTTTTAAGTCTGAAAGGTTAGGTTTTAGAAATTGGACTGATACAGACAAACCTAAAATGACAGAAATCAATTCCGACTCTAAAGTAATGGAGTTTTTTCCGAGTATTCCAAATAAAGAACAAACAGAGGAATTTGTTGATAGAATGAAAAAGCAATATTCTGAAAACGGATTTTGCTATTTTGCTGTTGATAAATTGGATAATAATGAAATGATAGGTTTTATTGGAATTTCAAAACAAAATTTCGAATCTGACTTTACGCCTTGTGTAGATATTGGGTGGAGATTAGCACAAAAAGAATGGGGAAAAGGATACGCAACTGAAGGAGCTAAAAAATGTCTTGATTTTGCTTTTAATGATATCGGATTAAAAACAATAAAATCTATTTGTCCAAAAATAAATGATAAATCTGAACGTGTTATGAAAAAACTCGGAATGAAGAAAAAAAAGACCTTTAATCATCCATTATTAAAAGAATATAAAACACTTGAAAGTTGTGTCTTGTACGAAAAAGAAAATATATAAATAACGTGTGGTAA
>NZ_AFPB01000053.1 GCF_000218485.1 Aquimarina agarivorans | reverse complement strand
CAAGATATATGTGCCATAGCAGCAAAGTGATTAATCGAATGGTTGTTGTATATTTATGAAGGCGCAATGATTGCAGAATGGAAAAGTTAGCAACCAATGCGCAGAAAAATCATAAAACAGGGTAACATTTTGCCCTGCTACGACACATATATTAAACGTTGTGCAACATTAACACCGCTTTTCAAATAAAAATGAAAAACCTTTATCAAACTTTAGGCTTAAAAAATAATGCTTCACAAGATGAGATTAAAAAGGCTTATAGAAAACTTGCTATAAAATTCCATCCTGATAAGAATATTGGAGATGATTTTTTTGACGAATTATTTCGTGAGGTTAAAGATGCTTATGATATTTTGTCAAATCCCACTACGAAGAGAACATATGATTTGAAATATAATTTATTCATAAATAATTCAAAAATAAAACATAGAAAAACTACAAACCCAGCAGAAAAAGCTCAGCAAAAGAATACAAATGAAAACAATTCGAAAAAAAAATACACAAAACAAACAAATAGTAGTTTTAGAGAAATCTTTTTAAAAAACCTTGTAAAGCTCAATCACTTAACTTTTAAACAAGCCCTTACTCTATTATTATTAACTATCCTTATTATAATACTTTTTGTCTGTAGTTATTTAAATGGTTTGTGGGGATTTCTTACAATAACTAGCCTTTATGGTTTTACATATTTATTTGTACGTACAATAAAAAATATAAATAAAATTGATAATACCAGTTCTTTACTCATTGGATTAATATTTGCCCCAATAATTGTTATTTTGACATTTGGAAAATCATTAGATTATTTTGGAGTACAAAATTCTGTGTGGTTTAATAGTCACAATAAAAGTGAAGTAGTTAGCACAAAAAATGTTTTTGAACCTAAAATTAGTAATCAAAAAAATAAATCTTCTACGGTGAACGAAAATCCAAAACTTTTAAAAATTTATGATTGGATGGACGAAGATCAACGTAAAAGAATTAGAAGATTAAACAAAATAACAATAAATGCATCTAATTTTAAAAAGGATTTAGAAAGTGGTAAATATGACTTATCATCTATAAAAACAAAAAAGACAATTAGTAAATATAAAGGCAATCAATTGAAAAATGGAGCTTCGCCTTTAGACGATTGTTTTGGTAAAGGAATTTACTCCCAAGATGCTTGGTTAAAATTTGACAATAGTAATAAATCAGATGCAATAGTTTGTTTAGTTCGTAACTATGACCAAAAAACAATACGAAATGAATATATAAAAGCAGGAGCTAAATTTGAGATGAGTAAAATTCCGACAGGTGTCTATTATATAAAAGTGTATTATGGCAATGATTGGAATCCAAATAAAAAAAACTTTTGCGGTATAAATGGGGCTTTTGAAAAAAACGTAAGTTTTAGCAAATCAGATAGGGCTGAAGATCAAATAATAATCAAAAATACAAGTAAAAGTTATACAACTGGAATAATTACGCTTTATGCTGTTGCAAATGGAAATATGAAAACAGAAAGAATAAATGAAGAAGTTTTTTTTAACAAATAGTTTTACAAATACAACATTAAAAATTATTAAAATATTCTTGTCAATTCTATTTATTGGATGCTTATTTGATATGAGTTATGGCTATTATCAATTAGTTAGATTTTTAGGAATGGTTGGTTTTGGAATTTTAGCGTTTAATACTAAAAAAGTCAATCAAATTTGGTTTTTAATTTGGTTTTCATCAGCCATATTGATTAACCCTATTTTTAAAATTGCTATTGGTCGAGTATTATGGAATACAATTGATATTATTTGGTCAATCTTATTAATAGTTTCAATTTTCTTTGGTAAACGAATGAAATTAGAACTATAAAAACGTTGCACAA
>NZ_AFPB01000054.1 GCF_000218485.1 Aquimarina agarivorans | reverse complement strand
CAACGTATATAAACAATTGCTTTTACAGGCTTATCCTGAAAATTCCTGCAGAGTTTTCAGTTTAGTGTGTACTTGCAAAGTTTCGTGCTAAACCCACGCAACTACTCATAGCCGAGACCGTTACCAGCAATTAAAATGAAACCTATGAAAAAAATTATATTATTAATTATAGGAGTGATTATTTGTATTTCCTGTAATCAAAAAAAACAACATACAAATGAGTTGTTAGATTCTATGCAAATAGCTCGAGATTCTTTAACAAATGAACTGGAAAATATATATACACAAGGTCTCACAAACGGATTTGGAGTTGCCATAGTTAATGAAAAAGGAACCTTGTATAGCAATGGTTTCGGGTGGGCTGATAAAGCAAATCATATTGCATATACAGAAAATACAATTCAACATATAGCTTCTATTTCTAAAACCTTAATCGGATTAGCACTAATGAAGGCACACGAATTAGGTAAATTAAATTTAGATGACCCAATAGAGAAATACTTATTATTTGATGTGTCAAATCCGAATCACCCTAATGAAAAAATTACCTTACAACAACTAGCTACACATACTTCTACAATTGTAGACACAAAACATTATATGGAAAATGCTTGGATAATTACACCTGATCAAGACTTATCAAAAGTTTATGAAAATTATCCTTACCAACGTTTAAATCCTTCAACATCAGAAATACCAATGGAAAATTTTTTAAAAGAAATTCTTACGGTTGAGGGCAAATATTATGATAAAGAAAATGGTTTTTTAAAGCACAAACCTGGAGAGAAATTTGAATATTCAAACATCGGAGCTACGCTAACTGCCTTGATTATAGAAAAATCCACTGGTATATCGTTTAATGAATTTACAAAGAAATATATACTGCAACCCTTAAAAATGGACTCTTCAGGATGGTCATTAGAGGAAGTTGATATATCCAAGCATTCAAGATTGTATTATGACTTGAATATACCATTACCATTTTATACGGCTATAACTTATCCAGACGGAATGCTTATAGCTTCGAGTAATAATATGGCAAAATATCTGACAGAATTAATTAAGGGATACACAGGCAATGGCACTCTGCTCAACAAAAAAAATTACGAACAATTATTTACTCAGTATTTAAGTGAAGAAAACTTCGATAAACGTAATAAACAAAACCCTTATAACGATGAATATAACACTGGAATTTTTATGGGCTTTAGTGCTAAAGGATATATTGGTCACACAGGAGGAGATGCTGGAGTTGTATCTTTTATGTTTTTTGATAAAGAAACCAAAACAGGGAGATATTTAATACGAAATACAAATAGTGATGATGAAAAGGGACCAGATCAATTTTATGATATTTGGAAAAAGTTAGGTGAATATACCACTAAACTGAATCAATAAAACTGCTGGTAACACATAAAGCATTCGTCTTGCCGATAGGCCAGAGATGAATGCGATGTTGACTGACCCGGTGGTGGATTTATGGGGAAAGTGATGTGTGGTAATCTTCAATTCTAGAAAGTACAACCTCGTTTTTCACAAATTTCAAGGTTTGAAAATACGCTTTGACTATTGAAAAACGAATCTATTGGCATCGATTATAAGTTTTATATGGGGTTTAATCTGATTTTGAGCTATTTCCTTTAAATTTGGACAATACTTGTCCCGTCCCTATTATGGGATTTTTTTAAAATCTATGTAGTCTTTAGTTTTTCTAATCAGCGCTTTGGC
>NZ_AFPB01000055.1 GCF_000218485.1 Aquimarina agarivorans | reverse complement strand
GTTAATATCACTATTTTTATTAGATCTAAAATGTCCCACAACCACTGTAAAAAGTTGTCTCTCGTAAACTTGTTGTGGCTTTACATCTAAAATAAATCCTTTTATTTCATCCAATACCTCTTCAGTATTTCCTGTCCAAAACAAATGATCACTTCCTTCTAATTCAATAAATTTTGCCCCATTGATGCGTTTGGCAATAAATCGCCCTTCTTCAATTTTTACATCAATATCATGAGTGCGCTGAAGCAGTAACGTAGGCACTTTAATAGAGTCCAAAATATTTATGATATCCATTGGGGTATTCATTTTGGTAAGTAACATGGCTGCACTAGGACTTGCCCCAGACCGAAAGTAATTAGCCAACCAATCCATAAAGACCTTGTCAGTAGCTTTTGAGGGTGCGAGTTACTCTAAATTCATGGCTCCACTACCCCAGTTATTCTCAATCATATCATAAACCTTTTGACGCTCCTCATTTGTAGGAGCCCAAGGGTAATCAGGCACACTAATTCGTTTGGCAAATATTCCAAAAGCAATAAGGGCTAGTATTCTATTAGGATACGTAGCTGCAAATAACGCAGAAACCGATCCTCCCTCGGAATGACCAAATAAAGCCGCTTTTTTTGACCCTACAGCATCCATTACAGCCCTAATGTCATCCATACGTTCTTCCAAAGTTGGAAACTCAACCACCCGATCAGAAAGTCCAGTACCTCGTTTATCAAATAAAATAACCCGTGCAATTTTCCCCAACTGTTGCAAAAAACTAACCAGTTCAGGACAAGCCCACATCAAATCAATATTAGAGACCCAACCTGGTATGTAAACTAAATCGATAGTTCCTGATCCAAAAACCTGATAGGCAATATTAATGGAAGCACTTTTAGTGTATCTAGTATCGGGTTTCATAGCATGATAATTTTAATTTAAAAATTTACAATTATTAAGACCAAAAATTAAAAAAATAAAGCTGAACACTCAAAATAGGAATCAATAGCTAATAATAATTATAAAAAATTAAGCTATTTAAAAAAATGACATACAACAAATTTAATCAATTAGCTTATATACAAATACTTATTACCGTTTTTGACATTAAATTTATTATGAAAATAGTGTGTTTTTATTCGATACTTCAACATTAAACAGCATCGTAACTATTAGCTTGCTGTATGCTTTTTTGTTTCAACTAAGCATCCTTGAGTTTTAATTTAAAGCCAGTGAATATATATTGAAGAAAAATTAAACTCAAAAATTTTAAGAAACTTTAGGATTCGCCTACATGCTTAAACAAAGCCATATCGTTTTCTAATGACACAGGCTATGAATAGCTTTTTTTAAGTTAGAAGAAATTCACCTCCCAGGCAACTACATAGGCAATTTTAAAGAGACACCCCTACTAGAATTCCTCCTCCTATGCCTGCAATTGCTATAAGAATTTTTTCAAAAAAAGTTTTTCTGCGTTGTCGTTTATTTGCTTTTTCAACCAATGCTAAACTTTTGGAAGCATTATCCAAACTATTTACCGTATAATCTAGTGCCTTTTGTGTGTTTGTTAACGTTTGTTGTGTTCTTTTGTATACTATGGCATCCAAACTATCACTCTCAGAAAAATTAGTTTTTAATTGCCGTTCCAGATCTATATTTTTTCGTAATGTCTTTGTGTATTTTTCTACAATTTCCTTTGTCATTTTATCCTTATCAATAGTACTTTGATATACATTTTTTATTGCTAAAAAAGACTTTTCATTGACTAAATACACATCCGACGTTTTAAATAGGTAAAGACTATCCTTTTTCGTCTTTATAGGTTCACCAACGTGATCAGTATAAGATAACGGAATCTCAATAATGTGTGAAGTATCCTTATTTTGACTAAAAGCTTTGGTAAAACTTAAAATCGCTAGTATAAGTAATCCTATTTTCATAACTTAAATTGTGTGAATTACATTTTATTGATCTAGTCCAAATATGCTGTTTAAAATAGCTTGGTCTTTGGCTAGTTTATAATTTGTAATTTTAATTGAATCTTTTATATGCTGTAACTCATTCCAATCTTTAGCATTTTTCCTTTTAAATGAAAGTATTAAAGAATCTCTACGGTGTATAATTAAATCTTTTTGCGCTTTTAATTTTTTAAAGTCTTTTTTTGATTTCTCCAAAGCTACTTTGGTGCTTGTTAACATATCTTTTGAAACCTTCAACTCTTCTTTCGCATTCTTTAATTCCGATTTAACAACTTTCCAATTGGAGCTAGAATTAAAAACTAAATATCCAAT
The DNA here is from genome assembly GCF_000218485.1 of Aquimarina agarivorans. Lineage (GTDB taxonomy): Bacteria > Bacteroidota > Bacteroidia > Flavobacteriales > Flavobacteriaceae > Aquimarina > Aquimarina agarivorans. Next base: position 367 of record NZ_AFPB01000055.1, on the reverse strand, counting down.
AATTGCCAAAAAAATTAAAGAAACTATTTGCAAAATAGTGCTAATCTGAATATTTTTCATTTGCTGATGGGTTACACTTTTTTTATTACTTGTTAATCCGAAAAAAAGTTTAGTAATATTAATAAAAAAAGAACGGTTATCTATCTGAAGATGAATATTTTTAATTTAAAAAATTGAGAAAAAAATCTTACAAATTTTAATTAACATATGGTTTATTATCCTTATGAATTAAATTATAAATTTTATAAAATCCTCTCCTGCCTCCTGCTCTTTTTTATTTTTTTTCAATTTTTATGACATACTTTTCTTTGTATAAAAGAATTAGGTTACAAAAAGATATAATAAACCCTGCAGAAAATAAATAACA
>NZ_AFPB01000056.1 GCF_000218485.1 Aquimarina agarivorans | reverse complement strand
AAAATAATTAGCTGCGGATTTTAGGAAATAATTATTGATTCGATTGATATAGTTAAAATTCACTCTGTAAATAGCCTAATTGTTTAAACCATGTTGAAACCAAGTTATTCTCCCAGCCTATATTATGTTAGAATAAAGAAACCTAGAACAAAACAACCCGTTGTTTTACAACGGGTTGTTAGTTTAAGTACTCAAGGCGGGAATCGAACCCGCACGTCTTGCGACATTGGATTTTGAATCCAACGTGTCTACCAATTCCACCACTTGAGCTTTTCAGTTTGCAAATTTATAAAAAGTTTTCATTCTAAAAATAAAAATAAGCACTAATATTAATTTATTTCTGAAATAAATCGCTAAATTTGCAGGCTTAAATACAATAATTGTGTTTAACCCACTGAAAACGAATTTGCCACATGTCTAATAACATTCTAGAAGCTAAGTTTTTTGCTTGTAAACAAAGTCAAGAACTTGCTCAAAAAATTGTAAGTGCTTACGGTACTACTTTAGGAAATGTAATTACATCTACTTACAGTGATGGTGAATATCAACCTTCATTTGAAGAATCAGTTCGTGGGAGGCGCATCTTTTTAATAGGATCAACCAATCCAAGTGCGGATCATTTGATGGAACTGTTATTAATGTTAGATGCTGCCAAAAGAGCTTCTGCCAGGCATGTAACAGCCGTTATCCCTTACTACGGATGGGCTAGGCAAGATCGTAAAGACAAGTCCAGAGTACCCATTGCCGCTAAGCTGATTGCAAAAATGCTAGAAACCGCAGGTGCAACACGTATCGTTACTATGGATTTACACGCGGCTCAAATTCAAGGATTTTTTGAAAAGCCAGTGGATCACCTTTTTGCTTCAACTGTATTTTTACCTTATTTAAAATCTTTAAATATTGACAATTTAACAGTTGCTTCTCCTGACATGGGAGGCTCAAAAAGAGCATACGCCTACGCTAAAGCAATGGAAAGCGATGTAGTTATTTGCTACAAACAACGCGAAAAAGCCAATGTAATTTCGCACATGGAACTTATTGGCGATGTTACGGGTAAAAACGTAGTATTAGTTGATGACATGGTGGACACCGCAGGAACATTGACTAAAGCTGCCGATTTAATGATTGAACGCGGAGCACTTTCGGTAAGAGCCGTGTGTACGCATCCTGTTTTATCAGGTGATGCCTACAATCGTTTAGAAAAATCAAAATTGACCGAACTTATTGTAACAGACACTATTCCGTTAAGGCAGGAATGTTCAAAAATTAGAGTAGTTAGCTGTGCTGAACTTTTTGCTGATGTACTTAAAAGTATTAACGAGTACAAATCAATAAGTTCAAAATTTTTAATGTAAGTAAATAATTTAATCTTAATATATTTAAAATGAAATCGTTAACAATCAATGCATCTCAAAGAGAAAGCTTAGGGAAAAAAGCAACAAAAGCCCTACGTAATGCTGGAAGTGTACCTTGTGTAGTTTATGGTGGCGACACTGTTACACATTTTACTGCTCCAGAAAATTCGTTCAGTAAACTAGTGTATACACCAGACGTTCACACGGTGGTAATTGCATTAGATAACGGAACAAAAATAAATGCTATCCTTCAGGATATCCAATTTCACCCTGTAACTGATAAAATTTTGCACATTGATTTTGTTCAAATTTTTGATGACAAAGCCATCACTATGGAAATCCCTGTACGTACCACAGGAAAATCCCCTGGTGTAGCAAATGGAGGTAACTTAAAGTTTAACGCTCGTCGTTTAAAAGTAAAAGGATTGCCTGCTAATTTACCTGATGTAATTGAAGCTGATATTTCTGAACTTAAAATTGGTAACAAATTATACGTTACTCAATTAAATTCTGAAGGTTTTGAATTTTTACACGCAGACAATACAGTTGTATGCCAAGTTAAAAACTCTCGTAATGCTATTGCTGATGAGGAAGAAGGAGCTGATGAAGCTGCTCCAGCTGAAGCTGCTGCAGAATAATTTTTTATTCAAAAATAAAACAGAAAGCATCCTAATTTTAGGGTGCTTTTTTATTTATGTAAATTTTTATTTTTAACTACGGTACCGTTATCGACATTAAATTACTCATTTATAAATGGTTCTTTTATGTTTGATACTTAAAAATTAAAATTAGATTTAAGCCACTCAAAGCACTATTTTTAGTGAATAATTCTATAGCTATACAACACAATTTCATTATTACAGAAAAAAATATTTTCCTTTAATAAACACAGCACCATGAAAAAGTTTTTAATCGTTGGACTAGGAAATATAGGTCCTAAATATACAGATACACGTCATAATATTGGTTTTAAAATTTTAGACACTTTTGCCAAGGAAGAACAAGCCACTTTTGAAACTGAAAAATTGGGCGATGTATGTCAACTTAAAGTTAAAGGAAAAGCCGTGTTTTTACTTAAACCAAACACTTTCATGAATTTGAGCGGAAAAGCCATCAAATACTGGATGGAAAAAGAAAATATTCAACTGGAAAACTTACTAGTAATTACTGACGATATTAATTTGGATTTTGGAACATTTCGATTAAAAGCAAAAGGCAGTGCAGGTGGTCATAATGGGCTAAAGGACACTCAGGACAAACTTAATACGAGTACTTACCCCCGCTTCCGATTTGGTGTAGGCAATCAATTTAGTAAAGGCCGGCAAGTTGATTATGTTTTAGGAATATGGACCTTGGATGAACAAAAAGAATTAACTTTTAGGATCAATGACGCCTGCAATGCAATTAGAAGTTTTGTTATTGCTGGCTTAGCCCAAACCATGAATAATTTTAACGGAAAACCTGAAAAATAAGCCCGCCTAAAAAAATCTCCCCACTATTTTGACACCAAATGCTACTTACAAAATTTCTTATTTCCCCCTCATAAATTGGTCATTTGTATAAAGATTTCAGTAATTTTACATAAAATTTTTCGCTTTTGAAAAAACACGAAAACGCTTGTACATATAATAATACAATTAAGAGTGCGGTAACTATTGGCACCTTTGACGGCGTACATATTGGGCATAAAAAAATTATTGAGCGCCTAAATTCAGCCGCTAAAGAAAATAATTTAGAATCCATTATTCTAACATTTTTTCCTCATCCGCGTATGGTACTTCAAAAAGATGCCGACATTAAGTTGATAAACACAATGGATGAGCGGTCGGAAATTTTGGAACAAAGTGGATTAAACCACTTAGTCATCCATCCATTTAGTGAAGAATTTTCGCAATTAAGTGCCGAAGAATATGTTGAACAAATGCTTGTAAAGTATTTAAAAGCAAAAAAAATCATTATAGGCTATGATCACCGTTTTGGAAAAGGAAGAACCGCCAACATCAATGACCTAAAAAACTTTGGAAAGCAATTTGATTTTGAGGTAGAGGAAATATCAAAACAGGAAATTGAAGATGTTGCTGTAAGCTCCACTAAAATTAGAAAGGCGCTCCTTAACGGAGAAATTCAAAAAGCGAACACTTATTTAGGATACAATTTTATGCTTACGGGCAAAATTGAAAAAGGACGACAAATTGGTCGTACCTTGGGATACCCTACTGCAAATATGAAAATTGCAGAAACGTATAAATTAATTCCCAAACAAGGGGTATATATTGTAAGTTCGCTGTTGGAAGGTAAAACCTACTACGGTATGATGAATATTGGCACCAATCCTACCGTTAATGGCATGAAACAAACCATTGAAACTCATTTTTTTGACGCTCAAATCAACCTTTACGACAAAAAACTTAAAATAGAATTGTTGAAAAGAATTAGAGATGAAAAAAAATTCAATTCTGTAGAGGATTTAAAAAATGCCATGTCTGCCGACGAAGATTTTGCCAGAGAATATATTTGCGAAATGCTTTAAAATTTTCAACGAATCTTAAACCTAAAAAATTACAGGCACACTGAATAGCAAAAAGATACTTTTTCAACCATTTGAAAAAAAAATAAAAATGCACGAACGCTTTTTTTCTTCACTTTTTAGAACGGTAGACAATAGTCCTTTAATTATTTTTAGAATTATTTTTGGGGTTCTTATTTGTCTGGAATCATGGGGAGCCATTGCTACAGGTTGGGTCACGCGCACACTAATTGAACCTAAGTTTACTTTTAACTTTATCCATTTGGATTTTCTTCAACCCTTATCTGGCTGGGGAATGTATGCTTATTACATAGCAATGGGCATAGTGGGTTTAGGTATTTTACTAGGGTACCGCTATGTTTTAGCATCAGCCCTGTTTTGTATAATGTGGGGAGCCACTTATTTAATGCAAAAAAGCTCATACAACAATCACTATTATTTGCTCTGGCTACTCAGTGGTATTATGTGTTTTTTGCCTGCAAATAAGGATTTATCGTTAGATGTTCGTTTAGGATACACTACACAAAAAAACGCCATGCCTTATTGGTGCAAGTTTTTAATTATTGCGCAACTGGCAATAGTATACACTTATGCTGCCGTAGCTAAATTGTATCCCGACTGGATAAGCACAAACGTAGCTGCTAATTTAATGGCTGCAAAAGCAAATTATCCTGTAGTCGGTCAACTACTTCAACAAAAATGGACCCACTATGTAATCACTTACATGGGTATTATTTTTGATCTTTTAATAATCCCTGCATTATTGTTTAAACCAACGCGAAAAATTGCATTTGTGCTTGCTATCTTCTTTCATTTATACAATTCTATTGTTTTTCAAATAGGAATCTTCCCTTATCTAGCATTAAGTTTTAGCTTATTTTTCTTTCCTGCAGAAAGAATTCGAGCCTGGTTTTATCCTAAACTAAAAAAACACATAACGCCTAAAATATATAGTACACCAATTCACAAACCTATCCTAATTACACTTGCCGTTTGGCTGATCATTCAAATAGCACTACCGCTACGTCATTGGGCTATAAAAGGTGATGTCCTTTATACGGAAGAGGGACACCGTTTAAGTTGGCGAATGATGTTGCGAAGCAAATCAGGCAGAAACACTTTTTACATACAAAAAGAAACAGAAAAACGCAAGGAAAGAGTAGTAGTATCCAAACACCTCAGTCCAAAACAAATACGATCCATGGGCGGAAAACCCGATATGATTTGGCAATTTGCACAGCATTTAAAAAAAGAATACGCCAAAAAAAATATAGCCATCAAGGTTTTTGTAACCAACCATACTAGTGTAAACCGCAAAACTGCCGTTCAGCTAATTGATCCAAATGTTGATTTAGCTGCTGTTCAATGGAATTATTGGGGCCATAATGATTGGATAAACACTGACTTTAATAAAAAACAATAACTACCAACCATCAATAAACTTAAAAGTGTATTAACTTAACTTTCGTATATTTATAAATAACATTCTAAGGAATATACTGATCCACTAAATCAATCAACAATTCGTTTAATTTTTGCACTTCATACTTCCCAACAGTTGGTGTAATATGAGGATTGCCTACACCACTATCATCAGTTATAAAAACATACGTCCCGTTTGTGAAAATAGCAAAATAACGCATTAAATATTCGGTAGCCTTGTCTATCCCTGAGGCCGATATTGGGATTATTTTAATACCATTTTCAGCTGCTAAAATCAAATTTTCTTCTAAACTTGACATTACCTCTTGGGTGTAATGAGGTGGTGCATCCAATAATAAAAACAATAGTTTGGTTGATGCCTTATCATTCCAAGTATTTTGTGCTATAGCAACATCTAGCGCACTATGTACTGCCTCTGGATAGTTCCCACCCCCGTTTGCAGATTGATCTTTTATAAACGAAACTAAATCAGCTTCATTTGACGTAAAACTCAAATCACGTGTTACATACTGGTCTCCTTCATCCCTATAAAATACGGACCCAAAACGCATTTGTAATGATGAATTCCTTTGCTTAACCCTTTCAATGACGTTACTTACTTCCGCTTTCAAATAGTCTATTTCATCCCCCATTGACCCCGTAGCATCAATGGCAAAATAAATATCAATAATTTTATTATTTACAATCTCTTTATCTAAACTTATTATATTGATACCTGCTTCATATTCCTTTACATCGGTAATATTTTTTTTGGCATCCTCAATAGCTACAGAAGCTGTCACCTCATCAAACGCTACATCTGTCCATAATGTAGCTTTTCCTTTGTTGTCAGTTTTTGTTTTCCAAACTACTACTTGATTTACTAAAAGACTAATTTCAGCATTTGCCACAAATGATTCATTGGCATCAACAATCTGAAAACTATACCTTTTAATTGATTTTAAATTCCATTTTTCTATTCCCTCAAGATATACTTCACTATTTAGCAAAGTTTTCCAAAAATCCCAATTTTCAAGATCATTCCATTGGCCTGCTGTTAAAATTCCAGGCTCAAAATTAGTATTTGAATCCCTACCCCTGCTGTCTACTGAGCCTGGAACAGATGATGTAACACTTATATCCGAAAAAGCTTCTTCACTAACCTCTTTATCTTCATCATTAGCTGAAATAACAACATTTTTAAACAAACTAGTTTTTCCTTTTGCTATTTGGTTACTTTCCTCATTATCATTTACGCTTCCATCTTTTGAGCAACTGCTTATTATTAAAAACACTAACACTAATCCTTTTAATTTACTAATGTATTCCATGTTATTTCATTTTTTGTTCACTATAAAGATGTCAGTAAAATATAAAGGTTGCGTAATTACAACTAATTATTTTTAATTCAACAAACAAATCACCAACCATTTCTTACTAAATAGGTTTGATAACTATAATGTTACTCTCTTTACATACTGTCTACCTTCTAAAAACACTTAACGTACCCGATTTATAATTTACTACGTAAAGTTGATTATTAAAAACCAACATATCAGTAGGCTTTTCAACACCATCAGTTATTTTTTGCAGAAGTTCATTTTCGTGTGACACTACAAATAACCTACTATTCTCAAAATCAGTAATAAAAATTTCTTGGTCAGTAACATGAATTCCTGTAGCTGCATTAATCCCTAAATTTTCGCCCAATACTTTTACAAAACCTCCTGATTTATCAAACACCTGAACTCGATGATTGTAAGCATCAGCTACGTAGATATAATTTGCATTTATATGCACATCTGTAGGATAATTAAATTGCCCCAAATCCGTTCCCTTTTTACCTATTTTTATCCAGTTTTTTCCATTAAAAAAATGTACTGCATTATTGTAAAAATCGGCAATTGCCAATTCATTATTAAACTTGAACACCCCTGCAGGAGCATCTAGCTCAGGTAGATTAGTCAGTTGATCAAGTTTTCCGTTGGCATAGGTTGTAATTTGATCTTTACCATACTCTGGAATCAAAAGTATATCCTTTGATGTAGCTATGTGCATAGGACGTTCAAAATTACTTACTTGATCCAAAATAGTACCATCGGTATCAATTTGCAATAATCGATTATGATCGCCATCAGATACCCAGAGTTTGTTTTGCAACACCGCTATTCCTATAGGACGCACTTGCTCCAATTTATGTTCTTTCAACAGCTCCCAGTCCGACCGTGATTGGTGGCAACTAACAGCTAACATACAAATCAAGCAACCATTAATTAATCGTATCATCTAGTGTGATTTTAAGTTAGGGTTGTTGTAAGAACAACATACAGGTAACGCGTTATAAACTTCTTTTTTTGCCTCCATTGTAGCAGTGTCATGTCCTGAGGTGGCTATTTTTTTTGAAATTTCTCTAATAGAAGTCTCTTTATCATTAAAATCAACCTCAAGTATTTTTGTATCCACATTCCATAACGCTTTGTTTACTCCCTCAATAGTTAGTGCTGCGGTTTCAATACGTGATTTACACATTTGGCAATTCCCTTTGACTTTTAATGATTCTGTAATTAGTTGCGATTTATCCGCTATTTTATTGCCAGGTACACTCAAGTTTTCCTGCTCCCCATTGGATCTGATTATTTTTGCTGTTTTGGGAGTGTACCCTGCTTTTTTTACTTGATCCACCACGGCTTGCATGGTCAATTGTTTTTCCGAAGGATAGGCGAATTTAAAATCACCAGTTTCAATCTTAATTTGCACCTCTTTTATTCCCTTAAATTCCTTAAACTTTTTTTCCAAGCCATAAGCACAAAAAGGACACCCTAAGCCATCTACTTGTATTTCAAATTTATCCATGGTTTGTTGCCCTGTTAGTGTTAAGCATACGCCCAACATAAAAAGCATTGTGATCAATAATTTTTTCATTTTTATATTATTTTTGAAGCGATCAACTAAATAGATGCTTCTGATTAAATTTTAATTTTTCAGAAAGTATAGCGAGTTCCTAAAAAAACACTATACTTTAATTTACGCCCTTCGGCAACATCATTTACCAAAGGTGCTTGCACTGCTACCTCCCAAGTAATGTTTTTTAAGGCATACTGCACGCCCTGCGCATAAAGTAACTGGTACCAATCCCTATTGGTGAGCCAACTATTTGTATATTCAAAATACAAATTGAGTTGTTTGTTTGGGTATTGCGGTTTCAAAAGCGGAAGACCAAAACCTAGCTTTAAGCGCATTTCATTTAAACTTTTGTCCTCCGATAAATTATAACCAATTTCACTTGAAATACCATACTTAAGCGTTTCATAACCCGAAACTAAACCATAGTATCCCTGATACTTTTGGGTACTTAGTCCAATCAAATCAATAGGCTTACCGGTTGGTAGGGTTTGTAATGTTTTTACTACCATTCTAAAAGTTTTTCCTGTACCATCTTTCCTAAAAAATTGGTATTTCCCTTGAATTTGAATATCTGCCAAAGCTGTTTTTTTATCTAAATTTTCAATATCATAACTTACTAAAGGCGTATGTACAGAAACTAACGAATTTGAAGTTGGTAAATAATGGAACATTAAAGGGATATATATACTCGTTCCCCTTTGTGTTGTCCGTATTTCAGTTAGGGTTTTTACCGTAAAACTTTTTCCTCCAAGCATAATTGGTTTATCAGAAGTAATTGGTGGCCCTTGTGCTAATACTGATTGCATTAATAGCACCAGTACTGTACTTAAAAATATTTTCATGATTATCATTTATGAATCCTTATACCATTTCCTGTTTGAACTTACCTCAAAGAAAAATGATGGATCTAGGAATTATACAAGTCAAATAAAATAAACCACTATGGACTTGAAGTCCATAGTTTCCTTTACGACTGAAAGTCATTCTAATATAAAACTTGAACCATCATCATTAGGCTTTCGATGGTGCTCTAAATATTCATTAACCATCTCATCTGTAATATTTACAGTACTCCAACAACCATAACCTATACCCCAGAAATGACGACCCCAATAACGCTTATTTAACTCTGGAAACTCTTGTTGTAATTTCCTAGAACTTCTTCCTTTTAATTTCTTAACCAAATCACTTATCGATAATGAAGGTCGGTATTCAACATGCATATGGACATGGTTCGTTGAGACAACTCCCTTTAGAATATTGACATCCTCTGATTAACAAATCTGTATCAAAATTGTACGACAACGCTGCTTTATATCTCCTTGCAATACTGAATATCTGTATTTTGTGCTCCAAACTAAGTGAACTGTTAACCGACTTACGCTATGACCATTACTTCGTTGATAAGACATTATACGAAGATAAATTTTTAGAAGCTAAAAGCGAAATGCACTAAAGTACATAGTTTTAACTATTTTTAAGACCAATAAA
>NZ_AFPB01000057.1 GCF_000218485.1 Aquimarina agarivorans | reverse complement strand
TACCAACAAAATATGGCACAAATATTCTAAGCCACGTTTCTATATTTATTTTGAGTTAATTTCAATTCCATTTCTAAAGGTGTCAAATAATTTAAAGCAGAATGTATTCTTTTAGTGTTGTACCAATTTACATATTGATCAATACACCTGTAAAGCTGCTCACTATCTGAAAAATGATACCTATTTAAGCATTCGTATTTAATTGTTTTAAAAAAGCTTTCAGCTACAGCGTTATCCCAACAATTTCCCTTTCTACTCATACTTTGAGTAATTTTAAGATTTGAATTTAGTAAGGAAACTATTTTATTTGAAGTGTATTGAACACCTCTATCCGAATGAAAAATAAACCCTTCTTTAATTTCTCTATTATTCCTAGCATTTAACCAAGCTTTGTAAACTGTATTTTCTGTAGTCATATCTTTGCTTAAAGACCATCCAACTAGCTTTCTGTCTGCTAAATCTATTATTGTCGTTAGGTAATTCCAATGGTTTGCTACAGGTATATAAGTAATGTCAGATACCCATTTTTTCCCTATTTTTTGACAATCAAATTCCCTATTCAGAATATTTTCTGCTATTGGATTAGCATGATCTGAATCGGTAGTGATCACAAATTTCTTTTTCAAAATACTCTTTAAGCCAAGTAGATTCATTAATCGACCAATATAAGAAACACTGTAATTAAGGCCTTCTTTTGCTAACATTTTTTGAATTCTAGTACTTCCATAAATCTCTTTATTTTCATAGAATATACTGGTAATCCTATTGTTTAAATGGAGTAATGTTTCGTTAAAATTATCTTTTGCCTTTAGCCAATGGTAATAAGAATTCCTACTCACTCTCATGTATTTACACATCTTTTCAACAGAAAAACACTGCTTGTGTTTTAGTATAAAATTATACCTTATCTGTCGCTCTTGGAAAAGATGCTTACCGCCTTTTTTAATATATCTCGTTCCAGCTGGACTTCTTTTAATTCTTTTCGTAGTGAGCGTAATTCTTGTT
>NZ_AFPB01000058.1 GCF_000218485.1 Aquimarina agarivorans | reverse complement strand
TAGCTATAATAAGTCCTAAGCCTAAAATGATTTTTTTCATAATTAATTCATGTATTTAAATTAGATTGCCGCAAAACTAGGTATTAATTACAAAAAATTGATGATTTTTTTTAAGGAATATTCTTTCAATGTGATTATAACATTATAAGATTCAAGTGCTTATTTTTACAAAAAAATATTAAGTGAAATTTCCACTTGTAACCAACAATGCTATTTAAATGAAAAAAATACTACTTCTATTCTTTTTTTTGGTCAGTAGCCTTTTTTCAAGTAGTGTTCATGCAGCCATTGCAAAAGATTCCTTGATTACAAGCACTTCAGCTAAAAGGGCAGTGCTTCATGTTAATAAATTGCTAAAGCAAAAGTTGTTTAAGCTGGATAAAAAATATCCGACAACTAACAAAGAATTTCAATACGCTTCTAGTGCTTCGGAATTTTCTTTCAATCAAATAAATAGTGAATACCCTATTCTTCAAGAGGTAAAAAATAATCGACAAGAAGCAGAAGGAGTAATTAACGAAGTTGAGGAGACAGGCAAGTGGGTGGATACCTTTTCTAACGAAGATATTCAAACCTTGCCAGTAGGTATCCAGCACGAAGTTAGTGGAGTTACCTATCAAATAGGTTTCGCTAAAGCTAGGTTTACCAAAGACTACACCGAACTTACCGTTTTTGCGCGTATTAAATTACCACAGACTGATGAGCGAGGCGAGCCTATCCAATTGTTTTTTGGGGCTAATAATGTGAAACTTTCACATAGCGGCGGATTAATTGGTCAAGCCAATTTGGTATTATTAGGAGATGTATTTATTCCTTTTAACAAAGGGAATTGGCTATTTTCATTAAAAGGGGGTTTTGATATGGAAACAGGGCTTACCCAAAACAATACGTATATCACTATTGATTGTGATGGTGTAAAGGAATTAGGTTTACAAGGGGAGGTGCAATTTTCGCGCAAAATGTTATTGCCCGTAGATAATGAAGGGAATTTAGCACCAGAAACACGCACATATACTAATTCGGCTCAAAAAAAAGTGCAAATACCTAACAGGGTACGTGGTAATTTTAATATGGTGGGTTCCGATTGGAATGATTTAGTCATTGAATTAAGTTTGTCTCCTTTCGTATTAACAAAGCACCCTGATAAATTTATGTTTACGGCAAATCAAGCCACTTTTGATTTTAGTGATTTGCGAACACCGGATGTGAATTTTCCTAATTTTTACGAAGAAAAGGGGTTGCTGCAACCTAGCCGCGAAGCTTGGCGAGGCGTATATGTAAAATCACTCCAAATTGCTTTACCTAAAGAATTTAAAACCGAGGAAAGTATTTCGCAAAACAAGCGGGTTACTTTTAATGCCTTAAATATGATTATTGATAATCATGGTGTTTCGGGATATTTTTCAATCGAAAATTTGATTCCATTAAAGTCAGGGCGTACCTCAAATACAAAAGCCTGGGCCTATTCGGTAGATAAATTTGGCTTAGAATTGGCTGCCAATAATTTAATTGGTGCAGATTTTAGTGGTGCTATTGTATTGCCCGTGTCTAAAAATGCAAATGCGACTAATGCCAAAGGCGAAAAAATAGAAACTTTAGGTTTAGGCTATAGCGGAATTATTAGTGAAGAAGAATATGGGCTTAGTGTATCCACCTTGGAAGAACTCAATTTTGATGTCTTTCAGGCCAAAGCTCAATTAGCGCCTAATTCAAGCGTGGAACTTTTAGTTGAAAACGGAAACTTTAGACCTCGAGCTATACTCAATGGGTATTTAGATATTAGTGCCAAGAATAATCCAAAAACTGATGAAAAAGCCCTTACTAATTTTAAAGGCGTTCAATTTCAAAATTTAGTTTTACAAACCACATCTCCCATACTACAGGCTGATTATTTTGGATATAAAAAAGAGGGTAAGTTTAGTAATTTTCCCGTATCCATTCCCGAAGTTGCTTTGGTGGCTAATGATTATGAAACCAGTTTGATTTTTGGGTTGAGCATCAATTTAATGAGTAAAGGCTTTAGTGGATCTACGCGGCTAAAAATACAAGGAGAAATTAGTGACGAAGATCGCAAACAACGTTGGCGATTTAAAGGATTAGACTTGGCTGCAATTGCTATTGATGCAGATTTAGGAGGCGTCCAATTAAGTGGTGCACTAGAATTAATGCGTAATGACCCAGAATATGGAAATGGTTTTGCGGCAGAAATCCAAGGGACTTTTGGTGGCTTTGGCCCCATAACGACCAAGGCTATTTTTGGTAAAAAAGACTTTCGTTATTGGTACGTAGATGCTTCAGTACGGGGGCTTAAAATCAATATAGGACCAGTACAGCTTTCGGGTTTTGCAGGTGGCGCATCATACCGAATGACCCGTAGGCCGGGTATTTCTGCTTCCGAATTTTCACCTTCTGGGCTTTCTTATTTACCTAATGACAATTCAGGTTTAGGCGTAAAGGCTATGATCATAGGTTCAATAGGGGACGAAACAGCGGTGAGTATTGGCGCAGGCTTTGAAATTGAATTTAATAAAAAAGGAGGCATGAATCGCTTAGGCTTTTTTGGCGAAGCTAAAGTCATGAAAGCACTCGAGTTTGCAAATCCTGCCTCGGCTATGCAAGATCAACTTCAAGGAATGGTTAATAACGAAGCCCTACAAGGGGTGATGGATAGCAAAGCCGGAAAAACCTTTTTAGATAAATCAACAGAAGAATATCCCAAGTCTGCAGCTGCAACGGCAACAATAGAAGGTAAAATTGGAGTCAATTTTGATTTTGTAAATGATTCGTTCCACGCCGATATGGAACTGTATGTAAACACTCCTGGAGGATTTCTTCAGGGATACGGTCCTGGAGGATTAGCTGGTTGGGGAGTGATACATGTAAGCAAAAAGGAATGGTATGCGCATTTAGGAACCCCCTCTAAAAGAGTGGGTCTACGTTTAGGAGTAGGGCCTATATCTGTAGAAACTACAGGTTATTTTATGGTGGGCGATCGTTTGGAAGGTAGTCCGCCACCGCCACCCGAAGTGGCAGAAATTTTAGGGGTTGAGCTTAATGAATTGGATTATATGCGCGATGAAAATGCACTAAGTTCAGGTAAAGGTTTTGCTTTTGGAACAAATTTTAAAGTAGATACAGGCGATTTGCGTTTTCTTATTTTTTATGCACGCTTTATGGCAGGAGCAGGGTTTGATATTATGCTACGTGATTACGGAGAGGCCTCATGTAAAAATACAGGCAAACAAATTGGTATTGATGGTTGGTATGCCAACGGTCAGGCTTATGTATATTTACAAGGTGAGTTAGGTATTCGTATCAAATTATTCTTCGTTAAAAAGAAAATCCCTATAATTAGTGCAGGTGCGGCAGTATTATTGCAAGCCAAAGCCCCTAACCCTATTTGGATCAAAGGCTACTTAGGAGGACATTATAATTTGTTAGGTGGTTTGGTAAAAGGACGCTTCCGCTTTAAGCTAGAAATTGGTGAGGTGTGTGAATTGGAAAATGCCTCCCCCCTTGGCGGTATTAAAATGATTACAGGGCTAACCCCAAAAGAAAACACGAATGATGTAGATGTTTTTGCAGCCCCACAAGCGGCTTTTAGTATGAAAGTAAATGAACCTATTATTATTCCGGATGACCAAAAAGATAAAACATATAAAGTACTACTAGATAAATTTGAAGTTACAGACGAATCAGGTAAGCTAATTGAAGGTGAAATAGAATGGGCAACGAGCAAGGATCGAGTTACTTTTTATTCGACCGATATATTGCCGCCTAACACCAAACTTAAAGTAGTGGCCGAAGTTAGTTTTTTAGAAAAAGTAAATGGGGTATTTCAAACCGTAAATGTTGATGGTCAAAAAGCGGTGGAGCGCGAAGAACGTAATTTTACTACCGGTGAGGCACCAACACATATTCCATTGCATAACATTAAGTATTGTTATCCAGTGGTAAATCAAAAATTTGTGTATGCGAAAGAGTACAAAAAAGGCTATATCAAATTAAAAAGAGGACAAGATTATTTATTTGATAGCGCACAATGGGAAAGTAAGGTAACCCTTACCGATGAAAATGATAAAAATACCATTACTGAAATGAATTATAACCTTGCTGATAATCAAGTAAACTATGCCATGACAAGTTTAGCCAATAAAACAGGCTATACTATGACTATTAATAGTTATCCAAAAAATGCAAGTACTAATTCAACTACTGAAGCAAATAAAAAAGAGACAGCAACAAATTTAGATAATGATAACACTTTTGTGGTAACCCAGAACCAAGCAAATGAGGTGTCAAATACAGGTGAAATTGAACGTTTAACATACAATTTTGGCACTAGTGAGTATGCTACTTTTTCTAAAAAAATAAAAGCTATTAATGTATCAAAATACCTATGGGGTAAAATAAATTCGAAAGTAATTTTTTTAACTACAAGAATTTCTCAATTTGAAGGTTTTAGTTTAGAAGAATTAGTTGGCTCAAAATTTAGTGGAAATAAACCTTTAGTTGATGCCGAAGCCTTGCTAAATGACTCTTATTTTACACAAATTATAGATCCTATGATTTATCAAAATTTTGGCTCGAGTAATCAATTTACTTTATCGAGAGATATTTCTAAACTAGGTTTTAGACCCAAAAAAGCACTTCCTATAGTAAGTTCTTATATTACCAATCTGGAGCATAATGTTAATCAAAATAGTTTGTTGACTAAATTCCCATACATTTATAATTTAACAGATAGTTACAATATTGATTATAGAGACCTATACTATAAAGTAAATGATGCCTATGTCAAAGGCCTAATTTCATCGGATAGTGTCGAGATACAATTATTAGATAAAACATTTCCTTTTATGAATTTTGGAAGTTATGAGATTAAACTTCAATATATATTACCTGGTAATAAAAAAGCTAGTCAGCGTAAATACCAATATCATAACCCTATTAAATGATTAGATTTTTTAAAATAATAATAGCAATCATTTTTATTCTTGTAAATAAAATCACTTATTCACAAGAGCAAGATCGTAATGCAGTAAAAGTTTTAAGTCGATTTAACGGTGAAGAAGTTAAATTGAGATGGGCAGTAACATCACCTTCTGCTTGGTTAAAAGCAAATAAATTTGGTTATATAATTGAGCGAGTTACTTTAAAAAAAGACGGAGTTAGAGTAGTAAATCCAGAAACAAAAAAGCTTACGGACGTTCCTGTTTTACCATTACCTTTAACTGAATGGGAACAAATAGCAACCACAAATGATTATGCGGCTATTTTAGCTCAAGCTTTATATGGAGAAAGTTTTACTGTAGAGGGCGCCAATAATCAAGATGGTTTGATGCAAATTATAAATAATGCACGCGAAGTGGAGCAGCGTTTCGCATTTGGACTTTTTGCGGCAGATATGAATTTTGATGCGGCTGTTAAAGCCGGACTTGGTTATGTTGACAGAGACATTGTAAAGGGGGAAGAATATCTATATCGCATTAAAACACAAATCCCAAATGAAATACTTGATGTAGACGAAGGTGTTACTATTATTAAAATAAATGAAATTGAAAAGTTGCCTAAGCCCATCGATTTAAATAGCGTTGGACAAGACAAAAGCATTTTATTGTCATGGGAATATGAATTATTTAAAAATTTATATGTAGCCTATTTTGTAGAACGATCCGAAGATGGGTCCAAGTTTCAACGCCTCAACAAAGAGCCTTTGGTGAATATGAATGACCGTCCCGATAGCAAGGTTAAAAAAATGATTTATATCGATTCGATTGCTCAAAATGATAAGAAATATCAATATCGGGTTATCGGAGTTTCTTCTTTTGGAGAAGAAAGTGAACCTTCTGAAACAACAGCAGCTAGTGGTTTTAAAAAACTCGAAGCAGTACCGCATATTAAAACCCATAAATTAACAGCTGATGGTGGTGCCGAAATTGTATGGGAATTTAAAAAAGAAGCCGAAAATGAAATTACCAGTTTTGAGTTGAATAGTGGACCTACCGTAAAGGGGCCTTTTAAAATACTACAAAAAGGAATTCCTGTAAATAAACGAAATGTGAGTGTAAAAAAGTTGGAGCCTTCTAATTATTTTAGCATTTCTGCTATTGGCAAAAACAATCAAAAAACAACTTCATTAACCGCTTTTGTGCAAACTATTGACTCTATCCCGCCTATACCACCGGTAGGTTTACAAGCCAGCATTGATACTACGGGAGTGGTTAATATAGCCTGGGCTAAAAATTTGGAAAATGACCTGCTAGGCTATCGCGTATTTCGAGCAAATATTGAAAAAGAAGAGTATTCGCAATTGACTATTAGTCCGATTTCAATAGAGAATTTTACCGATCACGTGCAACTAAAATCTTTAAATGCTAAAGTGTTTTATAAAGTGGTGGCCGTGGACAAACGCTATAATATGTCTGATTTCTCAGAAGTCTTAGTAGTAAAAAAGCCCGATATAGTACCACCAGCATCGCCTGTTTTTTCTAAGTACCATATAGAAGACGGAAAGGTCACCTTGAACTGGATTCCAAGTAATAGTGAGGATGTAGCCGCACATAAATTATTTCGAAAATCCTTAAATGACAATGAAACTGATTGGGAGCTCATTTTTAGTGCTACCATTGAAGAAACCTATACAGATACATCGTTAAAAAGTAATCAGCGTTACCGCTACGCTATTTTTGCGGAAGATGAAAGTGGTTTATTATCCGAACCAGCTACTCCGATAACGCTAACGGCTAAAGGAAGTAAAGAAATCCCCAAATTAATAAAACGTGCTGCTGGCATAGCAGATCGAGTAAATAATAAAATCGATTTATCTTGGACATTAGCAGATCAAGTAGCCGAATTATCGATTTACAAAGCTAAAAATGAAGAAAAACCAGTATTACTTAAGCAATACACGGCTAAAATTCTAGTTTTTGAAGATAGTAAAGTAAACCCCGGTAATGTATATACGTATACGTTTAAAGCACTTGACAATTCGGGGAATACTGAATTTAAAAAAGAGGTGATCACTTATTAAATGAAATTTATGAAAAAAATAATTACTTTCCTTTTACTATTGATTACTATTTTTAATAATGATATATTTTCACAAGTTACTATTGGAGGGGAAGCAGACTATATAGCTAGTGTGAAAATTGATCAACTAAGAGGTTTTTCTAATTGTAAAGGTAGTGGTGGATTTAAAGAAATAATTCTTCGTGGTAATAGAGATCATGTTTTTCATGATGGTGGTGGGATACATTTTCCGGAAGACCCTTTTGAAGTGAAATTTAATAAGACTCAAAAATTCAATCAATTGTATGTTAGGGCTTCATCTCGTCGAAATAATGATTCTCCTATTGAAAGATGTAGAGGTACAAACGACCATAGGAATACAATTTCTCCTTTTCCAAATGCCATTTGTTTTAATAGCTCAAATTTATTAAGATTTCAACATAGAAATGATGTCCGAATAGATATTAGCTTATTTTCAAGGGTAAGTTTAAATTTGCCATCCTCAGATGAGTTTCTAACAAATGATGAATTTTTAACGATCAATTTACCTAACAATCTAGAAAATTTGGATTATGATTGGGAATACGCTATCAGAGAACCAGGAAGAAGATTAAATTGGATTCGTTTTCCTAATAGGATTAACGGTAGGCAAGTTAATTTAAGGAATCAACTCAGAGTAAAAGGAGAAGAATTTTTATCCGATAATGACAATGGTAAAACAATAAATTTTAGAGTGCGTACTCGTTGTGGTAATGTAAGTAACCTCATTGCTTTAGAATATTTATTATCGGCTCCTAGAATTATTTCAACAGATGAAAAAGCAACAAAATGTTTTGATTCGGCCGATGGAGAAGTTAAGATTACTTTTGATAGACCTTTGAACAAATTAATCAATGAAGGAATAAATATTGTTATTGAAGATTTGGCTGATCCAATAGGAACTAGAGTAGATCCTTTTACAGGAAGAAATGTAACTATATACAATCCTATTGAGAATTTGAATAATCTCAAGGGATTTGATGTAGATAATAGTGTCACTTTTAAAGATTTAGCGGCTAGTGCTGCTGGTGGGACTCGTTATAGAATTAATTTGATTTCAACAACGCATTATACTGGTAGTAGTCAACATAAAAAGGCGTTTACAATACGAAGACCTTTAGCTGTTAGATTTAAAACAGAACCAGTAAAAACTGATATTTTTTGTCATGGAGGTAACGACGGAACAATTCAAATAAGTGCTGATGGAGGAACCATGAGTGGATATAGTTATTTACTACGAAAATTACCCTATCCATGGTCAATTAATGATGCCGATTGGCAGCTATTTACTGAAAGTCAGTCTACAACGATTACTAATCTTATGCCTGGAGATTATGAAATTAAAATTAGAGATGGTAATGGATGCGTAGCTGTAAATCAAATAGTTGTGGGGTTTACTTTTCAGCCAACTGATGTTGAAACTATTCGATCAGTAACCATAAACGAACCAGAAAGCCCACTAACACATACAGATGTTGATGAAAATTCGATGGATCCTACCGGTTTTGGATTCTCCAATGGACAAATACAAGTCGTAGTTTCAGGGGGAACGCCTAATGAAAGCCTAGGAGCTGAGCCGTATACCTTTACTTGGAAAAATTTAAATGGAGATACCTTAAGCTCGGTAAACACGCAAACAGAAATTGATGGGACGGGTAAAATTAATTATCGAATTACCCTAACGGATGTTCCTAAAGGGAAATATTTTTTAACGGTTTACGATAATAATCATGCTGCGGCTATCAATAAACAAGCTTGTTTTATTAATGCAAGCGAGTATGATTTGGGAGAACCTGATCCTATTACCTTGCGCATTGATGAGACCACCGAAATATCGTGTAATTCAGCCAATACGTCAACAGATAAATCCACCGATGGGGTGTTAACAGCTATAGTTACTGGAGGAGTCCCTTTTGATCTAGTTTCTAATGGAGGTAATTTATACACTTTTGTATGGAAAAAGAAGAACGAAACTACGGGTGTTTATGAGGTGTTGCCAGGCGAAAACAGCGCGACATTGTCTAATAGAGAAGCTGGGGAGTATGCCGTAAGTGTTACCGATAAAAATGGAGTTTCTTTTGGGGCCACGAATGCTGAAAGAACTAGAAGTGTCGACGCTACTTTTGATTTGGTAGAGCCTACGCCCATAGACATTGTAGAAAATTTAACCCCCGTGCGTTGCCATGGAGGTAATGATGGGCGTATTCAATTAAATATTAGTGGAGGGAATCCTTTTCCAACTAGTCCTGCTTCGTACACCATACAATGGACAGATGCCCCAACAAACACCAGTTTAATACGTGAAAATTTAATAGCTGATGATTATAGCGTTCGCATAACCGATGCTAAAGGTTGTAGTACCTTTAAAACCTATACGATTACCGAACCGAATACGCCATTGCAACTTACTTATCCTTCTAATTTTAACCAACCCGCCGCCGCAGGCTTTACTAATGGTTTTATTGAAGCCACGGTGACAGGGGGAACTATTTTAGCTGATAATACGTATAATTTTACATGGACCGATAGTAGTGGTAGTAGTGTAACACCTAATGTAACTACTAGTTTTGATGTCGCCACGGATACCTTCACTTTGCGTTTGGATAATGTGGGCACTAGTGTGTACACCTTAACGATTACCGATGCGAATCATACGGAGGCGATTAATAAATCGGGCTGTATTATTAGTGATACTTTTGAGTTAGAAGATCCTACGCCACTTGAATTAAGTGTTGCCGAAACAAAACCTATATCCTGTAACCCAACGAATGCCAATGGCAACCCATTTGCCGATGGAGAACTAACCGCTAAGGCTTCGGGAGGGGTGCAATTTGCTACAGGACTTCCTTATATATATACGTGGAAAAAGAAAAATGAAATTACAGGAATTTTTGAAGTGTTACCTTCACAAACTAAAGCCGTAGCTAGCGGTTTGGACGAAGGGGAATATGCTGTAAATATCGAAGACCGTAATGGAATTATTTTTGGAACGTATGTGAATAATGTTCTGGTTACTCCTAATGATAAAATTATTGATTTAGTAGCCCCCCAGTTATTGGAAGTGACTTTAACTAAACAGGATGTTTTTTGTATTGAGGGCAGTGATGCTTGGGTAGCTGCTGAAATTTCAGGGGGTACACCTCCGTTTTTAGTATCCTGGAGCACAGGTGATGAAGAAATAGATAATACTACACGTACATCTCGAATCACGGATTTACCGATAGGCACTTACGAAATTTTAATTACAGATAGTCGTAACTGTACTGCTTTTCAAACTATTGAAGTTGAACAGCCTTTACAGCCACTTCGTATAACTTATCCTCAATTCGATCGACCCACAGCCTATGGCAATACCGATGGATGGATCGAAGCCGAAATTACTGGGGGTACCTCATTTGCCAATGGCACGTATACCTATCGTTGGGAAACCTTAGATGGAGAGCTGCTAAACGAACAAACAACCACTAATGTATCTCCTTCGGGTGTTTTTACAGTACGTTTAAATGCTATAGGTGCAGGTAAATATTTTTTAAGCGTAGAGGATGCGAATTTTAATAAAGCTACTACAAAAACTGGCTGTACTTTTATTGATAGTGAATTTGTAATTCATGAACCTATAACGGCTAGTATAGCTATTGTTCAAGAAATTTCATGTAACCAAGCCAATGTACATCTTAACGAATATAGTGATGGAATTTTACAGGCTTCTGTAAAAGGAGGGGTGCCTTTTTCTACAGGCGCTCCGTACACGTATATTTGGAAAAAAAGAAATGATGTAGGTGTTTGGGAAGTATTGGACGAACAAACTGAAGCTACTGCGAGTAATTTAAGTGATGGCTTGTATGCCTTTAACGTTATTGACCAATTAGGTACTACCATTGGGAATTATCAAGGGGATGTATTAGAAGCAGCTACAGATATCGAATTTGATTTTGAAGAACCTGAATTACTCGTACTCCAACTTAGCAATACGGAGGTTAGCTGTAGTGCAGGGAATGATGCTTCGGCAAGTGTTGCCATTACTGGCGGAATTGCTCCGTATGCTATAGAATGGTCATCGGGTGATACAACACCAACTACACAAAGTAATTTGGTGCCGGGCAACTATTTTGTTGAAGTTATAGATGCTAGAGGTTGTCAAGCTACGGGAAAAATCACTATTGCCCCTCCGGGTGATATGGAATTAGAAATAGTGGAAGAAAAGAATCCGACATGTGTTGATGGCAGCGATGGTCGTATCGAGGTACGTATTACAGGAGGAGTACCTCCTTATGTTTATGAATGGGAGCATGGTGGCGTAACAAATACTACTTCAAACCTTACAAAGGGAACCTATCGATTAAAAGTGACCGATTCTAATATCAGAAACAGCCGTTGTAGCTTTTTTCAAGATTTTGAATTAATCGATCCAGAACCTATTCCTATTGATTTGGGGGATAACCGTACGATTTGTATTGCTCAAGCCTTGGCTTTAGATATAACTATCGATGATTTAGGAGCTACTTACCAATGGACAAGCGATCAAGGCTATACGAATACCAACCCAGCAGTGAGTTTAACCGAGGCGGGAATATATACCGCGACTATTACAAATTCGTTAGGTTGTCAAATTAGTGATACCGTAAGTGTAACGGTAAATGAAGTGGAAATTGATGCCGACTTTTTAATTACTTCAAGTGCATATACCAATCAAGAAATTGCGCTTATTAATGTTACAGAACCAAGGGCCGATAAAATCGATTGGGTTGTACCCGAGGGCATTACGGTAATGAACAATGACGACGATTTCTTGTCTTTAATTTTTGCCGAAGAAGGAAATTATACCATCGGTATGCGCGCTTATCAAGGAGATTGTTTTCAGGATTTTGAAAAACAAATTTTTGTAGCTCAAGGAACTATTACTGCTGCTGATGCGATCAATAACCAAGATTTTATTGAAGAGTTGATCGTATTTCCAAACCCAAGTAGAGGGGTGTTTAAAGTAAAAATGGCCTTGCAAAGTGAAGCTTCGGCACAGCTTAGGTTAATTTCATTGGCAGATGGAAGTGTAATTACCGAAAAGGAAAGTGCTGTTGCTGTTGATCATTTGGTCGATTTCAATCTGCAATTAAGTTCGGGGATTTATCTGTTAATTGTAGAAACCCCTCGTGGTGGGGCTATTCGAAAAGTAATTATTGATTAAATAGTATGAGTAGTTTGTTTGTACATAACGGTTTTGGGTTCGAGTGCTTAATTTTTGGTAAAAAAGTAAGTATGTCGAGTACTGCGTTATTGATTCAACAATTCATAGTTAAAAGTATTTCCGTGCTATTCGGCTTTTTCATTTTCTTTGCTCATCCAAAGAAAACGAAACAAAAGAAAAGATGCCTTTTCTTAGAAATTTTTTCGATTAACATCAAAAAACCATTCTCAAAAAATTGCGTCGCTACGTGCCTGCGCTCCTGCTTTCAATTTTTTGCGAATTATTTTGAAGAAAAGTATTTCAAAGCCCTGCTTTGGATCGCTACTTATTGTTATTTAATAATGTCTGTATATACTTCTATAGTAAATTACATAACTACTGCTTATTATTGGTTCGAGTGCTTAGTTTTTGATAAAAAAGTAAGTGTATCGAGAACTCATCGTAGTAATTACAAAACACCGAATACTTGTTGCTAATGAAAAAGTACCTATTACTCATATGGATATTCGCTTTTCAAGCGCTACAGGCACAGGTGTTTCCGGTGCAGGTAACGCCACAGTTGATACCGCCTTATAGTTTAAATTTATCGGACTATCAAAATGCTGCTCGGGAGCAGGTGATTGTGAATTTGTTATTATCCGATGTTACCGAAAGTAACCGTGAGGTAACGCTTAAATTTTCGATGACCAATACCGCTGGTTTTGCTATTGAAAGTGCCCCTGTTGTAGTGGGCGCTTTGCCTGTGTTTTTAAATGGGGGAATTCCGCTGCGATTGACCAATGCCGATTTACAGGCATATTTTGAGTTGCAAAATTTACGCGGGATTAGTCCACAGCAATACGGGCAACCCTTACCCGATGGGGTGTATCAATTTTGCTTTGAGGTGTTTGATCGTAGATCGGGACAAGCTATTTCGCGTAAAAGTTGTGCCACAGCCTTTTTAGTGCTTAATGATCCTCCTTTTTTAAATGTGCCCTCAAGGGGAGAAGCCATTCCGCAAAAGGAACCTCAGAATATTGTTTTTCAATGGACCCCAAGGCATTTGAATGCCACTAATGTGGAATACGAATTCACCTTAGTCGAAGTTTGGGATGAATTAGTAGATCCGCAAACCGCCTTTTTAGCCAGCAGACCCTATTACCAAACCACCACACGGGCAACCACTTTATTGTATGGTCCTGGCGAACCGGCTTTACTGCCCGATAAAAATTACGCTTGGCGCGTACGAGCTGTGATCAACGATGGGATAAGTCAGACCTCGGTGTTTAAAAACAATGGTTATAGCGAAATTTATTATTTTGAGCATAATGCCGAATGTGCTCCGCCCCTATTTGCTATTTCCGAATCAAAAACTGCGACTACACAAAACATACGTTGGCAGCAAGCCTTGTACCAAGGCTACAATGTGCAGTACCGTAAAAAGAAGGCCTATACACAAACGAGCACCACTAAAGAAACCAAAAGAAACGGAAAAAAGAGAAAAAAGGACAAAGGTTCAAAAAATGCCTCCTATTCTGGTATTAAAGCGGTGGACGGAGGCAGTCCTTGGTTCGAGATCAATACCTTTAGCGAGCAAGCCACTATTTTTAATTTAGAAAAAGCCACGACTTACGAGTTTAGAGTAGGCGGAAGATGCCGCCCCAATGGCGGTTTTGCTTATGGCAATATTCAAGAATTTACTACGGCAAGTAGTAATGACCAAGCCTCGGGTTACCAGTGTGGCATATTGCCTAATATTCAAATCAGCAACCAAGAGCCTTTAGAGCGTTTGGGGGTCAATGAAGTATTTACGGCAGGGGATTTCCCAGTCACTGTAAAATTTGTAGCACAAGGCAATCGCGTATCGGGCGAGCCAGGATCTGGAGCACCAGTATTAGGAGCTAATGGCACCTATAGCGGTTGGGGATTTATAACAGTGCCATACCTAGCCGACACCCGAATTAAAGTAATATTTAATAACATCAAACTCAACTCCGATTACCAATTAATCGAAGGTGTTGTAGAAACGGATTACGATAAAAATTGGGGTGATGTGGATGATATTGGTGATGAGTTGGAGGTGTTGGAGGATGTTATAGAAATTATAGGTGAACGCATCGAAAAAATCAAGAGTAAAATTGGTGATTTATTCGAAAAAGGTAAAATCACCGAAGAAGAAAAGAAAGCTTATGAAAATGAAGTTGCTCAACATGAAAAAGAGAAAGAAGAAGTTAAGGAGGCTAAAGATGGACTTGATGTTCTAAATGAGGAGATAAAAAAAGAGGATAATGAAGAAAAGAAGGAAAAGCTCAAACAAGAAGCTACTGAACTTAAAGACTCTATTAAAAAGCGCCAAAAAGATTTAAATACAGCTACAGAAAATCTTGAAGAACGATTGAATGTAGGAGAAAATCAAGGAGTTGTAGCAAGTTCCGATGGGTATTTCGATGGTAGTTTATCCTATAACCCGGCAACCGCAGATACTAGTGATTTAAAAACCGTTGAAGGCTTTGCCAATTTTGATGCTCAAAAAATATTTTCTTCAGAAGAATTTGCAAAAGCAAATAACGAACCTATTCGCGTATCTATTGGGCAGAACAAAAATCTTATTGTTACACATTCTAAGATTTCACAAGAGGATTTCGAAGATTTAAAAGCAGAACTATCCAATATTGATTATGGGTATTACTTATGGACGCATTACGATTTAGAGAAAAAGGAAGTTCAATACAAAATTAATTTTGCTTCAGATTACTTTGGCAACCTTGATCTAAATAGAAATCAATATGTTGAATTCTTTAATAAGATATTAACTTTTGATGTTTCAATGGCGGTAGGAAAAGCTATTGTTAGTGCTTCAGATCATTTAGATGTTTTATTAGAAGAATACAAAGCTTATGTACCAGGAATAGATCAACAACTTATCAGTGGTTATAGTACTTATGATATTTTAAAGTTATTATTAGAGTTTGGTAGAGCTTGTGGCGAAGAAATAAAAGAGCAAAAGAAAGGGACCATAGTACCAAAATGCCTTTGGAATCATGAAAAATACTATCCAGCAGCCTATTCAGCTGGTTTTATTGATGGGATTTGGGAAATTGTAGATTTAGGAGTTGATCTGGCTAAATTTTCAGGAGCTTGGAGTCCTTTAAGTCCTATTTTTTTAACAGACGAAGCGGCACAAATTAGAGAACAAACTATAAGCACTTTGACTTTAATTGGAGAGATTTTTACAACTGAAGGTGCTCTAAAAAATGCAGCATCACACGTGGGTCAAACCCTTAAAGCTGAGTTTAGCAAGTACAAACATAATATTGGTAAGTTTGATGCTGAAGGAAGATATCTGCAAGGGAAATTAGTTTTTGATATTGTTAGTTTGTTTATTGGGTTGGAAGAGCTAAAAATATTGGCTAAAACAGGAAAGTTAACCTCAAAAACATTACAAGGACTTAAAAAACTAGGTAAAGGAGGAAGGCAGTTAGTTTTTGCTTTAGGTAAAAAACTCAAGATTGACAAAAACAAGATCGTCACTTATGCATTGAATATAAATACGATTATAGAAATTGGTCGTTTTGCAGATGATGGTGTATTAATTGTAGACGATTTATTAAAAGCATCAACTGAAATAGTCCAAGAAATCGGTAAAATTACCTACCGCGAAGGAGCTAATGGCATTGAAGAAACCGCAGAGTTGGCGATAGTCGAAGCTGCTGATGGAAGTAAAAGGTTAGGGCTTAAATTAGCGGAAAAAGTTGATGACGTTATTGAATCTGCGAGAGAATTTGTTAGAAAAAATTATGGACAAGATTTTCTAAATCAGATTACACAAAAATATGGCAAAAATGATACAGGTGCTTTAGCTGTTGTTGTCAAAAGATTTGGAGAAGAAGGTGCTGAATTATTAAGAAAAGGAAAGAGTCTGGATGATATAGCTTCTGAACTTGTTAGAGAACGCACTTTATATAGAAATATAGGTTCTCAAGCGGGTTATTTAGATAATCTAAAAAAGACAGGAGAAATCCCTTCGGGTTATACGACCTACTTTTCAGCAGATAAATTTGATGATCCAGTTGAAGCGATATCTAAAATGCAACTTAATGGGGAGTGGACAGATGCTGTTTGGGTGGCTGAGTTTAGTGGATCGCAATTAGTAGGTAAAGTAAAATTCCCTAAGGCTAAATGGAATGAAAGTAAATATTTAGAGGTATTAACAAGAAGTTTTCCTAAATGGGGTGAAGGTGGCGCTAGCCAGTTTATTACAGAGGCAAAAATTAAAATTTCAAAACTTCGTAACCTAAAGACAGGAGAGATTATTGAGTTCTCTCAAAAATTATCAAGATCCATTGATAAAATATTGGTTAATGGAAAAATACCAACAAATAGCAAGGGCTTTACTAAGTGGTTCGATGGATTAACCTTAGAAGAATTTGATTTAGTATGGGAAGATTCAAAACTTAATAAAACTTTACAACGAAGAATAAGATGGCCAGCGGAATATCATGAGTGGTGTATGGTTTGTGAATCAAGAAGATTTAAAGAATGGGGTGTTTCTATGGATGAAGTTCATCGTTTTAGAACAAAAACATTAGAATTGAAAGGGACTAACCCCAAAACAGGTGAGCCTTTTGCTCATTCAATTGAAAATGCAGAAGGAAAAATAGTTTCTGGACCAGGGTCAAAAACTTTTCATAATGAGTTGCAAGACATCATTATTAATAGTAGTTCATTAAATGATTTTAATAGTGCCTTACCAGAGTTAATTAAGAGATGGGATATTGATCCAGACTTATTACCACCTCTTCTAACTAATTAAAAATGAGTTTAGAATTACAAGATTGGATAAGTTATTGTAAAGGAGAAAAAGATTTAGATAAAAGTCATTTTTATACTCTTTTAATGAATAACGATGATGGAAAAGAAGTATCTCTAGAAGAAATAAGCAATGTTTTTAATTCTTTTCCTAATGCAGTACTCCTTGCTGAAAGACTTGCTACATATTACTCAAAAGAAAGTTTTCTTGATAAGATTGATCATATCAAAGATTTTCTAGTTGAAAAAACGATCAATGATATTACCTCTAAAAGATTACTTTTCAAAGGAGATGATTTAGAGGAATATTTAAAAAACAAAGTGTATTATGTTGATAAGATTGATGATGTTTTGAACGCTAAAATGAGTTTTTGGCAAAACGAGGAATATATTGATGTTATAGAAGATCACCTGTTTGATAATCGATTAATTACTACACCTAAAATAGAAACTCTTTTTGAAGCTTATTTTGGTTTAGCTCGAAATTATCAACTTGTTTGGTATTTGGGAAGCCCTTTAATAAATACTGGAATTAATTTTGATTATTATTACGATATATGGAAAGTCGGTGGAGATTATGCCATTACGGAGGATGCTATAATAGTATCAAGACATAAATCAAAATCAGGTATTAAATAGGTAATGGAATAAAATTTAAAGAATATCAAGACCCTACAACAAAAGAAATATTAAGTTTTCATCAAGTTATTAATTTTTAGATATGGAATTACCAAATATATACAACTTTATAGATGAAAAGTATTCTCCGTTATTAAGCTATTTATTTACTCTTCCTGTAAATGATTTTCTTAATTTTTTAAAAGCGATTAGAGATAGATCAGGACTAGTAAGAGAGTATCATGGTTTTGATTTTGAAAAAAGTAATGAATATGTAGAATTTTGGGATGATAGTTCAGGGCAAGAATTAATTATTGAATTGTCTATTAGCAACTTACTTGCCTTATTAAGTCCAATTATTGATTCTTTTAAAGATGATCTTGAAATTAACAAACAAATTACCCTAACGATAAATGAAATTAAAAGTAGCTTATAATTGCGGTACTTTAATAATTTTAATGTATCTAATGTTGTCTTTACTGTAAACTTCAATACAACCATCATTTTCCCATTTGTCAAGTGTGTTTTTAATTAAGTCGTAGTTATCCCGAATATCATCTGGTAAAGAATTCCATTTCCATTCAGGGTTGTAGAAACCAAAATCATGTTTGATACACTTGTGTAGGTGTTGGACTATTTTTTTTCTTTTACTGGGCATATTAAAAACTATTTTTTAAGTACTATATGCCAATTTAGTTTTGGCACCCGATAGCGCGGAAATGTTTTCCGTGCCTGCAAAGTTAATCAAACAAAATAAGTTTTTTTTGTAAAATGATCTTGTTTTAAAAATAGAGTCTTCTTGTTGTAATTTTATCAAGTGAAATAGAAATAGATGTTTTAATTGAAAGTTTAATGTAAATTGATGGTGTAAATTAACATGGATTGCAACCTTAAATCCGTAGGTCTATAGGATAAAACAACCGCAAACTCTTTATTGATAAAGGTTTGCGGTTTTATGTGTTTTCACCTAAATTGGTGTAGCTACAAAACACATTATGAAAGTATTAAAATCTGAACAGATAAATCCATTTGGAGGATTAAATTTTGTCATTGATGAATTTGAAAGACTTGGCTTAGGTTCATTTCTAACTGCTAATTTACCTAGTTTAGCTCCTCAATGTTCTTATGATTGGAAGGATATTCTATACTCTTTTTGGTCAATTTATTTTTGTGGAGGTGATTGCATTGAAGATATTTCATCTAATCTAAAAGGACACTTAGATCATAATCCATTTTTTAAAATCCCTAGTCCTGATAGGATATTAAGATAGGATGAAAGAATTATCCTTACCAAAGGATCTATTTACCCTACCTAGGGGTACAAGTTTACATCAGTTTAGTTTACATCATTTTTTGAATGAGTTAAATTTAAAATTGTTACAGAAACTTAATTTACCTGCACATGAGAATCATACTTTAGATTATGATAATACCATTTTGTTTACTAATAAATTGGATAGCCGATCAACATATAAAAAATCATTTGGATATTGTCCTGGAGTAGGTATAATTGAAAATAAAATTGTTTTTGTAGAAAATAGAAATGGGAATAGCGCAGCAAAAGATTTACAATTTGAAACACTCACACGAATGTTTGAAGAGCTAAAAAAACAAAATATAAATATCGATTCTTTTAGAGCTGATGCAGCTTCTTACCAAGTTAATGTTATAGATTTAGTCTCAAAAAACACTAATAAATTTTTTATTAGGGCTTGTATGAGTGCCGCTCTAGCTCAAAGAATTTCTAAGATTAATAATTGGGTTAAAATTGAAACAAATTCAGAAACAATTTTTAGAGGAGAAATTACTTTTACACCATTTATACCGACTTTAAAAAGAAAAAGAGAACTTTATAAAGCCAAAGATTATAGGTTAGTAGTTACTAAAATTGAACGAAAGGACAAACAAGTTAATTTATTTACAAAAGATGCATACTTATATTCTGCCATTATAACCAACGACTACGATTTATCAGTAAATGAAGTGGTAAGCTTTTATAATCAACGTGGTGCTATAGAGAAAGAATTTGATGTACTCAAAAACGATTTTG
Organism: Aquimarina agarivorans; assembly: GCF_000218485.1. Classification (GTDB taxonomy): domain Bacteria; phylum Bacteroidota; class Bacteroidia; order Flavobacteriales; family Flavobacteriaceae; genus Aquimarina; species Aquimarina agarivorans. The sequence goes on along the minus strand of NZ_AFPB01000058.1, from coordinate 619 downwards.
GATGGAATAACCTACCTTTTTCTAAACTAGAACAAAACACCGTTTTTTTAATGTTTACTGCAATGTGCAGAAACTTATACCAATACATTATAGAGAAATTCTCAACAAAATATGAAGGATTGAATCCTAAATACAGAATTAAAAAATTCATTTTTAGATTTATAGCTATACCTGCAAAATGGATAAAAACATCCAGACAACAAAAACTTAGGGTTTATGGAAATATTCATTTTAAAACCTAAAAATTAAATAACAACAATTTATGAAAAAGACAAAACCCCAACGTGTTTGGGGTTAAAGTGTTTGGATATGCACTGTTAAAAACAGTAATTTTATGTTTTCTGGATTAAAAAAAAGAAGGTAAATACAAAAAAGTCAAACTTTTCAATTCTAAAACGAAATAAAAATTAAATATTCCTTATAATTAATCTCTAATTTAAAGACTTACGGATTTAAGGTGCAAATCCGCGCTATCGGGATAATCATTCACCTTATAAACCATTATACAAAGTTTTTGAAAGAGACTTACAAGTTGGAGATAAAATTTATATAGTTGAATATAAAAATATTCCTGGTACTAGTAAAGCTGCGCCAAATCCAGGAGGTTGGGGTAGTGGAC
>NZ_AFPB01000059.1 GCF_000218485.1 Aquimarina agarivorans | reverse complement strand
CATTATATGTGCTACAGTTCTTTTTTGTGTTGACGTATAATTTCTAAAAGCACATTTTAATTCGGTAAATTCACATAGGTAATGGTATTATAATTGACTTTTGGAAAAGATTGACTTATTTTACTTTTTGAAACAATAGAATAACTACCTTTTTGGGAAGTAATAAGTAAGTTGCACCTTCTAAAACTGTCAGAAACTTAATAAGGATTGATTATAAAAAATCTTGATTTTGTGCGTTGCAAAAACAAGAATTATGAAGACCGTACCAAGTAAAACCAAACAGGTTTTTGCAACAACATTATTCAAAACTTTTGCATCAAACAGATGGTTTAATTTAGAAAAACAATGTGCAGATATACTGAAAAAAAATTCAATACAACCTGTAAAAAAGTAAATTACACATTAGTACGAAGTGACAAAATCAAATGATAAACTGCTGAAAGCGCACGTTCCTATCCATAAAAATAATTGGAGGAGCGTATTTATCAAAATACGTTTGTTTGTTTAAGGCAAATTGAAACAGTAAATAGTTTTTATGAAAAAGCTGATTTGCTGTATTTAAAGAAATCTTTTCTAAAGCTTCTACCTGTTTTTTTTGAAATAATTCCTGCTGTCCTTTTTTTGAAATATGCTTATTAGTACAACAAGATTTTCTTTTAAGCGAAAAAGAATACGGAGTTGCTTTTGAAGTTACATCCCCTCCACAAGTTTTAAGTGATTCAGTAAAACTATAGGTAACTAATCGTGTTCCACAAAAATGGGTACTTATGCTTAACGAACTTGTCGCAAACACAACTAGCATAGTTAATACTAGCGCACTTATTTTTTGGAATACTTTTTTCATTATAAGGTAAAAATACAAAAAAAGAATAGGTTTTTCTTGTTTACTAATACCTAAATAGTGTAACTGTTCTAATTTTCTAGTTTTAAATGACAATTATAGTAACCCTTTTACTGGCACCCAATAAATCTTAAAATAACCTATTTATAAGATTATATATTACCAAAAGATCTTCATTTACATTTTTTTAAAATTGACAAATACTATTTATCGTTTTTTGGTTGGTTTGTTTAAATTTGCTTCACATTGCGTAAGGGGTTGCAGCGGCATCCTTTTTTTGTTTTTTCTGTAACGTAGTGAAGGAATTAACAAAAAAAGATACAGCGGAAGACCCGACCCAGAGGGGTACGCCCAAATATAATAGCACCATGTTGCAAGTAGCACTAATTAAAGAAAATTTTGAAGCCTACAGCGCTGCGCTTCAAAAACGAAATATTGACGCCAAAACATTGCTTGAAAAAGTGATCTCTTTGGATGAAAATCGCAGAAGTACTCAGGCGAGTATGGATGAAAAACTGGCGGAATCCAATAAACTTTCCAAAGAAATTGGCATGTTGTTTAAAAGTGGCGAACAACAAAAAGCCAACATTTTAAAAGAAAAGACTGGACAGTTGAAGCAAGCTACCAAAAATTTAGGAGATCAACTGAATGCTATTCAGGAGGAGTTGAATGGTTTACTTTACACGATTCCTAATATTCCAAACACACTAGTTCCTACAGGAAATTCTGACGAGGACAATGAAGAAATTTTTTCCGAAGGCACTGTGCCCACTTTGCCTAAAAATGCATTACCACACTGGGAACTTGCTAAAAAATACGATTTAATTGATTTTGAATTAGGTGTTAAAATTACTGGCGCTGGATTTCCGGTATACAAAGGAAAGGGCGCGCGCTTACAACGTGCCTTAATAAATTATTTTTTAGATAAAAATACAGCAGCAGGTTATAAAGAGGTACAAGTACCTCATTTAGTTAATGAAGCTAGCGGCTACGGTACGGGACAATTACCTGATAAAGAAGGACAAATGTATCATGTTACTGGCGATGATTTATACTTAATTCCTACTGCCGAAGTGCCCATAACTAATATGCTACGTGGTGAATTAGTTAAGGAAGGTGATTTGCCAATTACCTATACGGGGTACACGCCTTGTTTTAGGAGAGAAGCTGGATCCTATGGTGCTCACGTACGAGGTTTAAATCGTTTGCACCAATTTGATAAAGTAGAAATTGTACGGGTTGAAAAACCTGAAAATTCATATGCTGCTCTTAATGGCATGGTGGAACATATTAAGGATATTTTACGCGAACTTAAATTACCATACCGCCTTTTACGATTATGTGGTGGTGATTTAGGATTTACCGCTGCGATTACTTATGATTTTGAATTATTTTCAACCGCCCAGGATCGTTGGTTGGAAATTAGTTCCGCTTCAAATTTTGAAACTTATCAGGCAAATCGACTTAAGCTACGCTTTAAAGACACTGATGGCAAAAACAAATTGGCGCACACCCTAAACGGAAGTTCATTAGCGTTACCACGGGTATTGGCTGGTATTTTAGAAAATTACCAAACGGAAAATAATATTAAAATACCTGAAGTATTAATTCCTTATTGTGGTTTTGACACTATTGAGTAAGTATTGTATGTTATAAAGAGTTAAAAAATGTACGCATTTTGCTATCTTAGCTTTATGCGTATTTTTTTTGCTTTTATCTTCTTTTTTGGTATTCAATTGGGTTTTACTCAAAACATTCAAATTGCACGTAGCTACTACGAGCAAGGGAAATTTGAAAAGGCCCTAATTAGTTTTGAATCTATTTACAAAAGGAATCCTACAAATTCACAGGCAGTTGTAGGCTTAGCTAAATGTTACCGCCAACTAAATAAGTCTAATGATGCTGTTGAAATTTTAAAGAAAAGTCAACGCGATAATCCTGAGCAATTAATTTATTTGGTAGAGTTAGGAGTAACGTATAATTTAAATAAACAGACAGAAAAGGCAGAAGAAACCTTTGATACATTAGTTTTATTGCTCCAAGAAAAGCCTAATAACGGAAGCTATATTGGTAATGCGTTACAACAATATAATTTATTAAAACCTGCTATTACGTGTTATAAAATTGCCATGGAATACAATCCTAATTTTGTATACGATTTGGAAATTGGTCGTATGTACGGCGAATTGGGTGATTTTGGCAATATGTTTTCCAGCTACTTAGATTATATGCTTAAAAAACCAAATTATACTGGATTGATTAAGCGCCGTATGGACGAATTTATTACCGAGGATCCTGAAAATGAAACAAATGTCATTTTCAGAAAGACACTCCTAAAGAAAAACCAAACCGAGCCTGACATATTATATAATGAATTGCTTAGCTGGCTTTTTGTACAAGAAAAACAATTTAGGAAAGCCTTTTTACAAGAAAAAGCAATCTACAAAAAAACCGATGATGGCATCCCACAACTGATTAATTTAGCGTATACCACCAGAAAAGAAAAGGCCTATGATGTGTCAGAAGAAATTTTAAATTTTGTTATTGACAATACCGAAATAGAATCCTTTAAAGTAAATGCGCATAGAGCAATCATGCAAATTAAAACAGAAACTAGTACACCCTCAAACTATGCCGGAATAAATAAAAAATACCTTCAACTGATTGAACTTTATGGCAACGGTAGATTTAATATGGGTATTTTATTAGATTATGCCCGATTTTTAGGTTTTAAACAGGATAAAAAAAATGAAGCGATTAGTTTTTTAAAAAAATTATTAAAACGAAAATTACCTAATATTGAAAAGGCTGAAACTGAAATATTATTGGCCGATGTATTGGTGCTGAGCAATAAATTTAACCAGGCTTTAATATACTACACTAAAGCTGAAAAAAGAGTAAAAGGGGATTTGCTTGCGCAAGAAGCGCGATTTAAGATTGCTAAAGCTAGCTATTACAAAGGGGATTTTGATTGGGCAAAAACGCAGCTTAATGTGTTAAAAGCCTCAACAACGCAACTGATTGCTAATGATGCTATGCAATTGGCGCTTACCATTGATGACAATACTAAAGAAGACGATTCCACTGCTATTGCTGCCTTAAAATTATTTGCTAAAGGCGAATTATTGACTTTTCAGGAACAGCACAAAAAAGCGATTACCACCTACCAACAAATTATTGATAACTTTAAAGGAAATGAAATTGAAGATGAGACGCTGTTCAATCAAGCCATGCTTTATTTAAAAATGGAAATGCCCGAAAAAGCTATTGTTAATTTTGAAAAGATTATCCAGTTTTTCCCTACTAGCTTACTTATTGATGACACCTACTTTGCCTTAGGAAATTTATACACCGAGCAAGAAAAAACTATGGAGGCTAAAAACCTATTTGAAAAAATAATTTTTGACCATGCGGACAGCATTTATTACGTAGATGCACGAAAAAAATACCGCAAATTACGAGGCGACGCTATTGTGAATTAAATAACACGTGAAACGATGGGCGACGACATTTTTTAAGAAATATCAATTGAAAATAAGTTTAACATTTTTTTAGAAATATTTTCTAAAAATATTGCCCAATTCCAAACACAAAACCACTGGTAGCATCTTTAGAGATTCCGTAACCATAATCAATCCTAAAAATAGCGTTGAAGATTTTTTTATGTATAAATCGAATGCCTGCTCCTGGATAAATTCTGAAATTATCTGAATCTGTAAAATCACTAAAATCTCCCTGAGGATTTCTCCAGCTTCCTGCATCTAAAAACACATTACTTTGCAATACAAATGATTTTTTTTCGTAAAGCGTATGACGATACTCCGTGTTTAATACAATTACGCCCGTTCCGCGGTCAATTGTATTTCCTACTCCACGTACATTAATATTGTTGTCAACGGCAAACGGAGCAAAAGGAGAATCACTATTAGTAGCTAGTCCCATTCGTAATCTGGTTGCCCAATTACCATTTTCGCGTATCCTTTTATAATACGTAAAATCATTCCAACCGATAATAAAACTAGGCAATACACCATCACTACTACGTACGTACTGAAAATTTAATAAACTTTTAAATCCTGACACAAAGTAAAAATGAAAAGCCAAGTCATTGTACTCATAAACCAACTTGTACAAAAGTTTATCCACATTAAAATCAGTCGGCACATCATCCGGAAGCTCTCCCACCCCCTCTTTACTTTTAAATAAGTAATCCTCGTTAAAAAAATTGACCCCAAGCTCAATTCTATTAAAAAAATTGAATTGGTACAATCCTAAAACTTCATACGAGGTATTGTTGTACTTATATTGGGCAGTTCCATTATCCAAAAAAACAGGTTCTTGCGTAGTTAAATTACTGTAATTTAACGCCAAACCTAACTTATTACTAAACAAAAATGGAGCCTTAAAACTAGCTCCAAAAGAATCATAAATATCACGTTGATACCAACCACCTGCAGTTATATTTTGACCAAATAAGTTAAACTCAAATAAGCTTAACCTAAAAGCAAATTCATCTTCGTCAGTAGTATATACATTAGCACCAGGAATTAAGGTGAAGTTTTCTTCTACAGTAAAAAACACATTATACCCAGCAGTCCCTTTTTCAATTTTATAATCAACATTAGCTATAGCTGGCAGGCGAATTAATCGTTTTTTATCTAGTTCGATTTGTTGTTTATCAAACTTTCCATTTACTTTAGTATGTATTACTTTTTTTAAAGCGGTTGATTTTGTACGTTTATTTCCTATAAACTCTACCCCTGATACTAACGCTGTTTGTGATTGTGCTAAAAGACAAAAAAACAATGCAAAAATAACAGTTACTTTTTTTTTTAGAAACATAAGCACTTTTACTTTTTGGTCAATTTAAGAATTTCAAAACTAAAGCAGACATTCTTGTAATAATCAATAATAGATTATACAAAAATGCCTACAAGTTATTGTTTGATTGGGCAATTCTAGAATAAAGCTCTCAAACCTACACTGAAAGTATTTCCAAGACCTTGAAAATTTTCACCCCTTACAAACCTTCCGTAAGAACCTTCAAGATTAATTACTCTTGTTACTTGATATTTGGCACCAATACCTAGTTGAGTTCCGTTTTGTGCAAACTCATTACCTAAATCAATTAAAAAAGATTGTTGGGCATTTATAAAAACTGTTGACTTAGATGTTGGAAAATAACTTAAAAATATGCTAGCTGGCAAAAACAAACTATTATTAGCAAAGCGTTCGCTTTGATTTTTGTCTGGATCTGTCGCTGCATCTGCAGAACTTTCTCCAAAATTAAATTTAAAATCCAATTCAGTAAATAACTGCCATTTATTTGCTCCAAACGTGCGATCGTAAAAGAATTTAGTATCCCAAGCAAAACTACGTTGATCTAAAAAAGAGAATACATCATCAGTTGGTACGGTATCTGCTTTATCTTCAAAGACTGGAATAAAAAATGAACTTGTAAATGAGAAGTTACCTATATTTCTAAAAGGCTGCACTCTTATTGATGGTGCAATAGTTGACAAACCTGATCTTCGGTCATTACCATTGTCTTCAAAACTAAATACATCTAAGGCTGATTGTCCATTAAGTGCATTTGATCGCACTTGAAAAATAAAACCTACGTTTATTCGTGAACTTTCACTAACTCCAGTAAAAATTTCAGTGGTGTTGGTAAAAAAAGTTTGTCTTGGTATATCCACCTTTTTTGAACCTGCATCGGTTTGTTTTGTTTGCGTGTAAATGCTATTAAAAAACTTAATATCCCATTGTCCTTTTCTCAATAATTTTGAAGGTGTAAAGGTTTGAATATTTGAAGCCTCTTGCTCCTCTTCCTGCGCTGTAATTGTTGTTGAAATTAGGGAAATACTTGCCACTGCCAGCATTTTTAATGTTAGCTTCATAATTTATATTTTTAAATTTTACTAAGGGGGTGGGTTGTAATTTGTATCTATTTACTTGGTTTACGCTTTATTTAAAGCCCAATCATAAGTATAAAATGACAATTTAGTATCTTCAGGTAATTTTGTATCACGGTATTTGTTGATGAACTCTTTAACGGAGCCATGTACTTTAAAGTCTTTAGCATACCATTCGAAAATTTGAGATATTTTCGTTTTTTTACCATCAACTCTAATAAAGTTAGGGTCGTTTAATGCCAGTTTAGTTTGTTTAGTTAATTGTGCTTCCAGTGTACTTGCCTTATAAGCTTTTGAAATTATTGGAGGACATCCTAAACCTGCACATACTAGCACAAAATGAAATCGTGCCTCGTTGGGATAAGCTTTAAACAAAATTCCTTTTTCAATTCCATTTAAACTTACTTTTTGACCAGCTACTGTATAATTTTTATTGTCAAAAAAACCTCCAATGTTTAATGGCGACTTTGTTGGATACTTGTCTACAATACCTTTTATAACTGATATGTTGTATGCATTTATGTAAAAGGCTTGAAAATCATTTTTATTAGCCTTTGAAACTTTAGCGCCTGCTATCATAGCCAAAAGCTCATTTAAAGTAGTACTATCAGCTTTTATTTTATCGTAATGTACACGTCCATTTGTAACATAGGCTTTAAAAAATGCATCTGCTTTTTCAAAAAATGCGGTATTGTTTTGTGCAAATCCTAAGCTTGTTATAAAAAATACAATTAGTATGGATATCTTTTTCATTATTTTTTTGTTTAATATTTTATTCACAACCTTTAGTACGAATTGCACATCTGTTACTTACATTAGTTTTTACATTTCGTAAAAATACCATTGATTTTATTTCATATGTTACCGCTTAGCAAATGCTTACCTTTGCCTTCAAAATTAGCTCTTATGTATATTTTTAATATAACCACAAACATTTCTGAAGAAATTGAAAAAGATTGGCTTTTATGGATGAACGACACCTTTATTCCGAACATGATTGCTACAAACAAATTTCATAAGGCAATTATGACTCAAGTTGAAGTTGACGAAGAAATGGGAGGTATTACTTACAGCACGCAGTACTTTACTCATAGTAAAACTTTATTAGATCGTTTTTTTGAAGAAGATCAACCCAGCATCCTTCAAAAACACACTAAATTCAGAGGGCAATACGTAGATTTTAGCACGACATTAAAAGTGATTAGCGAGCAATGAAAAATTCACCTAAAAAGAAAAAAAATACCATAAGGATGATTTAAAAAAAGGGAGTACTTCTCCCGTAAGGGCTAAAAAACATTTAGGTCAGCATTTTTTAACCGATGAATCAGTGGCACTAAAAATTGGCAAAACACTTACCTTAAATGGATATGAAAATATTGTTGAAATAGGCCCTGGTACAGGAGTGCTTACCAAATATATTTTAAGTAATGGCATTAATTTAATTGCTATGGATTTAGATACTGAATCTATTACCTATTTAAATACTCATTTTGCTATTGAGCATGCCGAAAAAATTAATAACACTGCTTCTTTTAAAGTTGTTGAAGCCGACTTTTTAAAGTTTGATTTAACCTCCTTGTTTAATGGAGCCCCCTTTGCCATTACTGGAAATTTTCCTTATAACATTTCATCACAAATTGTTTTTAAAGCTATTGAATATAGGCATTTGATCCCCGAATTTACTGGGATGTTTCAAAAAGAAGTTGCTAAACGTATCTGCGAAAAAGAAGGTAGTAAAACCTATGGTATACTTTCCGTTATCACCCAAGCTTATTTTGACGCAGAATATTTATTTACGGTTGACCCTGAAGTATTTAACCCCCCTCCTAAAGTAGATAGTGGCATACTTAGATTGATTAGAAAACAAAACTACACCCTACCCTGCGACGAAAAGTTATTTAAATCCGTGGTTAAGCAAGCTTTTAATCAGCGCAGAAAAACCCTGCGAAATAGTTTAAAATCTTTTGAGATTCCCTTAGAACAGGCAGCAAATGATTTACTACAAAAAAGACCCGAACAATTGGCCGTAACCGATTTTATAAAATTAACACAAATTATACAGGTTTCTGAGTAATTTTAAACTTTACTATAAATGTAAAAGCACTATTCAAAATTAATTTTGAATAGTGCTTTTGTTTACACACGTCAATCAAATATGTCCTATTATATTACTTTTGAAGTTACATATTCCATTTAAAATAGTTCTTTTTTGCTTGACACTTCAAAATAAAATGCCATCGTAGCCTTAGTTACGCTTTTGTTTTTTTCTTCTTATCTAAACAAAAAATACTGAATTTTTATTTGAGTCATTTAAAATCAGAATCGGTATAAATTACCCAAAAGAAAAATTTATTATACTTTAAAAAACAACGTTCAAACTCAATCTAAACATTTACTTTTTTCTGCATAAAAAAATTGTTCTTGATCTAGTAATCTAATAGCAACATCATCCTTTAAAACTATTTAGAAATTTGCAAGTTTTTTTGAACCTACAAACCTTCTTTTTGAAAATCCAACTGTAAATACATAATCATGTCTTTGGCGGTAATCAATAGTAAAACTTTCAATTGGTGTTGTAATTGATTTTCCTGTAACCTTATCTACAAAATTCCCAAGCTTTACAATTTCAGTTGCTTCGGCAGTTTCTGGCTGTATTAAATTTAATGTAAAGCTTACTTCGCTACCGTTAATAACTACCTTTTTAACTGCATTTTCTTTTAAGCTTTCTGCATTTCTTTTAGGAAATGAATCTTGTTCCCAAACCAACTCATTTCCTTTTACAGAAACAGTATCTGTTCCGCCTGCTGGTTCAGTCAAACCAGGAAAAAATGTAATCAAGTTATAATTAAATTTATTAATTGCAACTTCTATAGCTGTATTCAATTTAAGTGCTTTGGCACTCGATTGTTGTACATTTTCAATGGTTACATTATCCAATGATTCATTGTCTTTTTCGCATGATACGAATCCTAATAGTGCTATAGCCAAACTGCCACAGGCCAAAATTTTGTTTTTCATAATTTAGTTGTTTTATTAATTTGATTTAAACATACACTGTTATAGTAGCTTAATTTCAGCTTTTTAAGCAAGTTTAACACCTTTAACAAATCGATATATAATTAAATAAATTATTAATTTATGTTAAATGAACGCGCTTAAAATAGTCATTTACCATAAGTTATGCTGATACTTTAATAAAACGAACTTATTGATTTAAATTTCTTAATATTTTTTTGCTGAAAAAAAACTTCCCACTCAATGATAAGTAAGTATCTTTACTGACAAATTACCAATCTACTAATCGGATAAGCTATGGCTTTTGAACTTACAAAAGAACTTACTGATGAAATCAAAGAATTCATTAAAAATGAGAACGAATCACGCTTAAGGAGTTTATACAATGATTTCCATTTTGCTGACTTGGCGGAGATTTTTCAAACCTTAACCAGTGATGAAGCTACTTATTTAGTAAAAATTCTGGATGCCGAAAAAACTTCAGAAGCTTTAATGGAAGTAGAGGAAGACTTTAGGGAGGATATTTTAAAAAAACTTTCAGCAAAAGAAATTGCCGAAGAACTTGAAGAACTTGACACCGATGATGCCGCAGATATTATAAATGAACTTCCTGTTGATCGTATTGAAAATGTAATTGCCGAAATTGAAGACGAAGATCATGCCGAAAATATTGTAGACCTACTCAGGTATGAAGATGATACCGCTGGTGGACTAATGGCTAAAGAATTGGTTAGCGTAAATGAAAACTGGTCTGTTACCCGTTGTTTAAATGAAATTAGATCGCAGGCGGAAAATGTGACTCGTGTGCATTCTATTTATGTGGTAGACAATTCTGAAAAATTAAAAGGTCGCTTATCTTTAAAGGATTTAATGGTGGCTCCATCAAATTATAATATTGCTCAGGTATACATCCCAAAGGTCGATTTTGTTTCGGTTACTACCGAAAATGAAGAAGTAGCAAGAATCATGCAAAAATACGACCTGGAAGCTATTCCAGTTATTGATGAAATTGGAAGATTAGTAGGGCGAATTACCATTGATGACATTGTTGATTTTATTAAAGACGAAGCTGAAAAAGACTACCAACTAGCCGCGGGTATTTCCAGCGATGTTGAAGCTGATGACAATATACTTGACTTAACAAGAGCCCGTTTACCTTGGTTAGTTTTGGGTTTATTTGGAGGGTTAGGGAGTGTATATATTATGAAAGGTTTTGAAAATGCCTTAGAAAGCTTTCCGGTGCTTTTCTTTTTTACTCCATTAATTGCAGCCATGGCAGGGAATGTTGGTGTACAATCTAGTGCCATAATAGTTCAAGGTCTTGCCAACGATAATGTAAAGGGGAGTTTATTAAATAGACTATTTAAGGAAGTTAGTTTAAGTTTGATCAACGGTATTGCCTTAGGCCTACTTGTTATTTTATTTGGCTTTTTGGTTGGTCAACAACCTTTAGTGAGTTTTACTATTGCTATTTCAATGCTATCCGTAATCATAATAGCATCACTAATTGGAACTTTTGTTCCCATAATTCTTGATAAAAGAGGTGTTGACCCTGCCATAGCTACGGGACCATTTATAACAACCAGTAATGATATTTTTGGTATTTTTTTATTCTTTTATATTTCAAAAGTAATACTCGGGTTTTAATTGCCTTCCTATCCAAAAAAATGCCATTACTGTCAAATTTTATTAAATAAATCGAACTTTAATAGAGTAGTATTCTAACTCAAATTTTAGGAAATCACCTACAAAATATCCTTTTTTAAAGCTTCCTTAACGAGTCAAAAACTCATTATAAATTAGCAACTACGATTCATTTTACACAATTTGATGCTTTTTCAGTGTCTAATTACATAAAAAATGGACTGCAATTTCATAAAATTACCTAGAGCTTCCTACAGCTGAAGCCCCGTCAGTTGTACTACTTTTATACAATTAACATTTTTAGGTTTATCAATTTCACTTCAATTAAGGCATTCAAAACCAAAAATTTATACAGTATATCACTTTTAGTAAAAGCATAGTTTATTATGATTTAACCAAATATAAATCCTTAAAATTAATAATTACGTCATTTTTTATGTTTTTTTATGACCTAAATACAAACTTAACACAAACACACTTACGAAAACATTTTCATTAACTAAAATCGTGCTATGATCAATTTAAGATTTTTACTATTATTTTTATTTCCATTATCTCTTACATTAACTGCCCAGCGCGATTGGGACAATGTACCTATAGCACCTAATGCTGGTTCGGGCAGAGTTTGGGAATTACAAGAGGCAGTTTCTGACGATTTTAATTATACTTTTGAAGCTACCATGAACCGAGCAAATTTTGGCCCTCCTGGCCAAGCTGCAAAATGGTACAATCAATACCATGATCAGCCCGATGGCAGACCGAATACGTTCCCTGGACCTGGGCCAACAATTTGGACCAGAGATCATGTTTCAGTAAGTGGTGGAACTTTAAATATCATTGCATCACGTATTCGGGGAGAAGCCAAAATAGTAAACAATGTACAAACTTATGATGCTGCTTCACGTAGTGGTTGCATGACTAGCTTAAATAGAGTAATTTATCCCGTATATGCTGAAGCCAGAGTACAAATAATGAACTCCATGCTTGCATCTGATGTATGGCTTCTTAGTCCTGATGATACTCAAGAAATTGACATTATTGAGGCCTACGGAGGTACTCGAGATGATGGGCGTAATCAATTTTTTGCTGAACGCATTCATTTAAGTCACCACGTGTTCATTAGACAACCTTTTAGAGATTATCAACCAAGAAACATCAATAGTTTTTGGAGAAGACGTGCTGTAAGCCAGTGGGGTGGCAGAACAGTAAATATTGGAGTTTACTGGGTACCTCCTACAAGATTAGAATATTATATAGATGGTCAGTTACAGCGTATTGTGCATAACAATGCTGTAGAATCAAGACTTATTGACGAAACTTTCCAAGCCACTTATCCTGCTGGCGTAACCAGCACTGGGGCGAACAGGCGAATTACTTTTTGATCCAAATTTACGTGGCTTCCAATTGATGAATACTGCGCCTAGTTTAGCTGAAGCAAAACGTTTATCAAACGTAAGTGTAATTGATCCTTTTAACCATTTGCAAAACGGAAGACAGTTTTCAAAAGAAATGGATATCATTATCAATGTTGAAGATCAAAGTTTTCAAGCTGACGCAGGACGCACTCCCACTGATGATGAAATAGGCAGACCTCAAGACAATATCATGAGAGTAGACTGGATTCGAGTGTACAAACCTGTATCAGTAAATGGTCCTCAAAATATCCCTGTAAACACTGATAGAGATCGTTCTTTAGAGTTTACTAACAGAAATTTATTTGCTCCTAGCGGCGCTATTGATCCAGAATTTACAGCTGGTGAAGAAGTAAGCTTAAGTTTAAATTATGCTACGGGTAGCGAAAATGGTGAAGAAGAAGCAATTAATTATGTAGCCGTTCTTATAAGAGAAATAGATGAAGATGGTGAGGAAGTAGCCTCTAGTCCTTTTACCGCTGTTGTAGACATTGACAGAACTCCAGATTTAGCCAATCAAGGTATTGCTAATTTTGCCTACACCATTCCCACAACTTTTGATGAAGAAGGTAATCTCCCAATACCGTCATCAGACGAACTAGAAGATGGCCACCAATTATTAATGATTTTGTTTATGTCAGTTGATAACTATACTGCTTTTGCCGATACCTCAACAACAATTACTTACATCAATAATGGCAGTACAAATGCAACACCAGCTGCTCCTGCGCCTGTAGCACCTGCACCAAGTCCAAATCCTGTGGCAACCAATAGCAATCCACAAGTATCCTTTACCAATCTAGGTAATGGGAGCAATTTTAGTGTTGGTGAAAATCTAGGAGTAACAGTAAATGCTACTGATATTGATGGCAATATTAGCAATGTACGCTTATCATTTGACGGAACTTTTATCCGTCAAGAAAATATAACTCCTTACAACTGGGGTGCAGATAATCCAGGCAGCAATGATAATTTACTAAATAATTTAACTGCAGGAAATCATACATTAACTGCCGTTGCAATAGATAATGATGGAAACATCACTACTGAAACTATCACTATCAGTGTAACAAACCCAACAGCAACAGCACCAACGAATCCTACTCCTGCTCCTGCTCCAAATCCTGGAGCATCAATAGCATCGGTTACCAATGTTGCTTTAAACAAAACAGCTACGCAATCCGGTACACTTTTTGGGTTAACAGCTTCTTTTGCAAACGATGGTGACACCGAAAACTTTTCACATACTGATGAAGATGCCAATGCTTGGATTGAAATAGACCTTGGAGAACGATACAACATTAGCCAAGTAAATATTTGGAATAGAGAAGATTGTTGTGAGGATCGATTAAGCGAATACCAATTATTTATTTCAGATCAGCCTTTTTCTTCAACAGATATTGTTACTACTGCCAACCAAACAGGTGTGGGCGTATTTTTCCAAAATGATGTTGCCGAAAGACCTACAAGCGTTGGTATGAATTTTATAGGACGCTATGTACGTATTCAATTAATAGGCACAGATATTCTTCACCCTGCTGAAATTGAGGTATTTGGAACTTCTGTGACTACTAGTGCAAAAATTTTAACTACTGATAATTTAAGTAATTCAGTTGAAAAGCTAAATTTTTATCCAAATCCTGTAAGTAAAGGAAACCATATAACTGTTGAAAACACTTTGGAAGGCAATACTATTAAAGGGATAGATTTTGCAGGAAGATTATTAATTAACACAACTATGCAACAAAATCATACCACTATAGATGTTTCAGCACTATCAAGCGGACTTTATTTTATCTCTTTAAACAATCAAATAAAAAAATTGATTGTTAACTAAACTAATAGTTTGTTTTTCTAAACACTAATTCTTAAAACTAAATTCGCTAATTTTCAAAAAACCGAAGCCCTTTTGAACTTCGGTTTTTTTGTGCTATTTTATTATATAATAAAAACTTAACATTTAAATTCAAAAATTGATAATAAAGTATTAGCGTTTGCAGATACAATCTAACAAAACAACATTTTTTATCGTTTATTTTATCTAATACTAGAGCTGACAATAAAGTTCTCAAATACAAACTAGGATTTTTTTCTTCTGACAAGAAAAAAACATTTTGCATGAGAAATTTAAAGTCAGAAATGGTATGAAACAATTTCATAAAATTAAACACAAAAAAATGAAAAAAATTAAATTATTTTCGCTCTTACTATTTTATTCAACATGTAGTTTATTCGCTCAACGAGATTGGGATAACGTACCCATACCTGCCAATCCTGGTGCCGGAAATACTTGGCAGTTGCAAGAAGCCCCTTCCGATGATTTTAATTACACATTTAATACCAGCAATACTCGTGTAAATTTTGGCCCTCCTGGACAACCACCAAAATGGTACAATACTTACCACGATCAACCCAACGGCGCTCCAAACACTTTCCAAGGGCCTGGACCAACTATTTGGACTCCTAACCAAATTTCTGTTCAAGGCGGGTTTTTAAATATTATAGCCTCCAGAGTTCCTGGCGAAGTAAAAAGAGGTTTTAGTGGGGAACAATTATACAACTTTGCTACCAGATCAGGTTGTATGACAAACTTAAACCGAGTTAAATATCCTGTTTTTGTAGAAACTCGAATTCAAATAATGAATTCGATGCTGGCCAGCGATGTTTGGTTATTAAGCCCTGATGATACTGAAGAAATTGATATTATTGAAGCCTACGGAGGCTCAGGCGATGATGGCCGGAATGCTTTTTTTGCTGAACGCATCCATTTAAGTCATCATGTATTTATACGTCAACCTTTTACAGATTACCAACCACGCGATTTTAACAGTTTTTGGAGAAGACAAGGTATTTCAGAATGGGGCGGTAGAACCGTAAATATTGGCGTATACTGGGTTTCACCAACAAGATTGGAGTATTATATTGACGGACAATTACAGCGTATTGTTGACAACAACGCATTGCAAAGCAGGTTAATTAATGGTCAATTTGAAGCTACTTACCCTGCGGGAGTTACAAGCGATCAACCAGGAGGACAATTACTTTTTGAAACTGGTGCCAGAGCTGGATTCCAACAAATGATTACTGCTCCAAATTTACAAGCTGCTCAAGCAGCTTCCAACGTAAGTGTAATTGATCCATTTAATCATTTAAATAATGGTAGGCAATTTTCTAAAGATATGGATATCATTATCAATGTTGAAGATCAAAGTTTTCAGGCTGACGCTGGTAGGTCCCCAACGGATACTGAAATAAGCCGAAGAGCTGATCATACCATGCGAGTTGACTGGATACGTGTTTACAAACCCGTTAGTGCTAGTGGTGGCGGTAATCCTCCTGTTGGAACTACAAACAGAACACGTTCAGTAACGTTTAACAATAGTAGTTCATTTGCTCCTGCAGGGAGTGCCACTCCTCAATTTCAACCTGGACAAAACGTAAACCTTAATTTGAGTTATGCCACAGGCATTTCAAATGGAAATGAAGAAGACCTAAATTACGTAGCTGTTCAAATAAGAGAATTGGATGAATCAGGTAATGAAGTAGCTACAAGCCCATTTACCGTAGCTATCCCGGGTAGTGCCGCAAATACTGGTACAACAAATTTTTCATACACCATACCTGCAAGTTTTGATGAGGCTGGTACTAATCCTATACCATCATCAGCAAATTTAGATGCAGGACATCAAATTTTACTTTTGGTATTCATGTCAGTAAATAATGATACTGGTTTTGCTGACGATAATACCCTTATTACTTATAACATATCAAACCCCGCACCACCAACACCACCTGCAGATAACTTACCTCCACAAATTAGTTTTACAAATCCTAGCAACGGAACTAATTTTACTCAAGAAGCTAGTATTGGCGTAACGGTAAATGCAAGCGATACTGATGGCACTATTTCAAACGTAAGGTTATTTTATGATGGTACTTTAGTAAGGCAAGAAAATATATCGCCTTACAACTGGGGTATCGATAATGGCAATAGTAATGATAATTTATTAAACAATGTAACTGCTGGTTCGCATACTTTGCAAGCAATTGCTACGGATAATGATGGCGTTGAAAGCTCACAAACCATTACAATAAATGTAGCAAATCCTGCCCCACCAACACCTGTAACAAATATTGCATTAAATAAAACTGCCACCCAATCAAGTACTCTTTTTGAACTTGAAGCGTCTTTTGCTGTTGATGGCAATCGAAATAATTTTTCTCATACTGCTGAAAATGGAAATACCTGGGTTGAAATAGATTTAGGTGGTCGTTTTTCAATAAATCAAGTTAATATTTGGAATAGAGAGGACTGCTGTGCTGAAAGGTTAAGTGAATATCAATTATTTATTTCTGATCAACCCTTTATTTCAACTGACATTGTTACTACTGCAAACCAAACAGGTGTGGGCGTATTTTTCCAGAGTGATGTTGCGGAAAGACCTACCAGTGTAGGCATGAATTTTACAGGGCGTTATGTTAGAGTACAATTAACTGGCATAGGAATACTCAATATTGCTGAAATTGAAGTATTTGGCACACCAGTTTCTGGTGCTAAAGTATTAAGTTTAAATGATTCCTTAGCACCATTGAATCTTTACCCTAATCCGGTTGCTAGTGGAAACGCGGTTACCATTGAAAATACTACAGCAGGCGGTGCACTTTCAATTTTTGATGTCTCAGGAAGATTAATTACTAAAATAAACACTCAAGATCAACAAACAACTGCAGAAACTATTAATTTATCTAGTGGTATTTATTTTATTGAAATCAATAAAAAAGTAAAGAAGCTTGTTGTAAAATAGACTTGTAACACTGGTGCTGATTTTAGATTATTCAAACAAAAAATAAGCGTAGCCTTAGCTACGCTTATTTTTTATTTTTGTAAGTATCAAAAAAACCAATTTTAAACGGGTAATTTCACGTTAAAAATGATATTATCTTATCAAACTAAAATGACCAGTTTCTTGTTTACCATCAATTAATTTAGAAACAAACCAATAATCATCAGCGGGCATATGCAAATCATTATACGTACCATTCCAACGATCTGTTGGCCTAAAGCTTGCTAACAACCTGCCGTAGCGATCATAAATTTCAATATATTCAATAAGGTTCATGGCTTTTGTACTTACTTGCCAATAATCATTATTTGCATCACCATCTGGAGTAAAAAATAAAGGATATGCCCTGTCTCTAGGAGGATTGACACTCACTGTTAAAGTTGAAGTCAATTCGGAAGGACATTCGCCACTTACTTCATTTATTTCATAAATTATCTGTTGTACCTGATCTGTAGTGTTAATTAATACATCTGAAATAAAACCATTGGTTGATACAACTGTAGACGCTCCATCTATTAAGTCCGAATCTCCACTTGCCTTCCATTCAAATGTATTGGGAAGTAATCCCATATCAAAAACTAAATCATAATTAACAACAGCTCCACTTTCAATAACTATTGCATCCACTTGCGATGTTTTTTCAGGAGTAACAGTAATTGTGAATGATGAACGCACACTCTCGCAATCAGCATCATCTTTTTGAGCAACAAAATAGGTTGTTTCAGAAGCTATACTAGTATCAATAATCGGCTTTGAACTCTGCATTATTGTCAATGCACTAGTGTACCAAACCAAGGATTCTGTTGCGGAAACAAATGTTTCAATATCTACTGGAGGCATGCCAAAACAAAAGATAGCATCAGTCACTAATGGAGCTGACAATGCCATACAAGGCTCCGGACCATCATTATCTTCAATAGTACCAATTGCTGTTTGAAAAATCGAATTTGGCACACCATCAACATTTACAATTTCTAACTGCAAAGTTTCAGCTTCTTCTTCAATAAAATCATCCAATGTTTCTAATTCAAAATTTGCAGTACTCCCTCCACTAGGTATAATTACACTTAAAGTTCCACTTATGTAATCCCGAGGCAATGCAGTGATGTTTGTAATTGCCAAAGTCACCTCAATATCCTTAGTAGCTACTTCTGTTAAAGCAATTGGAAACACTAATTTTTCACCTTCTACAACAGCATCACCTTTACTAATAACGGCTGTTAGTACTGACGCATCAGGAAGTACGGTAACTTGTAATTCCGACAGCTCAGGAATACAGCCTGAAGATGGTGTTGATGCTATAGTGTAAACGACAAGCTGCGGATTTTCCGAAGTATTTGTAATTGTGTCAAAAATGGTATCCGAATTTGTGCTAGTTAATGTTTCTCCAATTGTGTCACTATTATCGGAGGCCTTCCAATTGATGTTACCAGCTTCCAAACTCATTTCAGCTACAATATCAAAATTAACAGTAGCACCGTTAACAATAGTCATAGTAGCTAGTTTTCCTGAATCTCCACCTACCACATTTACAGCTACAGGCACACGTTCACTCTCGCATCCTGCTGAAGTTTGCTGAGCCACATAATAAAACATAGCGCCTGAAACTGACGTATCAATATTGGGTACACTTATAGGTGTTGTTCCCAAGGCATCGGCATACCAAACTAATGGTTCTGTTGCGGTGACAAATGTTTCAATGTCTAAAACAGTTTCTCCTACGCAAAACGTAGTACTTGCCACTACAGGATTATCTACCACGGGGCAAGCTATGTCATTATCCTCTATTTCACCAACAGCTGCGGAAGTAATAGAATTAGGTAACCCATTTACATTAACAATAGTTACTTCCACCTCTTCGGTAATTTCTACTTCAGTATCATCCTCAGTAGGCAATACAAAAACACCTTCATCATCACCTGATAAAATAGTAATGCTAGCAACTGTTACCCTATAATCTGCAGGCAGTGTGGAAATATCGGATATGGCAAAAGTAACCTCAACATCTGTTATTGCCACCTCTGTTAATTTGACATCAAACTCCAAATCACCACCTTCAACTACAGCTGCATCACTTATAAATGCCGATAGTGTTGTTACTGGAGGCAATACAGTAACCACCAATTCCGATGGTTCTGGCGGACATCCTGTAGTTGGGTTTGAGGTAATGAGATAAGTAATAGTTTCGCTAATGCTAGAAGTGTTGACCAATACATCATCAAGAATATCTGATCTAGTAGCCGTCAAAGACTCGCCAGTGACATTTGTATTGTCCGTTGTCTCCCAACTGACACTACCCGCTTCCAATCCCATTTCCGAAATGATATCAAAAGCTATCGTACCGCCACTTTGTATTGTTTTGGTGGCTGATTGAGCCGCCCCACCTGCGTTAACAACAATAGTAACAGGAATACGGGCACTTTCGCAATCTGTAGCTGTCTTTTGTGCCACATAATATGTAGTTGTTCCTGCTAACGAGGTGTCTATTGTTGGTTTTGCTATAGCAGAAGTGCTTACAGCGTCCATATACCAAACTATAGTTTCAGTTGCTGTAATATAAGTATCTATATCCGCAGACGTATCCCCTATACAAAATTCAGGCACATTTTGAATAGGTTCTGCAACCACAACAGCAGCACATAAATCTACCCCACTACAGTCCACTATAGCTTGCGCGCTAATAAAATCTTTAGGCAAACCTAAGGCGTTAGTAAACGCCAAGTTAACAATTTTAGAAGTAGCAGGACATGAAGCAATTTCACCCTTCCAGAAGTAAGTAACCTCGGTATCGGCCAATACGGGACCTGCTAATTTAGGATAAGTAACCACTCCTGATACGTTTGTACCAGCATCAGCAGCAGATACAAAAGTAATTTCAGCAGGTATTGGATCGGTAATTTGCAAATCAAATGCGGAATCCAGTCCCGATTTATATGCCGTTAACTGGTGTACGCCTGAAGTTGAAGAACCGTCTGGCAATCCATTAATCACTCCCGCATACCCAGCGCGTTCAGGTACACCGGTGACTACCCATGTAGGTGTCGGACTTGCGGTATTCCCTACCCATAATTGCAACTGATCATCCGCTAACTGCAATTTTATGTTCACAGGATTTCCTGGAGGTGTTACAGTTGTCGATTTTAAGGAAGTAGTACCGTCAAACACCTCCACTCCTAAACTTGCACCTCCAAAATTAGGTTTAAAAATAATATAAATTCCATTATCAATGGCTCCTCCAGTATGTCGTAAGGCAAATCCATAAGCCTGACTATCTGCAAAATTAACTTCGGCCTCAATCGTTCCGTTTGTTCCATGCGAAAAATCATGTGTTGAAACCGCCACACTATTTGACACATTTGAAACACCCACATTAGGTGTCACCGTCATAGCAGGTCCACTTTGGGTAGTCCATGACCTAGTGAAATCAGCCTCAAAAGGAGAACCATCGGTATTTTTATAACTTAAAGTATAGGTTACCTCATCACCCACTACAGCTGATTTTGGAATAACCGTTTTTGTCATTGACGAAGGCGGCGGAGGTAATATTACCGGAGTACAGGTAATAGTAACTTCGGCGGTATCAATCACTGGCGACTCATTTTTAGCTTCTATTGAAGCCGTGTTGATTTGAACTTCATCAGCTCTTGAACAAACTCCAGAACTAAAATTTGCTGTTGCCAAATAACTGAATGATCCTTTTTCCTTAACCTGCATGGCACTTTTTTTCCAAGTAATTGTTCTGGTGGCTTTGTCATAAGTGGCTTGTTCGCCCAAAATAGTTACTGAATCCCCTAAATTCGCACCCTTATCATCTACAAAACCAACAAATGTAAATCCTACAGGCAGAACATCAGTTAAAACTACATCTTCAACTTCTCGCCCTGGTACAGGACTATTTCCAAAAATTCTACGCCAAGTAAAACCATCCCATTCCTCAACCAATACATTGTCAATGGTAATAGCAGGTGTTTCGCAGGCTTCATTATGATATTCCATTACTGGCACATCAGGATTATCCGGATCTGTCCAATTATTTGTCACTGGATAATACAAACCGTCATCACCATCACTCACTGCTGGATTCCACGACCAGTCATCATCCCACTGTACATCACCCCATGCACTAGTATGCATTTGCCATTTGGCTCTAAGTGGATTTGCTCCTCCCTGGTGCACACGTCCGCCTGTTAAACCAAAGTAGCGTGAAATATGAGGCGTAATTGTCGCCAGTTGTTCTGAAAATTTAACAATTACCCGTTGGTTCCAAGCACCATTAGCATCGGATCCAGGAATAATCTTTTCACTGGTTATACTTACTTTTGATCGATCTCCTCCTTCGTAAATTTGTGCATCCAATGCCCAACCTGTACCCGTACAACCTGGTGTTCCTGCCACACAATCCACAGCATTATCATTTAAAAATAATGAAATACGATAATTCCCATAATCAATGTAGGGCTCGGCTGCGCCGTGATACAACCTTATTTTAACATCGCTTTGATTGGTTGTACCTCCGTGTCCGCTATGCGCATATGCAGGAATTACACCTTGTCTACCTCCATTTAAAAATCCGCCTGATGAGGCATTTTCAAAATCTACGGTGTATGTAACTTGATCTCCAGGATTAACTGTAGCATTATCCACTGTTTTTTCAATTTCTAAAGCTTTTTCTGCCACGTCAAAACAATTACGCTGCATCACCGCCGTTTCCTCGTTTGGAAATTCATTAGATGTCCAGCCTTTTCCGTTTGAAGTCTCAATATCAAATTCTGTGCAAATCCTCCCTGTAGTTCCTTTATCAATTTTTAAAATCATCTTGACTTCCCCTTGCGTAGGTGGAATTCCTGTGGTAGATTTAAAACCTGGTACCGTACCTATATCCCAGGTAACAGTTCCGCCTGAATTTACACCGCCATCAGTTGCAGAAACAAAGCTCATCCCTTTAGGCAGTGTCGTACTAATTTTAACGTCTTTCCCATCTACAGAGGCATAATTTCTGTAACTAATGGTAAACTCAACTTCATCTCCCGTAAAAGCAAAAGTTTTATTTACGCTATGATACACCTTTAAGTTTGATTCCAACACTGCTTCCGCAGGAGAGTGGTGATTTCCCGAAAGGGTTAACATACCTAACAATCTAAAAAAACCATGAAAATAACCAGGAATACTTGTTAAATACCCATCTCCCGCTGTAGTAGTATCCCATTCAATAACGCATTGACGGTATAGTTTTGCCATTAAGTCATAATCTTCAGCTGCTACGGCAGCAGGCGAACCTGTTCCTGCCAACCAGTTTAAGGGAAAAGGAGTTTGCTCTTTTCCTGTTATAGGGTTGTAATATTGTTTTACTTGTGAAGTTCCATTATATGTTAAATTAGGTCCTCCCCCTACATCTTCGCAATCATTCGACCACGGAGCCTGACCTGGATTATCTAAAAATCTAGCCAATCGTTTTCCTATATTTTGCTCAAATGAGTTTCCCCCTGGATCTACTTGATGTGTTGTTGGATTCCATGATGTTTTAGGATCCCCATGCCATACATAATTTAACACCGTTCGCCATGGGTTTCTAAAATCTTCTCCATCTAAAAAATTAGAATAGGTTGGATTATTAGATGCATCCAATTCCACCCAACCTGCCAAAGGAAGCGTAGTGGCATCATCTAACATTTTGCCCATTAACCAATCCGATGAAGCTTCTGCTCTTTCAAATTGACTGATATTCCAACCTTGATCTCTTGCCTCTCCGTTTTTATCTAAAAAGTCCGCAAAAGCATGATAATAAGATGGCGCTGCATAATCAATATGTTGTTGCCCTGAACCTCCAAATTGAGGAACACCTGGACTTCCTGGAGGTAAAAAATCCGTCAATTGCACCCATGTATTACCTCCTTTAAAATAGCCATCATAGCCTATAGAACCTGATGAAAAATCATTATTTACAACATCTCCGTCTGCTCTTTCTACTATTCCTCTTATAACTTTGAGTGCCTCATCTTTATAACTTATCACGTTGCCACAGGCATCCTTATACCCAGAATCATCACCCCACTGCTTATAGGCTACTAATAAAGCCAACGCAATATCATAATCTCCATCAGCGGCTGAATCCGTATTATCTTTAAGTGCAAACTCTCCATATCTGTAAGCCGGATCAGGTACAATACAGTCTGAATACCTCGGCTGCTTGATCATTCTAAGGTCATGCGTTCTAAACCAAATTCCATCAAACGTAGTTTTATCTGCCATTTCAACAGCTGCCAACATCCCATAGCCATCACCTTCGGAACAATCATATGGACATCCTAAATTTGCTCTTATGTACCTTACTCCATCATGACTTTCGCCTGAATATTTGAAACGGTTGGCCATAATTTGCCAAGCATCGCGTATGGTTTCCTCCATTTCGGCATGAGTCACCCCTGGCGCATTTGTTGTTGCTAAATTTCCTAATTTATGATTTACTGATTCATAGGCTAAAAATTGAGGAAAAGGAAACGCAGGATTACCTGAATTGATATCTACGAAAACTTCAGGGGCGGTTGGGGCTTGAGAAAAACTTACAATTGCAAGAAAAAACGCAATAAAACATGAGTATATTTTATTCATTGATATAGTGGTGTAAATAGCGGTTTAGTTATGCTTTGTAACGTTGTTGACTTTAAAAAATTACCTGTTAAAATTTTCAAAAAACAACCATTAATTGCCAGTATGCGTTTTATCCCAAAAACAAAACACTACACCAATAAAAAATCTGAAAAACAAAAGACTGTTAGCGAAAAAAACTACAACAAATTGACTGACATTTTTATCTTATAAATACCTATTACAACGTAATAAAATAAGATGGAGTGAATTTAGATTATTTGACTTTGGCTATATTTGTACTTCTAAAAAAACATATTTATGTCATTTAATGATTTATTCGATAGTGGGAAGCACAAAAAAACTTAGGCCACTTTGCCAGTATTGTAACTTTAGCTTCTTCTGACGGAGCAATTAATGAAAAAGAACTTGATTTATTGAAACGTTTTGCTCGCAAACTTGATGTTGACGACAGTGAATTTGAAGAAATTTTAAAAACACCTAAGCATTATCCGATTAATCCACCAAATAATAGTGGCGAGCGTTTAGAGCGTTTGTATGATTTATTTAAAATCATATATGCCGATCACACCATGGATGAAATAGAAAAGAAACTCATTAAAAAATATGCTATTGGTTTAGGATTTTCATCTGAACGTTCCGAACAATTACTTAAAAAGTCTGCTGAGCTTTTTGGCGGAAAAATTGATTTCGAAGACTACAGTAGCATTGTAAATAATCTTTAGTTATAAAAATTAAGAACAAAATAATTAAACATCAAGCCAATGATACCGATTCACTCATTGGCTTGTCTTTTTTCCGTTTTAAGCAATTATAGAGCACAAAGAATACTGATTCTGATTACAAATTTCCCTGATAAAAATTAGTTTTTACATTATTCATTTCGCAAACTCAAGGATAATTTAATTAACCAAAGAGTAAATTATTAAAAATAAAAATAGATAGATCATACAAGAATTTAATGATTAATAAACTCCAATTCTTCAGAATTAAGTAATTTCCCTGTAACACCATCTAAAGTTTCTTTACAAATTAAAACAGGGCTTACTAAATACGAAATTACCCATACTTTTCTGCCGTTTTCTTCTTGCTTCAAAATTTCAGTTTGATACCCTCCTTTCACGTAGACTTTGGTTAATTCAATTTCTTTTTGTTCGCAATAAGCGATTATTTCCTTCCACCCAAAATCATAACCCTCATCGGTATTAATTTCTTGAATTAATTTTCCTTTTTCATCAAATTTATACCAAATACCATATTGAGAACCATTATTAAAATATATCCCCTTTTCTTTTACATTTCCACTTGAATAAAATAACTTAATTTCAGAAAAATTGCTATCGGAGTAATATATTTCCCTTACAAATCCATAAGATTGACTTTCTTCTATTATAGTTAAGCCATTTTTTTGAAATTCTTTTTCCTGTAATCTGATTGACTTCCTTTTTAAAAGTTTACATATCAAGTTTTTATGTGATTATTTTTTTATTATTTTGACCTAGAATTACAAAACAATTAAAAAAAGAAAAAACTACAATGAACAGATATCTAAACATTTGTTTAATTATCTAAATGAGAATAATGGCTACGTTCTAAGATTTCACCAGTAATACCACCTATTTTAATTACTTCTCTGCGCATAGGAACTTTTTTGTAGGTTATGTACCAAAAAGCACCATAATTATCATTACTTCTGCTTATAGTCGTATTTTTTTTGTCAAAAACATAAATTGAATCTTTTTCATTCTTAATCAATTCTATCAATTGCTCAAAAGAAAATTTAAAAGGTTTGTCATAATTAATTTCTTCTATTAATTTTCCTGTTTCGTCATATTTTTTTAGACTTTTCAAAAATCTATTAGGAAAATGAACTAATTCTGACTTTAAGTTTCCAGACGGATAATATCTTTTATCTGTAATAAAAGTCTCTGGAAGTGGAGGTTTAATTGTCTCATTGTAAAATTCATTATCAATTTCTTGCATAATTTCAGTACCATCATCTAATACAAAATTATACTCCCCATCTATTTTGTTTTTTTCAAATGTTTTTATATCAAATTTTTCTGTGGTTCGCGTGGTGTCATTTTGTGTGGTACGCTCCTGCTTTTATGGGTAATGTTTTGACTGGTAAGCACCAAACCATTGCACAACAAAAATACTACGAAAAAAAAGCATTTGAACATCTTCTTAATTGTCTAAATGTGAGTAATGACTGCGTTCTAAAATTTCTCCTGTAATACCATCTACCTTTATCACTTCTCGGCGCATGGGTACTTTTTTGTAAGTTATGTACCAGTCAGTTCCTTTTTCGTCACTCCCTCTACCTATAGTTGTATTTTTATCGAATAGATCAATGGTATCTTTTTCTTTTTTGATTAATTCTAATAATTGTTCAAAAGAAAATTTAAAGGGTTTGTCATAATCAACTGCTTCGACTAATTTTCCTTCTTTATCATATTCCAATCTTTTTTTTAAAAATCTATTAGGAAACCTAATCACATGTTGCTCTAAACTTTTATTGCTCTTATAAAACCTTTTGAAAGTCATAAATAATTCGGGAGGTGCTGGGTATTCGTAAACGGAATAATCATTTTCTCCTTCAACTTGTCTCACTTTAGTTCCATCATCTAAAACAAAATTGTATTCAGTATTAATTTTATTTTTTTCGAATGTTGCTATATCAAATTTTTCTGTAGTCATTGTGGTGTCTTTTTGTGTTGTATTATTCTGTCTGCTTTCTTGACCTCTGCAAGAAAAGCATATAAACACGGATAGTATAATATGTAATAATCTCATACTTTATTCTTTGGTAACATTAGGTTGAATTTTTTTCCATTGCCAACGCCAGGTACTAACACGATTGATCCCTACATTATGAGAATAATCCATGATGTTGTCCGTTTTTTTAATTTCGAAGGTATGTTTGCTCTTATTACTAAAACTGTGCTCTAACCCCATGGCATGTAAAATTTCGTGCGTTGTTGTAAAGGTATTATGAGTGTTGTACAATACGACTTCTTTACAATTGACTGTTTTGGCAGCACCATTATACCCTTGATAATATTTTTATATTACAGTATTATCAAGTATTTTTTTGGTTCTAATAAGAAAGAATAATTAGAAAACTAAAATATATGAATTAAAGTTTTTCCATAGTATCAAACTTTTCTTCAATGATTTCTCCCGTAATACCATTAATCGTGATTGACTTTAATCTTGTGTTGTCGTATTGCCAAGTTACTTGCCAAATAGGGGGAGTATTTTCTGAATTTCTTGATATGTGAGTAGTATTTTTAAAAATGTCAATTTTGTTCTTTTTAATAAAATCTAGAATATTTCCCCAATTATATTTGAAAGGTTTATCGTAATTTACTTTTTTTTCTAAATTACCATCTTCATCATAATATTCCCAAACCCCTAACGCAAAATCATTTTCATAAATTTTCCCTTTTACTTTTAAGACTCCAGAACTATAAAATTCTTTATATTTCTTAAATTTTGGAATATTTTTTATATCTGTATATTCGTAATACCCACCTTTATCATCGCCAAATTGAGTAACTTTTCTACCATCTTTCAATGAGTATTCATAAGTTTTAGATTCGTCTTTATATTTGTTAAATTCAATTATATCAAATGTATCCATTATATTATTATGATTTTTTTTTGGAGTAGAACCATTTTTATTTTGTCCAACACATCCTGTATTCAATAAAATTAATATTAGAAAAATAACTTTCATAACTTTATTCTTTATCTAAATTATTAACTAACGATTGCCACTGCCACTTCCATGTAGCTATTACCGATATAGAAGGGGTTGCAATATCAGAATAATCCATAATATTATCTGTTTTCTGAAATTCAAAAACATGTTTACTATTATTATCAAAACTATGATGTAATCCCATTGCATGAAAACTTTCATGTGCTAGAGTACTATCTCTAAAACCAACAGCATAAACCACGACTGATCTTTTAATAGATGGTATTCCATAAGACCTTCCGTATAAACCATGCGCATTTTCATTTATAAAGAATATTTTATAATGTCTTCTATAATTTTTCTTTAAAGGATCGTATTGGTTGTATAGAGCATCAATTAAATAATCTTGGATTGCATCACTTTTTGCTTCATTTTTTGGTATACTACCTCTTGAACTAAAACGGCTATTGAAAGTAGAATCTGACGATAAATCCAAACTTACTGTTTCAAAATTAGGTTTTGCTAAAGCTTGTTTCATGTATTTTTCTAATTCGGCTTCTCTTCCAATTGGATTTGCTTTTTTTACACTTGCACCTAATTTAGTCCAAACCTCAACAAAAACAATATCCGCCTTATAACGATTCGCTTTACTATTCGCCTTAACGTTTAGTAACCCGGATAGTATTGGCGTACCCATAGTACCATCGCTTTTTTTATTTACAGCCCAAACTTTTATTACTTCATCTTTAGGAAATGTATGTAAGCATTCTAATTTAACACTTCCACTATTGGGGTTACCAGGAGTAGTTTTAGCCAAAGCAGCCGAAGGAAATTTATATTGTCTTAAGTTTTGATCGTTTGGAGAATCAGTTGCTCCTTTGATATCAAAATGTTTTTTTGAAAATTCAATATAGGCTTCGTCAGGTTTGGCTGTTACCTCAATATTTACTTCTAACTCTGCAAAAGGTGGTGTCGCTATATTTGGTTCCCTGTAAATAGAAAGCCAAGGCGTATAATATTTAATTACGTTACCCGAAGCGTCTTTTCTTCCATTCAAATTGTTAGGAGTATATTCAGCTTTTAACTTAGAATAGTTTTTAGGGGTAAATACAGCTCCTGGTTTGGTCGCAGAAATTGCTCCATAACTCCCTACATGCTGCTTGTAATCTACATCACCACCTAACAAAGTATCTTTTACCCGCATCCAATCAAACCCAAACTCCCCTTGCCAACCGCTGTGTGGTCTAAAGTTTACAATTACTTGTGGACTTGGCTTAAGTTGCAATGCACTACTTTTTTTGCTGGCCTCTGCGTGAGTAACTTTGGCAACCAGTTTATCAATATCATTGGTTTTAAAAGCTTCCCACTGTTCCTTGATTTCGGTTGGGGTGAGTTCTACGATACCAGCATCATCTAGCGTTTCTGTAAACGTGAGTACTTTTTCACCTTCGCTGAATTCGCTGCCGTCTTCTTTTTCTAAAGTAATGGTAACGCTATTGCCTTCGGGGTTATTAATTGCAGCGAGTAAACTTAGGTTTTCTTTGTAGCCGATTTCTTTTATATTCTGTTCTTCGGTATCGCTGTTTACCCATTGTATGCTTTTTATTTCGGGGGTTGTATTATCCCTACTGCTAATTGGTTTAGGTTGCTCATTAAATGCAGTACCATCGTCCCAAGTTTGTTTAAATATAATATCATTATCACCGTTAAAACGAAGTATTCCTGGGGTAATTAGCACCGTGTGGTGCATAGGTTGCGAAGTGTCTGCCGTATAAAAATTAGTAGCAGAGGTTGCATAAGCATTGGCAAATTCCAATTTAAAATCAATTTGCATTCCATCCCGGCTCATGAGTTCAATACGCCCGTTTTTTTGCATATTATGATGAGCAGTCCACTCAAACATAGTTACATCTTTAGAAGTTTCTAAAGTAATATTTATTTGCCCTCCGGTAGTTATACCAGTAGGCTTATTATTTATTCCTGTACGTTGATTAAAACTAAAGTTAAAATTTAGTAGCCGGTATTTTTTATCATCTAAATAAAGATAGGCGTGCGTCATTTGGTTAATGCTTAGTTTTGAACCAAATATAGGTTATTTTATGATTTATAATAACCTATACTATTAAACAGTATAACGAACAAAATTTTAATTAGCCATCCCCCCTTTGCTTTCACGAGCGTTTCGCTCGTGACTTTAAAAGCTAATTCAAATCAATTTTTAAAATAATAGGGGCATCATTTCCATAATTTATAGCACTACTATATTTATGATCAATTGGATCAATTATTAACCCTGAAACAACTTTTATCACATTATTCACTTATTACTTTTGCGTTCTTTGCTTAGGTTCACGAGCGTGACGCTCACGTCGACGTGGGATATAACCAATCGTTGCATTTACTCCAATAATACCATTACCTATATGAATTTACCGAATTAAAATGCAGCTTTATTAAACAGTACACTTAAAATTCTGAAAAATAAAATTTATACAGTTCCACTATCTAAAAAAAACTGAACTTCAATATTTTAATCTGATTTTTTTTGCGCGAGGGATTGTAATGGAAATCCCACAGCCTGACGTAGGAAGTGCGAGGAATTGTATTGAAAAGCCCGACCTGTAGGGCGCGCCCAAATGATAACATAAACTTTGCGCTTAAAGTACAATATTCTTGTTACAAAACTGTTAATTTCACAGACATGATGTTAATATTCATCGTCAAAAAAAATTACAATCCAACTCATTGAATAATTTTGACGGACAACTTACTATTTGATAACTAATTAACTTTAACCATCGCGTTTATGAGGCACAAACTATTGCTACTTGTATTTTTTTGTTGTGGATTCTCTTTTTTAACTGCGCAACAATTTACTTTAAGCGGAACTATTAAAGATCAAAAAAATGGGGAAACACTTTACGGAGTAAACATTATTTTGAACGGAACGGATAGGGGAACGGTTACTAATGAATATGGTTTTTATTCCATAACGGCTCCGCAAAATGACTATACTGTTTCCATAAGCTATTTGGGTTACAAAAGCACGGAAAAACAGGTAAACCTGAATGAAAACACCAAGCTTAATCTGGAATTAGAGGAAGAAACGGTTGCGCTAAATGAAGTGGTGGTTTCCAACAACAAAACTAATGTTCGCACGCCGCAAATGAGTGTTAACAAATTAAGCGCAAAAACGATTAAAAAAACACCTGTGGTTTTGGGCGAGGTGGATATTTTAAAAATCATTCAATTACTACCAGGGGTTACAAATAGTGGCGAAGGTGCTTCGGGATTTAACGTTCGTGGTGGCGCAGCGGATCAAAACTTAGTGCTATTGGATGAAGCGCCATTGTACAATACATCGCATTTGTTTGGTTTCTTTTCTGTTTTTAATGCTGATGCTATAAAGGATATTAAACTATACAAAGGGGGTATTCCTGCACAGTATGGCGGTCGCGTTTCTTCTATTTTGGATGCCCGACAAAAGGACGGAAATAATAAAGAATTCCATTTTAATGGTGGGGTAGGACTTATTTCCAGCCGATTGTTAATTGAAGGGCCTACGGTAAAGGAAAAAGGTTCATTTTTATTGGCTGGTAGGACTTCCTATGCTAACTTATTTTTGAAACTTGCAAATATTGAAAGTCGCGTTGGTTTTTATGATATTAACGCCAAAATTTCGCATCAATTGAATGCTAACAACCGCTTGTACCTGTCAGGATATTTTGGAAATGACAATTTTGAAATTGCCAATTTATTGACTAATGATTACGGTAATAATACGTTTAATTTACGTTGGAATCACTTATTTTCGGACAAGCTTTTTTCCAATTTATCGTTTATTTATAGTAAGTATGACTATGAATTGGGTTTTGATTTTTTAGATTTTGATTGGTTATCTTCCATACAAAACACGAATTTGAAATATGACTTAAGCTACTACTACAATGACAAACTGAAATTTAAATTTGGCTTTAACGGACTGTTCTATAATTTTAATCCAGGCGAAATTACACCTACTACCTCCGAATCCTCCATTAATGCTGATCAACTGGATAAAAAAAGAGCATTTGAACCTGCGGGTTACCTCAGCATAAACCATAAAGTAACGCCAAAGCTGTTTTTGGAATATGGTTTGAGGTACAGTTTATTTTACCGTTTAGGCGGACAGCCATTAAATATATATCAGGATGATTTACCAGTTACATACAACCCAATTACTGAGGTGTACAGCAGCGCAACAGCTATTGGTACTGAAAATTTTGACAAAAATGATGTTATAGCTTCCTTTGACGGCTTGGAACCTCGTTTTGCAGCATCGTATCAGCTAAATGACAATACCTCATTTAAGGCAAGTTACCAACGGATGAATCAGTACATTCATTTGATTTCGAACACTAATTCCCCTACTCCTTTGGATGTGTGGGCGCCAAGCGGAAAATATATTGACCCACAAATTTCGGATCAGTTTGCGTTAGGTTTTTTTAAAAACTTAGCGGACAATACGTTTTCATTAGAAACCGAAGTATACTTTAAATCCACGGACAATAGGATTGATTATATTGACGGAGCGGACCTTATTGCAAATAATGAAATTGAAACCGATATTTTAATTGGCGAAATGCGTGCTTATGGCATTGAATTATTATTGAAAAAAATACAGGAAAACTTACCGGATGGTTTGCATATACCTTAGCAAAATCGGAACAACGCACTCCAGGTCGAAATGTTACCGAAGTTGGAATCAATAACGGCGATTGGTACAATACGCCTTTTGATCGAACCCATGATTTATCAATAACTGCTCTTTATAATTTATCAAAAAAATGGGATTTTGGCGTCAATTTTGTTTATCAAACGGGCAGACCAACTACTTATCCTTCTGGTCAATATTTTTTTGATGATATTACGGTACCCAGCTTTACTTCGCGTTTTGAAGAGCGCTTGCCTGATTACCACCGTTTGGACATATCAGCAACACTGACCCCGCAAAAAAAACGAATTCGAAAATGGAAAAGTGAATGGGTGTTTGGTTTGTACAACCTTTATGCACGCCGAAATGCCTCTTCAATCAATTTTTCGAAAAATCAAGAAACAGGATTAAACGAGGCTCGCCGAACTTCTATTTTTGGATCGGTAATTCCTGCAATTACGTATAATTTTAAATTTTAAGCTATGAAGTCATTATATATATACCTTGGATTATTTTTAGCTTTGTGTACCGCATGCGATGATGTGGTGGATATTAAATTACAAGATGACGCACCTAAGCTGGTTATTGAAGCTTTGATCAATTGGGAAAAAGGAACGGCTGGTAACGAACAGCAAATTGTGTTACGCGAATCGTCTTCCTTTTTTAAAGAAGAAGTAATTAATGCTACCAATGCTACAGTTAGTATTACGCATGAAAATGGCACCGTCATTAATTTTACAGAAGCTGCGGATACGCCTGGCATTTACCAAACTTCTGATTTTGTCCCTGAAATTGACGCCACTTACACCCTTTCTATTACTTATAAAAATGAGGAGTACACTGCTGTAGAAAAAATGATTCCCGTTACTCCGATTACAGACGTTAGCCAACGTATTGAAGATATTGCAGATGAAGAAATTCCTGTAATTGCTTTTACCTTTGACGATCCTGCTGAAGCAAATAATTTTTACTTGGTCAATTACTTACCCAATTTTCAGGAAAGAAAAAGTTTTGGCTTTGGTAGTGACGAATTTCAGAATGGAAATGAAATAGAAATTATTCTTAGCAGCGAGTTCACTAGCACTGAAAATGAAGACGAAATCAGAGAATTTGCTTCTGGCGATGTTATTGAACTGAAATTATTTGGTATTAGCCGGCAGTATCACGACTATTTTGAAATTTTAACGCAACAAGCTGAACCTAATACTGGTCCATTTGCACTTGCCCCAGCCGCTGCTATAGGCAACTGTATCAATGTTACCAACCCTGAAAATAGACCATTTGGCTATTTTAGATTAGGCGAGGTGGATACCGAAGTGTACACTTATGAATAAAACAAAATATGACTAAATATTATTTGAGTAATTAGAATTAAGAACCCGTATTACTAGTGGATCTATTAAAATTTAATCCTGCGCTTTAGAAAATAGACAGTTTTTAATAGTATTTATAAAGAAAGAAAAAAAGTATATTTGCAGCGAATTAAAATTCAAATGAACATAAAATGAAATTAAATATAGCACTACTTGCCGGTGACGGTATTGGACCTGAAGTTATTGATCAAGCTGTAAAAGTTTGTGACGCAGTGGCTACTAAGTTTAACCATGAAATTAGCTGGACACCTGCCCTTACTGGTGCAGCTGCAATTGATGCAGTTGGAACGCCATATCCTGATGAAACTCATGATATTTGTGTTGCTGCCGATGCGGTTCTTTTTGGTGCTATTGGACACCCGCGTTTTGATAACGACCCTTCTGCAAAAGTACGTCCTGAGCAAGGTTTACTAAAAATGCGTAAAAAATTAGGGCTATTTGCTAACGTGCGTCCAACATTTACATTTCCTTCATTAATTGACAAATCACCTTTAAAAGAAGAGCGTATTAAAGGTACTGACTTAGTTTTTTTACGAGAGCTAACTGGTGGTATTTATTTTGGTGAAAAAGGAAGAAAAGATGGTGGAGATACTGCCTTTGACAATTGTGTGTACACAAGAGCTGAGGTACAACGATTAGCTAAAAAAGGTTTTGAATTGGCAATGACACGTTCAAAAAAACTTTGTTGTGTTGACAAGGCAAACGTACTTGAAACTTCAAGATTATGGAGGGAAACTGTTCAAGCAATGGAAAAAGACTATCCTGAAGTGGAGGTTTCTTATGAATTTGTAGATGCTGTAGCTATGCGTTTAGTTCAGTGGCCTAATAGCTATGATGTTTTAATTACCGAAAATTTGTTTGGTGATATTTTAACCGATGAAGCTTCAGTAATTTCTGGTTCAATGGGCTTAATGCCTTCTGCCTCTGTGGGCGAAAAAACATCATTATACGAACCTATTCATGGATCATATCCTCAGGCTGCTGGTAAAGATATTGCAAACCCATTAGCGACTGTTTTATCTGCCGCAATGATGTTTGAGGACGCCTTTAATTTAAAAGAAGAAGCTGAAGCTATTCGTGCTGTGGTTAATAAATCTTTAGCCGAAGCAGTAGTTACAGAAGATTTAGCTGCAGGTGGAAAAGCCTATAAAACAAGTGAAGTTGGTGATTGGTTAGCTAAAAATATCTAACACTTCATATAAAATAAATTCAAAAAGGTCACTTTCTGTAATGAAGGTGACCTTTTTTAGTATTTTTGAATACATTATTAATTATAATAGCATTTTATTATTCGGTTATCACTTATGAAAACGCTTTTTTCTACTTTGTTTCTTTTATTTATGCTGTTATTAGGTTGTAATAAAACACCACAAATTAAGGACTTCACTACAAAACAACAGTTAGATAGTTTACAACTAAAAACTGATCGAATTACGATCATAAATTCCAATGCTCAAATACCTAAGCAAATCAAAGACAATGCTAATTTTGAAGCGCTCACTAAAAATATTGACACCTTAAATCGAGTATCGTTTATGGGCATGAAATCCGTAGTAATTTCAATTAATGAAAATATTGAAGAGTTAAAAGAAACGCTACCCATTACTTACAGAAATAAAAGCGTGCAAAGCCGCCTTAATGAAATGTACACCTACTCAAAAGATGTAACCTATAGACTTACTTTAACCTCAAAGGATACTTTATTACTAAATACTAAAGTTAATAAATTACTTACAGCTTATAATCATTTATTAACTCAAATCAACGAAACTACATACAAGTTACCTGATGATTTTAAGAAAGAACTCAATAGAGAAAAAGAAATAAAAAAAGACACCATTGCTGTTGAACCCTTATTTTAATTTCAGGGTTCAAAAACAACCTCAAAATACTATATTTGATTTAAAATCATATCAATAT
Source organism: Aquimarina agarivorans (assembly GCF_000218485.1). Lineage (GTDB taxonomy): Bacteria > Bacteroidota > Bacteroidia > Flavobacteriales > Flavobacteriaceae > Aquimarina > Aquimarina agarivorans. The sequence goes on along the minus strand of NZ_AFPB01000059.1, from coordinate 68,895 downwards.
CTAAGTTTTGGACCGCAATAAAATTCATGATGAAACCACTACAGATAAATTTTGTTCAAATTGCGGACACCCACTAGCGTTTCAACGAATTGATAAAAGCTATATAATTGAGGAACTCAGCAATATTATAAATCTAAAAAAAGGATTCTTTTATACGGTTAAGGAAGTATATATTCGTCCTGGAAAAACGGCAAAAAAATTTACAAACGGCGAAAGAAAAAGATTTGTTAAGCCTGTAGTTTTTTTAATTATTTGCTCCTTATTATATACTATCAGTAAATACTTTTTTAATTACGAATTGGGTTATATAAATTACAATGACAAGTTTACTGATCCTTCGGTAACTGTAAAAATGTTTAAATGGTTTGCTGAAAATTATGGGTATTCAAATATCTTAATGGCTATTTTTATTGCTTTTTGGGTGAAAATTTTCTTTAGAAAAAGTGTATACAACTATTTTGAGATACTGATTTTAGTCTTTTACATCACAGGTGTTTCCACCTTAATCTACACACTAAGCGGAATATTTGATACTACGATAGGTATAAATGTTTCTCAATTTAGCCTTTATCTATCTTTACTTTATACCAGCTGGAGTATTGCGAATTTTTTCGAAACTAAAAAAAAGCTACATTTCGTAAAAGCAGTGCTAAGTCATTTGTTTGGTTTAGCAACAAGTATACTTATGCTTTTGGCAATTGGGAATGGATTAGAGCTATTAATTAAAGTTATATCTATCTAAAAAAATGAACGATTAAATCAGAACCCGTATTAAAAAGGTCAGAAGCTAAACTTAAAATCAAACTCGTAATTTGTAGCAGGGATACTATGTTCTGGCCTTGGCGCCGCTTTTAAACTCCAGGAATTATATCCTGCTACTCCTTGCTGTTTGTAGTCTAAATTTAAAGTGTATCCATTTAGTTTGGTTAATTGACACTGATAAGTCGATGTATCCAAATCCATGGTGGTATATGGATAAACACTAAATTCAAATTTTTCAGATGCTACTTTTAATTTACTTTTTTCGCTTATAAAATTTGCAAAGCTTACATTAGTCCTGTTCCCATAGGCTTGAGGGTAAACATAAGATTTACTAAAATTTGCTAAACTTTTTTTGTAAAGACCAATAAATGCCCCATCATTTCTATCCACATAATTTTCATGAGGACCTTTACCAAGCCATCCCACTTCAGTAAATGGTGCTGCAAGTTGGGTTTGCACTCCTATTCTTGGTAAATTTGCCAATGTTTCTTTACAAGTAAAGGTGTTTTTCATTATAATTTCTCCAGTAGGGTAAATACTATATTTAATATTAAAAAACACTTCTTTAGCACCTAGTTGATATGTACTAACCACCTCAATCATTTTGTTTTTTTGCTCTTTTTTAAATGATAATAATTGCTGATTTTGAGTTGCTTGTTTCCAGAATTTTATTTCAGGCTTACGTTGTATTACTGCCCTATCATTATCTGTTGTAGCCCGCCAAAAATTTGGCGCAATGGGAGCTGCTAACACACGCTCTTTTTTGGTAATTAGGTTCGTTAAATATCCTGACAATGTATTAAACTCTACCTCAAAATCCTTTCCTTTGATTTGTATTTTATTTTTAGTTTCAATTAGTTGTAGTTCCTGATCTATTGTAGCCGCGGTGCTAGTATTTTGTTTATATACATACGGAAACTCAAATTGTGCTGAGGCTACTACGTATCCTTTTTTAGCCCAGGCAGTCTGCTTTTTTTGTTTGGCATATATATTTAAAAAATAGTGGCTATCTTTTGTGATTTTCAAATCGGGCATTGCAACTTTTTGCTTTTCGCCAGGCAATATGTTTTTTACTTCAAAAACCTGATCCTTAATTACAGTTCCATTTGCTATAAGTTGGTAACTAAAATCGTAAGCCATACTATTTGTAAAAGCATTTCTGTTTTTTATAGTGAAAGACTTACTTGCTGCATTAAATTGTGAAAACTCAAAAGGTTGAAAAACATGTTTACACTCTTCCATAACTGGTTTTACAGTTTGATCCGCGTTAATTATTCCGTTCAAACAGAAATTACCATCCGAATACGTATCACCAAAATATCCTCCATATGCGAATTGTTCGCATCCATTTTTGGATTTAACGGCTATGCCTTGATCCATCCAATCCCAAATAAATCCGCCTGCAATACGCGGATGCGATCGGGCGACATCCCAAAATAGTTTAAGTCCTCCGTTGGAATTCCCCATGGCGTGTGAATATTCGCAAGTAATCACCATTTTTTCGCCAGGTTGAGATTCATCCATTTCAGCAAACTCTTCTACAGAAGGATACATACGCGAAATCATATCCGTAAAATCATATGGATCTTTTGGTGTGTTACGCGATTGTGGTGATAGTATTCCTCCGTAAGATTCTGCGCCTTCGTAATGAATTAAACGCTCAGGGTCGTTCCACTTTAAATACCCAGCCATTGCTGAGTGATTGGCTCCTGCTCCTGACTCATTACCTAAGGACCATGAAAAAATACAAGGATGGTTTTTATCCCGCTGATACATACGTATAGCCCTATCAACAAAAGTAGTAGTCCATTGCGGATTGCTCGCCAGCTCGCCCCCTGATCCACGAGTTCCATGTGACTCTACATTGGCTTCATCCATAACGTAAATACCATACTGATCACACAAATCATAAAACGCTACGTTGTTAGGATAATGACTGCAGCGCACTGCATTAAAATTGTATGCTTTTAATAACATAACATCTTTTTTCATATCCTGAAAACTTACGGTTTTACCAGTATACGCATTATGATCGTGCCTATTAACTCCGTACAATTTTACTGGCTTTCCGTTAACTAAAAAGACACCCTTTTTAGTTTCGTACTTCCTAAAACCTACTTTACAGGATTTACTTTCAACGACTACTCCCTGAGTAGTTTTTAATGTTAGTGTTAAAGTATATAAGTAAGGCGCTTCCGCAGACCATTTTTGCGGGTTGCTCACAGGAATATTAAACACATCATATTTTGGATTCCATCGCTGTCCGTAAAAAATGTTTGCAATTTTAAATGCCTTTTCTGTTTGTGTAACTATTTTTTTTGTTCCATCATAAAGTGCAGCCGTCACTTCATAATCATTTGCATTTAAACTTTTGTCAAACGAAAGTTTGGGACTAATTTTTAATATAGCATCAGTGTAGGCTTCGTCCAATTTGGTGGTTATTTTAAAATCGGAAATATTTGCTTTGGGTTCCGCTAAAAGCATGACATCCCTATGAATTCCTGATAAATCCCAATGATCCTGAGATTCCACATAAGAGCCATCACTCCACCTAAATACTTTAGCAATAATGGTATTTTTTCCTTTATTTAAATATGCAGTAATATCAAACTCGGCAGGAGTACGACTCCCTTGGCTGTAACCTACTTTTTGTCCGTTAATCCATACATAAAATGCTGAAGTTACTCCAGCAAAATGAATGCGAATATTCATGTTTTGCCAAGCTGATGGTACTGTGAACTCCTTTTTATATATGCCCACTGGGTTTGGAGTTGGCGAAATTTTTGGCCAGTTTAAGTGTCCCCAAGAATGCCTTTGATTAGTGTAAATACGTTCACCATAGCCTTGCATTTCCCAATTTGAGGGTACATTAATAATATCCCAATCTTTAAATTCGGTATTTAAAAAATTATTTGGTGTGGCTTCATTACTTGCTGAAAAATTAAATTGCCAATCGCCATTTAATAATTGTACGCGATCACTTGTTGTTGTTGTTTCCAACAATGCCTCTTTTTCTGTTTTAAAAGAATACATTGTAGCGCGCGGTGGTAATTTGTTTATTCCAATAACCGCGGGGTTTTCCCAATCATTTAAGTGTTGCCCTATTAAATTTATATTCAATAATGACAGTATTAAAACAATGACTTTTAACTTATACATATCGGGTGTTTTGAATTACTAACTTACAATAATTATGAGTATTTGTAAAGGTGTCGTCGTGCTTCTATTTTTAATTTTGAACAAAAGCCCAAGTAGCACATTCAGTTTAATTATAAAATAAATGCCTTATTTATTAGTTTAGAAAAAAAGCTTTTTTGATGCGCATAACCTTTTTTATACTTATCATTAAAATAAATGGTTTTATTTTGAATTTGATAGCAGTCAATTGCTATTAACAGTATTAAATCTTACTTAATTACACATTAAATAACTATACATCAATTAGTTATATTTTAAAAGTCTTATCTTTATATATAAAGAAACATGCACATTACCACCTTCATGAAATAAAAAATGGTAAAATATCGTTAAAAAATACTTCATGAATTTTGTATTAGCTCAAAAAAAATTAATTGCAGTATTGCCCTTGTTCTTATTTATTTTAGATTCTTATGCTAAAGAAATTTTTGCAAAAAGCACAAACTATACTGATGTTAAAAACGCGGTTACTTTGGCAACAAGTGGAGACATCGTTTTCTTACCATCGGGCAATAGTGATTGGGAAACAAAAACGCTAGTTGTACCTGGGGGTATTAGTTTGGTAGGTAATGGTGCACAAAATACTATAATTAAAAGAACACGGTCAACAAAAGAATACCTTATCATTTTCGATGGCAGTAATGGACTCCCTAACAAGCTTTACAATATAGCATTTGAAGGTAATTACAATAATGACGCTGTTTACGGAAAGGGTGTTGGTTTTTTAAATGATTGTAAAAATTTTCAAATCTCTGGTTGCAAATTTTCTGGTTTTGCCAATTGTGCGCTTTGCATTGGTAACTCCAACACTCAAAAAGGAGTGATTTCAGCAAACACCTTTGAAAAAAATTATTACGAAGCTATTGGTAATTTTGGTTACGGCATTGCTATTTATGGAGGTGGTATATGGGATAAATTAAGCTTAGGAAATGAAAATGCTGTTTTTATTGAAGACAATTATTTTATAGGAAACAGGCACCATGTAGCCTCTAATAATGCTGCTCGATTTGTTTTTAGATACAATAAAATAATCCACACCAATAGCACTAAAAATTTTAGTATGATTGACGTACACGGTAAATCATCTTGGAAAACAGGAGCTAGGTGTTTCGAAATTTACAATAACGAATTTTTAACTGCCCCTAATTTAACTACCATGGCACGGACAGCTATTGGAATCAGAGGTGGTGACGGTGTTATTTTTAATAATAACTTTTCAAAGGACATATTTAGAACCATCGAACTTTGGAACGAGGGTTACGTATGCGGAAAATACCCTGGTATTAATCAAACACGTGCATTGTATATTTGGAATAATCAAAATAATGACGAACTAGGTTATACTAATAGCGGCGTTGCTAATAATTGTGAGTTGTCAATTCAGAAAAACAGGGATTACTTTACCTTAAAAAAAACAAATACGCACCTTACATTTACCCGCATCCGCTTCTGAATATTGCATTACGTAAACCTTCCAGTTCATCAAGTAAAGACACTAACCATCCTAGTTCGTATGCTGTAGATGGTAATTTTGATAAAAATAGGTGGTGGGGTGCCAACCCATACACAAAAAATCAATGGTATCAGGTGGATCTTACAAATCATTTTAAATTAAATAAAATTGTACTAACTCCCTATTACGATGGAAAACGTTATTACCATTATATCATCATGGCTTCGAAAAATGGTAGGTATTGGAAAAAACTAGTTACTAAAAACAACACTAATCCTGCTAAAAAAAAGGGAGACACTTATATCTTTAATAATGCTGACCCCGTAAGATTTATAAGGGTTGAAATGACATTTAATTCAGCAAATACTGCCGTACACCTCATTGAATTACAGGCTTTTGGCACACCAACCAAAGCTTTAAACAACAATAATTTAGGGCTGAATAACTTTAGTAATCAGTCATTGTATAATAATCAAGCACTGATTGTTTATCCTAATCCAATTGTAAACAACAATCCAATAGTATTAAACTTTGATAATACACAGGACTATAAAAAAGCTTCATTAGAAATACTAGATGTTACAGGTAATATTTTACAAAAAAAATATTTTGAATTGAATAAAGGGATGAATACTAAAATTTTAAAACCGACTCATTTGCCTAAGCATTATAATAGCGTTATTGTAAAAATGGGCACTACAACCATGAAAAAAACAATTGTGAACCCATGACCAATATTGTGAAATATGAATCCATAATTTTAAATAAAACTATTTAAGCCAAATGGGTAGGATTTATTATGAAGCGTTGGTCATTTATCCAAATAAAACATCACCCCCAATTCAAATTGAAAGTAGTTGTTGCTAAACGCTTTATTGGAAACTGATATTTTGGGAGTTACTTGAAAATTAATATCAAATTGTTTGGCTATCGGGTAATTAATTCCTGTACCCAGATTTATAGTTACATTATTAATATCATTAAAAAAACTGATCCCTGGCCCCATTGTTCCGTATAAAGCAATCCCTCTTTTATTACTTAGATAATCTATTTCATTTTTAATTAAATAGTATTTATACATAAAATCGATGGCAAAAAAATCAATATCCTCAGTAGGAAAACCACTATTAAATTTTTTGTTGGTTTTAAATCTATTCAGTAAAGCTTTTAGTTCAATTCCATTTCGGTAATTTAATTTTTTTTCGACTGAAATTTTAAATGGCCTTGAAACATTGTAATTCTCACTAAAATTAAATAAGCCTTCAGTACTAAGACCAGAATCATTAATTGCATTAAATCCAACTCCCAAAATCCATGAAGGAGTTTTACTCTTTTGAGCATAAAGATTTACACAAAAAACAATCGATATTAAACAAAAAATCTTCATCAGCTTTTTCATAATATTTATTTTAATTACTCCCTTTATCATTTCAATCCAAAATTTAAAATGATAAAAATCTTCAATTTACCTTAAGACTTTTTTAAAAGAGAATTTTTAATATTCCCAATTTTTGAAAATATCCCTTTATTTATTGTACGTGCTTCTTCACCATAAACATAGCTGTACTTACTTCCATATCCAAGATTGTCAACTGCGACATCATTAACTATATATGCCATGTTACTTAGTTTTCCTGACTCGTGCAATTCTTTTGAAAATGACAGTAAAGCTTTATCTGATTTATTAGCCCTTACCATAAATAACGTAACATCGGCATATTTTGATATATTTAGTGTATCTGATACTGGCAATGTAGGCGCCGTATCAAAAATAATATACTCATAATGCTCTTTTACAGTATTTACAAAGGTTTTAAATGCATTATTTGATAATAATTCTGGAGGATTAGGGGGTATCATTCCGCTAAAACATACATCCAGGCACTTATTTTTATTCATATTTTTTTGAATACAATCCTGCCATTTTATATTAGCATCATGAAGTAAACTTGACAATCCTAACGTATTTTTTTCAACATTAAAGTAGGTATGAAGCTGCGGATTTCTTAAATCTGCTCCTACCAACAGCACCTTCTTTTTTAAACTTGCATATGCTAACGCTAAATTAATTGATGTTAATGTTTTTCCCTCTCCCGCTACTGCAGAAGTAATAAATATGGTTTTACAAGAATTTGTTTTTTCTAAAGGAATCAAGTAGTTCACATTTGCACATAAAATACGGTAGGATTCAACGAGTACTGATCGCTTCTCTAATGAGAATAATTTTTCATCTTCAAAATTAGGAAATTCTGCTATTATTGGAATTTTAGGATTTGCGTTTTCAATTTGCTTTCGATTCCTCACTTTAGTATCCAAAATAAAAAGTATGGATAACAACAGTAATGGTAAAATAATACTCAGTAACAATGCCAATCCGTATATTTTCTTTTTATTAGGGGTTACTGGTTTACTTCCCGTTAAGGCATAATCTACTACTTTAACAGTGGGTGATGTTACCGCTAAACTTATTGCTGCTTCTTCTCGTTTTTGTAGTAATAAAATAAACAGATTTTCTTTAATGTTTTGTTGCCGCTCAATGGCCCTTAATATTTTTTCTTTTTCAGGCAATTTCGAAAATTTACCCGCAGATATTCTTTGTTTTGACCGAAGCTGGCTCAAAGATATTTCTAACTGTTTTATATATACGTTTACAGTTTGGTTTATATTACGACTTAATCTTTTTAGCTGACCATTCAATGATTGCAATAACGGATTACTAGCTCCAGCGCTTTCTGCAATTTTCTCTCTTTCTAAAACAATTTTATTGTAATCGGAAACTAATACGTTGATACTATTACTTGCCAAACCGATATCAGCGGGTAAAAGCGAAAAGTTTTTGTCGGACTTTAAAGTTTTTTTTAATAATCTTGATAATGACAGCTGATTTTCTAAATTAAAAACCTCTTCGTCAGTCAACGACTTTTGTTTTAAAGCCGTACTGGCATCAGATTCAATGTAACTTAAATTATTTGATTGCTTGTACGATTTTTTATTAACCTCAATAGAATCCAATTCATTTGACAAAAACAGAAAACGTTTGTCAATGAAATCCAGGGTTCTTTTGGACACTAATTGCCGGTCTAAAATTCCATCTTGATTAAACTTATCAATTAGTGTATTTAAAATAGCTTCACTTTTAGCGGAATTTTCCCCTAAAAGACTAATTTCAATAATCTCACTTTTTTTATTAGTAAGCTTAATTTTTAAATCTTTAATTAATTTAAGTACTGCGTCTTTTTTTGATTTTACAACAACCTCAAATTCAGCACTTAAATAGTTTTTAGAATCAAATGTTTCCGCTAACTCAATTTTAAAATTTGGATTATAAACTTCCCGATTCTTTTGATCAAGAACTTTTAGCTTATTATCCTCAACCTCAACTATGTAACTTATTTTAGCAGGAATACTATCCTGATTTAATTTATTTGTAATGACAAAAGGCTTATTCCAAACTTCAGTTTTTTTAATTTTTCCGACTTGAAAAATTTCAACATCTAAATCCAACTCTTCAACCACTTGACTGATTAATCGGTACGATTTTAAAATTTCAACTTCGTTATCTATATTTAATTTGGGAGTTCCTTCTAATAAAGATGACGGATCTAAGTTAATTTCAAGTTCTTTAGATTCATCAAGTATTTTTATTTTAGCCTTAGTGGTATACGTAATAGCGGCGTAACGCGAATACACATAACTAAGGGTGATAAAAAATAAAAATGTGACTATAAACCACGGCCAATACTTTGCGTATTTTGAAAGTATTTCCTTGATATCTATTTTACGCTGTTGTTCTTCTGCATCTAGAATATATTCCGAATTCTCCATCAATCAGGGCACTAATTATTAGTATTTGTTATTAAAACTACAGAAGTTAAAATTATAGATAAAAATGTAAGCACCGTGCCAATATTTCCTACAATACCTGCACTTTTAACTTTTGCTGTATTGGGACTTACAATGATCGTATCGTTTGGTCTAATATTATAAAAAGGACTATTAAAAACTTTGGGATCTGTCAAATCTAGCAACTTAACTACTCTTTCGCCATCATCTTCCCTCACTAAAGTTACATCAGTTCTTTTTCCATTAATTGTTAAATCCCCTGCAAGTCCCAACGCTTGCGGAAGAGTCAAATTTTGTTCTGAAAATGAAAACGTTCCTGGATTGTTGACTTCACCTAACACAGTAACCTTAGCGTTTAATAGCCTGATACTCACAATTGGCTGTAATAAATGGCCGCCTTTTTCTAATTTTTCTTCAATTTCTTTTTCCACATATTCCATAGTTTTTCCTGCTACACTGATTCCGCCTAAAACAGGAAAAACAATAGCGCCAGAATGACTTACCAAATAACCTTGTAACTTTAATAGTTCAATATTTGTTACGGTATTATTAGTTGTGGTTTGTTTATTATAGGGTATCGCTGTTTCGGGTACCAGCGCTGATACCGAGATATTTAAAATATCATTGGGCTGAATTTTTACACTCTCGTAAATCACAGGATCCAAAGTGGAATATTTGGCTCCTTGAAAATAAATGACCTCTTTTTTAGTAACACATGACTGTAGTAAAAATAGTAAGCTAATAAATAAAAATAGTAAACGGTTTATCATTAAAAATCGATTGATTATAGTAACTCTTTGTGTGTAAATTTATTTGAAATGACTTCTGCTATGAATTTTGGGGCAGAAATTAAATTTCTTTTAGCTAGCCTTTTTGGTTCTTTCATAAATCTTCCCAACCATTCTAGTCCCAAAACTAGCCATATTTTACTTGGTCTTTTGACTCTGCCTGAATAAAAATCAAACACAGCTCCAATAGAACACACTACTTTAACGTTCAATTTATCCAAATGTTCTGCGGCCCATTTTTCTTGCTTTGGGGCAGTCATCCCTACAAAAAGTATATCAGGGTTGCAATCATTCACTTTTTGGCACATGATTTTACTATCCGAAGCTGTAAAATTCTCCTTGTAAGGCGGAGAATACGAATCAACTTTTACATTAGGATAATCCTTTTTTAATCGTTGCTCAATTTCAGCTAATGTTTCCTCTGACGCACCAAGAAAAAAACAAGTCCCATCAATGTTATTTAAATAATTCATTGAATACTTAAAAATATCAAAACCTGTAATTCTACTAATCTTTTTATTTCGTAGCACTTTGGCTGCCCAAACTATACCAATACCATCTGGTAAAAGTACATCCGACTTTTTTAGCGCTTGTTCGAATTCGCTGTCGCTTTTAGAAACACAATAACTATGGGGATTAATCGTATTAATCATTGTTTTCTTTTTTACAGGAAACTTAGGGTAGTTTTCCTCTATATTATAGCCCAATAAATTCATAACGAGTTTTTTTGATCTGTATTGATATGCTAATTCTGTTTTATATAATGATTTTAATTAATTCAATATCATATATCATGCTTAAATTGTTTGAATTAAAAAACGTTAAAATTTTTATAATTTCTTAACTAAAAAATCATAAGAAATATTGTTGTAATAATGTTATCATTTAACAAATCGCTGCTAACAATTCGAAATTCAGTTACTAAAATTAGGAGGTAACTTCTTTTAGTATTGATTGAAACTTTTTTTCAAATTTCTTAAGAGTAAACTTTTCTTCGTATCGTTTTCTTCCATTAGCACCCATTTTTAATCTCATCGCATCATTATTTATTAAAATTTCAATTTTATCAGCTAAGCCTTCCACATCTTTTGGAATCACTAAAAAACCTGTTTCGCCATCCTCTACAATATCTGGTATACCACCCTCCGCAGTAGATACCACTGGTAATGAATATTGCATTGCTTCTAGATTAACTAATCCAAAAACATCATTACAAGTAGGAAAAACAAAAATATCCGAAGTTGCAAATGCAGCTTCTTTTTCTTTCCCGTATCGTTTTCCTTTATAAGTTACAAAATTTTCAATAGTTAATTCTAATGCTTTCTGATTGAAATCTTCAGCGGAGATATCTCCCTCCCTTCCGATAAAGGTGCAAAAGAAATTTGCATTTCTTTCTTTAAGTATACGCAGTGCTTTTAAAAGAATATACACCCCTTTACTCTCAATTAAATTTGATAAAAAAAGAAGTTGAACGGTATTGTTTTTAGTAGCTTTTGGTATGGATGCAAACTCTGGAACTCCATTTGCACAATAACTTATATCTTCCTTTTTAACATATTTACTAACGTCATTGTATAAATATTTCGAAATTAAAATCACTTTTGTATTCCAATACGTGATTTTATATAAAATGTTATCTACAAACTTGTTTTGACGTTTTTTTACTCCTTTATTGTGGTGGTGAATTACCAATTTTACGCCTAATATTTTAATTAAAAGCACAATTACAAAGTCCTTATAAAAACCTACACCTTTGGCCGTGATAGCTAGGTAGGCTATTTGTGGCCTATTAAAAAGCAATTGACAAATAACCTGTAGTATAATTTTCAGATAAATTAACACCTTTTTATGCGGTGACTTTCCAATTTCTTCAATAGTTTTTGAAGTTCCTAAATTTATATAGCTAGTATTAAAACTTGAATTTATCAATTCGCTATCTTTTATAAATTTACCAACAACAGCTGATCCATGCACTGGGGGCGGCAAGTGCAAAATAAATAATACCTTTTTCATATAATTTGGAAAACTTATTTAATGTAATAAGTCCATTCGATTTAAATAAGTGACAATTTCAGCAGTGATTACTTTTTGCCCTTCAGGATTTAAATGAATACCATCATAAAAAAGATCGTATTTATGTGACCAAGGTTCTTGTAAATTCAAAAATGTGGTGTTCTTATACTTTTTTGCCACTTTATTTAGTTCACCAAAAACTTCAGTCGCTTTCTCTTTTTGTGCATCAATCATAATATCAATTGTTGGGACATTCAACAGTATTACTTTAATTTTATTTTTCTCTAAAGTATTTAGAATTTTATTTATAGTATTAACCTTACTGTTATTAATTGTTATTTTTCGATAAACACCACTTTTTATCTGTTCTTTTAAATTTGGCACATCCACTTTTCCGTTTTTAAGGTTACTCCAGTTTCCCAAATACCCCCTTAATGCACCCCCTAATAACAATTCATTATACCGGGAAGTTCTAACCATCTTTTTTGTTACATATTCCTGCCAATCACTTTCTTCCTTCAAATAATCATTAATACTATGGTATTCCATAAAAGGAAAAAACAACTTGTAGGAGTTTGCACTTAAACCCTCATCCGTAAAAGACCAGGCATCTACTCCTATAATTATCGTTTTTATATTTTTATTAGCTTCTAAAAGCTGATCAATCATAATTTTTCGTTCATCCAAATTAACACCTTCTCTGGTGTATTTAGCCACCCCAATATTTAGCTCTTGCTCTATTTTTTGCTTATCAATACCTAACATTAGATGCGAATGTCCAACAATCGCCAGCTCGGCGTTTGAATTTAATCCGTAGTATTTATCCAGCCCACCTGATAAAATAGCTCCCACCACATAGTCCCCTAAAAAAAAGGCCGACAGAAATCCTACAATGATGTATATGAATTTTTTTTTACTCATTTTTTGCAAGTTAAAACTGAAAATAAATAAACGACTGTGATGACATCCCTAATAAAGATATTCCTAACAATAACGATAAATAGCCCACTAAACTTAATAATGGTGGCACCTTTGATTTTGAAAAATACAGAGAACAAATTTTTGCATATTGAAGTAATTGTACCAAAACTAACATGAATATCAACCCGCAGGATAATGCGAAAGTAATGCTAGACGCTCCCAGGTACAGACTCTGATCCCAATGATTAAAAATTTTGTAAGTTATCAATAAGGCATCATTAATGGAGGTTGCCCTGAAATAAATCCAAGCATAACATACACCAACAAACACCACAATTATTTTAAAAAGCTTATACCAAGTAGTATTTTTAATGGATGACAAATTCATTTTTTTTAAAAGCTTATCTCCCCAATTTTCTATTAAATAAAACATGGCATGTAACCCTCCCCACAGGATGAATGTCCAGTTGGCGCCGTGCCACAAGCCACTAACTAAAAAAACGATAAAAATATTCCGAATCCATTTAAGATACACTACTCTACTCCCCCCCAGGGGAATGTACAAATAATCTCCAAACCAAGTAGATAGTGATATATGCCACCTTTTCCAAAATTCAGAAATGGAATTAGCAAAATAGGGTAAATTAAAATTTTGCATAAGTTTAAATCCCATCATTCGTGCTGTGGCAATTGCCATATCAGAATACCCGCTGAAATCACAGTAAATTTGAAATGCAAAAAACAACGTAGCTAAAATTAATGTGGGGGCACCGTAAAGTTCAGGGGAATCATACACTTTATTTACATACAATGCCAACCTATCAGCAATGACTACTTTTTTAAATAATCCCCAAATAAATAATTTAGCCCCTTCAATAAATGAAGTTCTATTAAATTTTTGATGCGTTTTTAATTGTTGTAGTAAATTTGATGAACGCTCTATTGGCCCTGCAACCAATTGAGGAAAAAAAGCCACAAAGGTGGAAAATCTTAGCAAAATAGTTTCCACTTTTGTCCTACCATAGTACACATCTAGCGCATAACTTAACGCCTGAAATGTAAAAAAGGAGATTCCCACAGGCAATATAACTTTAAGATAATTAAATTGACTATGCCCCCCTACTGCAGATAATGTTGCATTTACATTAGCAATTAAAAAATTACCATATTTAAAATATATTAATGGTAATAAGGATAAAATAACAGCTCCGGATAACCATAGCTTTTTGCTATTTTGATTATCAACTTGACTAATACGGATAGCAGCAAAATAGTTTATTAAACTGACCGCCCCCATGAGCAAAGCAAAATCCCACCTCCAAAAAATATAAAAAACATACGAACTAATAAATAGTACTATTGTTTTAAACTTTTCAGACACATTGAAATAAAAAAGCATTGTCAATAGCAATAGCGCTATGAACTCCCACGAATTAAATAGCATAAAATTTCTATCGGTTTATAAGTTGTTTTACTTTGTCTATTAGTCTTGATTTTATCGAAAACTTATCTCGGAAATCCTTCAGCAACTTTTCATCAACAATTAAATTATGGTCAAATGTAAAGTCGCGTTGCGTTCCTTTATCCAACGTAGTATCAAACCTTGTGCTACCAGCAGTATGCGTAGCTTCATTTGTAAATCCAATACTTTTTAATTTGGAAACTGTAGGGAACACACAATACATTTTTTGTTTAAATTGATAGTAACAGAACCGAATAGCCCAGGAGTCAATTTTTCCTTCCATTTGATATTTCAGCATTTTTGGCATATCACTTCCAATGCGTGCAAAATCAGCTACACGCTGTTTATCATTTATAAAACTTTGATAATCTTTTAGCTCCCAATCTACAGCATTCCATTTTTGCTTCCAAGTTCCCCAGCCCCAAGATGAAGCTCTTAATCCCAAATAATAATCCTTGTAACTATTTTTTAAGTTTGGTAAATTTAAGGTATATCCAGAAATTGAGATGATTTTATCGTGATCTTTATAAAATGTTAAAGCCTGATTCATGTAATCCAAAAAATTAGGCGATGTCACCAAATCATCTTCAACAATTATTGCTTTTTCGTAAGTATTTACTATATCAGTAACTCCTGTTATAATAGACTTTGCCAGTCCATTATTTTGTTTAGCTGCTATTACAGTTACTTTTTTAAATCCTTTGACCGTGTTTACATAATTCCGAACACTTGCAATTTTTTCCTTACCAAGCTCTGTTTTTGTCCCATCCGAAAAAATATACAATTCACTTTGCGGTGCTAAATAATTTTTTTGCAGCGCTTCAATGGTTTTCTTTGTTTCATCCAATCGGTTATAAACAAAAAGGATAATGGGGGCTAATGCTGTCATAATGGTTGTACCTGTAGTGCTTTTTAAAACCTGTTTTTCGTTTAGAAGGCTTACTTATTATTAAATACCAAAAAAGAAATGAAATTAACACTGTGGGCTGAATAATAAAGCTTTCAAAAAAACCACCAATGGAAATACCAATAATCACTATTGATATGTAATAATTCTTCTTTTCGTATAAGGACTTTCCTAAAAAAAAGAAAAAGAAAAGCAATCCTAAAATTCCTGAGGCAGAAAATATCTCCATGTATGATGAATGAAAATATAAAAATTCTAACCTTTGGAAGTAGTAATTACCATCAATATTTGTTTGAAGAATGATATCATTCAGCCCAAAAATTCCGTGCCCTTTAAAAATTGAATTTGTAGAATAGTAATCAATAATATGATACCAAATTCTACTCCGACCAGTGGTAAAACTACTAACTGTAGAGGAGTTTAACACTTCTACAGATAAAAATAAAACACTCCCAAGTACAATTAAAAAGACTAAGACGTACATATATTTTATGACTCCTCTTTTGATGTACGGAAATAAATTAAATAACGCATACACTAAAAGCACTAATTGTGGATTACGAGAGTTGGATAGTACTGCCAAAATAGCATATATAATTGCCATTGATAAATAATAAAACTTATAAGCTGTTTTATCTCTATACACCGAAAAATTGGCTATGGCTCCAGCACAAGAAAAAATTCCTAACTGAATGTAGTTTTCGTAAAACAAACCAAGCCCAGTTCTATCTTCCAAGGTATGCCAAATTTTAAAAGGCAGCACTATAGCTAATGCTGTCCAAAAAAATAAGTTGTAATTCAGCGTGTTTGCAAGGGTTTTAAAAAAACTAAAGTAAGGTCTTTTTGATTTCGATTTAAATGCTTCTGAAAGCAAATAAAAAAAGTAAATGAACAATACAAAAAGCGTGTTATTCTGAATGATTGCTCCATTAAAACCATTATCAAACACCCATAATACGGTAAAACTAACGCATAAAAACCAAAAGATCAGCAAATATTTATTAGCTTCTAAAAAATCAACTAACTGATTAATTGATTTTTGAAGTAACGCAATACCAACCATAGCCACTAGTAATTTACCGTATTTTCCTGCCAAATGAATAAAAATGGTATAGGTAATTGCATTCATCACTAAAAAAGTAACAAATAAAGAAAGTAAAATTTTATGTGTTTTAACTTTTATAAGCATGCTTCAACAGAAGTTTTACCTCGCTTTACAATTTTAATGTACAACACGTAATACACTAATTGATAAACAATGTTTTCGATAATTTTGGTATAAAACACCCCTGCTAAACCATATTTCCTTACTAAAAAATAACCAACACTAATGGCTAATATGCTTCTGGGAATTAAAATCCAAAAATTCACATCAGTTCGTTTAATGGCGTTTAAAGCCACCTTATAAGGTTGAAAAAAAATGTTTATTCCCTGAACTATAAATGGGTAAACAATCAAAATGCCCAAATTATTATATTTTGAACCAAATAACATAGTAATTAAATATTGACCAAAAAAATATCCGATAATGACTAATAATATAGACATACTACCAAATAACAACGACCATTTTTTTACCATAGCTACTAAACTTTTAAAATCCTTATTACTCTTAACAAATAGCGGTAATAAGTAGGAACTGATGGCAGTTAGTAATGGATTTATAATATTGGCTATACTTAACAAAACTCCTAAAATTGCAATATTATCTTTTGTTGATAAATACAACAGTAGCCAGGGATAAATTTCGGAACTAAAATGAAAAAATATATTGGAGCCTACTAACCATTTACCAACTTTCCAATTGATCTTAAAATAATCGGCTAAGTTTTGTATTTTGAAAGATATTCTGCTCCAGTTAAAAACAAAATAAAAAAACTTACTAATAAGTATATTGATGAAAAGGAAACTAAAAAAAAAGTCACTTCTTTTATTTTAAAATAAAAAATGACAATCAATGTAGCAATTAACCCAAAAGCGCAGGATAGCCCATAATATAAATTCTGTTTTGTTTTACGTTCACTCAACATAGTTTCCCTTACAAAATAAAAGGTAGTATGTGCTACCACATAAAGCAAAAAAAGACCCATTTTTTTTAAGTCATAAGTCTCATCAAAAAATAAGTAATATATTACAGGCGCAACTGATACTAATAAAAATGTAAATAATAATTTAAATAAAACATTAAAATTGTAAAAAGATGTACTTTCAGGATCTGTAATGTCATTCAAATTTATCGCATAAGGCCTTGAAATTAGTGCACTTTGAAAGCCCAACGTAAATAAGGCTACCGAAAAAAGCAATACTAAATCAGCATAATCAGTTTTATCAAAAACTCTGGCAAGTATCACACTAATCAACAAAGTGGTAATACTCATAAAAAATTGATCTAATAAAACACTAAATAACTTAGGAAACTCCTTGCTTTTTTTTAAACTTAAATTCATTTAAAATATTGAAAAACACTAAAAAAGCAAGCTCTACAGATAAGTTGCTATACAATTTTAGCACCCATTATTTTAATTTAAATGATTTTCGATTGAAAAAATTAGTAGAAAATGATATTGCTGATTTTATAGTTTTGTTATAATTAAGCTTCAAAAATAAATAAACAATTAACAATATCAGCGAAAAAACTAAAAATAGCTGAACATTTACATTATAACCATCAATAAAATAAACCATCCCTATTACCGCTAAATTACTTATTGCCAAAAAAATAGTAGCTTGAATGTGCGAAAATCCAATATCCAAAATTTTATGATGAATATGATTCCTGTCCGCAGTCATAGGACTCATACCTTTCAAAATACGGATTGTAAATACACGAATGGTATCAATAATTGGAAAACAAAAAATAGAAGTGACCAACGCTATCTTATTTGGAATCCAAATGAACTCATACGTTTTTACGTCTACTTTTAAAAAATACAATGCCTGAAACATCAAGAGTAATCCTATAAACATGGAGCCAGAGTCGCCCATAAAAAGCTTGCGCTTTTTTGAAAAATTGAACGACAAAAAACCTATTAAACAAGCCACTAAGACAAATGATATCATTGTTGCCATATACAACTGATTTGAAAGAAAATACACTCCAAAAAATAAACTTGCTATTACAGCAATGCTCCCTGCTAGGCCATCAATCCCATCAATTAAATTGTATGAATTGATAAAAAACACATACATAAATACAGTAAAAACTACTGAAGGCAAATATGCTACTGTTTCTACTCCAAAAAGCCCAAATAAATTTGTAATCCTTACATCCGTTAATAAAACTACCAATAACGCGGCTACAATTTGACCGAGTAATTTTCTTTTGGGGGACACACCAATTAAATCATCTTTCACCCCCATAAAAAACAAAATTGTAATGCTTAGTAGTAGCGCCAGTAATTGACGCATTTCAAATTGTAAAAAATTGAATATAATGCCTGATAAAATTAAGCATAGCGTAAATACAATATAAATCCCAACTCCTCCTAGATTAGGAGTCTTTACCGAATGTGAACTTCGGTCACAAGGAGCTGCCATTAAATTCTTTGCCTTAGTAAGTGTAATAATTAATGGAAAAATTTTGATTGATAAAAAAAGTGCGACAAAAGAAATTGCAATGATTAAAGCAATGTAATTTTTCAAAAAAAAGGTAACAAGCTTTCCATGTATTTACTTTAATAGTTTAGTTAGTTCGGAATTAACATTAACACTCACAGGAACTACTTAAAACATAACTATAATTTTGTTTAAGTGGCAACTTGCTAAATCAGATTTACAAGATCCTAACAAATGTTAATTTTAACACCAATACTAAGATAACACTTTAATAATCAGATGATGTTAAGGCTGCATTAACATAAATGATTTTTTATGCAAGAAAAAACTTCCAACAAATGTTAGATTAAAAATTACTTCGACTTTTATAAAATTAAAAAGAACAATATGCGCTCTTTCCATTAAAAAAAGCACCCGCCAAGTTTCAATAGTAAGAAAGCCAATTAAATGACCCCGTCCAACTTGCTATTTTGAGCTTTTATAATTCCACAAATTTCATTATACACCAACCTCTTTCAAGCCCAAAAATGGTGGAGGAATACTTATTTATGCACTAAAAAAATAAACAAACCATGTTACTTTGGATTGAACTCAATACACGTTATCGATTTTATTGTACCTAAATGGATACGATGTGCTTTAGGTGACGACTAATTAAAAGTAAAAATTGAAAATCATTTCATTTTAATTATATAGTCAGAAAAAATATAGGCAAAAACTGGACGCATTTATATTACGCAATACTATTTAATACAAATTACTTTTTAATCTACGAATCTCTTCGTCAAAATTTATTGATTTGGAATAGGCTTTCCAGAAATCAGGCTGGTATTTTTTCCAGTTTTTAGGTTGTTCTTTTTTATTTTCTATAACTGAATCAAACTTTTCCTCGGAAATTTGATCCGATTCATAAACCAATACTTTATAGTCCGTTACCACCGTAGATCCAAAATTAACATCGGCCGCTAATTCGTTCTGTTTTCTACGCCCTCTGGTATGTTTATTTTTTTCAATGATTTTTAAAGGCCGATCAATACCATATACTTTCGTTTGTACATTTTCAATATACTTAACGCCGTATTTTTCATGAGCTCCTTTTTGGAAAATCATAGTGCCTTTATAGCCTTGCTCTTTGTAACTAAAGCCCAATAATTTAATGCTTCTTAAAGGCTTAATGTTTTGATAATCGACACGCAATACAGCAAAATCATCTGTATTTATATAAACCACCCCTTTAAAATCTTCTCCTCCATTGGGATCAAACTTAATTTGATAGGCTAAATTATCCCCAATTTCAATAAAATTGAGCATTTCAAAATCGTAACGATTGGGCTTAAAAATAAAGTTCAATTTGGAATCATCGTTATAAATCAAATTTTTGAAAATTTTTCCAACTGCCTTCCTGTTCAGGTTTAAAAAGAAATTTTCATTAGCCTCATCATTTTTTCCCATTTCATTACGCATATCAATCAACTCTTCATTTTCAATAAAACTTTGATCTGCATCTGCTTTAAAGCTAAATAGCCCTGATTTAATTTTAAAATAAGAATCTTTTTTAACGTTTTTATTTAAAATATTTTCAAGTGTAGCGTAAAATCCAGCTAAATAATCTTCTCCATAAATATCATAAAGCTTGTTTGCCTTTTTTATATCCAACTTATGATCATCTAAATCGCTATAAAAATCGCCCAAAAACTCAGTGTGAAAAACCGACCTTTTAGGCACTTTTGCCAGCTCTTCCTCTACAAATTTTTTGTCAATTTCCTCAAATGAAGATTTTTTAAAATCTACCTGAAAATAGTCCGTATGGTTGTTATCAGATTGCCTAAAAAATAATTCTTTTTTAGTAAAACCACTGGCGTAATTAGTTGTCAAATTATTTTTCACTTTAGTTAAAATCTCCTCAATATTTAATTTTTTGTTGGAAACAAAAACAGCATTTAAGTCTTCAATTTTGGGAGTTAAATAAAGTAACGTATCTATTTTTGTAGTAATTGGCAAAACCAACTCCTCATAGCCAATTGATGATATCCGTAATGAGTCCTGCTTGCTAAATCCTCTGTTGAGTTCCAACGTAAAATACCCTTTTTGATCCGCTGAAACTCCGTATTGACTTGCAGCTAAAATAGTGGCTCCATAAACAGGCTTACCCGTAGTTTTGTCTAAGATTTTTGAAGAAATTACTTGTGCGGATACTCCATAGTAGTCTATCGTAAAATATAAAAAAAGCGACACTTTCAATAAAGTTCGCTTTCTTATATTACACTGCTTTCTATCTTTCATTATACTTTATTAGAGGTTACACATGTAGGGCATTCCATGTTGGAAATACTATTTTTTAATTTAATGCCATTTAAGTAAGTTACTACAAATTTTTTGATGAATGTGTAGTTTCTTTTTCCATTATTAACGCTAATCTGTGGATCTAAGTATTTCACGCGGATTTCACCATCGTATTCTTGATCTCCCCAACAGTTTGGGCAATTAGATGCCACGGATTGCTGCATGTTCACTTTTAAATTATTCGTGAAAAAATTCTTAAATAAAATCATAGGTTTAAATTTTTAGGGTTATTAAATGAATAATGCCGTATCCAAAATTAGATTTCTCATTTAAAAATGATTCTTTTTTGCTTGATACTTTAACATCAGAACCGACATAAAATAACAGTTGTTTTAATACACTTGTGTTTAATTTTGTCGGAAGAAATAAAAAGAACTAACTAATATCGTTTCTGATGTTAATTTACCTATTTGAAATTAAAACTAACTTAAGTGTTTTTTTAGCAAGGTCTCAAAAAAAACTATTGACTGTAGTGAATTTTAATTAACAACCGATTTTAAGGCCATTCTTTCATTATCAAAAACAACAAAACCACTTAAAAATTAAGTGGTTTTGTTGTTTATCTCAGTCGGGAAGACTGGATTCGAACCAGCGATCTCACGCCCCCCAGACGTGCACTTTAACCGGACTAAGCTACATCCCGAATTGAATTAAAATACTAGTTAAAACACGTCATTTGATTCCTTTAATTTTTCCGTATTTTCAACAAGCATCAGTTCATCTATAATTTTTTGAATATCACCATTAATAATATTTTGTAAATCGTAAAGTGTTAAACCAATTCTGTGATCCGTTACACGACCTTGAGGATAATTATAAGTTCTGATTTTAGCAGAACGGTCCCCACTGGACACCATACTTTTTCGTTTTTCAGAATCAGCAGCCTGTTTTTTTGCCAGTTCCAATTCATACAATCGTGAACGTAGTACTTTTAACGCTTTTTCTAAGTTTTTATGCGATGATTTTTGATCCTGACAACTCACAATCATTCCCGTAGGCTCATGATGTAATTTAATTGCCGAGTAGGTTGTATTCACCGACTGCCCTCCAGGCCCTGTAGATGTGGTGCGTTCAATTCGTACTTCAGTCATATCCAACTCTACATCAAATTCTTCGGCCTCAGGTAGCACCATAACAGTTGCAGCACTAGTATGTACGCGCCCTTGGGTTTCCGTTTGTGGTACACGTTGCACTCGGTGTACACCAGCTTCAAATTTCATTGTTCCGTATACATCCTCGCCATTTACCTCTAAAATAATTTCTTTAAAACCCCCACTGGTCCCGTGACTCGTATCCATAACACTTACGGACCAACCTTTACTTTCGCAATACTTGTTGTACATTCGATACAAATCCCCTGCAAAAATACTTGCCTCATCACCACCAGTTCCGGCTCTAATTTCCAAAACGCAATTTTTAGCATCCTCAGGATCTTTAGGCACTAGCATAAAACGGATTTTTTCCTCCAAAGCAGGTAACGCTTCTTTGGCCTCATCCAATTCTATTTTTGCCATTTCCACCATTTCAGCATCACTTCCATCGGCAATAATTTCTTCTGCCTCAGCAATATTATTGGTTAAGGTAATATAAGTGTCACGCTCATCCATAATGGCACGCAAATCCTTATACTCCTTATTTATTTTTATATAACGTTTTTGATCCGAAATAATATCAGGTTGAATGATCAAATCACTGATTTCATCGAAACGTTGTTTTACTATATTTAATTTGTCAATCATTATCCAGAAAATTGGAAAGCAAAGTTAATTAAATTAAACCACTTTTTAGTAGTTCCTTAAACTCCTGTAACCCTTTACTTGCTCCATTTTTTATTACACTTACGTGAGAAGGAATATCGCTTGCGGGATTGGGGTCAATATAATAAATTTTTGCTGAAGCAGGCGCAAATTGAAACAAACTTGCTGCCGGATACACTTGCATTGATGTTCCTATAATTAACACCAAATCCGCTTTTGATACAATATCCACTGCTTTATCCAGCATAGGAACTGCTTCGCCAAACCAAACAATATGTGGACGTAAAGGATTCCCGTTAGGATCAGTGTTTTTTTCCGTTAAATCAGCATCCCAATCCACCACGTATGTTTCATTTTTAATACTACGTGCTTTACGTAATTCTCCATGCAAATGGACTACTGTTGAGCTACCCGCACGTTCATGCAAATCATCCACATTTTGGGTAATCACTGTAACTTTGAACTCCTGCTCCAAGGCTGCTACTATATGATGCCCTTTGTTCGGCTCAACTTCAAAAAGTTGTTTTCTGCGTTGATTATAAAAATCATACACCAAATCAGGATTTTTCGCAAAGCCTTCTGGGCTTGCCACCTCCATTACATCGTGACCTTCCCACAAACCTCCAGCATCTCGAAATGTATTAATTCCGCTTTCAGCGCTCATTCCAGCTCCTGTTAGTATGACTAAGTGTTTCATGTTAGCTTGTTGGTTGTTGGTTGTTGGTTGTTGGTTGTTGGTTGTTGGTTGTTGGTTGTTGGTTGTTGGTTGTTGGTTGTTGGTTGTTGGTTGTTGGTTGTTGGTTGTTGGTTGTTGGTTAAGAAACTTTATTCAAATACACGTATTGTGCTGATGAAATTATTTTTTTAATAATTTTTATAGTAATAATTTCCTTCTTTCAAAAAACCATTAGCACCACTTTTATCTAATAAAAATCTTGTCTTTAAAGTCTCTCTTTTATTTAACCTTTGCAAAAAAAATGGTCAGATGCAAATGTGGCTCAGAACTCCAACCTGTGTTACCACTATAACCAATTTTTTGACCTTTTTTAACCCTATCCCCTTCTTCGACTATAACTCCTCTATACTTTAAATGTATGTATTGCGCAAAAGTACCATCATCATGTCTTATCAATATATAATTTGCAAAATCTTTACACCTCTTTTCTCCACATCCTTTTTCATACAAATCCATAACACCTATAACGATGCCTTTTTTTACCGCCAAAACTGGTGTTCCAGTCGGCATTCCAAAATCTAACGAATTCTCATTTTGATGAGAATAGCGCCCATTATATCCTTGAGATAAATAGAATTCATTATTTTTTTCATAGGGCAAATGATAAGTATAATGAAGATCATAATCTTTTAATGCATGATTCCCTAAGCTACTCTTGTAAACATAATTAAACTGAGATGGTTGTCCCTTATTTATTGGAGTCAATTTTGTAATAAGGTATCTATTTGCCTTTGATGGCACTAAATACAAATTTAAAGTATTTCGAGCTTTCATATTTTGAAGCTCAAGATTTAATTGTACACTTACTTCACAAAAAAAAGGATTGTCTACGTAAATATTGGTTCCATCAAAAACTTCTTCATGATAAACGCTGATTTCTGAAGCCGAAAAAGCTAAATTATACAGCAATAAAATTATAAAAAGTAGCCTTCCTTTCATCTAAAATTTTTAACTTGAAATTTATTCATATAATTACCAATTACCAATTACCAATTACCAATTACCAATTACCAATTACCAATTACCAATTACCAACTACCAACTACCAACTCATAACCAAAAATACTACCTCACAAAAACAGGTTCATTTTCTTTTGTTGTATAGGTTTCGCTATATGCATACCCATCCAAGCTAAATCCTTTTAATTGATTTAGGTTTTCAACTTCGTTTTCAATTAAATAACGACTCATGGTACCTCGCGCTTTTTTTGCGTAAAAACTAATTATTTTTAATTTATCGTTCTTCCAATCTTTAAATACTGGGGTAATTACTGGCACCTTAAGCATTTTTTTGTCAATAGCTTTAAAATATTCGTTACTGGCTAAATTGACGAATAATTCATCTTTTTCTAATTCAGTATTGAGTTGCACTGTAATGGTTTTCTTCCAAAACTCATATAAATTTTTAGCTCCATTTGCTCCAAACTTTGTCCCCATTTCCAAACGATAAGGCTGTATTAAGTCTAACGGTTTCAGTAAACCGTATAATCCAGATAAAATGCGCAGCTTGTCCTGCATTTTTTGAATATTTTCTTTGGATAACTGATAAGCATCCAAGCCATTATACACATCACCATTAAACATAAATACTGCGGGTCGTGCATTTTCGGCTGTAAAAGGTAGTGTCCAATCTTGATTTCGCTGCCAATTTAAAGCGGCAAGCTTTTCGCTTATATGCATTAAACTAGATAATTCGCTCGGTTTTTTACTTTTAATTTCCTTATTTAAAACCTCAGATTGTGCCAAAAATTGAGACTGCGTGTACGTATCCGTTGGTAATTCAGACGTTAAGTCTAAAGATTTTGCTGGTGATATTACTATTTTCATAAAGTAAGCTTTTAAAGGCTTATTAGTTTTCGTTAGGCTGACGACCATAGTTACGCCAACGCTCAATACATGCTTCTATATCATTTGGAATGGGAGCTTCAAAAAATAGTTCCTTTCCTGTTGTGGGGTGAATAAAGCCTAAGGTTCGGGCATGTAACGCCTGCCTTGGCAGCACCTTAAAACAGTTATCTACAAACTGTTTGTATTTGGTAAACGTGGTTCCTTTTAATATTTTATCGCCTCCGTAACGCTCATCATTAAATAAAGTGTGACCAATATGTTTCATATGGACGCGTATTTGATGTGTCCGTCCAGTTTCCAATTTACATTTGACTAGTGTTACATACCCTAAACGCTCTATGACTTCAAAATGAGTTACAGCAGGTTTCCCTTTGTTTTCTTCTTCCCCTTCCCAAACCGTGTTTTGCAATCTGTTTTTGGGATGCCTACCTATATTTCCTTCAATTGTTCCTGCATCATCCTCAATGTTACCCCAAACTAATGCAACGTATTCTCGTTTGCTCGTTTTGTCAAAAAATTGTTTTGCCAAATGGGTCATCGCAGCTTCCGTTTTTGCTACTACCAGCAAACCAGAGGTATCCTTATCAATTCGATGTACTAATCCCGGTCGATTACTGCTATTGTTGGGTAAATTTTCAAAATGATAAATAAGCGCGTTGATCAATGTCCCCTCGTAATTCCCATGTCCAGGATGTACTACCATACCCGCTTGTTTATTCACCACAAGTAAGTCATCATCTTCATACACCACATCAATAGCAATGTTTTGTGGAGTTAGTAATTGTTCGTAAGGCGGATGACTAAACATTACCCGCACCACATCATTAGGCTTTACCTTGTAATTAGATTTTACAGGCACTTCATTCACCCAAACACTGCCTTCTTTAGCTGCTTGCTGTATTTTATTTCGCGTCGCATTTTCAACAAAATTCATCAAAAATTTATCTACACGTAAAGGCACTTGACCGTTACCTGCAACAAAACGAAAATGTTCATGCAAATCATCCCGTTCTTCTGGACCTGACGTTTCTTCGCTAGTATTCATTAATTCATTATTCTGATCCATCACCTACTACTAAATCAATAACCGATGTTTTTCTTAAAAACCCATCAGGTTTAACAACTTTACCTTTATGTTGCATTTCCAATACCATATCGCGGGCAATATTAGGCCTATAAATTACCTTCCCAACCTTAAAACCCAACGCTTTTAAAGTAGGTTCTGCCTGTCGGCGAGTTTTTTGAATAATATTAGGAACAATTATTTTTCTGTAGTTAGATGGATTCAGTACCAAATATATTTTCCGATCTTCCTTTACAAAACTACCTGCTTTAGGATTTTGTTCAATAACAGAAAATGGCGGGTAAGATGGATTAAAATTTGCTGAATCTTGCACTTTAGCCATTAATTTTGAAGCTTCTAATAAATCCGATGCTTTTTCCAGTGTTAACTTTTCTAGGTTAGGAACGGCTATACGTTGATCGTGATTTGTTTTCATGTCCAACCATTTTAAACCTAAAAAACAGATAAGAACAATTGCTAGTAACGCAAATAATAATTGAAACAAAAATGCTTTACTGATTAAAAAGCGAAAAAAACTCATATTTTAATTTTAAACAAATATACTAAAAGCTACCTCAGCTTAAAACAAGTATAAATGATGTATTCGCATTCAAATTTCACAATTAAAAGCCCATCAATACGCTTTCAAACTTTAAATTATTTAAAATAGGAATTATTTGTTTAGATAAGAAAAAAAGATAAAAGTAACCTTAACCATGCTGTTATTAATTTTGAAGTTTTAAGTAAATTAGAACCATTTTAAGCACTTAATTTAATTTCGGCAACGGTAAAATTATAAGTAATGCGTTATTTTTGTCATTGCATTTCAGAAATTTCAACATGAAAAAAAACATCGCCATAGTAATGGGTGGCTACTCCAGCGAACACGACATTTCAATAAAAAGCGGAAATATTGTGTACGCACACCTTTCAAAAGAAATTTACACTACTTTTCGTATCGTTGTCACAAAAAACGAATGGTACTACTGGGATGATTCTGACGCTAAAATTCCGGTTGATCGTTCAAACTTTACTATTTCCCTTAACGAAGAAACTATTGCTTTTGATGCAGTTTTTAATACCATTCATGGCACTCCTGGTGAAGATGGTTTGCTACAAGCTTATTTTGAATTGTTAACCATTCCTCAAACAAGCTGCAACCATTACACTGCCGCTGTCACCTTTAACAAAAGGGACTGCATAAGTATTTTGAAAGCTTATCATATTCCTGTCGCAGAGAACTATTTTATTAATAAAAATCAACCTATAAATATTGATGAAATTACTAGTAAAGTTGGCCTACCTTGTTTTGTAAAAGCAAATAGATCAGGTAGTAGTTTTGGTGTAGTAAAAGCTCATACAAAAGAGGCTATTGCCCCGGCTTTAAAAGAAGCTTTTACTGTTGACAACGAAGTAATTATTGAATCATTTTTAAGTGGTACCGAGATATCAGTAGGAGTAGCTTGCTTCAATGGAACACCTACGGTACTTGGAATTACCGAAATTGTTACCGAAAATGACTTTTTTGATTACGAAGCCAAATACCTGGGAAAGTCCGAAGAAATTACTCCTGCCAGACTCACAACTGAACAAAACAAAGAGGTAGAAGCACTAACCCTTGAAGTATATAAGGCTTTAAATATGAAAGGATTTTCGCGCACTGATTTTATTTTTAACAATGGCAAACCCTATTTTTTGGAAATTAATACCAATCCAGGCTTAAGTGAAGCCAGTATTTTACCTCAACAATCAATTAAAAAAGGAATTTCATTGGCGGAACTATTTGCTAATGAAGTTGAAGAATGTCTTAAATTACATTTTTAAAATACCATAAATGCAGAATAACCTTTAGTTAAAAAAATCAACTTGCTTTGATAGTATCTTTTTTAATCAAAAGATAAGGTTTATAACTACTATTTAAAAAACATTCACTTCTGCCTCCAGTTCAATCTTATAAACAGATTTTATTTTTTTCTGTATTATCATTGCCAGCTCCCAGATTTCCTTTCCCGTAGCGCTACCTGTTCTATTAATCAAAACCAACGCTTGCTTGCCATGCACTCCTGCATTTTTATAAACATAACCTTTAAACCCTACTTGATCAATCAACCAACCAGCGGGTACTTTCACCAATTCATTTGAAATAGGATAATGTGGCATTTCAGGAAAAATTGCCATCAATTGCTGGTATTTTTCCACTGTAATTATAGGGTTTTTAAAAAAACTACCACTATTCCCTATTTTTTTTGGATCAGGCAACTTACTTTTTCTTATGGCAATTACCGCTTCTGAAACATCTTTGATTGTCGGTTTTATACGTTTTTTTTCAACTAACTCCTTTTCAATAGCGCCGTATTTGGTATTTAGTGTATGGCTGCCTACACTTAATTTAAAAGTTACTTCGGTAATTATATATTGATCTTTTGCTTCATTTTTAAATACAGAATTCCTGTACCCAAACTGACAATCCTCCTTAGTGAAAATTTTTTCTTTAATTGATTTTCTGTGTACTGCCTTACAGCTGACAAAACAGTCCTTAAGCTCCACGCCATACGCCCCTATATTTTGAATAGGAGCACTCCCCACACAACCAGGAATTAGCGATAAATTTTCCAAACCACCTAAATTTTCATCAATACAAAATTGAACAAAATCATGCCAATTTTCACCAGCTTTAGCGGTTACCAAAGCATAACTATCAAACCGATTAACCAAAATGCCTTTAGTATTTATGTGTACTACTAATGTATTAATAGCTTTAGTAAGCAACATATTACTTCCTCCACTAATAACAAGAAGTGGTTGTTTTTTGTCCGACAGTACCTCAACTAATTCAGCTTCATTAGCAATACTCACAAACTCTTTAGCAGTTACATCAATTCCAAAAGTGTTGTATTTTTTTAATGATACGTTACGCTGAATATTCATTGTGTTACTTTATTTAGAAAGGTACGTTTTTAATGCCAATCCAAGTATTTCGGTAGCACGCTTTAAATCCTCTTTTTTTAATACATAAGCAATTCTAATTTGGTTTCGCCCTGCGTTTACACTGGAATAAAAACCTGCTGCTGGCGCTACCATAATTGTTTGGTTATTATCACTAAAAGATTCCAACATCCATTGCGCAAAATCTTCCGAATCCGCCACTGGCAGCTCCACCATACAGTAAAATGCCCCTCTGGGCACTGAAACTTTTATATTTTTTATTTGTTGCAAACCTTTGACTAATGTATTCCTACGCGACTTATATTCCGCCACTACCTCTTTATAATAGGAATCAGGAACACTCAAAGCAGCTTCACTCGCTATTTGAGCAAAAGTAGGTGGGCTTAATCGCGCTTGTGCAAATTTCATGGCAGTTGCAATCACTTTTTTATTTTTACTAACCATGCAACCAATGCGTGCCCCACACATACTATAGCGTTTAGAAACCGAATCTACAACAATAGCATGCTCTTTCAAACGTTCCTCCTGCAAAATAGAATAATGTTCTGTATCATCATAAACAAACTCCCTGTAAACTTCGTCAGAAATTAAAAACAAATCGTACTTTATGGCCAAATCAGCCAATTGTTTTATTTCTTCCTTACTATACAAATACCCAGTGGGGTTCCCCGGATTGCATATTAATATTGCCTTTGTTTTTTTGGTAATTAATTTTTCAAAATCAGCAATTGGTGGCAATGCAAAATCATCCTCAATTTTAGATATTACAGGAACTACAGTGACCGTAGACTGTGTTGAAAAACTATAATAATTAGCATAAAAAGGTTCAGGAACAATGATTTCATTTCCAGGATCAGTAATACTGCCCATAGTAAATATAAGTGCCTCACTCCCACCAGTAGTCACCAAAATATCTTTTTTAGTAACTTTAATGTCATGCTTTCCGTAATATTTTGCTAATTTTTCGCGCAAACTAGGATTCCCTGCTGAATGACTGTAGGCAACAGTATTTAACGAATGATCCTTAACGGCTTGTAATGCAACATCAGGAGTTTTAACGTCAGGCTGACCAATGTTTAAATAAAAAATATCCTTTCCCTGTTCCGTTGCTTTCTCAGCATAAGGAACAAGTTTTCGAATAGGAGATTCTGGCATTGCTCTACCTTTACTTGATATTTTAGGCATTGTATAAAATATTAAAGAGTGGCATATTTAGTTATTTGATTTATAAACAAATTACCAATACTACTGTTTATTTACATAGAAGCTTAGACCTTCACAATAAATTAAGATTTTAACTTTAAATCTACAAAAAAGCCTCACTAAACAAGTGAGGCTTTTTTTATATAATTTCAAAGAGAATTGTTAACTATAGTGCCGATACGTGTTTAGTCAATTTTGACTTTACGTTGGCTGCTTTATTTTTATGAATAACATTATTTTTAGCTAATTTGTCTAGCATTCCAATAACAGATGGCAATAAAGCTGTTGCTTCTTCTTTGCTAGCCTCACGTAACTTTTTGATAGCGTTACGCGTAGTTTTATGCTGATACTTATTACGTAAACGTTTAGCTTCGTTACTTCTGATTCTTTTTAATGCTGACTTATGATTTGCCATTTTCTCCTTGTTTAATTTCTTTAAAATTGTAGTCCGTAGGGGAATCGAACCCCTCTTACCAGGATGAAAACCTGGCGTCCTAACCGATAGACGAACGGACCATTAATAATTTAGTTTGCAAAACTATTGTTTATTTTAAACTTCCGCAAACTTATTGTAAAAAATTGTAGTCCGTAGGGGAATCGAACCCCTCTTACCAGGATGAAAACCTGGCGTCCTAACCGATAGACGAACGGACCATAGCTTATTTGCGGATGCAAAAGTACATTATTTTTTTAGTTACCCAAAAAACTTCACTATTTTTTTCAAAAAAATTAACTCTTCTTGATTTTTAAAATCAAAACTTTTACAAAATGTCAGCTTTTTTTAATCAAAAAAGATTTCAAGTGGCTTTAAACTATTAATATGCTTTTGCAAAAAGCACCCTTTCAGCTGATGCTTCACCTGTAAACACACATTTCCCAGGTATTTTAGCACCTTCAAAAGGAATACAACGAATAGTTGCCTTAGTGAGTTGCTTAATTTTTTCTTCAGTTTCTGCTGTTCCATCCCAATGTGCTGAAATAAAACCTCCTTTAGTTTCTAAAACTTCTTTAAATTCATCAAAAGTATCTACTTCTGTAATATGCGTATCCCTATATTCCAACGCCTTACTGTATAAACTTTCCTGAATTTCATTCAATAATCCCGCAATATGCTCAGATAAATTTTCATTAGACACGGTTGTTTTGGTTAAATTATCTCTTCGAGCCAACTCCACCTGACCATTTGCCAGATCTTTAGGCCCAATAGCTATCCGTAGTGGCACACCTTGCAATTCATACTGGGCAAATTTAGCCCCAGGACGCAACGTATCCCTGTTATCAAATTTTACGGTAATATTCCTTGATCGCAAATCTTGAACAATAGCGCTGGCAACTTCAGAAATTTGAGCCAACTGTTCTTCTCCTTTATAAATTGGCACAATTACTACCTGAATTGGCGCTAAGTTTGGTGGCAACACTAAGCCTTGGTCATCGCTGTGAGTCATAATCAATGCCCCCATTAAACGTGTTGAAACCCCCCACGAGGTTGCCCATACATGATCCTGTTTCCCCTCCTTACTTGTAAATTTAACATCAAAAGCTTTGGCAAAATTTTGACCTAAAAAATGTGACGTCCCTGCCTGTAACGCCTTTCCATCCTGCATTAAAGCCTCAATACAAAAGGTGTCATCTGCTCCCGCAAAGCGTTCTGATTCAGTTTTACGTCCTTGTACTACCGGAATAGCCATAAAGTCTTGCACAAAATTTGCGTAAATTTCGTTCATTTGCGCCGTTTCAGCCACAGCTTCAGCTTTTGTAGCGTGCGCTGTATGACCTTCTTGCCATAAAAATTCTGCAGTACGCAAAAATAACCGCGTACGCATTTCCCAACGCACTACGTTAGCCCATTGATTTACTAAAATTGGCAAATCGCGGTAAGACTGTATCCACCCTTTATAAGTATTCCAAATAATAGCTTCCGATGTTGGACGCACGATCAACTCTTCTTCTAGTTTTGCTTCAGGATCAGCAATTAATTTACTAGCATCATTTGGATCAGTTTTTAAACGATAATGAGTAACCACTGCACATTCTTTTGCAAAACCTTCTGCATTCTTTTCCTCAGCTTCAAATAAACTTTTAGGCACAAATAATGGAAAATAGGCATTTTGATGCCCTGTCTCTTTAAACTTTTTATCCAGCTCTGCCTGCATTTTTTCCCAAATGGCATATCCATATGGTTTGATTACCATACAGCCTCTTACCGCTGAATTTTCTGCCAAATCAGCCTTGACAACCAACTCATTATACCATTTTGAATAATCTTCAGAACGTTTTGTTAAACCCTTAGCCATAGTCTATATTTTGGCACAACTATTGTGCTATATTTTAAAAATTTGTAGTTAGGACAAAACTAACTAAATTTAGATTGTTCAACAATTAAAACGTATAGATATGCAAACTCATAAAATTTCGATTCACAACACTGGAAAAACCTTATTTTTTGTACTGCTATCTGTATGCATTTCTGCATGTGGTAGCTACCAGGCTGTTACTTATGATGATGATGGAATTTATTCCAACGGACAAGACAGACCCACACCACAAACTGTAGCTACCAATACACAAAATACTACCACTGCAAATACAACAGCAACAGAAGAAGGTTTTTTTTCAAAAAAACTTAAGGAATACCAGCAACAAGATAATGAAAACGTGGTTTTTACTGATGTAGAAAATTATTCTAGCGAAAGCTATATAAACGATAACTACAACCAAAATAATGAAGTTCGCCCTGGCTGGGGTGACAACTACACTCAAGGAAATAATGCAAATGTATTTTTAAATTCAGGCTGGAATGCAGGATGGGGATTGGGTTTCAATAATTTTTCACCATTTTGGAATCCTGGATTTAGAAACTTTTACGGATTTGGATACGGTCCTTTTTTTAATAACTTTTATCACCCTTACGGAGGGTTTTACAATGGATTTTATGGTGGAGGATTCTATAACGGGTTTTATGGATTTAACAGACCATTCTTTGTAAACAATTACTATAGAAGCCGTCGAAATACCAGAACTTACAGACCTAGAGCTGTAAGGAGTTCAAATGCAACAAATGCCAGATCATACAGTGCAAGAAATTCAGCCAATTCAAGCAGAACCTATACTCCGCGATCAAGCAATTCAAACAGAACATACACTCCTAGAAGCTCCAGCAGTTCCTCCAAAAGAACATACACACCTAGAAGCAGCAATTCTTCAAGCAGAACTTATACCCCTAGACGCAGTAATTCATCTCGAAGTTACACACCACGTAGTAGTAGTTCATCTAGCAGAAGTTATTCTCCTAGGTCAGGAGGAAGATCAAGTGGTGGTAACTATAGAAGACGATAAAAATAAACATCCATTTATATGAAAAAGTTTTTGTTAACATTGCTTGGTGCTATTATATTTAGCGCAATAAGCACCGGACAAACTACATCGGATATTTTCGATATTTCAAACACCCATAACTTAGGTACAGCTCGCTATAATGGACTTAGTGGCGCTTTTGGAGCACTAGGAGGCGATTTAACAGCAGTGGCTGAAAACCCTGCGGGTGGTGCTGTTTTCACAAATTCTTACGGTTCAGCCACCCTATCTCAAGGAAGTAGCGACTTTAATAGTAATTATTTTAATACCAACACCCCAACCAATGAAGCTAATTTTAATTTTAATCAAATAGGTGGGATTCTTATTTTAAAAAACGACGATGATTCTAGCTCAATCAGCAAAATAAGCTTAGGATTATTATTTAACAAAGACAATGATTACCGCAGGGAATATGAATTAAACGGAAATTCAAGCACTGGCAACATAGGGGGTTATTTTGTAGGGCAAGCGAATGGATTTACGGTTGATACCATATCTGTAAGGGATGGAGAGGATTTTGAAAGCGCCTACATTGATATTGGTGAATCCAATGGCTTTGGAGTTCGAGGGCAACAAGCATTTCTTGCCAGAGAAGCATTTATTATAACTGAAGACGAAAGTGATGACAGATTATATAGTTCAGAAGTTTCCGGAATAGGCAATTCTCAAAAGATAAACACTATTACCAGCGGTAGAAGTAGTAAAATAAGTATAAATCTTGCATTTGAAATTGACAAGAAAATTTATTTAGGTGGTAATCTTAATTTTCATAATTATGACTTAAGAAAAAGATCATTGATAAGCGAAATTAATAATGAAACTACTGATGATGTTAGCGAATTATTTTTTGAAACAAGATCCAGAACCTTTGGAAATGGGTTTTCGCTTAGCCTGGGGGCTATTGCCAAAGTGAGCAAACAGTTAAGAGTAGGACTAAGCTACCAAACACCTACCTGGAGTACGCTTCAAAACGAATTAGATCAAAATCTTACTAGCTTTTTGAATATTAATAATAATGAAATAAGAGAAATAGATCCTAGATTGGTTTTTTTATATCCTGAATATGACTTAAGAACACCTGGTGAAATTGCTGCTAGTTTTGCCTATGTATTTGGTAAAAACGGTTTGTTTAGCGCCCAATACTCCCGAAAAGATTTTTCAAACATTGAGTATGGTGACAATGCCTTTGACTTTGACATTTTAAATCGTCGTATCAAAAACACTTTTCAAGCCGTAAACACCATAAAAGTTGGAGGTGAATACCGCTATAAAAAATGGCGTTTACGTGGCGGAATAAATTATGCTACCAGCCCTTACAAAAACGACCAAATTGCTGGAGATACTCAAGGTTTTTCATTAGGTACAGGCTATGACTGGGGTAAATGGAAACTAGATATTGCTTACAATCGTATTGAAACTGACATTAACGAAGTTCCTTTTGAAAATGACGCCTATAATAATAGCGCACAAATTAACGGAAAGAATGATGCCATTTCAGTTACTTTAGGCGTAAATTTTTAAACTACTCAAAAGTAATCAACTTTAAAAAGTTATATTTTAAAGATCACTCTAAATTTAAAAAAACAATGCCACAAAAATATAGTTTAAAGCCGTATCTTTGTGGGCTAAAATTAATTGATACCAATTTGGTTTTAAATTGCTCCAATAAAAATGAATAACTCTTGTTAGGAATAGAAATAAAATATGAATGAAGCCTTAGCTAGGCTTACTAATTTATTTTTAAGTTTCAAGAAAAAAACTCTTTTTATCAGGTAATTTATTATTGAAAATGGTGTAACCTACACAGTTAAGGAATATCTTACTAATGAAAGAAAATCAAGATTCGGAATCCGCTGACTTTATTGGAGACAACCACGTAAGCACAAGTGCTACCACTCCATTAAGAAAGGACGCCTTTGAATTAAGTGATAGCGAAAAAATCGCTTTAATTAAAAAAGATGTAAGAAGTATAATGACTACTCTAGGACTTGACCTTGAAGATGATAGCCTGAAAGGCACCCCAAACCGAGTTGCCAAAATGTTTGTTAAGGAGATTTTTGGAGGATTATCCCCAAAAAGCAAGCCCAAAGCCTCTGTATTTGACAATAACTACAAATATGGCGAAATGCTAGTGGAAAAAAATATTACCGTTTACTCCACTTGCGAACATCACTTACTGCCAATTGTAGGTCGCGCTCACGTGGCATACATTTCCAACGGTACGGTAGTAGGGTTATCCAAAATGAACCGAATTGTTGATCACTACGCTAAACGCCCACAAGTACAAGAACGCTTAACCATGCAAATTGTACAGGAACTTCAAAACGCATTAGGTACAGAAGATGTAGCTTGTATTATTGATGCCAAACATTTGTGTGTAAACTCTCGAGGAATACGCGATATTGAAAGCAGTACTGTAACGAGCGAATTTGGTGGCAAATTCAAAGACCCAGCAACTAAAAGAGAGCTTTTAGACTACATTCAGTTGGACACTAAGTTTTAGTTGGTAGTTGGTAAACTAATTTTTAAATATGATAATACAAAAAAATCCCGCTATAGCGGGATTTTTTGTACAATATTTTAATAGTAAACTTATTTTACATTTTTGGTAGCATCACCTGCCTTTGTTGAATAATTAATTTTCAACTGATTTACTTCACGTAATTGTTCTTTTACGTCACCTATAAGCCCCATATTGGTGCTTTTATCAACTTTTAACGCTGTCATTAACTTTCCAATTTGATCTTCCGGCGTGTTGGCTCTAGTCTCCTGAACAAAAGTTTGCACCTCCTTAATATTATTTACAAACTTATCATTTAACTGCACTTTAGCTTCGGTACCAAACTTGCGGTATTCCTTACTTGGTTTACCAGCGTAAATATACATTACTAAACTACGATTTTCCAGTTTTTCAACTTGATCAGCATAAGGCAGTGTATTCTCAATCATGAGTGTGCTATCACGCATAACTGTAGCTACCATAAAAAAGAATAACAGCATAAATACAATATCAGGCAATGAAGCTGTCGAAATAGCTGGAAGCTCTTTTTTACCTCCTTTATTAAACTTTGACATTTATTATTATCTTTTAAATGATTATTACTCTTTTGCTTCTGCTTCTGATAATTTTTCAGGAAACAAATCTTTTACTGCATCTTTCTTTTCCTGAAACAGCTTTTCTTCCTCGGAATCTTTTTTTGCATCTTTCAATCCCTGAATGATATCAGTATACGTCATTTTATATAATCGCTTTGCTTCACGATCACGTAAAAAAGCATATGCAGCCATTAACTCATTCTGAATAGCGATATAAGTACCATAATTAGTCTCGCGACTATTCTGTAATGAAATTACCGCTTTATCAGGATTGTCCGATGATTCTGGATTTCTTTTTCCTCTACAATAATTACATTTGTTGTTTGCCTCTGTACCACCTCCGTTATCTAAAAAATCAATAGCAGCCTGACGCAAATCCTTAAGCTCCATGTTTTGATCTTCTACCAATAATTGATTGTCTTTATTTACGATAACTGTAAATAAATTTTTCTCTTTTATTTTTGGAGCAGTAATATCATCTGGCAATTTCGGAGGTAACTTTCTGTTAATCCCTGTATCCGAAGCAATCGTGGTTGTTACTAAGAAAAAAATAAGAAGCAAGAATGCTATATCGGCCATTGACCCTGCATTTACCTCTGGTGCCGCTCTTTTTGCCATAACTAGTTACTTATTGA
Source organism: Aquimarina agarivorans (assembly GCF_000218485.1). Taxonomy (GTDB): domain Bacteria; phylum Bacteroidota; class Bacteroidia; order Flavobacteriales; family Flavobacteriaceae; genus Aquimarina; species Aquimarina agarivorans. The sequence goes on along the minus strand of NZ_AFPB01000059.1, from coordinate 31,012 downwards.
TTTTTTAATTCCTGCTACAAGCATTGCTCCCACAGCTAAAGCTGCAAAAATATAAAAGGCAATGATTCCTGTTTCTACCCAACGTGTGGCCCCTTCTGTAATTACAACACCATCTCTGGTAATAACTTCTTTACCTTTAGATAATCCAAAGCTAATCCCTACAACTACTAAAAAGGCAGCTGCACCAATTAATGTTTTTATTAAACTTGAAGGATTTTTGATTAATCCACCTATAATGGTAATTATAGTTACAACCAATAACACTGCAATAATTACTAAAGATAAATTATAAAGCGGCGTTACTAATTCCGTAGATTGTGCTAAAGGAAGCTCTCTTGCTTCTGTAGCACCAGCCTCTGTCATTAGGTCTGAAAAGCCACCATTCATCAGATACCATAATACCCCCGACAACAAGCCTACTGCTAGTACTACGTATGATATGATTTTTGAAATTTTCATTTGTTTCTTTCTTTTATACACTATCCATAAATGATAGTGTTGTATTAATAATCAGTTTCAAAAAGGGTGTTTTTCACATCCTTTTTCAATAAATATTGATTATTTCTTTTTGTTAGCAACAAGAATATCAATTAACGAGATTGAAGCATCTTCCATATCATTTACTATAGAGTCTATTTTAGCAACAATATAGTTATAAAAAATTTGAAGAATAATTGCCACAACCAAACCGAATACTGTTGTTAGTAAGGCTACTTTAATCCCCCCTGCAACTAACGCTGGATCCATATCTCCTGCTTGCTCAATTTTATCAAATGCCTGAATCATACCAATTACCGTACCCATGAAACCAAGCATTGGTGCCAAGGCGATAAATAATGATAACCATGAAACGTTCTTTTCTAACTGCCCCATTTGCACACCTCCGTAAGCAACAACTGCTTTTTCAGCGGCATCAATGCTTTCATCAGCTCTATCCAAACCTTGGTAGTAAATTGACGCAACAGGCCCTTTTGTGTTTCTACAAACTTCCTTTGCAGCTTCAACACCTCCGCTAGCTAGTGCATCTTCAACATTTTTCTGTAATTTTTTAGAATTTGAAGTGGATAAGTTTAAGTAAATAATTCTTTCAATTGCAATAGCCAAACCTAAAATCAAACAAATTAATACGATCCCCATAAATTCAGGACCCCCTTCAATGAAACGCTTTTTCAATCCTTGGTGAAATGATTCTTTAACTACTGGTGCTGCTGTGTCTTCTTGTATTGATGATACAGCCACTGTTGTTGTAGCAGCCGCTTCTACTGCCGTGTTTGCATTTGCAACGTTACCAATCATCATTGCTCCTGCGATGGCTAAAATTGAAAAGATTTTTTTCATTAGTTCAAGTCTTAAGTTTACTAGTATTATTTTAGTTAAAATTTGTGATTAATTAGGAGTTGACCCCTATAAATTTTGTTTAAAGATATGTTTTTAAATTTTAAATCAAAAAATACCTACAATCACTTTAGCAAATAAATAAAAAAATGACGGTTTTCTAAAATAGAAAACACTTTTTTAATACAACTCCCCTCTTAAATCGGTCTCAAATTGCATTTTAAAGTCATTTTCGGCACTTTTTTGACCTAACAAATACATTGTTTTTGCCAAAGCAGCTTCAGTTGTCATGTCCTTTCCACTAATGATTCCCAAGGCATTAAGCTGCTTACTACCTTCATAAATACCTTGTTTTACAATACCCGAAACACATTGGGAGCAATTGATGATTTTTTTCCCCTTTTCTTGCATTTTTTGCAATAAAATCAATAACCAATCTTGACTAAATATGGTTCCTGAACCATATGTTTCTAAGATAAGCGCATCAAAATCGACAAATTTGCAAAATTGCTCAAACATCAGTTGATCAATTGCTGGGTGTATTTTTAGCAAAAAAACCTTGGTATTTAAATCGTGAGAGAATTTAGTCGCTCTATTTATATTTGGTTTTAAAAGAATAGGTTCATTTACTTTAAGGCTTACGCCAGAAGTTACTAAGGCAGGGAAATTAGGCGATGAAAAAGCTTTAAAACGATCTGAACTTATTTTTGTACTCCGATTTCCCCTGTACAAATGACTATCAAAATACACACCTACCTCATTTATACTAGGATTCCCATTTTCCTGCAATAAGGCAATTTGAATGGCTGTCAATACATTTTCAAGTGCATCCGTCCTAATATCACCCACTGGCAATTGCGATCCCGTAAAAATTATAGGCTTCCTTAAATTTGAAAACATAAAACTAAGTGCCGAAGCAGTATAAGACATAGTATCCGTTCCGTGCAATACAACAAATCCATTGTACTGCATAAATTTAGAATAAATTAAATCTCCTAAAAATTGCCAATCACTAGGTTGCATATCTGCCGAATCTTTTGGATTCGGAACACTTATCGTGTCAATTTCAGCATTAATTGAATGTAATTTAGGAATTTGATCTAAGAGATTTTCAAGATCAAAAGGCAATAACACACCCGAACTACTATCTTTAACCATACCAATAGTTCCACCGGTGTATACAAGTAAAATTTTTTGCTGCATTTACGCTCTAATTCATTCGCATAACGCGATATATTTTTACTAAATTTAATAAATTATAGGATGTTAAATCAACTTTTGAGACACTGCAAAGCTTAAAGTTTACCTAAAATTCAAATTTCAATTTTTTCAAAGGTTTTGCAATAACTTTTACTTAAAACTATTTTTCCCACTATTTCCACCTAACGCAAAACTGCTTTTCAAATCCCATAAATAGCTTTTGAATTTTGAGTGGTCACCTCAGCAATTTCTGAAACAGGTAATTGATAAATGGCTGCTAATTTTTCAGCAATAGTAACAATATGTGTTGGCTCATTGCGCTTACCGCGAAAAGGTGTTGGCGCCAAGTAGGGCGCATCTGTTTCTAATACAATGTCTTTCAGACTAATTTCATTTAAAAATCGGTCAATTTTTCCGTTTTTAAAAGTTGCCACCCCTCCAATGCCTAATTTTAAACCGCAAGCAATCGCTTGCTTTGCTTGCTTTAAAGTTCCCGTAAAACAATGAAAAATTCCGTTTAATTCAGAACTTTTATGAGCTTCAAGTATTTCAAAAGTTTCATCAAAAGCATCTCTGCAATGTATATTTATTGGTAAATGGTGCTTTTTGGCTAGTTCGATTTGTTGTTCAAAAGCCTGTTTTTGCTCTTCTACGTAAGTTTTATCCCAATATAAGTCCATTCCTATTTCACCCACTGCACAAAATTGATGTTGTGCCAATTGCTGTTCTACATGTGCTAATTCCTCCAAATAATTATCTTTAACATGCGTTGGATGCAATCCCATCATTAAAAAAACGTGTTCTGGGAATGCCTTTTTCACCTCCAACATACTGTTGGTAGTTTCTGAATCAACTGAAGGCACAAACAATCGTGAAACGCCTTTGTCAATAGCACGCTGTATCATTTCATGCCTATCTTCGGCAAAAGCCTCACTATTTAAATGTGTATGGGTATCGGTAAAAATCATGCTTCAAAAATAACAATTTTCAAAGCAGCTGAAAGACACAAATGACAAAGAAAATTAAGATTTGAATGCTCCTAAATTTCCAATTTAAAATAAGTTTTGATAATAGTTTTTATGATTTGTTCTTCGCGTTCAGTAAGTGCCGTTGCATGGTTGCACTGATAGATCTTCCTTAACTCATCATATAAATTTTTTATTTCTTCTTCAGAAATATCATTATCACCTATATATTTCCTAATTTTTCTACGGCTTACCATGCTTCGATCCTCCAGTATTTGCTCCAAGTGCGCTTCAAATTTGTGCTCGCCAACACTGTCAATAATCAATCGACGCTTTTGATTTCCCTGAACATTTTCAGAAAAACTAAAATAGAGTAGAAAGTAGGTTTTAAAATCTAAATAGTTCCACATAAAATACTTAATTGCAAATACTTTCCTAAACCAATGTTAAGCAACAGTATTAAAATTCAACCTTTTAAATTAACAGTTGGGTTTAAATTTTAACATACAATTCAATTCGTAAAAAAAACACTGTTAATTTAACAAAAAGAAGTAAACAACTAAATAAAAATAAATATTTTATTGAATATCAACACTTTAAATCTAAAAAAATATCGTTTAAGCAGGCTATTTCATTAAAAAATTATAGTAAAACCCGTTAGCATTTAGTTTAAATTTCGCTTTTGCATAAAAAAAAGCTTTAACAATTGTTCGCAATCATCAGCCAAAACACCACCAATAAGCGTAGTTTTAGGATGCAATTGAGTCCCCATGGCTTTACAACCCCGCTTTGGATCTGAGGCTCCATAAACTACTCTTGAAATTTGACTCCAATACAAAGCACCAGCACACATTTGACACGGCTCCAATGTTACATACAGCGTACAATCCCGTAAATACTTTCCTCCTAAAAAATTTGCTGCTGCTGTTATTGCTTGCATTTCAGCATGAGCCGTAACATCATTAAGTAATTCCGTTAAATTATGTGCTCGAGCAATAATCCTGTCCTTAATAACAATAACTGCGCCCACAGGAATTTCATCCTTGTCAAAAGCCTCCTCCGCTTCCTGTAATGCTTTTTTCATGTAGTACGTATCATCAAACACTGATTCCATAATGAAGTTTTTTTTAAAAGTAATTCAAATTTTACAGAATTTAATTCCATTCGGGCTTATTAGCTTTTTCCAGCACACTATAAAATCAATAACTAAAAAACCAAATTAGATTTAATTGTGTTGTGAAACTTCTTTCTTTTAAAAAAAGGTTTTTGTTAAGATACAAAACACGACACCTGTTAAAAAAAGTAACTTCTTTAAGATATATAGTTTTAATGAACTATTGGAATCTTGATTTAAGAATATCATGTAAAGCACGCACTAAAATAACACTTGAGAACGGTAATACCTGTTAAAACACCTATTTTTGTAATATGCATACACTGTTACATTCAATTCAATCGCCTGATGATTTGCGAAAACTCGACAAAAAAGAGTTGCCTCAATTAGCTAAAGAGTTGCGAAACTTTATTATCGACATTGTTGCTACTAAAGAAGGACATTTAGGAGCCAGTCTTGGTGTTGTTGAATTAAGTATTGGTTTGCATTACTGCTACAATACCCCTATAGATAATCTGGTTTGGGATGTAGGACACCAAGCTTATCCACATAAAATTTTAACAGGTCGAAAAGCCATCTTTGAGACTAATAGACAACTCAATGGCATTAGCGGCTTTCCAAAGCGAAATGAGAGTGATTACGATGCTTTTGGCACTGGACATTCCTCTACATCCATTTCTGCTGTTTTAGGTATGGCCTTAGCATCTAAAATAAAAACGAAAACAGCAAACAACATATTGCTGTTATTGGTGATGCTTCTATTGCTAGCGGGATGGCATTTGAGGCTTTAAATCACGCTGGTGTTGCTAATGCTAACTTAACAATTGTTTTAAATGACAACGCAATTGGCATTGACCCTAGTGTTGGTGCCTTAAAAAATTACTTAACCAAAGCAAAAAAAGGAGTTTTTCACAGTCAACCAAATATTATTGAAGCGTTAAACTTTAAATATATTGGCCCCATTGATGGTCATGATATTGATGAAGTTATTTTGCATTTGGAACAATTAAAAAACACTCCTGGTCCAAAGTTACTCCATATAATTACTACCAAAGGCAAAGGACTTAAAAAAGCAGAAGAAGATCAAGTGCGCTATCATGCCCCAGGGAAATTTGATGCTAAAACTGGAGAACTCATTCCCAAAAACACTTCACCTGCGCCTCCGAAATTCCCTGAAGTATTAGGAAGTAGCTTGATTGAATTGGCAGCAAAAAACAACAAAATTGTTACACTAACTCCAGCCATGCCTACAGGTAGTGGCTTAAATCAATTAATGCAACAGTTCCCAGAGCGCACTTTTGATGTGGGTATTGCTGAGCAGCATGCTGTAACATTAGCCGCAGGAATGGCCACTCAAGGCTTGCTTCCTTTTTGTGTAATTTATTCTACCTTTTTACAACGCGCCTACGATCAATTCATTCATGATGTTGCATTGCAAAACTTGCCCGTTATTTTTTGTATTGATCGCGCAGGCTTAGTCGGACACGACGGCGCTACACATCATGGTGTGTTTGATATCGCTTACCTGCGATGTATTCCAAACATTATTATTGCGGCTCCAGCAGATGAAATTATTTTTAGGAATTTACTCTACACCGCCTCACTTGGTTTACATCAACCTATAGCTATTCGTTATCCAAGAGGTCGAGGGATTCATTTAAACTGGAAAACCCCTTTTGAAAAAATTAGTATCGGCAGAGGCAAAAAGCTGTCTAACGGTACAAATTTAGCTGTTTTAAGCATTGGAAAAATGACCCAACAAGTACGTAGTGCCATTGATCAATCCGCTCATGATGTAGCTCATTTTGATATGGGATTTGTAAAACCATTAGATACCAAACTTCTCACGCAAGTGTTTAAAAACTACACAACAATTATAACTATTGAAGACGGAGTTACCAAGGGTGGTTTTGGATCAGCCGTACTGGAAGAAGCTCAATTGCATAATTACAAAGGAAAAATTAAGCTCATGGGAATTCCTGATCGTTTTATTGATCATGGTAGTACCGAAGAATTATATCAGCTTTGTGGATTGGATGTAAAAAGCATTTGCGCTACTATCAATAAATATTCCACCTAATTATATATATGCAATGTCCCACAATGAAAGTTACTTTATGCTATGAAATAGCAAACTCAAAATCAGATAAATATCAAGATTAAAACAATCTATAAAATCAAATCCGATATTTTTATTAATTTGTTACATAAATTAAATAATACACGCTCTAATGAGATTACTGTCTTTTAAAAAAACTATTACATTTTTTACTTTTTGCATTTCAACCTTTTGCGCATTTGCACAACCTAGCCCACCTGAAGGAAAAAAATGGGAAATTGTAGCAAACTTATCCGATGAATTTGATCATTGGGATGACAACAAATGGCGCACTGTACTTTGGGATTATCCTGTACCAAATAAAATGAAGGCTGAAAACTCAGGAGTAACTGACGGAAAGTTGTGGATAAGGGCTTGTGTTTCTTCTGACGATACTACTGACAGGTGGTTTGAAACCTCTAGAATCTACGGAAAAAACAAAATTTCATTTCCAATGTATATTGAGTGCAGTATGAAAACAGCCCATATTTCCGCTTACAATACATTTTGGTTAAATAACGGAAATGCCGAGGGCAGAGACGAAATTGATATTTGTGAAAACATGTCAAACCCTATCAATAATGATCCAAAATTACCTTACTTAATGCAATCGCAATATTTCATTGTCGAAAATAGCAAAGAAGAACGCAGTGTAAGGGTACACCCAGAAGCAAAAGATAATTTTGATAGAGTAGCTGACTTTGATAACAGAAAACTTTCGAATTCAAATCCTGCAAAAGGAAAAAAATGGAATGAAGATTTTCAGACTTTTGGCTTGTATTGGAAAGATGCACACACAATGATTTATTACATAAATGGTGAACAGACAGCAATTGACACTTCAAAATCAAAATTCACCAGGGAGTTGGATGTTATTTGGGATTTATGGACACACGATCACGATGGCGGCTTTGAAACAAAAGAAAGACTCAAAAATATGAGTCAAAGTGATAGAACAATGTATGTTGACTTTGTGCACACTTATACTTTAACAGATAAATAGTTTAATTAGCTTAAACTGTTCTTAACAATATTGTCTAAACTATAAAATAAGAGTTATTTTTTTGCTTTTATCCTCTATTTAAATGTACACTTTTATTAGTACCATTTTTTTTTAAACATCAAATAATCTGAGCTCAAGAGCATGAACAATACTTCCGACAACATTCAGCCATTTAAACAAGAAGTTAAGAAAACTCTTAAAGCTCAACGTCAGTTTTATGATACGAACGCTACAAAATCAATTGCGTTTAGAATTGATCAGTTAAAAAAACTTAAGGAGATACTTAAAAAAAATGAAAGCAACCTTCATAAAGCTATTTATGAAGATCTTAAAAAATCTGAATTTGATAATTTAACTACTGAAATACTTCCTATTTATAGTGAAATTGACTACACTATAAAAAACTTAAAAAAGTGGGCAAAACCTAAACGGGTTAAAACAAACCTTTTAAACATACCTTCTAAAAGCTACATCATTTCGGAACCACTAGGCACTTCATTAATTATAAGTGCTTGGAACTTTCCATACAATTTAGCATTCATCCCGCTTGTAGGCGCTATAGCTGCTGGAAACACGAGTATTTTAAAGCCTAGTGAAATGGCTCCAGCTACTAGTGCTATTATGGCTCAACTAATTAACGATAACTTCCCTTCGGATTACCTAAACGTTATTCAAGGAGGCATTCCAGAAACTAGTGCACTATTAAAACAGCGTTTTGATAAAATTTTCTTTACAGGAAGTCCGCAAGTTGGAAAAATTATAAACCAAGCTTCAGCACCTCATTTAACCGATGTTACTTTAGAACTTGGCGGAAAAAATCCTGCTATTTTTACCCAAGATTGCGCGTTGAACATTGGTGTAAAACGTATGGTGGCTAGTAAATTTTTAAATGCGGGACAAGTTTGCATTGCCCCTGATTATGTACTGGTTCAAAAAAGTATCAAAGAAAAATTTTTAGCACGAGTAATCTCCGAAATTAACAAACAAAATTACAGTATTGAAAATGGAAATTTTGTTCAACTAATTAACGATAAAAACTTTGATAGAGTCGTTTCTTTAATTGATTCTCAAAAAGTGTTTTATGGGGGTAATTATATTAAAGATACCCGTTTTATTGAACCCACTATACTTACTGATATAACTATTGATGACGCTGTAATGCAAGAGGAAATCTTTGGCCCAATATTACCGGTTATTGAATATGACACTATTGATGAAGCCTTTGCTATAATCAGAAAAATTGATAAGCCTTTGTCTGCTTACTTATTTTCAAACAATAAAACTATTAAAAAACGTTTTCTGAATGAAATTTCTTTTGGCAATGGAGCCATTAATGACTGCATAATGCAGTTTACTAATCACCATTTGCCTTTTGGAGGGGTTGGTAATAGCGGCACAGGGAGTTATCATGGTAAATTTAGTTTTGATTGTTTTTCTCATCAAAAAGCTATTTTAAGTAAATCTACATGGATTGAACCCAATCTTAAATATTATGAACATACTGATGCTAAAATGAAGATTATTAAAAAATTGTTTTAGAAACCTACACACTTTCCAACTATTAGGAAAATTTACTTTTTTGTAATAACTATTAGTCTAAAATTTTATGGAAGTTTCAGTAACACAAATAGGAAATCCTAGAGGAATACATTTTAGTAAAACCATCCTCGAAAAATATAATATAAAAGATAAAGTTGATTTAATTCTTGGAAAAGGATGGGATGATGCTTTTAAAGAAATGAGCGCAAATGGTGATGACAAACTATTATTTAATGATGTTTTTGAAGATGAAACTTTTGAAGAATGGAATTAAATCAATATGAAATTGTCCTAGTCAACCTAAACCCAACTGTAGGTAGCGAAATAAACAAAACACGTCCTTGCGTTATTATTTCTCCAAATGAAATGAATAAACACCTTAGGACAATTATCCTTGCTCCAATGACTACTAGTTCTAAAATGTATCCCACAAGAATTGAAATAAAATTAGATGGATTGTTGTCGATAAAATAAGAACAATTGATAAAAGTAGAATTATCAAAAAAATAGGACGCATGAGTAATCCAGAAATCACAGCTCTAAAATCTGTTCTCAAGGAAACCTTTGTGGATTAGAATTCTATGAATACAATCACTAAATTTGTAATTCCAAAACTTAAATTTGATTCATGTACTTAATATTTGATACTGAAACTACAGGTTTACCTAAAAACTTTAAGGCGCCAATTACGGATACTGACAATTGGCCTAGATGTATTCAAATAGCATGGCAATTACATGACGAATTAGGAAATTGTATTGAACACGAGGATTATTTGGTACAACCCGAAGGTTTTAATATTCCGTACGATGCCGAAAAAATTCACGGAATATCTACCGAATTAGCAGAAAAAGATGGTATTCCTTTAGCCGAAGTATTAGAGAAATTCAATGCCGTACTAGCCAAATCAAAATTTGTAGTCGGTCAAAATGTAGGCTTTGATGTAAATATCATGGGCTGTGAGTTTTACCGTAATGGAGTAGAAAGTCTTATGGCTAGCTTACCTGTACTGGATACCTGTACCGAACATACCGCTAGTTTATGTCAAATTCCTGGTGGACGTGGTGGTAAATTCAAACTACCTACCCTTACCGAGCTACACCAATATTTATTTGGTACTGCCTTTGGCGAAGCCCATAATGCTACTGCTGATGTGGAGGCTACCACCCGTTGTTTTTTAGAATTGATACGTAAACAACAATATAGTATTGAGCAATTAGGTGTTGACAATCACTATTACACCCGTTTTAAAGAAGCCAATCCCGATCCTTTTAAACTGATAGGTTTAAAGCACATCAACCTTAAAAAGGCTTCTGAAAAAATTAGAAAAGAGCTTGAAAAATCACTAATTGATGATCACCTTTCTGATGCTGATTTAAGTAATAATCTAGCTTCGCTCGAAACCGCCAATTTTGCTCATTTACACAATCACACGCAATTTTCCATATTACAATCTACCATTAGTGTACCCGATTTAATCAAAGCTACAGCCAAGCATAAAATGCCTGCTGTTGCCATGACGGATCATGCTAATATGATGGGGGCTTTTCATTTTGTAAATGGAGTAATTAATCATAATAAAGGGGTAAAATCCCGAAACGAGGAAAATCAAGCTCGTTTTGAAGCCACTCAAAATGGTACTTTAGCCGAAGGTCTAGAACCTTTACATGAATTGCCTGAACCTGAATTAGAGATCACGCCTATTGTTGGTTGTGAGTTTCAAGTATGTGAGGATCACACCAACAAATCGGTAAAGGATAATGGCTACCAAATTGTCATGTTTGCCAAAAACAAAAATGGCTATTTAAACTTAGCTAAAATGTCGTCCATTGCCTTTGTTGCTGGTAAATACTACGTGCCTCGTATTGATAAAAAAGTGATTGAACAATACAAGGAAGATGTTATTGTACTCACAGGAAATCTTTACGGAGAAGTTCCTAGTAAAGTATTAAATATTGGAGAAAAGCAGGCCGAAGAAGCCTTAATTTGGTGGAAAGATACCTTTGGCGATGATTTATATATCGAATTAATGCGTCACGGACAGGAGGATGAAGACCGTGTAAACCAAGTATTAATTCAATTTGCAAAAAAACACAGCATAAAACTTGTTGCTACCAATAACACCTATTATTGTGATAAGGAAAACGCCCATGCGCATGATATTTTATTATGTGTAAAAGATGGCGAAAAACAAGCCACACCTATTGGTCGTGGACGTGGTTACCGCTACGGATTACCTAATCAGGAATACTATTTTAAGTCCTCTGAGGAAATGAAAAAACTGTTTCAGGATATCCCTGAAGCGATTACCAATATTCAGGAAATTATAGACAAGGTGGAAACCTTTACCTTGGCCAGAGATGTCCTTTTACCTGCCTTTGATATTCCTGAAGAATTTCAGTTTGAAGAAGATAAATTAGATGGTGGCAAACGTGGTGAAAATAAGTTTTTACGTCATATTACCTACGAGGGTGCTAAAATTCGTTATGGCGAAATTACTCCTGAAATTGACGAACGATTAGATTTTGAGCTTAAAGTAATTGAAAAAACAGGTTATCCTGGATACTTCCTTATTGTTGAAGACTTTATACGTGCTGCTCGAAAAATGGATGTTTCGGTGGGTCCCGGACGTGGATCGGCAGCTGGATCCGCGGTGGCTTATTGCTTATGGATTACCAATTTAGACCCCATTAAATACGACTTACTTTTTGAGCGTTTTTTGAATCCGGATCGTGTGAGTATGCCCGATATTGATATTGACTTTGATGATGAAGGTCGAGGTCGTGTTATGGACTATGTAATTGATAAATATGGCGCCAATCAGGTGGCACAAATTATTACTTACGGTACCATGGCGGCAAAATCATCCATACGCGATACCGCGCGTGCTTTAGATTTACCGTTAATGGAAGCCGATCGGATGGCTAAACTGATTCCGAATATGTCTAAGCTTAATAAAATTATTGGTATAGATGAGGCTACGCTAAAAAAGAAATTCAATAATGAAGAGCTTTTAAAAATAAATGAGCTTGTCAATATTTCGGAAGGAGAAGGTTTAGAAGCCGAAACCCTAAATCAGGCTTATATTTTAGAAGGTTCGGTTCGTAACACTGGAATTCATGCCTGTGGTGTGATTATTACACCCGATGATATTACCAAATTCGTTCCCGTGGCTTTGGCCAAGGATTCAGAAATGTACTGTACTCAGTTTGACAACTCGGTGGTGGAAGATGCGGGTCTGTTAAAAATGGACTTCTTAGGGCTAAAAACTCTTACCCTAATTAAAGACACTGTAAAAATTGTAAAAGCAAAACATGGTGTAGAATTAGATCCGGAAAACTTCCCGCTTGACGATGTAAAAACCTACGAGTTATTCCAACGTGGAGAAACCGTTGGGGTGTTCCAATATGAATCTCCTGGAATGCAAAAACACATGAGATCCTTAAAACCAACCGTTTTTGCTGATCTTATTGCGATGAACGCCTTGTACCGTCCGGGTCCTATGGAGTACATTCCTAGTTTTATCGCGCGAAAACATGGGGATGAAGAAATTGTTTATGACCTTGACGCTTGCGAGGAGTATTTAGCAGAAACCTATGGTATAACCGTGTATCAGGAGCAAGTAATGTTGCTTTCGCAGAAGTTAGCCGATTTTACCAAAGGTGAAGCTGATGTACTGCGAAAAGCCATGGGAAAAAAACAAAAACATGTACTGGATAAAATGAAGCCCAAATTTTTGGAACAAGCGTCGGCCAAAGGGCATGCTGTGGAAACTTTGGAGAAAATTTGGAAGGACTGGGAGGCTTTTGCATCCTATGCTTTTAACAAATCGCATTCCACCTGTTACGCTTGGATTGCCTACCAAACTGCCTATTGCAAGGCGCATTATCCTGCCGAATATATGGCTGCGGTACTTTCCAACAACATGAACGACATTAAGCAGATCACCTTTTTTATGGAAGAGTGTAAGCGCATGGGACTAGAGGTTTTAGGTCCAGATGTGAATGAATCTTTCCATAAATTTTCAGTAAACGAACAAGGTGCTGTACGTTTTGGTATGGCAGCTATTAAAGGTGTGGGTAGTGGTGCGGTTTCCACTATTGTAGAAAACAGAAAGGAAAACGGAAAATTCAATTCTATTTTTGACTTAGCAAAACGTATTGATCTGCGCGCCGCTAACAAAAAAGCTTTTGAAAGTTTGGCGCTTGCTGGCGGATTTGACTCATTAGGAAGTACCCATAGAGCCCAGTTTTTTCATGATGAAGGTACGGGTGCTACTTTTTTAGAAAAAGCCATTAGATTTGGCAGTAAATTTCAGGAAAGTAAAAATTCCGCACAAGTAAGTTTGTTTGGCGAAAGCAGTCAAGTACAAATTCAAGAACCTATTGTGCCGCCATGCGAGGAATGGGGAACTATGGAAAAACTTGCCAAAGAAAAAGAGGTGGTTGGTATTTATATTTCAGGACATCCCTTAGATGATCACAAACATGCCTTGAAACATTTTTGCAGCGGTAAATTACAGGATTTTCAGGATTTAAATAACGTTGTCAATAGAGAAATTTCATTTGGAGGAGTGGTAACTTCCGTAGACCACCGAACATCAAAAGCAGGAAAAGGCTGGGCAATGTTTACCATTGAAGATTATGATATGGCTTTTGAATTTCGTGTTTTTGGTGAAGAATATTTACGCTTTAGACCATTTTTGATACAAAATACATTTGTGTACGTAAAGTCATTTATTAAAGAAGGTTGGATTCAAAAAGACACTGGCAAGCGCGGAGAACCAAGAATTCAATTCAATAATTTTATGTTATTACATGACGTTATTGAACAATTTTCGCGCAAGCTAACTCTACAATTGAGTGTTAATGATTTAAACGATTCCTACATTGATAATTTACACGAAACCATAACCAAATTTTCGGGCTCAAAAAGTTTAAATGTACAAGTATTTGAACCTAAGGAAAAGGTACAGCTTACCATGCCTAGCCGTAAGCTAAAAATAGATATCAATAGCGAGCTATTGGAGTGGTTAGAAAAAGAACAGGTATATTTTAAATTAAACTAATCAAGCTTAGTGCAATAATAAACACTGTGATTAAAATAATTTAATGACACATCATGCAGTCAGCGTACATATGCTGTTAAATTATTTTAGTCAATTAAGGCAATATTTTAGTGTATCTCGGCGCTCAAACCTGCATCTAATAAAGCAATACACCTGGGTTCCAAATCTTTATACTCCCCCGTTTTAACACCACACTTACCCCTATAATGCACTAACATGGCACATTGTTCGGCCTGTAAAGGCTGATGTTCGCAAACACGAATAAGCGTATCAATTACATGATCAAAAGTATTTACATCATCATTAAATAATATGATTTGATTGTACCGCTCTTTTTTTGTTTTAGTAACTTCTTTTTCTAAAATTTGAATATCACAATCTTCAGTCATAACTAGCAATTTTTTTATTTTTTCAAATGAAAAGTATTCGAATATTTTTCTTTTTTTTTCAAAAATCAAACCAACTCTACACTAATTTTTACTTATAATTAAAAAATTCTTTTTCATAAAATCATCTAAAAGCAAAAATTATTCTAAAGCTTAAATACTTAGTTTTATAAACAAATTAATAACTTAAAATAAAATTTATTAGTATAAATCCACTAAACTAAACTATGAATATTTTCAATTAGTTTAGCGTATTTTAATAAATTATCAAAAAGGATATTGTTATAATTTGGGCGGTACAGGCTACTGCTAAACTTTTTGCCAATACTCAAAATTAAATAATATCAAATTAATATTACTGAGCAAAAATACTTAAGTATAAAGTTTAACATTATACTATAATAATGAAAAAAATATAGCTAAATTACTCACACTTTGCATTTTATTCACATTCACTGTCTTTTCCTTAGATGCTAAATTATGAAAACAGACAAAAAAAATATTGCTACAATATCACAATTTATAACGATTTTAACATTAAATTACTTGAAATTGAATCAGTAATTTTTTTAATAATTTTATATCAGCACCGATATAACTTTTAATAGTTTCGTCCATTTAAATACTTTTAAACTGAATCATAAAAACAAAAAAGCCTAGATTTTTGAAAACTCTAGACTTTTTTATGGGTATTGGCAATTAATATAGGTATTGCGCTATTCTTTTATTAGCTTAACTACTTGCTTAGTAACCGTGCCGCTTTCTGAACTTTTAAAATTTACTACTACTAAATACATTCCATTAGTCAAATTTGTAAGATCTAATGCACTTGTATTAGTAAAACTTGCTACTAAATCTCCTTTAAGGGAAAAAACGTCAATTCCTGTAATTGTAAAGTTAGCACTAAACGAAGATTCAATGTTTACGTAACCACTAGTTGGATTAGGATAGACTAAAAATGGGTTTTTATCAGCTTCTAAAATTTTTGCCCCACTAGCAGCTACCAGTTCAAATTTTTGATTATCATTTGTTGCTGAAAAACTCCATAATTTTACATTTCCATCATTACCACTACTTTTATCTAAAGCCATGGATACACAATGAACTGGCTTAAAATAATGTGCATTACCATTTTTTTCTATATACCATTTTTGGTGATTGGAATTTGCGTTTGTCCAAGTTTTAGAATTTGCATTTCTTTCACATTTTCCAAAAGCAATTTCTAAAAATCGATTTGTCCCTACATTTTTAATTTGATGAATTCCATTCCCAATATGTTCAATTTCCCACTGATGGTCAGGGAATATATTGGTTGAATTAAACATTCTTGTATTGTGCTCATCCCAACTCGGTGCAATCAAATTTTGTTGATTCGCTAAACTTTTAATGGTGTATACCCCATTAATTTGAACACGACTAGCAGTTTTGGAATTTTGTGTTTTTTCAACTTTAATTGAGGAAGTTTGATCGTTAAAACTTTCTGCAATTAAACAACTATTATCCGAGCTTAACACTAATGTTTTACCTTTTAAATCATGCTCATAAAGCGTGACTTTGTAGCCCTTAGGCACCTTTATTGATGACAATTGATCATTACGAAAACGCGTCTTAAATTGTTTAAAATCGTAAGTTCCTGGAGCAAAAGTAGCATTAGCTCCTTTAAAATTGCAACCTAAATATACAGTGACTCCATTTTTTTGATCACCTCCTATAGTTGGTTTTGATGGGCGTTTGGCTCTAGCGGGAACATCAGCTTTTTGAAACCCCATCCCTTGACCACCAGCAAGTACGTATGGTCTGTCTTCATTTGAAATATCAATGGAATTAAATGTATTGAAGGCCGCACCTTTATTTTGTTTTGTCCAGTTCTTTCCACCGTCATTTGTAAACCATATACCATTACTGTTTTTATTATAACCTCCAGATCCTATCGAATTAGATGAAGTAGCATAAATAACGTCAGAGTTTTTTGGCATTACAGCCACTTGTCTCATGTATTTATCTGTAAGTAATTTTGTCCAACTATTCCCTTGATTTTTACTTAAAAATAAGCCCCCATCTTGTCCTTTTCCATGCGTAGTAACATATACCCAGTTTGGATTGTTTGGATCGGTTACAATATCATAAACCCCTGTATAATTAGTTGATCTTATGTAAAGTTCATCATTATCAGCAGGAAAGTCGTTAAAACTATTTACTTTATTCCAATTAGCACCCTTATCAGTAGATTTCCATAAACCTTTAGCACCACCAGCATATACAATATTACTATTAAATTGATCTACAGCAGTATAATTACAAAATTTATTATCAAGCACTTTTCGCCAATTTCTTCCGTCATTTGTACTTCTAAATACTGAACCTTCTGAAGTTAAATAAAGTGTTCTGTTAGAAATAGGGCTATTAGGGTCTAAAGAAAGACCGTTTACGTAAATAGTAAGATTTATTTCGTCTGAATTTACAATTTCCCAACTATCAAATTGCCCTGTTTTGGTATTTCTTAAAATATGACCTGTTTTACTTGTAGCCCATACCATATTTTCTCTGTCAGGATCTGCAACAATTGAATGAAAGCTACCTCCTCTTCTTTGCCCCCATCCGTATACGTTACCTTCACTGTTACAGTTTTCCCAAGACTTTCCTTTGTCTAAACTTCTCCAAAAACCCATGTCAGGTAATGCTAGATAGATAATATTTGGGTTTTTAGGGCTTATTACCATATCCATGTTAACCAAATTATCTACACCTGTACTTTGCCACCCATTAGCGCCAACTCTTTTACCGTGTAAAACTTTAAAATTACGACCTCCATCTGTGGTGCGACCAATAAATTGGGCAGAAAAAGTATAAAAATTATTAGGGTTGGATAAATCTTCTCCCATGTTTCTACAATAACCATCACTTGACCCTCCGTAAGCTATATCACCACTAAAAACAGTTTCCCATCTAGAAAAATCGCTTATTTTAGTAAATGAATTCCCACCATTGGTAGAAAGTCGCACTCCAGCCCTTGAGTTCCAATCTTTAGCTACATGTAATTCAAGAAGCGTAATATTAGAATTGTTAGGGTTGATACGTATAACACCACCTTGGTCTTGTATTTTTGACCAAGTATTTCCTCCATTAGTGCTTTTGTAAAGTTTGCTTTCTAAACCATCTCTCCAAAATCGATTATCACAATCTGCTTTAACTGTTGAAAGATACATTGTATTTGAGTTATTAGGATCTACAGCAAAATCAGCAACTTCCGTAAAGCCCTCAAAATTATTATTATCGGTTATATTAGTCCATGCTGTTCCTCCATTAGTACTTTTAAAAACATCAGCAACAGAGCATGAGGGTCTTCCTCTTCCAGTAATTAAGTATACTGTATTTGAGTTGTTGATATCTACTATAACTTTTAGGATTCTTGTATTTGGCAAATTGGTTTTCAATTTAGTCCAAGTATCACCTGTATTGGTTGTTTTAAATATCTCCGCATTTTTAGAAGTCCAATTGCCTAAATGGCTAGCAGCATACCCTACATTAGGGTTATTGGTACCAAATTCTATATCCGAAACATATCCTTTAGTATCTATAGTTTTGCGCCAGGAGTCTCCACCATTAGTAGTTTTGTGGATACCACCACTAGCTATAAACATAATGTTACCATTAGTTTTATGAAATCCTATTCCAGAGACATGCGTAGATTTAACCCCTCTACTTGCTCCTATTACATCCCAAGAGCGCCCTCCGTTTTTACTTCTGTAAGTACCACTTAAATCACTCCCTGCAAGAACGATTCCAGATTTACTGGCACCAATACAGCTAAACCAACCTCCACCTCCTGGATTGGTCCTAGTCCAATTATGCGTTTGACTTAAAGCTGATAAATTAAATGTTAAAAAAGTAATTACAAACAAAATATTACACATTTTAATGTTTGTAAATACTGTTGATGAGTGACAAGATTTAAATGAACCGTTTAAAATTCTTGTAGTAATTTTATTTTTCATTATTTAAAAAGTTGACTAGTTATTATATATAACGTTCGAAAAACAATGAATATTAGTTAAGAAAAAGCGGCTTGACGGTTCCGACCACAAAAGGCTTCATTTTATAGTTGTTTGTCACTTTTTTCAATATGAAATCGACTCTTTTTATTAAAAGTAAGATGGATGTAATGAAGCGTAATTTTAAAAAATGAGAAATTTTTAAGTAAAAAGTAGCGCATTATTATAGTGATTTAGTTCCCCCTTTTTTTTTAAAATCCTTATATCAAAAAGCAGGAATCAATAAAGCCATAAATAACATAAACTTCTGATTATTAAATAATTCACATCAAAAACTAAACTTTATTAAAGTATAGTTTTTCATTAAAGAAACACAAATTATATTAACTCAAATTGAACGAGCATATAAAAATAAAATAAACACCAAAATAACTATAACGTTTTTGTAAATAGAATTTATTTACAAAAAAAAATGATGCTAATTTTCTCACTTTAATAAATTATATTCAGTGTGTATAAAATAATACGTTACTTATTCTAATCCATTTAACATTGTTAATTATATCGTTATCCACGCTAAAGTAGTTTTTTCTCTTAATCATTTACATGAAAAACTAGCTAGTGCAATTAGATTATAATTTTATAAATTAAACATACGGATAAGGGTTTTACAATAAAAAACTGTACATTGCTTTTACTTAAAATTAATTTATTTGAAAAAAGCGCATTTGTTAAGGCTCAAATTAAGTTGGCAGTCCTTCTTATTGCACTATGGGCTAACATAAAGAAAGTTAAACTTTTTTGAAGTGAGCTGCTACCCAGTTATTTTTATCAATTTTGGTATTAAAAACTAACTCCAAGTTAACACAAGTTTTTTTAATTATCTCAAAATCTTCCTCGTAAAATCCGCTTAGTAATAAATCACCTTTTGCTGCTAAGCATGTAACGTACTTATTCATATCAGCGATTAAAATATTTCTATTAATATTTGCTATAATTAACTGGTACGTTTTATTGTCAAGTAAACTTGCATCTCCTTCATAGGCTGTTATGTGTGTACAGCTATTGCGCGCTACATTTTCCAGAGTGTTTAGGTAACACCAATTATCAATATCAATGGCATCAATAGGTTTCGCCCCTCTCATTTCGGCCAATATGGCCAACACACCAGTTCCACAGCCCATATCCAGTGTTTTCTTGTCCTTTACATCTAAAGTCAACAAATGCTGAATCATCATATGAGTAGTTTCATGATGCCCCGTCCCAAATGACATTTTAGGTTCTATTACAATGTCAAATTCCACTTCCTTTTTTTCATGAAAAGGCGCACGGACACTACATTTTTGATCCACTAAAATAGGTTCAAAATTCTTTTCCCATTCTTCATTCCAGTTTACTTGTTCAATCTCTTCTTGTACATAACTTATAGTAAATTCGTTAGAACTTAATACGTATATATCTTCTAAAATACTAGGATTCCAATCCTTTTCTTGTATGTAGGCATTTACGCCTGTTTCAGTTTCTACAAAGCTTTCAAAGCCCACAGCACCTAATTCGGCTATTAATATTTCAGTAGCGGGTTGTAATGGAGAAATGGTAAAATTATATCCTTTATATATTGGAGTCGACATTTATTATTTTTTTTAAATGTGTTCACTTTCGTTAAGTGGGGATAAAAGAATACTTAAGTACTAATGTAACATTTATAAGTAATATAACAAACAAAGCATGAGTTAAATTGCTCATGCTTTGCATTTTATTTAAATTTATTTTTTGAGTTTTGCTTTGTTATCTAGCGTTAACAATACCAAAAAAGTCTTCTGCTTTTAGTGCAGCACCACCAATAAGTCCACCGTCAACATCTTTTTTTGAAAAAATTTCTTCGGCATTCGTCGGTTTGCAACTCCCTCCGTAAAGGATTGATACACTTTCTGCCAAATCAGCGCTATATTTGTCCGCCAGTGTTTTTCTTATAAATGCATGCATTTCCTGTGCTTGATCTGCCGTTGCCGTTTCACCCGTTCCAATTGCCCAAACTGGTTCGTAAGCTAAAATAATCTGCTTAAAGGCATCTGCATTTAAATGAAATAATGCATTTGAAATTTGGCTTGCAACAATTTCAAAGTGTTTTCCAGCTTTTCTGTCTTCTAATTCCTCGCCAAAGCAAAAAATAATTTCCAAGCCTTCAGCCAATGCTTTATTTACTTTTTCAACCAACAAAGCATCAGTTTCACCGTAATAAGCGCGGCGCTCACTGTGTCCTAACAAAACAATTTTTACACCTGCATCTTTTAACATTGCTGCCGAAACCTCCCCCGTGTAAGCTCCACTATCATGCTGACTCATATTTTGAGCAGCCACCTCAATTCCACTACCCGATGTTGCTGCTACCGCAGTAGTTAAGCTTACAAACGAAGGCGTGATAATTACACGTGCACTTGATGTTTTAGTTTGTGCCTTTAAATCAGCTATCAAACTTTTAGTCTCGGTCACGTTTTTATTCATTTTCCAGTTACCTGCAACAATTTTTTGTCTCATGTTATTTTTAGTAAGGTTATTTTATCAATTTGATTCTTGGGTCTAACCACCCATAAATAATATCTACAAATATATTGATTCCTATAAACAATAATGCAATTACTAATACCGCTCCCATTACAATTGGCAAATCCGATGTATTTAAAGCATCAACAATCTCTTTACCTATACCATTCCAACCAAACACATACTCCACAAAAACAGCTCCAGCGAGCATGGAGGCAAACCAACCCGAAATTGCAGTTACTACTGGATTAAGCGCGTTTTTTATAGCATGTTTATAAATTACCCTTGCGGTAGAAAGTCCTTTTGCTTTTGCGGTACGGATATAATCTTGCGAAAGCACTTCTAATAAAGAATTTCGCATTAATTGCGAAACTACCGCTAAGGGTCTGATTCCCAAAACTACAGCGGGTAATACTAAATTTTTTAAATTTAAATGTATGCCTTCGCCAAAATCATCTAACTGATATAAACTGCCTGTCATTGGCAAATGGGTATATTCTCGTAATACAAAACCAAACAACCAGGCAAATAAAATGGCACTAAAAAAAGAAGGAACACTCATCCCCAATGTACTCACTAATTGAATAGTTTGATCAATCCATGAATCCTTTTCTATTGCAGAAATTACTCCCAAAAATATTCCAAGTAATAATGCTATTATAATTGAAAATACAGCCAGAACTGCTGTATTGGGCAATGTTTCTTTTATTACGCTACTAACTTCTTTTCCTGTTTTTTGAAAGGATTCTCTTAAATAAGGAAACTTTAAAACAACCTGATAACCATTGATTTTGAATAGCCGTTTGCCAGAATATTTATTTTCGGAATAAAAACAAAAATTTTCAGGATTTAGGCTATGAAATGAAATTGGAGACAAGTCATTTAAATAATATCCATATTGCGCTGAAAGTGGCAAATCAAAGCCGTATTTTTTACGTACTATTTGTAATTGCGCTTCATTTTCATTTTGGCCAAGCATCATTTGCGCCGGATCCCCTGGCAACACATTAAATAATAGAAAAATTACTGAGACTACACCGAAAAGCGTAAGTATCGTGTAAGCAATTTTATGTAAAATATACCTTATCACTTAAGGAAGTTCAATTTGTTCAGCATCATTCCAATGCAGTTTTTGTTTGATGGTTCCGCCATTTAAAACAACAATTCCAGGGTTGGATCGTACTATTGTTTTAAGCGCAGTTTCATCACAAAAATAAAAATCAAAAGGCAAGCCATAGGTGGATTTAATATTACCAATTTTATCAGCTCCCGATGCTGAAATTCCAATGACTTTATACCCTGCTTTGGTAGCTTGCGTATATACATCTGCTAATTTCCCCATCCCGTCAGCCTCTGATTTAGATAAATTATAACAAATAATAGTGACTAATTTATCTTCATTTAAAAATTGATCGGTCAAATCTTGATCGCCTTTTTCAATAGAAAAATCATGAATTGGGGGTACATAACCTTCTTGCTTTACTTCGGTTTTAACTCCTATAAATTTTCCTGAAGTTTGTGGATAGGCACCTTCGGTGGTGATAATTTTTGTCTTTCCATTTTCCTCAAACTCCCAATTATAATCAAAAATAGCCTTAGGTGCACCCTCAGGTACGGACATTCCTTTTTTGATATTTACGCCTTCTTTGTATGCCCTAAAATCAACTTCTGGTAAATGCATTAAAACGTGATAAGCATACCACATACACAAAATAAAGGCAACAAACGTAATTAAGGTATTTGCAAATTTGGAAAAGAATGGTGTTAAATGCTTCCTACCTACAAAAATTAAAAGAATTAAGGCTGTGAGTACTACATCCTTTCCAAAAGATTGCCAGGGGGTGATTTTCAAAGCATCACCAAAACAACCACAGTCTTTTACTTTATCAAAATAGGCAGAATAAAAGGTTAGAAATGTAAAAAATACAATCATCCCTAACAAGGACCAGAGTGTAAATTTTACTTTATAACCTATAATTAAAAGCACACCAACCATCACTTCAAAAATGACAATGAATATAGACAATACTAAAGCATATGGATTTAAGAATTCTAAATTCAATACATCGGGAGCAAAATAATCCGTTAATTTATATGAAAAACCCAAGGGATCGTTCAGTTTGATAAATCCTGAAATAATAAAAAATATTCCAACAAAAATTCGAAAAAATCCAACAAGTACTTTCATCTTTTTCTTTAGCTATTATTGGCTATTAGCTTTTAGCTACTAGCATTAATTATTTTCAAACGCCCAAGGCCTCTTTTTTTTCTTGAAATTATGATAGCGCGCACCACTGCCAAATGTTAACCCCAGTGCTATGACGCTTTGGTAATATCCAGCCCCTCTGATAGTGCTTCTAGTCTTACTATTTGAAATAAAAAGACTTCCAATAAGTGCTGTTACTCCAGTTATTGTTAATATTCCGCTAATTTTATCTGTTACATCAGTCCTTTTTTTAGCTTTTTTATTTCTGTAACTAGTCACAAAATTTATATCATTTAAACCAATAGTATAGGTTTCTCTTTCATTTTCAGATTGGTAATTAGTATTTATTTTTTTGCCATTAATTTTTTTATAAGTACAATATGAATCTAAATTTAAAGTCAACGAATCTTTGGCAATAGATTTTATTGTTCCTTTTATTGACATACAATCAATACATCTTCCTTTTTCATCAACTTTATTAGTCTTTTGAACGTCCAAAAATGAATCTTTAGTTAGTTTTACCTCAAATCTCCCATTAGTTAATTTGTTATTTTGTCCAAAAGAATTAAATCCTATTATAAATAGAGCGAAAAAAAATAATTTCTTTAAATATATTAACATAATTTTATTTAAGACAAATGAATCATAGCAAACACTGCATAATTTATCATGTCTTGATAATTTGCTGCAATCCCTTCGCTTACTAGTGTTTTTCCTTTATTATCTTCAATTTGCTTAACGCGAAGTAATTTTTGAATAATTAAATCGGTTAAGGAACTCACCCGCATATCACGCCATGCCTCGCCATAGTCGTAATTTTTGGCTTCCATTAAGGCTTTAGTTTCTGCAATGTATATATCATACAAACTAACCGCCTCATCGGTATTTAAATCAGGTTGTGTTGCAATGCCTTTGTCAATTTGAATCAACGCCATAATGCAATAATTGATAATACCAATAAATTCTGACTCTTGTCCTTCGTCTACCTTACGTTC
Organism: Aquimarina agarivorans; assembly: GCF_000218485.1. GTDB lineage: Bacteria > Bacteroidota > Bacteroidia > Flavobacteriales > Flavobacteriaceae > Aquimarina > Aquimarina agarivorans. The sequence goes on along the minus strand of NZ_AFPB01000059.1, from coordinate 6,567 downwards.
TTCATTCTCTTGTAAACTACGAATACGTTGCGCTTTAATAAAAATTTGATCGGTTAATGAGGGTAGTCGTAAAATGCGCCATGCACTTCCGTAATCTGCCATTTTATTTGAAAACAAGGTGCGGCAGGTAGTTATAACGGCATCGTATTGTTGCGAAGTGTTATGCATAAAAAGTATAAATAGTATTCAATTCCATAAAGAAATGGCAATTTATAAAATTGCCCGTAACTTTGTACCTTTTCCACACTAAATGTATTCAAAATAACTGCTACATGACTATTAATTGCCTTGGAGATTTAATTGAATTAACTAATCCAAAAATATTAGGAATAGTAAACCTTACTCCAGATTCTTTTTATGACAGCGGCTCCCTTAAAAATGAAGCAGCTATAATTAGTAAAGTAGAAAAAATGTTGCAAGACGGAGCCGACTTTATTGATGTTGGGGGATATTCCTCACGCCCAGGCGCCACAGATATTTCTATTGACGAAGAAATGAATCGCGTACTTCCTGTAGTAAAACTATTAGTTAAAGAATTTTCGGGGATTCGATTATCAATTGACACCTTTAGAAGTTCTGTTGCCAAAGCTTGTCTGGATCAGGGGGCTGCATTAATAAATGATATCTCTGCTGGCAACTTAGATGCTGAAATGCTTAAAACTATAGCTGCTTACCAGGTGCCTTACATCATGATGCATATGAAAGGCAGCCCGCAAACCATGCAGTCATTAGCCAGTTATAAAAACATTACGCAAGAAGTATGTTTTTATTTTTCAGAAAAAATAGCCGAAGCACGTGCCTTAGGGATTCATGATATTATTGTGGACCCTGGCTTTGGATTTGCCAAAACGCTTGATCACAACTTTGAATTGTTGACTAATTTTGAGATACTTAAACAATTAGATGTGCCTATATTAGCAGGAATCTCACGAAAATCCATGATTTACAAAACCCTAAACACTACAGCCGATCAAGCTTTAAACGGTACTACCGCGCTACATATGATAGCCCTACAAAAAGGAGCCAATATATTGAGAGTACATGATGTTAAAGAAGCAAAGGAGTGTGTTGTTTTGTTTGAGGCTATAGCCAAATTTGATAACACTAAGCCTAAGTAGCTGAATTTTTAAATTAATTGCTAGTATGTTAAATATATAATATGCCAAAAAAGTGAATGTTATTTTTGATTTATTTGTTAGTTTTGAGCAAACTAACAAAACACACATATGAAAAGTATTTTATTAAAATTATTTTTAGCAACTTCTCTAATATTTATTACCTCATCCTGTGATTCTGATGATAATGATAGGTTTCCTGTTACATTGAATTTTAAACAAGTTGATGAACGTTTTTTGTTTTTCCAAAATGGAGCTGAGTCTTCAGAGGTGCCTGAAGAAGTTTTAAATTCTTTCTTAAATAGTAGAGTATCATTAAAAAAGGAGGAATTCGAAAATGACAGTAAAAATGATTTTTTTAAATTTTTAAGTGAAACTGAAATTGAAATTTCAGAAGAGGGCGACATTTTTAAAGCTAAATATGAATTTGTAAACAATATTCTTATTCTTATTGGAGAAGATGGGGAGCGATTTGTATATGGTGAAGGAGATATGACTAAAATTGTTACTCGATTTACAGCAGGTCAAGTAAAAGGTGAAAATTCGTCAGGTGGTTTTTCTAGTTCAATTGAAGATGAAGGTGATTTACCTTTTTTTCCTGCAACTTTTGAAAACTCTAAAGAATTTCATGAATATGATGCTATAGAAGATATTATGGGAGATGAAAGTTTGTTACTGCAAAACCTTACTTTGACTTTTGAATAAATAGAAAATTTGATTGTGGAGCAACTATCTTTGGTGGTACAGATTTATTAGGTGTATAATTAATAGATTTGAAATATGACCAATTCCAAATAGGAAATAGATTTTGATAAGAACTTAGTTCTTAAAATTCACTCCACTTTTTTGAAAAAAACTAATTAAAAACCTTAGAATTTAACTATAGCTATGAAAAATTTATTGCCACGCCTATTACTTATCGTATCATTTTTCAATTTAATTTCATGTAGTGATGAATCCGAAGATAATTCGCCTTCAGCCTGTATTAATGCTAGTAAAAATTATGTAGAAGTAGGTGAAAAAGTTAAAATAACAAATTGTTCTAAAAATTTTAAGTCTATAGAATATTCCTATTTTGACTCTCAACAACAAAAACTAGTAACAGTAACTACACCTGATATAGAAGTTAGTTTTCCAAAGCCTGGCGACCATTTAGTAGGTGTAAAAGTGTTTGGTGAAAATGGAGAAACTAACTCTAGTAGCATTACTATAACTGTTAATGACTTTGAAGAAAACCTATTTTTTATTAATATTCCAAATGATTTTGAATCTATTCCTTTGGGTGCAGGGATAGACGCTACTACAGGAAAGCTTTATTATATAGATCTTTTGGGTTCCAGCTCAAGTGGGAGGGCCTACTATTATAAAGAGTTAGACAATGATTTTAAACAAACTTCTCAAGTTTTTTTAAGGGATCAAACTGAAAATACAGGATCAGCTGCTAGGTTTTTACTTACTAATGGCGATAAAATTATAAATACTGTTAATACGTTTAGTACCAGTTTTTTTTCAAGAGAGATTAAGATTGATCCTGAAAATAAAGTAGCTGTTGATTTTACAGGTATTAGTGTTGTTTATGGGAACATTGCTGTAAATGAAAATAGGATATTTTATGGTAGTGAATCAAAGTTTAATGAAGAAAGCCAAGTTACAGAAAGGTATCCTGCAATAGAAATTAGAAATGAGGACAATGTGGTTATAGATACAAAGATTTACATGAACACAGAATTAGATTTTAAAAACACCATAATATCAGATATGATTGAAATAGATACTGGTTATGTGGCATTTGGAGGAGGATTTTCAAATGATGGAAATAGTATAAATTCATATACCCCTTTATTGATCTTTTTTAATACTGATTTAGAAATAACGAAAACAAAGTTATACCCAAATTCAAAGTTAACATCGCCAGATACGTTTTTATCATTTGATTCCTTAAATTCTTTAATGCATATAGAAAAGTTAGCATCAGGCAAACTTGTTACTTATGGACTTGGTGAACTTAGAATTATGGATTTAAATGGAGAGGAATTAATTTCAAAAGGAACTCAAAGTGGCGGATTTTTATTAAAATTAGAGGATTCATTTATTATAAGTCGAAGAGGGTTTTTAACCAAATATGATGAATCAGGTAATATTATAAAAGAAATTTATACCAAAGCAGATATTTCATCAAATTTAATTTTAGATAAAGAAAGAATTTTATTTGTTACTGGTTTTCAGACTAGTGAGCCAAATAGGGTTTCATTATTTAAACCTTTTATAGGAGCTGTTGATAAAAATTTAAACTTTATAAACTTAAACTAAACTTCAAATTTATTATAGTCAGTCAGATTAGTTTTTTATAAACAATGAATCTATACTATTTAAATAGTTTGAATATTCTAAATGAAGCCTAAAAGGCGTATTTAGAATACACAAAACCCTTGTTTTACAAGGGTTTTGTTGTAAGTTAAGTTGAATAAAAACCCCGAAAACAGCTACAAAGAGCTAAAAGCGGAGTTCTACTTGTCTTTACTTATGAAAAAGTAGCAGCATTAGTGACTTATCAATAATCTATACGTATCAAGATATTCTCTGAATACGCCTTTGTAATGTTACTCTTTAATTCTTTTATGGAAATAATCAGCCCAGCGAACTTCTAAAAATTCGATAATTTGCGCTTTGGTTTTTCCAGTGTCATGTAATTCAAAAGCGCGTTTTAAATACTTGTCTCGTAATAGTTTTAATTCACCATCGGCTTCAGTGATTTTATCGGGTGTTATAGCCCATTTTTTTAAGGTGCTCAATAATTTATTGTGAGCATCTAAGCGTTGTTCTTGGATAGTAATAACACGTTCTTCTTCAGAGGTGTCTTTTCCTTTTTTATTCGCTAGTTCTCCTAATAAATAATCCAATTCGCGCTCCAACTTATAACTTATTCCCTCAGCTTCTTGACCTAGTTTTAAATAAGCATAATAAAGCATATTGTAATAACTAGCTTCAAAATCATCATAGTCACTTAATTTTTTTAAATAAGCTAAAGCAACAGTTTTGTATACTTTTTTGTCCTTTTTTTCCGAATCGTGCAACTGTTCTTCTAAAGCATTCAATTCTTTTTTTCTAACAGAAGTGAGGTAAGGGAAATTTCCGTTAAAGGGTAGTTTTACTAATTGAGGAGTGATATTAATGGGGGTGTTTTTATAATGATATTTTCTGTAATCAATAGCAATAGTATCATGTGTTTTTTTATTCTTTTTAGGAAGTTTAATGTTGAGTTTCGGTTTTTTAACGCCAAAAGCATAATTGTAACCAAAAGTTGCCGTAAACTCACTCAAAGAAGCTGAATTATCTGAATTCCGAAATAATTGAATGGCATTTACATTAAAATTATGCACTTTTTTTAAGGAATAGCTGGCACCAGCCCTAAGGTTGGTAACATTGCTTTTGCCTCCAGTGTTATCTGATTGATTATAGGAAGCCGAAAAACGACTCGTCAGTGTTTTTTGAAAAAAACTTTTAGAGATGCCTAAAGTAGGTCCCCATGTGGTAGCGTCTTCCCTTCCGATCGTATTAAAAGTAGTGTTGATAGCAGAGGTAATACTAATGTTGCGTTCCGAAAAGCTAATGGTATGTCCAATATTTAAATTATGAAATGTAGAGGCATCTCCAATACGCACTACACCCCCTTGCTCGTTGGCTACGTCATTTAAGTTGTAGTTGATGTTTAGGTTTTGGTGGGCTTCTTTTTTGGGTGATACTACATAGTTGATGTTCAAGTTAGCGGTTTGCGATAATTGCCTAAAATCCAAATCTTCCACGGCTTCATCAGTCAAATCACTATCATTAATATCTTCAAATTGATTGGGTTTAATATTTGTAAATGTGGTAAAGTTGGAATACATGCCAGTAAGGGTTAAGCGTTCGTTTAGGCTTAAAGTAGCATTGGCAGCACCAATAGTTCGATTGGTATTGTTTGCTTTTTGACCGTCTAAATCGTCACGTTGTAAACCAATATCAATCCCTAAAACCAGTTTGTCTTTAAAAAAGGAATTGGTAGCATTTACGGTTATATTCTCAAAATCATTATTAAAAAAATAAGCGCCCAATGTGGTGTATCCAGGATCAATACGTTCGTAGCCAATACCCACACTAACTTTGCCTTGTGTGTAATTCAAACCCGTTTTTAAAGCATTGTAATAGGAGGTAGCAGCTCTGTTGTTAAAAAATGGTTTAACTATTGAAAAACCACTAGCTTCATTTTTAGCAGTTCGCGTATCTGTGGTAATGGCAGTGTTGGCAAATTCTGCCTGTACTGTAAATTGTTTATTTAATTTAACCTGAGATTCAATACTAATCACTAAATTTTCTTGCGGTAATACACCTCGTGCTTCAGGAATGCTATCTAAGGAATTCAGATCGTCTTTAGCATAAAAAGTAATAAGGCCTATTTTGTATCGCTCTTTTTCATACGAAGTTTTAAATCCGTAGCCCATACGATCAAAAGCAGGCTGAGTTCGAGCATCGCCATCATCGGGAGTAGCCTTGAGTAAGCGCCCTCCCATTAGGCTTATTTTAAAAGGCCCTTTAGGTGTTAATTCTAAGCCACCGCCAGTAAATTGATGTCCACTTAGGGTGTAAGGCGAAAAGTTCATATTTACAGACCCAATATGCCCAGTAATCCATTTGTATTTGGGGTGTAAACTCAGTCTATTAAAATCAAAGGGCAATTGGTAGCCTAAATCTTCTCCTTGATTACTATAACTGTATGTAATTGGTAAAGAAAAACTGTAGATAGAAACATTCAAAGTGCCTTGTAAAAAGTACGTAAAAGGATTGCGACTGGCATTTTGGTTGGAGTTGTAATACACGCCGTTGGCAGAAACAATACCACTTACTTTTAAAGGCTTACTTTTTTTTATGGTTTCGTAATCAATGTTTTGTGCTAAACAATATGGAGCGCTTATCCATAAAAAGAAAATAGTAAATGATATGTTGTAAAAACTTCTTATAACTTTTTCTTATAATTAAAACCACGCTTGTTGAATATTCAACAAGCGTGGTTTATGTTTTTTTAGATAAATTTATTTTTTTGTGTAGACTGTGGCTCCATCATCATTTGATAAAGTTAATGTGTTGGAATCAACGGTAAATTCGGATATAGTTGTGGATGAGGTTGTGCTATCATTTCTCACAACTGTAATGTTTTCTCCTTCAATGGTATATGTTCCGGTATTTGGCTCCTCTAGTTTGCATTTGTCAGATCCGTCTTCATTTTTTCCATCATTATCGTATGAAGTTGAGGAGAAAGTTCCATCGTCGTTTATTGTTAATACACCTTTTTTTTCACATACTGAAGCTTCTTGAATTTCGCCGTTTTCTTCAATAAATGAGGCTATTTGCCATTCACCAACAATTGGGTTTTTTGTGTTATTTGAAGCATCATCATCACTGCTACAAGAAAATAAAG
>NZ_AFPB01000060.1 GCF_000218485.1 Aquimarina agarivorans | reverse complement strand
CAGAAATGACGACCCCAATAACGCTTATTTAACTCTGGAAACTCTTGTTGTAATTTCCTAGAACTTCTTCCTTTTAATTTCTTAACCAAATCACTTATCGATAATGAAGGTCGGTATTCAACATGCATATGGACATGGTTCGTTGAGACAACTCCCTTTAGAATATTGACATCCTCTGATTAACAAATCTGTATCAAAATTGTACGACAACGCTGCTTTATATCTCCTTGCAATACTGAATATCTGTATTTTGTACTCCAAACTAAGTGAACTGTTAACCGACTTACGCTATGACCATTACTTCGTTGATAAGACATTATACGAAGATAAATTTTTAGAAGCTAAAAGCGAAATGCACTAAAGTACATAGTTTTAACTATTTTTAAGACCAATAAAAACCTTGTAATCAAATAATTATAATTAATTTTACTCAAAATAACCAATAAAAAACCACCTAAAAATAGGTGGTTTAAATATTTTGAAATTTTTATATTCCTCGGAAATTATTCAATCACAATTTGTTCAAAAGACTGTTTCTTTCCATCTTTATCTGTTATACTTAAAATGTAAACAGCTGGTTCTAAATTTTGAACATCGAAAGTTACACTTCCCGATTGGGAAATTGCAACAGTTTCAAGAACCTCTTGACCTGTTAAACTGTAGATTTTGATATCAAGATCTCCAGAAGCATTAGTTGTACTAATAGTTAAACTATCGCTCGCTGGTATAGGAAAAATTGTTACAGGTAATTCTGTATCAAATTCGTTTATTGATAATGTTGCACAATCTCCTCCAACAACTCTATTCACTGTTATAGGGTTTGATAGGTCAAAATTTCCTGTTAAATCTGTTCCAGCATTTGCATTAATAGCTGCTCCACCCAATGAACCATCATGGCGTAAGTACCATACTAAACATGTTCCAGCTCCTGCTCCATCAAAATCTACTGCCGTAAATGTTGGTGGTAAACCTAATATATTTAAGTCCTCATCAGTTACTACCCATGCAGATTCTGATCCTACACCTCCTTCGATAGTGATACCATCGGCTGGAATATTGTCCGCTACCCCATCCTCGACACAAAAATTAAATGGACCTCCACTCAAAACACCTGCATCCACTGTATTTCTTACCACTTCAATTGGATTTGAAAGATCAAAATTTCCTCCTAAATCAGTACCAGCATTTGCTCCCATAGCTGCACCAGTTAATGAGCCATCGTGACGTAAATACCATACTAAGCACGTTCCTAAACCAGCAGTATCAAAATTAACAGCCGAAAACGTTGGGGGCAATCCTAGTATATTTAGGTCTTCATCGGTCACTACCCATGCAGATTCTGCGCCTACACCACCTTCGATAGTGATACCATCTGCAGGAATATTATCCGCTACTCCATCACCAACTAAAAATTTAAAAGGACCGCCACTTAAAACACCGGCATCAACAGTCTTCCTTACTACCTCTATCGGGTTTGAAAGATCAAAATTCCCACCTAAATCAGTACCTGCATTTGCATTAATAGCTGCTCCTGTTAACGAACCATCGTGACGTAAGTACCATACTAAGCATGTTCCTAAACCTGCAGTATCAAAATTAACTGCCGAAAATGTTGATGGCAATCCTAATATATTTAAATCCTCATCGGTTACTACCCATGCTGATTCTGAACCTACACCCCCTGCTATCGTTATACCATCTGCAGGAATGTTATCTGCTACTCCATCACCAACAAAAAATTCAAATGGACCGCCCGTTAATATCCCGGCATCTACTAATGAAGCTTCCCACTGGGCTAATCCATTTTCAGTACCATCACCAATATAACTATAAACACCTGTATCGTCTATAAAATCGCCAGCTGTCCATACCCCTTTACTTTCAGCCAAACCCTCTCTTGCATTGCCATCTACTCGCCATTGTGCAAAATCTTCAATAGCATCTACTGATGAAAAGTTTGGAGCACTTTAAAAAGATAGACCACTACCAGCTTCCGGCATTTGGTAAGGCAATGTTACAGTTTTGATTTGCAGTTAAGTTTATACTTCCCGAAACTGGTGTTAAAGCACCTAATCTTTGGTAAGTTCCTGGACCAAGACAAAACCAATAGTCAATAAGATTTACAGGTTGGTCGCCAAAGTTGGTCACCGTTACCAAATTATTTTCGGGATCCACTTTAGTTAAACGAGGAATGGCTTGTGCAAAGGATAAGCTCATTCCACTTAAAAAGGTAGCAAAAAATAAAATTTTGAACCTCTTAGTGTGTAAAAAACGTTTCATAATTATACTATTTTACTAAACAAAACTTTTATTTGTTCAAAAATATAACCTATGACTTCAACACAATGTTAGCTAGCTAACATTAAAAATATAAATTTGTTAAATTATTTGTAATTTAACACTATAGTAAAAAAGTTATTTCTTTTTATACTTTGGTATTGGAC